>CAILCI010000073.1 GCA_903832625.1 uncultured Burkholderiales bacterium | reverse complement strand
CCCTCGTAGCATTAGCAGCATTTGCTTCTGTGTCTTCTTTCGCACAAGTCGTTATTTCTGGTGCTTTTGACCCAACTGCTGTCAAGACAAGCACTACATACGGCGGCGGTGCAAACGTTGCTCAAACCAACATGCAAACAAACGGATTGACTACTTCACGTATTCAGTTTGATTTGACTGAAGATTTAGGTGGTGGCTTGAAAGCTATTGCGCGTTTTGAAAATGACTTCTACGCTAACAATGATGCTAACCACGTGGGTGGCGGTGCTGCTGCTGGTGGTTCAGGTGCAGCTGTTTATACAACCACCAGTTCCATTCCAACCCCTGCAACTGGTTCGCCAGTTAGCAACTTTGGTTCAGCCGGCGGTGAGATTTATACTGGCTTGACTGGTTCATTCGGTACTATCAAATTCGGAGCACCTAACACTCCTACTTTGGGTGTTCAATCGTCCAACCCATTCGGTACTAAACTGGGTGGTGGCTATGGTGAGGGCTTGTTGGGTACTGGTCACGTTCGTAACAGCCAAACTGCTAACTACACCTCTGGTGTTTTTGGTGGCGGTTTCACATTCGCTTACGCACACACATTTGGTCAAACAGCTGATGCCAATCCAGCAACTGGCACTACACAAACCAACGCTGCTTTGGCTGCGGCTGCCTCCTCAAGCAAGCTCTCGTCAATCGCTGCTGCGGGTACAGCAGATGACTTTGGTTTGACTTATGCTCAAGGCCCATTGACGGGTGGTATTGCTTATTACAAACTAGGTGTTGCTAACGGTAGTACAACAGCAACAACTGTTGAAAACCGTTTGACTAGCTACTTCATTGGATACAAAACTGGCGACCTGCTGTTGCAATTTGGTGGTCACAACGAAGCCGCTGCAGCTAACACAACTGGTGTTGATAATGCCGGTACCTATGTTGCAGCCACTTACCAAGTTGGAGCAGCTCTCTTTTTGGCTGACTTGACTAACTATCAAGATAAATCGACATTCACTCAATCTGCTCCTTTGAATGCTCGCATGACTGGCTTGGGTGTTAACTACTCACTGAGTAAAAATACGACCGTTTATGGCCGTTACAGCAACTACTCTCAAGACAACATCACTGCCACAGGCAGTGTTTCACGTCAACAGAAAACAGCTGCCGGTATTGCTGTTAACTTCTAATCTAACGCTGGCCTAGCCAGTTAAAGATTTAAAGAGTAAAACCCCGTCACTCACGAGAGTGGCGGGGTTTTTTTGCAAATATAAACCTTTACAATTAATTATCAAATAGTTCACTCAAAAAATAACCATTCAATATAAAAGCTGGTTATATTATGTTTATCAAAATTATCGCAAATATCCAGAAATGATAAATATTTCATTGCTCTTTATCTTGCAGGCCATCACAGCATTTTGTTATTACGACTGGATGCCTTTTGCTCTGACTCGTTGGACTGACATTTTGTTGTTCGTCAACTATGCGGCGCTTTTTTTGATTTGGTTGAGTTACCAATTCGACCAGCACGAAGGGCTGTGGCGAGCTTTTCCTTGGATGCGTATTATTTTTTCAGCCACGTTGGTGTTGCTTGAAATTGCGATGGACGCCCAAGAAACGGCCATCATGAAAGACACTGCGCTGTCATTGGCCAACGATTTTGAGGTGCTCTTCACAGGCATTGTGTTGGGCGTGTTGTGGCAAGACAAAATCATCAAGCATCGCGCCCATCGTTAGAGCCAATCAACGCCGTTTGTTGTGGATGAGTGCAACGTTCATCTCGGCTGACAAGGTGCTGGCATAAAACTTCTCAATCATCTCGACCGACGTTCGCGCATTGCGCGCCAAGGTGAGCAAATCGATGTTGCCGCCATAAATGAGCCTGAAGGTGATGGCCGTGTGGCGCAAGCTGTAGAGCGAGCGGTCGATGCCGTGCGGACCGGTTTTGATGTCGAGCTCTTTCAAAATCCAGTTGAACGACCAGCCCACAATGTCGAGCAACAGCCTGCGGTTGGATTCTTCGGGGAAAAACACATAGTCGTCTGGCCTGCCGTAGCCGCGTTGTTTTTGATACTCCAGAATTTTTTTGAAAATACCCACAGCAGCGGGTAAGCTCACGGTGGCGGCGTTGTGACGTTTGACTTCGGGCAAATTGAGCCGCAAATATTTGTAGGCGCCGTTGATGATTTCGATGTGCTTGTTCTTGACCTGCCGAATATCGCCTGGGCGCACAAAGGTATAGACCATGAAGCGAATCAGCCAATTGATTTCGTGCGGCATTTGGTGATAGTCGCTCTTGATCCAAGCGCGTTTGCCTTCGCCCCAATCGGTAAAAGTGTGGCGGCGCAGCTCTTTGGACTTGCGCAAAATCGCGCTGTACTCGGTGATGGTGAATGCTCCGCGTGAATGCGGCTGCGCCTTGAGCGGCGGAAATTGCGGGATAGAAGCCAAAATGCCTTTGCGGTGTAAGAGCCGCAAAATTTTGCGCGTGTGCGCGATATAGCCCTGAATAGTGGAGGCCGACAGGTTTTTGCGAGTCAAAGACGTGATGAAGTCTTCCAGCACGATGGCGTCAATTTTGTTGAGCGAGTAGTTTTTGAAGAAATCAAAAATCAAACTCTCCAACCTGATTTGCGTCATGACATAAGAGTTATGCCTGATTTCGTCGCGTTTGACCTTTTCTAGCTCGGCAGCCAAGATTTCTTGAATCAGATCGTGCAAGATTTTTTGGTTTTGCAGCGCTGGAATTTCTTGTGCCTTGGGAATGCGCTCTACGTAGTCGCCCGATTCTTTGAGGCTTTCAAAAATCAGCTTGGCTTGCGAGATGGCTTCGTCTTTGTCGGTGGTCTTCAAACTTTGGGTGGTGTACTTGCCTTGGTTGTAGAGGCGCATTTGCCAATACTTGCTGCCCGCAATGCGGTAGACCTTGAGCTTTTTGGGCAAACCGTCAATGCAAGTCATGCTCGACTTGATGGGCGCGTTGCGCACGCGCGGCAAATGAAAGAAATCGTCGTTACACGATGCCATGGGAATGACCTGCTTCAAAGAACTCATCTGGAACCTGCACTTCTCAATCTACTTGTTGATTTTGATAATAAATTAGAAATTACTAAAATTATCAAAAATTCAACAAGTAATGAATTTTAATGTTCATAGTTCATAACTTTATCTAGTTATTTAGTACTTGTCCAGCACTAAATTTTTCTTGAAAAATAGATACCAAATAACTCACAAATAAAAACAAATTTGAATTGAATGAGGATTTAATAATACATTTTAAAAATTAAGTATGGAGACAACCCTCGTTGCATTTGCAGCTTTCGCAGCCGCTTCTTCTTACGCTGGCGTGACCATTGACGGTCTGTTTGACGCTGGCT
>CAILCI010000072.1 GCA_903832625.1 uncultured Burkholderiales bacterium | reverse complement strand
CTTGAGCTTGATTGCGCTGAGCATGGCGTGTTGGTCTTTGGGGAGCAATGTGTGGCTGGCCATTTTGGTCATCACGCCTTGGGGTTTGGGCATGTTTGCCACCAACTCGGCGCAACAAGCGCGCCTGATTCAACTCTCGCCCGCCTTGTCAGCCGGTTCGGTAGCGCTCAACACTTCGGCGATTTATCTGGGGCAAGCCATAGGATCAGCAGGGGGCGGCTGGTTGATTGCACATAACGCCATGAGCCAACTTCATTGGTTTGGTTTGCTAGGCGTGGTGCTGGCGTTTGCGGTCAGCCAAGTGGTCAACCGCATGGCTTCTGACGTGCCGCGCTAGTCGGCACGGGTTGCGGTGGCTGTGAATCAAGCGGGTTTGGCGTTTTTCGCAGCCATCAACTCTGCGTTGACTTTGCGATCAGCATTGACTTTTTGAACACTCACACGCTCAGCCATTTGTTTGCCATATTCTTTGACAGGCAAGTCGGCTAGCAGGTCTTCACCCAAAACAGCTTTGCAGGCCATCACGGCAACTGGCAAATGCACAATGGCAGCACAGTCAGCCAGGGTGAACTGGTCGCCCGCGATAAACGGAGAAAACTTGACCAGTTGAGTCAAGCCTTTGACGCCCTTGGTCAAGAGTTTGCGCGCACGCTCTTTGGTGGCATCGGTAACTTGGCCACCAAAAAAGGCTTGCGGGTACAACTCGCGAGCGACCAACTCAATGTGCAACTCCAAATACTGAATGATTTCGCGGTTCTTGGCGGCTAAGAACGGGTCTTGGGGCATGAGCGGATGCTGTGGATAAGCGGCCTCAATGTACTCAGCGCAAACAGCCGATTCAGAAATCACGCCTTGGGGCGTTTCTAAAAAAGGCACTTTGCCCATGGGCGAGCGCTGGTAGACCGTAGAGCCGGGCGGGCCTGTCCAAACCAATTCTTCTTCAAAGGCCACGCCTTTTTCGAGCATTTGAATTTTCAGCTTGTTGTAGTAGTTGCTCACGGCAAAGCCGCACAGTTTCAAGGTCATGTCTGACTCCGCAGGGTTTTAAAGATAAAAAAACATTCTTGCACGCGCCTCTAGGGCAAATCCCTAGCTAAAACCCTGCTCGTGTCGCCTGTGTTTCAAGCCAAAACCGACCGCTGGGTCGGTCATAATCTTTGTCTATGAAACCTACTTACACAATCGTTGGCGTCGTTGGCGCAGGGGCTATGGGTCAAGGCATTGCACAAATTGCAGCGCAGGCTGGCAGCACGGTCAAACTGTTTGACATGCAGTCCGAAGCGGTCAACAAAGCCCTGAAAAACGTCTACTCGCAATGGGACAAGCTGGCCGACAAAGGTCGCATCAGCCCGGAGCAAGTGACGCAGTACAAAGCCAATTTACAGTCCGTCGAATTTTTGGGCGAACTGGCCGATTGCGATTTGGTGATTGAAGCCATCGTTGAGCGCTTGGACATCAAGAAAACTTTTTTTCACGAACTCGAAGCCTTGGTCAAACCCGACGCGGTGCTGGCCACCAACACCTCGTCGCTGTCGGTCACGGCCATTGCTGCGGTGCTCAAGCGTCCCGAGCAGTTTGCGGGCTACCACTTCTTCAACCCCGTGCCACTCATGAAAGTGGTGGAAGTCATTGCAGGGCTCAAAACCAAGCCCGAGGTGTGCGAAAAGTTGTCAAACTATGCGCGCGACATGGGACACAAAGCGGTGGTGGCGCAAGACACGCCGGGCTTCATCGTCAACCACGCGGGACGCGGCTACGGCACAGAAGCGCTGCGCGTGGTGTCGGAGGGCATTGCCGACTTCGCCACGGTGGACCGCATTTTGAAAGACCAAGTGGGCTTCAAACTCGGCCCTTTCGAATTGATGGATCTCACAGCGCTGGATGTGTCGCACCCCGTCATGGAGTCGATCTACCAACAGTACTACGAAGAGCCGCGTTATCGCCCCAGCGTCATTACCGCCCAGCGGTTGGCCGGCGGCGTCGTGGGTAAAAAAGTGGGCGAAGGTTTTTACAAATATGTGGAAGGCGTGGCACAAATCGCCCCAGAGCCGCCCGTGCCCCAAGTGGCAGAGATGCCATCGGTGTGGGTTTCCTCGCGGGCAGTTCGCCGTGCTGAGTTGTTGCAATTGCTCAAAGACTTGGGCGCAAGCATAGAAACCGGCGCGTCGCCCTCCGCGCAAGCACTGTGCATCGTCGCGCCCTTGGGCTTTGACGTGACCACCGTGGCGATTGTGGAACGGCTCGATCCCGCACGCACCGTAGGCATCGACTTGTTGATTGACGACGCCATCACCAAACGCCGCGTCTTGGCCACCAACCCTGCCACCCGTGCGGACATGCGCGACGCAGCCCATGCACTCTTTGCCCGTGACGGCAAGGCGGTGAGCGTGATTCGTGACAGCGGCGGTTTTGTGACGCAGCGCGTGGTGGCCAACATCATCAACATTGCCTGCGATATTTGTCAGCAAGGCATTTGCAGTCCCGCCGATTTAGAAACCGCAGTGACTTTGGGTCTGGGCTATCCGATGGGGCCGTTGATGATGGGCGACAAATTCGGCCCCACCGAAATTTTGGAAGTGCTCTTCAATGTGCAAACGGTGTATGGCGACCCGCGCTATCGTCCCAGCCCGTGGTTGCGCCGTCGCGGCGCGATTGGCCTGAGTCTGACGCATGTGGAGTCTTAAACCCCATGACTGAACAACTCAAAAGCACCAGCCAAGGCCAGACGCTGATCTTGACACTCTCCAACCCCACGCTGCGCAATGCCTTGGGGCCGCACATGTATGCCGCAGGCGTAGAAGCACTCAGCGTGGCCGAGAGCAATCCTGAAATTCGCAGCGTCATCATCACTGGAGAAGGCGCAAACTTTTGCGCGGGTGGCAATTTGCAGCGCTTGCTCGCCAACCGCGATGTGCCGCGTGAGGTGCAAGCCCAAAGCATTGAGAACTTGCACAGTTGGATGGAGACCATCCGCACCTTTCCCAAGCCCATCATCGCAGCGGTGGAAGGTGCTGCAGCAGGCGCAGGTTTTTCGCTGGCCTTGATGTGCGACCTGATTGTGGCGGCGCGTGACAGTATTTTTGTGATGGCTTACAGCAATATTGCGCTCTCGCCCGACGGTGGCGGCAGTTGGAGCTTGGCGCGTGCCCTGCCCAAGCAACTCGCCAGCGAATTGTTGCTCTTGGGCGAGCGCATTGGCGCGCCACGTCTGCATGAGTTGGGTGTGGTCAACCGCGTGGCCGATAGCGGACAAGCTTTGCAAGAGGCCTTGAGTTTGGCCGAACGTATCAATGCACGAGCACCCAATGCGATGGCGAGCATCAAAGAATTGGTGAATGACGCAAGCGCACAAAACATCACGCAGCACTTGGCGCAAGAGCGCGATCAGTTCGTCAAGAATTTGCATCACGCCAATGCAGGCATTGGTATTTCAGCTTTTTTAAACAAAGAAAAACCCAGCTACAAATAAACGCTCGGGTCTCGGGCGCGACAAGTTTTCAATTTGAGGTCACACACAAGACAGGCTATGGACGAACCAATTCTTAACATAGAGGAACGCGAGTCAATCAACGCTGGGCGCTGGTTCTCATCTCTTTCACCTTCACTCAGGCATGACATTCTTCGATGCGCTTACGTCAGACGATGCAAAGACGGCGACTTGATCGCAGCGCGCGGCGACGCGCCCGAAGAGTGGATGGCGTGCGCCAAAGGCGCGGTGCGGGTGAGCTCGACTTCGCTGTCGGGCAAGCAAATTACTTTCACTTACGTGGAGCCCGGCATTTGGTTTGGCGATGTGGCCATCTTGGACGGCGATCGACGCACCCACGATGTCTATGCGCACGGCGAGACGACCATTTTGTGCGTGGCCAAGGCCGACTTTCACAAAATACTGAGCCAACACGTCGAGTTCTACGAAGCCATGCTGCGTCTACAAGCTCGGCGCATTCGTCAGCTCTTTGGCTTGGTGGAAGACCTCAACACCCTGCCCTTGCGCTCACGTTTGGCCAAGCAACTGCTTCACTTGGGGCGCAGCTACGGTGTACCGTGCCTCAACAATGCGCAAGAAACCCGCATTGGTTTGCAACTGGCGCAAGAAGAATTGGCGCAGCTTTTGGGCGCCTCTCGCCAACGTGTCAACCAAGAACTCAAGGCGATGGAACGCGAAGAAGCCATCCGCATCGAAGCGGGTGGATTGGTGATTCGCAACCGAGACGCATTGCTTCGCATCAGCGAAGCCGACCATTGACAGGAATCGCCCCATGAGCCGAGACGAAAATTTTGTAGGCACTCGGCCCGTGAGCGAAGCGCACAGCTTTGACGTGGCCGTGTTGCAAGCTTGGTTGAGCCAACATATGACTGGCTTTGCCGGGCCTTTGAGCGTGGAGATGTTCAAAGGCGGTCAATCCAACCCCACTTACAAACTCATCACGCCCAGCAAAAGCTTTGTGATGCGCGCCAAGCCCGGCCCCGTGGCCAAGCTGCTGCCCTCGGCGCACGCCGTGGAGCGCGAATACGCGGTGATGCAAGGCCTATTCGGCACATCTGTGCCTGTGGCGCAAATGCATGTGCTGTGCGAAGACGAATCTGTCATTGGCCGCGCCTTCTATGTGATGGAGTTTGTCCAAGGTCGTGTGCTGTGGGATCAAACTCTGCCCGGCATGAACAACAACGAACGCGCAGCGATTTATGACGAGATGAACCGCGTCATCGCAGCGCTGCACACCGTGCCGTTTGCCGAGCGCGGATTGTCCAACTACGGCAAACCGGGCAATTACTTTGAGCGCCAAATTGGCCGCTGGAGCAAGCAATACGTGGCCTCGGTCACGCAGCCCATTGACGAGATGGACAAACTCATCGAATGGTTGCCCGCGCACATTCCGTCCAGCGCACTCGATGCGAGCAAGGTAAGCATCGTGCACGGCGACTATCGCTTGGACAACCTGATGTTTCACCCCAGCGAGCCGCGTGTGCTGGCTGTGCTGGATTGGGAGCTCTCCACCATTGGCCATCCGCTGGCTGACTTCAGCTATCACTGCATGGCTTGGCATATTCCGCCAGGCAGCTTCAGAGGCATTGGCGGTGTGGATGTGGCTGCGCTGGGCATTCCGACTGAGACCGACTACATCCACCGCTATTGCGACAGAACCGGCTTGGCCACGCCTGCCGATCTGAAAAACGACTGGAATTTCTACCTCGCCTACAACATGTTTCGCATTGCGGCCATTTTGCAAGGCATTGCCAAACGGGTAGAAGCTGGCACTGCGTCCAGCGCCCAAGCCAAAGCCTCCGGCGCGGGCGCTCGCCCGATGGCCGAATTGGCTTGGAAATTTGCTCAACTGGCTTAAAACGATACAACACTCAAGGAGACACCATGAATTTCGACTACACCGACAAAGTCAAGGACATGCAAGCGCGCTTGCTGGCGTTCATGGACGAACACATCTACCCCAACGAAAAGCGTTTCTTCGCTGAAATTGCAGAAAACCGTGCCAAAGGCAATCCTTGGATTCCTACCAAAATCGTGGAAGAACTCAAGCCCAAAGCCCGCGCTGCAGGTCTGTGGAACTTGTTTTTGCCACACAGCAAGCGTGCACCCCAAGGCCTGACCAACCTCGAATACGCACCCTTGTGCGAAATCATGGGTCGTGTGCCCTTTGCAGCGGAAATCTTCAACTGCTCCGCGCCCGACACCGGCAACATGGAAACCTTTGAGCGCTATGCCAGCGAAGCCCTCAAAGACCAATGGTTGGAGCCATTGCTGCGCGGCGAAATTCGCTCGGCCTTTTTGATGACCGAACCCGCTGTGGCTTCGTCAGACGCCACCAACATCCAATGCCGCATTGAGCGCGAGGGCGACGAATACGTCATCAACGGCACCAAATGGTGGAGTTCGGGCGCGGGCGATCCCCGTTGCGCGGTCTACATCGTGATGGGTAAAACCGATCCCGAAGCGCCACGTCACTCGCAGCAAAGCATGATCATCGTGCCTGCCAACGCCAAAGGCGTGACGGTCAAACGTCCCTTGACCGTGTTCGGTTACGACGATGCGCCGCACGGCCACATGGAAGTGGAATTGAAAAACGTGCGCGTGCCCGTTGGCAACTTGCTCTTGGGCGAAGGCCGAGGCTTTGAAATTGCCCAAGGCCGCTTAGGCCCAGGCCGGATTCACCACTGCATGCGCACCATTGGCTGCGCCGAACGTGCGCTGGAATTGATGTGCAAACGCCTCAACAGCCGAGTGGCCTTTGGCAAACCCGTCAGCGCCCAAGGCGTGTGGCATGAGCGCATTGCCGAGTCGCGCATCATGATCGAACAAGCCCGCTTGTTGACCTTGAAAGCCGCCTACATGATGGACACCGTCGGCAACAAAATTGCCCGCACCGAAATCGCCATGATCAAAGTGATTGCGCCCAATATGGCCACACAAATCATCGATTGGGCGATTCAAGCCCACGGCGCGGGTGGCGTGAGCGACGACTTCCCACTGGCTTACGCCTATGCCCACCAACGCACCCTGCGCTTGGCCGACGGCCCCGACGAAGTACACCGCAACGCGATTGCCAAGCTGGAGTTGGCACGTCATATTTTGACGGCACAGCAAGAAGTGGAAATGCCTGTGACGCGGGGGTGTTGATTTAAAACACGCCGGAACGAATCAAGCTTTGAAATATTTTCAAAGCTTGATTTTTAAGATCGTGTTTTGGTTAGCAATGTTTGCACTGCAAGCGCTACGGTTGGTCACATAGATGTAGCTGCCGTCTGGTTCGACAGCTATGCCATAAGGGTCGCAAAAACCAACATGGCCTGCTGGCCAATTTCCACTTGTGCTGTCCATGAATGTGGTCACGGGGTTGAGCGCACCAGGGCTTAGATCGATTTTGCTGATAGAGCCGTCATCTGCACCGGGTGTGCCGTTGTTGACCACATAGGCCGTATTGCCCACCACCACAATGCCTTTGGGGTTGAGCAAATGCGTGTTGTCTGTGAAGGTGTTGGACGCATTCAAGGCTGACGGGCATGCACCCAACGGCGTATGAAGCACTTTGCCGCTGTCCAAGGTGGCATAAAACGAGGAGCCATCGGTGGCTATTCCTATGGGCTGTGCAGGGCTTAAAGAACAACTCAGCGTCGCATTGGCATAGCTAGTGCCGACGCTCACAGAGTTGATGATTTGTATCGCTCCCCCATTCGAAAAATAGGCGCTCGCACCGGCAAAGGCTAGACCAGCGAAATTACTAACAAGGTCGGTATAAATTGGCGTTGACACGTTGGATGCTGTTTGGTCTAAAAAATTCAACTTGTGATTGGCCAAATAGTACAAATTGTTCGCGCTCGACAAAGCTACGCCAGCCCCAAGTGCGACCGCTGGCAAAGAGCTTGCCGTACCGCCTGAAACGCTTATTTTGCGAACATTGTTGCTCGCGTCAGTCACGTACAAATAACCATCCGACGATCGCGTGATGAACTCGGGCGAGGACAAAGTCGGCGTCAACGCCACACTGAGCAAGCTGACGGTCGTGGCTGGGACAACAGGTGCGCTGCCAGCGCCAGAGCTGCCACCACCACCACATGCGCTCAAAAGCACCAGACTGGCAAGTGCGCAGCGCATTAGTTTCTTGTTCATAAAGTCATTCTTCGGATCGAAGCCCGTTTTCTTGATTCGTTAAGGCTATCAGATGCTGATAAAGTAGGAACTCATTCAACAATCATGGTTTTCTCATGTTTCGAAGTTTTTTAACATTTGTTTTTTGCGTTTTCGCGCTCAATCCGAATGTCTACGCGCAAACAGAGGCGGCCAAAGCACCCCAAAAATCTCTAGAGGCACATCCTGCCCAATCTGGCAAAGAACCCATGTTAACGCTGGGTCCTAAAAACAAACCGTTCACAGAGCCGCTTAAACAAACTTTGAAATTCGATTATTTTGAATGCAAGGGGATTGTGGCACCTTGGTTTCGCGAAGTCATGGTCGCCGAGATGAATTATTTTGCGGAACTCAACAAACTCGCCTTCGTTAAGGGCGATGTATGCGTGGTCAGCATTGGCACTGCGCGAAGTTTGGCGCCTGGGCGTATCAGCATTCATTTATACCCCAGCATTGAAAGACGAAATGAATGCGTCATTGATGAGCAATGCCCGTCTTTCAGGAGCATCAATTTAATACCAAAGAACAATGTTTTATACCGTTCTTATTTTTTGTCGGACATCAATCGAAAACTCATTGCGCAATATTGCGTCACCGCAAAAGGCAAACTCCATCCGGACACAACTTGCTATGGTGTGGAGTAAAACGCCTTGGCCTGCTGATTAAAGTCTCGTGCGTTGGTGACGATCATCCACCGATACCCTGATTCTTATGAACCCCAAACGCATCATCTCGATCCATTCTTTTTTCGCCGCCCTGATATTGGGTGGTCTGGCGCTGCTACATCTTGATGCATTTGCACACGGCGAAAAAGAAAAAGAAGCCGACGAACCGTCTCCTCCTGCGCTCAATTACATCAAAGAAAAAGGCGTCAATGGTCGCGATGGCTATAACTACAAACACGTCGCCAAAGAACCTTATGAGTCACCTAAACAAGTTCCCAAAGAGCCCTATAAACCGGCGGTAAAAGAAGAGAAAAAAGAAGAAAAGGGTGAAAAGAAGGAAGAAAAAAAAGAAGAGAAGAAGGAGGAGAAAAAAGAGGGTAAAAAAGAAGAAGGCAAGAAAGAGGAAGGCAAAAAGGAAGAGAAAAAAGAAGAGAAAAAGGGCGAGAAGAAATCAGAAGGCAAACATGGTGAAGGCGAAAAAGAGCCCCCAAAACCCACAAAAAGCACCTTGTTTGATCCCTCAATGATCAAACTCGACAGCACAAACCATCCATTCACAAAGCTGCAGCGCAGCACAGACGTAGCTGACTACTATATGTGCAAAGACACTGTAAATGATGGATTTCGTCAGCAAGTATTGGCGGAAATGAACACATTTGCAGACCAAATGGAATTGCCTCGCGCACAAGAAATTCCATGCATGGTGAAGGTGGCCAAGCCCAATACAAAATTTCCAAACGCTGTTTTCATTGAGTTTTATACCGACGAAGAAGCCGCAATTCGCTGCATGAAATACGCGAACTGTGGTTCAACGCGCCTTGTCATGCTGTACCCAAAAGATAAAACTGGTATCAAGAGCAAAGAGATTTATCGCTCTTATGTCATCACAGACGAAAAAAAATACCGACGCGGTTCATTTTGTGTTTCGCCCAACGGCCAAATGTTGGCCGAGCGCAATTGCTATGTGGCGCTCAATCCCGACTGGTTGTTTAATTAAACCAAGATATTGACTTGGCCGACTTGCCCAAGTTGTAATTTATAGACAGAGGCTGTTTGGTTATTTTGCGCCTGCGCTTGTGCAGAAGCAGGATTGGCCGCCCGATTTTGGGTCAACGCAATGGCGATTTTTTGTGCGGTGGCCAAATCGCTGTTGCTGAGGGCTTCGTTGATTTTTCCGAGCGCTGAATTTTTATGCAATGTGGCGGCATTGCCCGTCATATTTTTGATCACGCCTTGAGCTGCAGGCACATCTCCTGCTTGTAAGGCATTGTTGAGTTGCTGCATATTTTTTTGCTGCTTTACCCAGTCCCCAATCACACCATTTTGGGGGGGCAAGGCGCTGGTTAGACCTGCAGACATGATATTCATGGTGAATGCCTTTGAAAAATGAAAGGGCAAGAATTAGCCTCGAAGTGGCAAATTATTTCCTATGGGTACGGCAAATTCTCGCCGCAGCGTATGCTGTCTGCAAGCAAAAACAGCTCAACATCACTGTAAATTTGATCATCACTGAATTATTTACTATAAATAGATTATTTAGTATTCATTTATATCTTTACTCTGCAAACCTATGAAATGGCTTGAAAGTTGCGGCGCATCAAGCGTCATCAACCTTTCAGGAGAGCATTATGGGAATGCGAATTGGGGGTGGTAATGCCAGTGCTGCTTGGTCAAGTTATCAAACTAGCGCTGCATCATCATCCAGTCCATCGTCATCTGTCAGCGGCTTTCAGCAACGCAAACAAAACATCAACAGCCTGCTTTCAGCACTGCAAAATGGTGATTTGTCAGGGGCTCAAAGCGCTTTTGCCACACTTCAAAGCTCCGGTTTACCGCCCAACAGCCCCTTGAATGCCATTGGTCAGTCCTTGCAAAAAGGCGATTTGGCTTCGGCACAAAAATCCGCGCAAGCTATGCAAGCAGCGCATGGGCACCACCATCATGGCGGCGGCGGTGGAAGCCTGCCGCAAGCATTGATGGACAGTGTGGGCACTAGCGCCAACACAAGCGCAAGCACCAGCACTGCCTCTTCCTCTGCCAGCAGCACGAGCACAGCTGCCACTGACCCCATGCAGGCGTTTAGCGCTTTCATGCAAAATTTGGAGGCTTCGTTGGAGCAGCAAGCTCAGACAACCACTGCGGCAAGTTCTACAGCAGGTTCTGCTACAACTCCTGCGACGGCAGCCAGCACAACCGCCACCAGCGTGCCTTCAACCGCAAGCGCACTTCAATCAAGCTTTTCAAACTTGGTGAATTCGTTGGGGAGCCAAGGTTCCAGCGCTTCTCTGTTGAACTTCTTACAAACTATGGACAACAGCTTGGCGAGCGCAGGTTCGCAACTCAACGTCTCGGCGTAAGATTGGCCTGCCCGGAGGGGATCGAACCCCCGACCCACAGCTTAGAAGGCTGTTGCTCTATCCAACTGAGCTACGGGCAGAACACACAAAAAAAGGCTCCCAAAAGGAGCCTTTTTCTTTAAATGGTCGGGGCGATAGGATTCGAACCTACGACCCTCTGGTCCCAAACCAGATGCGCT
>CAILCI010000071.1 GCA_903832625.1 uncultured Burkholderiales bacterium | reverse complement strand
CCTGCACTTGGTCGATGTAGGCCGCGTCGGGGCAGAGCAACACGCTTTGCGCCAATTCGTCGTGCTCGGCTTGGCTGAACAAGTCCATCGCCACCCAGTCGGGTGGTGTGGAGCCATCGGCCAAGACCAAAATTTCGCTGGGGCCAGCAATCATATCGATGCCCACCGTGCCAAACACACGGCGTTTGGCTGCTGCCACATAGGCATTACCGGGTCCGGTGATTTTGTCCACCGCAGGCACGGTAGCCGTGCCGTAGGCCAGTGCAGCCACAGCCTGAGCGCCGCCAATGGTGAAGGCGCGGGTGACGCCGGCCACATAAGCAGCGGCCAACACCAATGGATTTTTTTCGCCCTGCGGCGTAGGCACGACCATGATGATTTCGCCCACGCCTGCGACGTGGGCGGGGATGGCATTCATCAACACGCTGGACGGGTAAGCGGCTTTGCCGCCCGGCACATAAATGCCTACGCGATCCAGCGGGGTGACTTTTTGGCCGAGCAAGGAGCCATCGGCGTCGCGATAACTCCAGCTCTCGCCGTTGGCTTTCTTTTGCGCTTCGTGGTAGCTGCGCACCCGCGCAGCAGCTTGCTGCAAGGCGTCACGCTGCTCGGTGGGTAGGCCATCAAATGCCACTTTGAGCTCGGCTTGGGTCAGCTCCAAATCGGCCATGCGGGACGCTGGCAAGCCGTCAAAACGTGCGGTGTATTCCAGCACTGCGGCGTCGCCGCGTTGCTGCACGTCGCGCAAGATGTCGGCCACGCGCTGCTCAATCGCAGCATCGGTGTCTGCCGACCAATGCAGACGCGCTTTGAAGTCGGCTTCAAAAGTCGGGCTGGTGGTCGAGAGACGCAAGACGTTGGGCATGGCGAGGTTTCAAAAAAATCAAAGTTTGGCCGCAGGCAAGGCGGCGGAAAACGCATCGATGATGCGGCGAATTTCGGCCTGCTTCATTTTCAAAGCTGCGGGATTGACGACCAAGCGCGAGCTGATGTCCATGATGCGCTCCACCTCCACCAAATGGTTGGCTTTCAAGGTGTTGCCGGTGGAGACCAAATCGACAATCGCGTCGGCCAAGCCGGTGAGCGGTGCCAACTCCATCGAGCCGTAGAGTTTGACCAAATCGACGTGCACGCCTTTGCTGGCGAAAAATTCGCGGGCGATGGCGACGTATTTGGTCGCTACTTTCAGGCGCGAGCCTTGTTGCACGCGGGCTGCGTAGTCGAAATCGGCGCGCACCGCCACGCTCATGCGGCATTTGGCAATTTGCAAGTCCAGCGGCTGGTACAAGCCCGCTGAGCCAGCGCTACCGCCCCAGTCGCTGTTGTGTTCAATCAAGGTGTCCAAGCCGGTCACGCCCAAGTCTGCGCCGCCGTATTGCACATAAGTAGGCACGTCGGTGGCGCGCACCAAGACCACACGCACGTTGGCTTGGTTGGTGGGCAAGATGAGTTTGCGCGAGGTTTCGGGGTCTTCCAGCACCTCAATGCCTGCGGCTTTCAAGAGCGGCAGGGTCTCATCAAAAATACGCCCTTTGGACAAGGCCAGCGTCAATGTCTGGGACTGGGTCATTTCACTCTTTCAATGTCTGCGCCAATGCCGCGCAGCTTGGCTTCCATTTTGTCGTAGCCACGGTCGAGGTGGTAGATGCGCTCGACCACGGTCTCGCCCTCCGCCACCAAACCCGCAATCACCAAAGAGGCAGAAGCCCGCAAATCGGTGGCCATGACGGTGGCGCCCGACAACTGTGACACGCCTTCGATGAGCGCGACTTTGCCATCAATTTGAATGTGTGCGCCCAAGCGCACCAATTCATTGACGTGCATGAAACGGTTTTCAAAAATGGTTTCGGTCACTTTGGACGCGCCCTTGGCAATGGCGTTCAAGGTCATGAACTGCGCTTGCATGTCGGTCGGGAAGCCCGGGTATTCGGTGGTGCGAAAGTTCTGCGCCTTGAGGTGTTCAAAGGCCGGGCCTTGGGCTTGAATGCGAATGCCCTCGGGATGCGCCGTCACGGTCGCGCCTGCGTCGCTCAGTTTTTCAATCACCGCTTCCAAATGCTCGGCGCGGCCATGGCGCAAGAACACATCGCCGCCTGTGGCTGCGACGGCGCACAAAAACGTGCCCGCTTCAATGCGATCAGCCACCACTTGGTGGGCGCAACCGTTCAAGCGATCCACGCCTTGAATGCGAATGCGGCTGGTGCCGTGGCCTTCAATCTTGGCACCCATGGCGATCAGCATTTCTGCCAAGTCCGGGATTTCAGGTTCTTGGGCGGCGTTTTCAAGGATGGTTTCGCCCTCGGCCAAGGCGGCGGCCATGAGAAAGTTTTCTGTGCCTGTGACCGTCACCATGTCGGTGGTGATGCGCGCGCCTTTGAGTCGGGTCAAACCGGGTTTGAGCTTGGCGACCATGTAGCCATGCTCGACCTCAATGTCTGCGCCCATGGCTTGCAGACCTTTGATGTGCTGATCGACCGGACGCGAGCCAATGGCGCAACCGCCAGGCAGCGACACCTTGGCATGACCAAAGCGCGCCAACAAAGGCCCCAGCGCCAGCACCGAAGCGCGCATGGTTTTGACCAATTCGTAAGGGGCTTCGGGGTTGTTCAAGCCGCCCGCATGGAGTTGCACCGTGCCATCGTCAGCATGCTCTGCGGTCACGCCCATGTTGCGGATGAGCTTGAGCATGGTGGCCACATCTTGCAGCTTGGGCACATTGCGCAGGGTCACCGCTTGGTCGCTGAGCAAGGCGGCGCAGAGT
>CAILCI010000070.1 GCA_903832625.1 uncultured Burkholderiales bacterium | reverse complement strand
GATATTTGAGTTTTTAGCGTCTGCTCTTAGCGCCGATGAAACGGCCTCGGCAGACTCTCTGCATCAAATACCTTTTGCTGTTCTGGTGTGAGTTGGTTGTAAAAAACCAGCGTTGCTTCGCTCATTTGTTTCAAGTGTGCTTCCATAGCTTGTTCGCGTGCTTCATGGGCAGCCGTCATTTTCTCAATGCGTTCTGGTGTGTTGAGCTTTTCTAAATCTTCTCTTTTAATCAGCTCAAACTCTGGTTTTTCTAGCGGCCTTACAGCGGCTGAAAATGCCTGCCAAGCAGGCTCTTGAGTAGGTGTTAAACGCAGCTTGGCTTTGACGTTTTGGTGATGTTTTTCCCACTGAGACAACATGTGTTCATGCCACTTGCTGTTGGAGGGGCGTTGCATCATGTCGTTGAACTGCGGCATCGGTTGAGCATTGACACTCAACGTTGAGAGATTCAGTAGGCTGCAAACTGCAATAGCCGACAAGCACCGAAGTGAAAGTTTATTTTTCATGAGAGAGTCCTTTGTGAAAGAGGTCTCACTGTGCGCCTGTTCTGTTATCAAAAACCGTCCACATTCACAATTTTTGTAAAGTATGTGCGGTTCAACGCATAAGGCCTGCGCGAAAATCCTCAACAGCTTGCATGATTTCCTCGCGTGAGTTCATCACAAAGGGTCCGTACTGAACGATAGGTTCGTTCAAAGGTTTTCCGGCAATTAGGATGGCGCGTGTGTTGGCGCTGCCGCGCAAGCACACGCTGTCTTGGGTGTTGTCGAAAATTGCCATGCGCTGCTGCGGTATGTCTGTGCTGTTTGTGCCGTGTAGGGCAGTCAATGTGCCGCGATAGACATACACAAAGGCATTGTGAATCACGGGAATATGCTGTTCAAATACAGCATCTTGTGAAAACTGAAGATCCAAATAGAGTGCTTGCGTGTTTTCGCGTTGAACCAGCGCTTGTGTGCCGTGCGACGCTCCGGCGATCACACGAACCAAAACACCTTCTGGTGTGGTGATTTCAGGAATTTGTGCACTCTGAATATCCTGATAGCTCGGCTTGCACAACTTCTCGTGGCTGGGTAAATTGAGCCACAACTGAAAGCCCTCCATGCGACCTTCTTCTTGTTCTGGCATTTCGCTGTGCGTGAGTCCAAAGCCCGCGGTCATCCATTGCACCCCGCCGTTTTGTAGCAAACCTTCGTTGCCTGCGCTGTCTTTGTGGCGCATGCGTCCTGCAATCATGTAAGTGATGGTTTCAAAGCCACGGTGTGGGTGGTTGGGAAAGCCCGCAATGTAGTCATCGGCTTTGTCGCTGCCAAAGGCATCAAGCATCAAATATGGGTCGAGGCGTTGCTGCAAATCTTGGCTGAGGACGCGAATGAGTTTGACGCCGGCACCATCTTGTCTGTCTTGACCGCGGACAAGACGCTCAACGCCGCGGCTTTTGAAGAGGTTTTGATTCATGACACGACATAACCTTCTTGCGTGATGGCTCGACTTAGCGCCTCTTTGGTTTGGTTGCTGTGTTCTACTTTGACGCTGTTGTGTATGCGATCTATGTGCACTTGGGCTGTTATATCTAGCCGTGCAATTGCTTTTTTAACGGCCATTTCGCAATGTCCACACGTCATGCCTTGAACTGTGAATTCGAAATCCATATCTTTTCCCTCATCAAGCGTTAAGCTTAACCCATGCAAGAAACTTTAGATCAGATCGGAATTGGCGGCATGACGTGTGCTTCTTGTGTGGCACGGGTAGAGCGCGCACTGCAAAGCCTGCCTGGTGTTCAAGAGGCAAGCGTTAACCTTGCGACCGAATCCGCCCGAGTGATTTGGTCTGCCCCGCCGAGTGATCACGAAGCGCGATTGCGCCGCGCCGTCCGCGATGCGGGTTATGAGCCTTTGTCAGCCGAGCATTTAACGCAGACGCATACCAATATCTGGGTGGATTTCTTGCCCGTCGCGGTGGGTTTGATGTTGAGCTTGCCATTGGTTTTTCCAATGTTGGCAGGCTTGTTCGAGTTCCATTGGATGCTCCCGCCCTTGTGGCAATTCGTGTTGGCAACGCCCGTGCAATTTATTTTGGGTGCACGCTTTTACAAGGCGGCTTGGCATGCCGTCAAGGCGGGCAGTGGCAATATGGATTTGTTGGTGGCTTTGGGCACAACGGCGGGTTGGTTGTTATCGGTTGGGTTGTGGTGGTCAGCACCTATGGATGCCATGCCCCATTTGTATTTCGAAGGCTCGGCGGTGGTCATCACTTTGGTGATGCTAGGCAAATGGTTGGAAGCGCGGGCTAAACGGCAGACAACCGAGGCAATTCGCGGGCTCCATGCATTGCGTCCCGCAACAGCGCGGATTGTGGCTGCAGATGGTGAGCAAACCATTCCTATCGAAGAGTTGTTGGTCGACGATCTCGTCGTGATCTTGCCCGGCGAGCGAATTGCTGCGGACGGGCGCGTGAAACAAGGCTCGAGCCAAGTGGATGAGTCGATGTTGACAGGTGAGCCTCTGCCCGTCAGCAAGGCCCCAGGCAGTATTTTGACGGGCGGCAGCATCAACACCGATGGGCGCTTGGTGATGCAGGTGACGGCTGTTGGCACGGACACCGTGTTGTCGCACATCATTGGTCTGGTGGAAAACGCGCAGGCGGCTAAAGCGCCGATCCAGCGTTTGGTCGATCAGGTGTCTGCCGTGTTTGTACCGGTGGTGCTGGTGTTGGCTTTGCTAACTTTTGTGGTCTGGTGGTTCATCAGCGGTGACGTGGCCTTGTCCTTGATTCATTGTGTGGCGGTGTTGGTGATTGCTTGTCCGTGCGCGCTGGGTTTGGCAACGCCTGTGGCGATCATGGCGGGCACTGGCGTGGCGGCGCAAAGTGGTGTGCTCATCAAAGACGCGCAAGCCTTGGAAATTGCGCACAAAGTGGATACCGTGGCTTTCGACAAAACTGGTACTTTGACTGTGGGGCGGCCTCAGCTCAAACTGTGCGTGTCCTTGACGACGGAGTCGTCCGAGCACTGGTTGGCCATTGCCGCGTCGGTGCAAAGTGCCAGCCAACATCCCTTGGCGGTAGCGGTGTTGCAGGCCGCGAGTTCACAAGCCATTGTTCACATCGAGCCGGAGTCGGCGCACGCTGTGGCTGGCTTGGGAACGCAAGCTGTTGTTCATGGACAGACGTATGTATTGGGCAGTGTGCGATGGATCGAAAGCTTGTTGAATGAAGCAAACATCAAGCCACAGTCTCATGCCATTTCATCAGTTTTTATCCAAGCCCAAACTTTGCAAAATGAGGGTGCAACGGTTTCGGTATTGGCACAATGCGTGAATTCGCAAGTCCAGTTGTGTGCCTTGTTGGCCTTTAGCGATGAGCCCAAGCCAGAAGCCAAAAACGCACTTCAAGCTTTGCGCGATAGAGGATTGCGCTTGGTCATGATTTCTGGTGACAACCAAGGCGCGGCGCTGGCCATGGCTGCTCGCTTAGGTTTGCGACCCGATGAAGTACGTGCAGAGGTCATGCCTGCCGACAAGGCCGCGTGCATTCGCGACCTGCAGCGCGTTGAACACGGGCAAGATTCAGCCCACATCGTTGCCTTTGTTGGTGATGGCATCAATGATGCGCCGGCTTTGGCTGCTGCCGATGTGAGCATGGCCATGGCAAATCCTGATGGCGGAGGCACCGATGTAGCGATGCAAGCCGCAGGCATCACCTTGATGCGAGGTGATGTGCGCTTGGTGGCGGCAGCGTTGGATATTTCACAACGCACAGTGTCCAAGATTCATCAAAACTTGTTCTGGGCTTTTGTTTACAACGTGGCGGGCATACCGTTGGCGGCGATGGGTTATTTGAGCCCTGTGGTCGCGGCTGCCGCGATGGCTTTGAGCTCACTCAGTGTAATGAGCAATGCTCTGTTGCTCAAACGGTGGCAAGCACGAAATCATTGAGGCTTGTAAAATGGAAGGTTGCTTTGCAGGGCGGCACACAGCCCCTGCGTACTTTGTCAGGCTTGACTTATGTTGTATCCCGAAATATTTGATGTCATCGTGGTGGGCGGCGGACATGCAGGCACGGAGGCCGCTTTGGCGTCTGCACGCATGGGCGCTAAAACTTTACTACTCAGCCACAACATTGAAACCCTCGGTCAGATGAGTTGCAACCCGTCCATCGGTGGCATCGGCAAAGGTCATTTGGTCAAAGAGGTAGACGCCCTAGGCGGCGCGATGGCTTTGGCGACTGACGAAGCGGGCATCCAATTTCGAATTTTGAACAGTTCCAAAGGCCCGGCGGTGCGAGCCACCCGCGCACAGGCTGATCGTATTTTGTACAAAGCCGCGATTCGTCGCATGTTGGAAAACCAGCCTAACTTGTGGCTGTTTCAACAATCGGTGGAAGATTTGATGGTCAGCTCCGACGGTGTGAACGAGCGCGTGACGGGTGCGGTCACCCAAGCAGGTATTCGCTTTCAAGCACGAACCGTGGTGCTCACGGCAGGCACATTCTTGGATGGAAAAATTCACGTCGGCATGAACAACTATTCTGGTGGCCGTGCGGGCGATCCACCGTCGATGGGTTTGTCCGCCCGCTTGAAAGAGTTGAAGCTGCCCCAAGGCCGATTGAAAACCGGAACGCCGCCACGTTTGGATGGCCGCACGATTGACTTCAGCCAATGTACGGAGCAACCCGGTGACGGACACCCCGGCGGATTGCCTGGCGCTGTGCCAGTGTTCAGCTTCATGGGCAAAACGCAGATGCATCCGCAACACATGCCGTGTTGGATCACCCACACCAACGCGCAAACCCATGACATCATCCGCTCGGGCTTTGACCGCAGCCCCATGTTCACGGGCAAGATAGAAGGCGTGGGGCCGCGTTATTGTCCGAGTGTGGAAGACAAGATCAACCGCTTTGCGGGCAAAGACAGCCATCAAATTTTCTTGGAACCCGAAGGCTTAACAACCCACGAGTACTATCCCAACGGCATTTCTACTAGCTTGCCGTTTGACATTCAGTATGAGTTGGTGCGCTCCATCAAGGGTTTGAAAAACGCGCATATCGTGCGCCCAGGCTATGCGATTGAGTACGACTACTTTGACCCGCGCGAACTCAAACGCAGCTTTGAGACCAAGGCGATTGGCGGATTGTTTTTTGCAGGACAAATCAACGGCACGACAGGTTACGAAGAAGCTGCGGCACAAGGCTTGTTCGCAGGCATCAACGCCGCCTTGCAAACGCGCAGCCTCAAAGGCGAGGGCAACGACTTTGGTGGCGCTTGGACGCCCGGTCGAGAACAAGCTTACTTGGGCGTTTTGGTCGATGACTTGACCACAAAAGGCGTGACCGAGCCTTATCGCATGTTCACCAGCCGCGCTGAATTCCGTCTGCAATTGCGCGAAGACAACGCCGACATGCGTTTGACCGACATTGGCCGACAAATGGGTTTGGTTGATGACGAGCGCTGGGATGCATTTAGCCGCAAGCGTGATATGGTTTCACGTGAAACAGATCGCCTCAAGTCGATTTGGGTCAATCCACGTAATTTACCCGCCACAGAATCTGAGCGCGTGTTGGGCAAAGCCATTGACCACGAATACAACTTGGCCGACCTGTTGCGCCGCCCAGATGTGAGCTATCCAGAGCTGATGTCTTTGGATGGCGGCAAATATGCCAACGCTGAGCTGGCCGCAGAAATGTTGGAAGAGGTTTCACGTGAAACAACGCAGGCCGTGATTGAACAAATCGAGATTGCTGCCAAGTACTCTGGCTACATTGACCGTCAACGCGACGAAGTAGAACGCGCCGCGCATTACGAAAATCTCAAGCTCCCGCAGGACTTGGACTACAACCAAGTTTCGGCCTTGTCGATTGAGGTGCGCCAACGGTTGAACCGGTACAAACCAGAAACCCTGGGTCAGGCCTCGCGCTTATCAGGCATTACGCCGGCAGCCATTTCATTGTTGTTGATTCATTTGAAGCGCGCCCGCGTCAAAGGGTTTTCTGGTGAGGCGGTGGCCTCAGAAGAATCGGCGGGCTGAGCATGCATCCTTTAATGCCGTCTTTGAGGCAGGGGTTGAATGATCTCGGATTGGATTTGGAAGAATCAATCCAAGACAGGCTGCTTGCCTATTTGGATTTGATCGCCAAGTGGACCCGCGTTTACAACCTGACGGCGGTACGCGACGCCCAAGAAATGTTGAGCCATCATTTGCTCGACAGCTTGGCCGTCATCGCACCTTTGCGGCGTGAGATGGCAAATCTGCAACGCGCAGTTGATTCAAGAAGCTTGCTGGATGTCGGCTCGGGCGCGGGCTTGCCGGGCGTGGTCATTGCCATTGTGTGTCCTGAGGTGCAAGTCACTTGCGTCGACACGGTGGCCAAAAAAGCTGCCTTTATTCAACAAGTGGCGGTCAGTCTCAAGCTGCCGAATCTCAAAGGGCTTCATGCGCGGGTGGAGTCTTTGACGCAACCCTTCGACATCATCTGCTCTAGAGCCTTTGCCTCTTTGCTTGACTTCACCCAGTGGTCGCGCTCGGCCTTGGCAGAAGACGGAATTTGGCTGGCCATGAAGGGCAAACATCCCGAGCAAGAGTTGCAGGTGTTGCCCAAAGACGTCAAAGTGTTTCACGTGGAACCATTGAATGTGCCTAGTTTGGGTGCGGAGCGCTGCATTGTCTGGATGCGGGGTTAAACTTCGTTCTGATCTTCAATTGGGTTTTCCATGTTTGGCGTAGCGGATTACGGCGCATTTGTTGTGGCCATCATTGTGTTTCTGGCGATTCCGGGTCCCGGCAATTTGGCCTTGCTCACCGCGACGGCTAAAGGCGGTGTTCGCGCAGGAATGGCCGCGACCGTGGGCGTGATTTTGGGTGATCAAACCCTGTTGTGGCTGGCGGTGGCGGGTGTGTCTGCTGTGTTGAGCGCCGTTCCGGGTGCGTTTGCTTTTGTCCAGTGGGCGGGAGCTGCGTATTTGGCTTGGTTGGGTTTGCGGTTGATCATGGCGAAGTCGGGCGATGCGCCCATCTTGGACTTAAAGCCCTATCACTACCTGCGCCAAGCGATGGTGATCACTTGGTTGAACCCCAAGGCCATTGTGTTTTACATGGCTTTTTTCCCATTGTTTGTGGATCCGGCGGTTCATCAGGGCTGGGTCACATTTGCCTTTATGGCGGTGACGATTGCAGGGCTGACGCTCTTGTATGGCTTGGTGGTCGTGTTGATGGCGCATTTTTTGGCGCAAAGAGTTCGTTCTATGCCGTGGTTGAGCGCGGCATTGAACAAGTTGGCGGGTAGCTTGTTGGTTGGTTTCGGCTTGAAACTGGCGTTGAGCAAA
This sequence comes from uncultured Burkholderiales bacterium, assembly GCA_903832625.1. Classification (GTDB taxonomy): domain Bacteria; phylum Pseudomonadota; class Gammaproteobacteria; order Burkholderiales; family Burkholderiaceae_C; genus Limnohabitans. The sequence continues at coordinate 1,074 of CAILCI010000070.1, read as the reverse complement.
TAAAAAGAAAGCGTGTATGGCCAAGATTTTCTGCATAGCCAATCAAAAAGGCGGCGTTGGCAAAACAACGACCACGGTCAATATGGCTGCGGGTTTGGCGATGGTGGGTCAGCGCGTGCTGATGGTTGATTTAGACCCACAAGGCAACGCCACCATGGGTTCAGGTGTGGACAAACGGCAAATGAGTTTGTCCATTTACGATGTGTTGCTTGGCGGCGCAGACATTGCCCAAGCGCGCGTCGCCAGCTATTGGGGTGAAGACCCGATTCGCCAAAAAATCCCAACCTATGACGTGCTCGGAGCAAACCGGGATTTGGCCGGCGCGGAGATTGAGTTGGTTGAAATCGAACACCGCGAAAACCGCTTGCGCCACGCCTTGGCCAAGGTCGATGCGGATTACGACTTTGTGCTTATTGATTGCCCGCCCTCTTTGTCATTGCTCACGCTCAATGGGCTTTGCGCAGCGCATGGCGTGGTGGTGCCCATGCAGTGCGAATACTTTGCGCTCGAAGGCTTGACCGACTTGGTCAACACCATCAAGCAAGTGCATGCCAACCTCAACCGCGATCTCAAAATCATTGGATTGCTGCGCGTCATGTTTGACCCGCGCATCACTTTGCAGCAACAGGTCAGCGATCAGCTCAAAGACCACTTTGGGGACAAAGTGTTCAACACCATCATTCCGCGCAATGTGCGGTTGGCCGAAGCGCCCAGCTATGGTTTGCCGGGCGTGGTGTTTGACCCGTCGGCCAAAGGGAGCCAATCTTTCATCGAGTTCGCGCAAGAGATGATCAAGCGCGTTCCTGGCGCTTGACGGGCTGTTTGTGAGTCACACCGTCCTTCTTCTTCCCGGCTGGCACAACAGTGCGCCGGATCATTGGCAAAGCCGTTGGGAACTTGCACACGGCTATCGCCGTGTGGAGCAACACAACTGGGATTTCCCGCTGCGCGGTGATTGGATCACTCGCCTGGAAGAAGAGGTGACGCGCCACGAATCGGTGGTGTTGGTCGCACACAGTTTGGCGTGTATTTTGGTGGCGGCATGGGCGAGTTTGTCGGCCAATACCCAACGTG
>CAILCI010000069.1 GCA_903832625.1 uncultured Burkholderiales bacterium | reverse complement strand
CATCAGCAACAGCGGCAGCGGCAACGGCAGTGGTAGTAAGCAGCATCGGCAGCAGCAGCAGCGGCAGCGGCAGCCGCAGCGGCGGGCGGCGGCAGCGGCAGCGGCAGCGGCAGCGGCAGCGGCAGCGGCAGCGGCAGCGGCAGCGTCAGCAGCACCACCACAGACTACGACCTCTACCTGCCCAGCAGCGTCTTAGTCACCGGCTACGACATCATCTTCTTTTGGGTCGCCCGAATGATCATGATGACCACCCATTTCACAGGCCGCGTCCCCTTCAAACACGTCTACATCCACGGCTTGGTGCGCGACGCACAAGGCAAAAAAATGAGCAAGTCCGAAGGCAACGTGCTCGACCCGGTGGACTTGATCGACGGCATCGCCTTGGCGCCTTTGCTCGACAAACGCGCCCAAGGCCTGCGCAAGCCCGAGACCGCGCCGCAAGTGCGCAAAAACACCCAAAAAGAATTCCCCGACGGCATTCCCGCCTACGGCGCAGACGCTCTGCGCTTCACCTTTGCCGCGCTTGCGTCATTGGGGCGCAGCATCAACTTTGACAGCAAGCGCTGCGAAGGCTATCGCAACTTCTGCAACAAACTCTGGAACGCCACCCGCTTTGTCTTGATGAACTGCGAAGGCTACGACTGCGGCTTGAAAGAGCACACCAAAGCCGAATGCAGCGCACCCGGCGTAGACGCCGCCGGCAACGCCACCGCCGCAGGCCCCATGCACGGCTACATGTCGTTCAGCCAAGCCGACCGTTGGATTGCCTCGCAGTTGCAACGCGTAGAAGCCGAAGTCGCCAAAGGCTTTGCCGAATACCGTTTGGACAACGTGGCCAACACGATTTACGACTTTGTCTGGAACGAGTTTTGCGATTGGTATTTGGAAATCGCCAAAGTGCAAATCCAAACCGGTGGCGACGCAGAGCAACGCGCCACGCGCCGCACACTCATTCGCACGCTCGAAACCATTTTGCGTTTGGCGCATCCCATCATCCCGTTCATCACCGAAGAGTTGTGGCAAAAAGTCGCACCTGTGGCGGGGCGTGCGGGCGCATCGGTGAGCATTGCAGCGTATCCCGTGGCGCAACTTGAGCGCATTGATGAACGCGCCGAAGCCCATGTCGCGCGACTCAAAAGCTTGGTCGATGCCTGTCGCAACTTGCGCGGTGAAATGAACGTCTCACCCGCCACGCGCTTGCCTTTGTTTGCCGTGGCCAACAACGCGCAAGAGTTGGCGTTTTTGCACAGCGTGAGCGCGGTGCTCAAGTCGCTGGCCAAGTTGAGCGAAGTCAAAATTTTCGACGACGAAACCCAGTGGGCCGCCGCTGCGCAATCGGCACCTGTGGCGGTGGTGGGCGAGCTGCGCTTGTGCCTGTTCATCGAGGTCGATGTCGCCGCCGAAAAAGCCCGTTTGAGCAAAGAAGCAGACCGCCTGCACAACGAAATCACCAAAGCCACAGCCAAGCTGGGCAATGAAGCCTTTGTCGCCAAAGCGCCGCCCGCCGTCATTGAACAAGAGAAAAAACGTGTGGCCGATTTCAGTGCCACCTTGGACAAAATCAAACAACAACTGACTCGTCTCGGAAACTGACCATGCCGCACTCACTTCGCACCGCTGTTTTTCCTGTTGCTGGCATGGGCACACGCTTTTTGCCCGCCACCAAAGCCTCTCCCAAAGAAATGCTGCCCGTGGTGGACAAACCATTGATTCAATACGCCGTCGAAGAAGCCTACGAAGCGGGCATTCGCCACATGGTGTTTGTCACGGGACGCAGCAAACGCGCCATCGAAGACCACTTTGACACCGCCTACGAACTCGAAGCCGAACTCCAAGCCGCCCAAAAAACCGCGCTGCTAGAGCTGGTGCGCAGCGTGCAACCCAGCGACATGCAGTGCACCTATGTGCGCCAAGCACGCGCCCTGGGCTTGGGTCATGCCGTGTTGTGCGCCGAGCATTTGGTGGAGAACAAACCCTTCGCCGTGCTCTTGGCCGACGACTTGATGCAAGGCCTGCAAGGCGGCCCCGGCGTGCTCAAGCAAATGGCCGACGTGTTTGCCCAAACTCAGGCGTCCGTGCTGGCGGTGCAAGAAGTGCCACTCGAACAAGTGCACCGCTACGGCATCGTGGCGGGCGAGGCATTTGGCGAGCGTTTGGTGAATGTGCGGCACATGGTTGAAAAACCCAAGGCCGATGTTGCGCCTTCTCGCTTGGCCGTGGCGGGACGCTACATTTTGACGCCCGCAGTGTTCGACCAAATTCGCGCGGGCGGACGCGGCGTGCAGGGCGAGATTCAACTCACCGACGGCATTGCGGGCTTGTTGAACACCGAAAAAGTGTTGGCCTATTCTTACCAAGGCAAACGCTTTGACTGCGGCAGCAAGCAAGGCTTTTTGCAAGCCACGGTCGAATTGGCGCTGCAACACACCGAAGTTGGCGCTGAATTTCGCGACTACTTAAAGGCGTTCAACGCCGCTTGAGGACGTGGATAAAGTCGCTGCCTAGCGTCTCTTGCGACAGCAGTTCGTTGCCCGTTTGTTTGGCAAAGGCCGCAAAGTCGCGCACCGAGCCAGGGTCGGTGGAGACGACGCGAATCACTTGGCCGCTTTGCAAGGTGGCCAAGGCTTTCTTGGTTTTCAAAATTGGCAGCGGGCAATTCAAGCCTCGGGTGTCGAGCTCTTGGTCGAAGTTCATTTTTCTTCTTCCTGCGTCAAAGCCTCGCGTTGCGCCCATTCCATGAAGCGCGGCTCAATGCCCACGCTGCGTTGCCAATCGGCCATGGCGTAACCCGTGCCTGCGGGCCAGCAAATCACATCAGAAGGCGCATACAGCTTGTATTCCACCAACTCAGGCGAGAGGCGAATCTCGCCCTCGGCCTTGGCGTGGTACGCAATGATGACTTGGTTCATGCGCTGAAAGTCATACACGCCCACCAGCTTGAGCGCGGTGGTGTGCAAGTTGGTTTCTTCGGCAATTTCGCGGGCAATGCCTTCTTCGGGCGTTTCGCCTGCTTCCATAAAACCCGTGATCAAGGCAAAGCGCCGACCCGGCCATGCAGCATTACGTGCCAGCAAAATTTGACCTTGGTATTCCACAATGCCTGCCAACACAGGCGTGGGGTTGTTCCAATGCGTCCAGTCGCAAGCTGCGCAGCGCAGCCGCTCGACCATGCCGCCATCTTCTTCTTTGGCAATCAGCGCCAACTCGGTGGCGCACATCGGGCAAAAGCGAAATGAACTCATGCGGGGAATACTCCGGTAGACAAATAACGGTCGCCACGGTCGCACACCACAAACACAATGGTGGCGTTCTCAACGCGCTCGGCAATGCACTGCGCCACGCAACACGCGCCAGCGGCTGAGATACCCGCAAAAATGCCCTCTTCACGCGCCAAGCGACGGCACATGTCCTCGGCATCGTCTTGGCTGACATAGACCAATTCGTCCACATGCGAGGGATCGTAAATTTTGGGCAAATATTCTTGCGGCCATTTGCGAATGCCCGGAATGCGCGAGCCTTCGCTGGGTTGCGCGCCAATGATTCGAATGGCGGGATTTTTTTCTTTCAAAAACCGCGACACGCCCGTGATGGTGCCAGTCGTGCCCATGGCGCTGACAAAGTGGGTGACGCGCCCTGCTGTGTCTTGCCAAATTTCGGGCCCCGTGGTTTCGTAATGGATGCGCGGGTTGTCGGCATTGGCGAACTGGTCGAGCACGCGGCCTTTGCCTTCGCGCTGCATGCGTTCGGCCAAATCGCGGGCGTATTCCATGCCGCCGCTTTTGGGCGTCAAGATGAGTTCTGCGCCAAAAGCCTTCATGGTTTGCGCGCGCTCGATGGACAAGTCCTCGGGCATGATGAGCACCATGCGATAGCCCTTGATGGCCGCCGCCATCGCCAAAGCGATGCCAGTGTTGCCTGAGGTGGCTTCGATCAAGGTGTCGCCCGGCGCGATGTCGCCGCGTTCTTGGGCGCGTTGAATCATGGACAACGCGGGGCGATCTTTGACCGACCCTGCAGGGTTGTTGCCTTCGAGCTTGCCCAAAATGACATTGTTTTTGGCCGCGTTGTTTGCCGCGCCAATGCGTTGCAAAGCGACTAAGGGCGTTTTACCAATCGCGTCTTCGATGGTGGGATAGTTGTTCTTGAGGGTCATAGCTAAACTGTGCCATAAACAAAGCCTGTGAACGCACAGCCTATTGAAAAAATTGGCTTGGATGTCTCAAGCCATGCTACCAGCGCAGCACCCGTCCGCCCAAGAAAAGCCCCAGCAAGCCTGTCACCAAAATGCCCAATGCATACCAAATGCCAATGAAAAACGCCGACATTTCCACGCAGTGGAGGCTGTAAATGCTCGCCGCAATCGCGCCCGACAACACGCCAAGCACAAAACCCGTTAACCGAGGCTTGCTCGGCGCAGCTTCTTTGCAAGCCCACAAGCTGGCGACCAACAAGGGCAGCGCCAGCGCGACGATCAACAGAGAGCACTTTTGCCAAGTCTGCCCATACACAAGCGTGGGTAAATCGGCCGCTGGCGCATCCAAAATCACCCCAACTGCCCGCACCCAAATCACCACCACAGGCAGCAGCAAATACCAAACCCGTTGAATGTGTAAGCCCACAGGCCGCGCGGCGCTGGGCAAGGCCCACGCAGCGATCAGCGCCAAACTCACGGCAAAACCCAGTTTGAACCAAAACGCCGCCAGCAGCACGGCCTCTTGCATGTCAGAGCGCACAGACCACAGGGTTTCGGCGATCAGCAAGCACAGCAACGCCGCCAGCAGCACGGCAGGCCCAACCCTGCGCTGCATCCATTGCACATTGGCGGGGGTGTCGTCCAGCGACAAAACATCGATCAAATCATGTGTTTTCATGTGACTTCCTTATCAAAGTCGCCAATTTCTTCAAACCGCGATGCACGCCGACCTTGATGGCTGACTCGCTCAAACCCGACATCTGGGCGGCATCTTTGACAGACAGGCCGTTGATTTTGGTGAGCTCAATCGCCACGCGATGAGACTCGGGCAAATCAGACATCAGCAAAGTCAAGTCGGTATGGGACTCAAAGGCTTGCGGAATTTCTTCCACCCACAACTCTTGGCTGTCATCCAGTGAGTCATTCAAATGCTCGTTCTTTTTGGCACGCAGAAAATCCACGTACTTGTACTTGGCAATGGCATGAAGCCAAGGCGTGAGAGGCTCTTGCGGCTCATAGGTGTGACGCTTGTTATGCACCGCGATCAATACCTCTTGCACCAAGTCTTCTACGAAGTCGGGGGCGCTTTGCATTTTTTTGTAGAAATAGCCCCGCAAGTACTTGCTCAAGACATTCAGAAAATGTTTGTACTCTTGTTTTTCGCCTTTCAATCCCAGAAGGAACAAGTTGGATAACTCTTCTTCTAACTTGGAACGAGGCTCAGTCGATTGCTTGGAAACCATGCTCGCAATTAAAACAGAGTTCGTCAAAAAATCCGCTTTGGTTACATCTTAAAAAAATATTTATCTTTGTAACCGAATGCAACTTATTCACGAACTATGTGGCGCGCAAAACGCATCACTGGCAATTTCGCCATACAAACATCTCGATGGAGTTCTTCATGAAAAAATCAACCGCACTGGCTTTGAGCATTGCATCTTTGTTCGCAACCGTTGCCGCTCCTGCCGCACACGCTGCTGGCGACGCCAAAGTGCATTGTTCTGGCATCAACAGCTGCAAAGGCACTTCACAGTGCAAAACTGCTTCTAGCGCTTGTGCTGGTCAAAACAGCTGCAAAGGCCATGGTTGGATCTTGTCACCCAGCGCCGCCGAATGCACCAAAGCTGGTGGCACTGTGACCCAATAATTTTTTCTCTTCATGAGTTCAAGGGCTGACGTGACAACGTTCAGCCCTTTGAAGTTTTCAATCTTTCGCTTTTTATACCCATGACAACTGCACTTTCTGGCTTGGGATTGGGTCTACGCCCAGAACATTATCAAGACTTTTTGGCAGGCTCGCAGCCATTGGATTGGCTGGAAATTTTGTCAGACAACTATTTGGTGCCAGGCGGCAAGCCTTTGTATTTTTTAGACGCCATTCGGCAAGACTACCCAGTGGCCATGCACGGCGTGGCGCTCAATATCGGCTCCAGCGACGCTTTGGATTGGAGCTATTTGTCCGCCATCAAAGCCTTGGCGCAGCGCGTCGAACCGCACATCATTTCTGACCACTTGTGCTGGACGGGCGTGAACCAGCATCGAATGCACGACTTGTTGCCGCTGCCCTACACCGAAGAGACCATTCGCCACGTCGCCAAACGCATTCAAGACGTGCAAGATTTTTTAGGCCGCGAACTGGTGGTAGAAAACCTCTCCAGCTATTTGCAAGCGCAAGCGCCGCTCAAAGAATGGGAATTTGTGCGCGCGGTGGCACAAGAAGCGCAGTGCGGCTTGTTGGTGGACGTGAACAATATTTTTGTCTCATCGCGCAATCACGGATTTGACGCGATGGACTATCTCAAAGCCCTGCCTGCAGATCGCATTCGACAAATTCATTTGGCGGGACATACCTATTCGGGCGAGTTTTGTGTGGACACCCACGACCAGCCTGTCTGCACCGATGTCTGGCAACTCTATGGCCAGGCCGTCAAGCTGTGGGGGCATATCCCCACCATGATTGAGCGCGACGACAACATTCCACCGCTGCAAGAGTTATTGGACGAGTTGGGGCAAGCGCGCGATTTTCTACAAGCCTTGGAAGCCGATTATGAAGTTGCGTGAGTGGCAAGAATCCTTGCAGTTAAGCATTCTTGACGCCAACCCACATCTGCATGCCGCGAGCTGTGACGACCCAATACTTGATGAAGAAAGACACGCGCACAAACTCGCGATTTACCAAAACGCTTATCGCCTGCGCTTGATTGAGGCTTTGCGCACCAACTATCCCGTGCTGCATTTGGTGTTGGGCGACGTGGTGTTTTCTCAATTGGGTTTGCACATGGTGGCGGCGTCGCCGCCTGCACATGCGTCCATTCGCTGGTTTGGTCACGATCTTGCGCATTACTTGGGGCAATTCGAACCGTTCAGTGCGCTTCCGGTTCTGGCCGACTTGGCCAGGTTTGAATGGTCGCTGCGGCACACGGTTGACGCGGCTGACGCCAAGCGCTGGAGCGAGACAGAGCTCGCGCAACTGCCTGCGGATGAATGGGTGAATTTGCAATTTCATCTGCACCCTTCGGTCAGCCGTTTGCGCTTGACATGGAATGCGCTGGAAGTTTGGCAAGCCTTGATGGCCGACGCCAACGCTCCGCCGCCCGCGCCCACCAGAGCACCTATGCATTGGTTGGTGTGGCGCAGCAGCGATCAATCGACCCAATGGCGCAGCGCCGATGCGCAGGAATTCAAAGCCTTGCAACGCATCGCCGAAGGCGCGAGCTTTGCGCAATTGTGCGAGCAGCAATTGGAAAACAACGAAGACGAAACACCTGAGGCACAAGTGGCACCACGAGTTGCCAGTTGGCTCAAAGGTTGGGTCAAGGACGAGTTGTTGGTTCAGGTTCAGGTTTAGTTTTTTACATTCGAAGGATTCATCATGATTTTTAGCCTCACACAAGCACGCAAAGGCTTGGCTGTTTTGGACTCGTCTTGGAGCGGCGTATCTGACAAGATTGCACTGGTTGCCGACTTTTTGCTGCGCCTGACTTTGGCCAAGGTATTTTTCTCATCCGGCTGGGTCAAAGTGAGCGATTGGGGCTCGACCTTGTTTTTGTTCCAAGAAGAATACAAAGTGCCGTTTTTGCCCCCTGAGTTGGCGGCTTATTTGGCCACGGGCGCGGAATTGGGTTTGTCGGTGATGCTGGTGTTGGGCTTGCTCACCCGCTTGTCGGCCTTGGGTTTGTTTGTGCTCAACGGCGTGGCGGTTTTGGCGTATTACGACACGCTCAAAGACAGTCCTGTGGCGTTGAATGACCATTGGTATTGGGGGTTGATGCTGTGCATCGTGTGGGTCTTGCCTTTGCGTCAACTCAGTGCGGACTATTGGCTCAAGCGGATGGATTGATTCTTGGATTGACGCATCGGGCGGCCAAAAGCCTTCAAAACTGTGTCATAATATCGGTCTCTCCAGTGCCCGGGTGGTGAAATTGGTAGACGCAGGGGACTCAAAAATTTGAAACCCTTAGTACTACCAAGTAAACATGCAGATAGCAGCAAGGTAACAAAAAAATGCCCTCCACGCTGTGCAAAACCAACCCTCTAAATTCTCAAACTTTCTTTGGCTAGCTACTGGAGTAGTTCACTTATTTGGTGAGCTAAATTTTCTGTAGAGCACCTGTGCGATGAGCCTTTGTGACGACCCAAGACGCTGTTTTTGGCGGGGGTCATGGAGTACCCCTCGGAACTGATTTGGGCGCTCAAAAATCGAGATTTAGGCTAGGTCATGAGTCCTTTAATTTTCAAGGGCATGCCGCTAGAACAACTCAAATCTCTGGACTGCAGTTAGCTATGTCAAGTTGCCCTGCTACTAAGTTGTCGGGTTAACCGACAAGCGATTTGGCCAACTGGCGCACAAATGGAATTGCAAGCAGCAACTGGAGCAGCTATTACGCGATGGCGGTGATTGAGTTGGGGCAAGCTGTAGCACGTGAAATCAAAGAAAAACCTTAAAGGCCATCAGAGATGAATTCGCTCAATGCCAAGAAACTGCTGTTGACCAAATGGACAGCTGTGAAAGCTGTTGCCAAACAAAAACATTTCTTGGTCAGCAAGGTCATTCAGCCGGAGCCTCCCACCGATCCAATCGAATTGGTAGAAATTGAAGCAGTTTTTTCGAAAGCCACGCAAATCATTTCGTGGCGCGAACTTCAGGATGCCACTGTGTGGCGACAAGGTTGGGTTTGAGGTGGACTTAAGGTCATGCACATGTTTATCGCAAAAGTGCTTTCGGCTTAAATTGGTCGGCAAGTGTCGTCTTACACGACAGCTTGCTCTTCTTGAATTTGGTGCAGAGCAGACAAACTGATTATTTATTTGGCGCTTTGTACTTGGCTACTTTGGCGCCCGCATTCATCATCGCTGTTTTCGCTGCTTTGGTTGAAATTAATTCTTCTACGTGAATCTCTGAGAAGGCACCGCTTGACATGGTGATCATTTGCGCTTGTGTAATTTGCTCAGCAGTTCCTTCAATTAGACAAACTATGCTGCCATTTGATATTGAAAAAAATATTTCATGTGTTTTGAGGCCCAAGGATTTAAAAAGCGCTTTTGCAGCCTCTCCTCTATCGGTAGGTTCTGCAAGCATGCCCTGAAAAGCGGTAGGTGTGTAGCGAGAGCGAACAAGATACATAGCCATGATTTTTCTCCGTTTTAGATAGGTAATTGGCGCGCTAAGTTGCTGCGAACCCAAGTGCTCAAACCGCTGGCAGTTCCTTTTGCTTGCCATGCTTGAAATGCAGGATCCGCATACACAGCATCAGTGCATTTGCCATAGGCTTCATAGCTGTCATACCGAGTGGCAAAAACCATGTTGCCTACCTCCCCACCAGAAACAGCCCATATTGAAACTTCAGCGCCATGCTTTCTCCAGATGGCGGCACTTTCTGCCACCAACTCCATCAACTTTGCCAAGTCGGCACCTGGGTTGGGTTTGAAAACAACTTGAGAAATCATTTGTGCCATATTGAACCTTTTAAGTTAAAAAGCTGCGCTTCGATATGAAGCACAAAATTCAATTTAACGCCTTTGGTTTTGGCAATGTAATAGGTTTTGTAAAAAATCTCACTGGGGTTTACTCTGAAATTCCACTCAACCTGTCCACACTATTTGCAGCGAAGTTTGATGTTGACGACCTAACTCATGCTGTCTAGTGGTCCATCTGATGGCTTGGTCAGCCAGTTCATTCAGCATGAATTGCTGACGGATCTAATTAAACGTGTGGAAATAGAGGCGGTGGCTTCCAAGGCCACGCAAGTCATTGCCTGCCAAGACTTGCAAAATGATGCTCTCTGAAGCTAGGGATGGGGTTAACGCGGAACTTTAGATAGACCCTACCAGCCAGTTGTCGGTTAAACCGACAACGTGTTTGCGTGACTGGCGCTTAAACGGGCTTAAGTGGCACTCAAATCACCTGCACAACACCGGCAAAAAATACGCCGAAGCCGCCTCAGTAACGTAAATTTAACGAGCAGCACATAGGGCGTTTAACGTATTACCTATTGTTTTGAATAGTAAGCAATGTTAGAAACGGAACCCTCATGGCTGTCCTATGGAAAAACAATGAAATGGCCCCAGATATCGGAAATTGAGCAATATGTATCACTCCCAGAGGGTTACATAGGAACTCAACTAAATCGAAAAGACATACCTCTTCTAATTCACTCCATTCAGAATTGGTATCCAGATGTTTCCGTTGGTGGCGCAAGTTGCTACCTCACCCCAGAGTTTTATGAAAATGATGCAACTTTAGAAGGTGAACCAGATAAATCATTGTTTGTGTTGATGCTCTGGAAAGATTCAGAGTTTGCAGGATTTATTTCTTGGGATTGGGAGGAGTCACCTCAAGCGGTATATGCCCGATTTGGAGTAGTTAACCCTACTCATAGATCAGCTGGATTGGGCACAGTAGGCATGAAGTTTGGCGAAGCACTAGGAAGGCTGATGGGTGCAGGGTTCATATACTCAATGTGCACATTAAAAACCCCACACATGCAAATGGCATTCGAACGCTCTGGCTATAAACTGCTGGGTTTTGCGCCGGGATATGACAAAGAATTAGTTTCTCCTGGAATAGTTAAACGTGTATTTGAGGCCTATTACGCCAAGATCTTAGTGCCGCATGATGAGCTGCATGTTCCAGATATAAAAAACCTTACACCTCAAACACTAGAGCTCTTCAAGCTAATGTTTCCAGAATTCATTTCAGGATGACTGATGCTCAAGCAATCAATGACTAGTGCGAGTGCAAACCATTTTTGCTATGCCTGTCGTCACCACGAAGCTCGGAATTTTTTTTGCGCTATATCTGGGGCAAATACCCCGTCTTTCGGCTCTAAAGACGGATTTACTGGTGGCTGAGCAACTTGACGGGCTTGCGGCAAAGCACCCTGCTGTCTCATAGCTAGCTGCTGAGCCTGAGTAACCCTCTGTGGGGGTTGGGTCTTAGCCTGCTGGGGGTTGGCTGGGGCCTCTGGCTTTTTTGGTGGGGGTGGCTTGGGGCCTACCTTAGGTATGCTGATTTTTGGAGCAACCCCTTTACGACCCTTGCGTAGTTTCAGCTTGGCCTTGGCAGCTTTAGCCTGAGCCTCCCTAGCCTGTTGCTGACGTTGGGTTTCTATTGCTTGCCAGACGTTGTCGTTAATCAGCTTCCATAAAGCCATTTGGTCTTCTGCATTGGCGAATTCATCAAGACGCATCGCGGTCTCCTTTTCTTTTATTTAGCGAAAAGGAGAGCCAAGCTCAAAGAACGATGTTCAGT
>CAILCI010000068.1 GCA_903832625.1 uncultured Burkholderiales bacterium | reverse complement strand
TGCGCCACCGCCTCAAGCGACTGGGGCAGCCATTGAATACAGCATTGCGGGCTGGATTGGCCACGGCCTAAGCATATTGTTTGCGCCGATTGGCTTTAACTGGCAAATCAGCCTCTCGCTGGTGCCGGGCTTGGCCGCACGCGAAGTGATGGTCAGCTCTTTGGCAACGGTTTACTCTTTGTCGGCTGCTGGCGAGACTTCCACGCAATTACTCCAGCCCCTGATTGCCCAAGACTGGTCCTTGCCCACCGCTTTGTCGCTGTTGACTTGGTTTGTGTTTGCACCGCAGTGCATTTCGACTTTGGCGGCGATACGGCGGGAAACAGGCAGCTGGAAATTCCCACTCATCACAGCCGGCTATTTGTTTGCCCTGGCATATGGTGCGTCTTGGGTGGTTTTCACGATCTCGACGTCCATCCTGGGTAAACCCTAGTTTCTTGACGTGTTTTAACAAAATTTAGCACTCGATCCGTAAGAGTGCTAATATAAAGGGGTTCTTCGAAAGGACGCCTATGACGACATTGACATCAGCCAATATCACCGTTACAAATCCTTGGGCCTTGGTGCCTCCTTTGGGTAATTTGGCCGCCTACATTTCGGCGGCCAAACGCTTACCCATGCTCACCCTCGAACAAGAACAAGAATTCGCCCGCAAGCTGCGCGATGAAAACGACCTCGAAGCCGCCGGAAAACTGGTGTTGTCGCACTTGCGCTTGGTGGTGTCGGTCTCGCGCCAATATTTGGGCTACGGTCTGCCCCATGCCGATTTGATTCAAGAAGGCAACGTCGGCTTGATGAAAGCCGTCAAACGCTTTGACCCCGACCAAGGCGTGCGCTTGGTGAGCTATGCCATGCACTGGATCAAGGCTGAAATTCACGAATATATTTTGAAAAACTGGCGCATGGTCAAGCTGGCAACGACCAAGGCGCAACGCAAATTATTTTTCAATTTGCGCTCTATGAAACAAGGCTTCAAAGCCGATGCCTTAGACGCAGACACGCACCGCGACAGCCTCAATGACCATGAAATTGACGAAGTGGCGCAAAAGCTCAACGTCAAGCGCGAAGAAGTCATTGAAATGGAAATGCGCATGGCGGGCGGAGACACGCTGCTCGATCCTTCATCGAACGACGATGGCGACGAAGCATTTGGTCCCATTTCATACCTCACCGACGCCAGCCACGAACCCACGGCCATGATTGCGGCGCATCAGCGCGACATCTTGGCCAGCGATGGCATCAGCGCCGCGTTAAACGTCTTGGATGAACGCAGCCGACGCATCGTTGAAGAGCGCTGGCTCAAAGTGCAGGACAACGGCACGGGCGGGATGACGCTGCACGAGTTAGCCGCCGAATACGGTGTGAGCGCCGAGCGGATTCGACAAATTGAAGTGGCAGCTATGAAGAAAATGAAGGCTGCCTTGATCGAATACGCTTGAACTGCTGGATCAGATTTTCAAGTTGATTGTTTCCACTGCATAGAAAAAGGCCGCTGAAGCGGCCTTTTTTATTTGAGTAGCAAAGAAACGTCTTGCGCCAACGCTTGCGCACCACTGCCGTATCGCACAAACAAGCGCAGCTTGCCTTGCGGGTCGTACACGTAGCTGGCGGCGGTGTGATCCAAGGTATAGCTTCCAGGCGTTTTGCCTTGAACCTTTTGGAAATACAGCTTGAAGTCTTTGCCCAAGGCAGGCAATTGCGCCAGCGTGGGCACAAAGGCGACAAAGCTCGGATCAAAGTTGGTGACATAGTTTTTCAACAACTCAGCCGTATCGCGTTCAGGGTCGAGTGTGACGAAGACGCCTTGCAATTTATCGCCATTCGCGCCTAACAATTTTTTAGCCTCGACCAACTCACTTAAGGTGGTTGGGCAGACATCTGGGCATTGGGTGTAACCAAAAAAGAGCACCACCACTTTGCCTTTGAAATCGGACAGGCTATGTGTTTGTCCATTGAAGTCTGCCAGTGTGAAGCCCTGTGCATAGTCTGCACCCGTGATGTCCACCGCTTTGAACTGCGGCTTGGCACTGTCGCAACCACTCAACATCACAACCAAGGCCAAGCCAACAACCGATAACCATTTTTTCACACACACCTCACACGTAATGGTCAACCAAGAGCGCTGCAAACAAGACACTCAAATGAATCAAGGAAAAGCGAAAAGTCTTGCGCGAGAGCGCATCAGAGTAATTTCGCCAAAGAGCCCAAGCATAACCACAAAAGCCAAAACTCAGCACCAAGGCAACCACCAAATACAACCAGCCGCTCATGCTGTAAATGAAGGGCATCATGCAAGCAGCCAGCAAAATAAATGTGTAGAGCAAAATTTGCAAACGGGTGAACTCGTTGCCGTGAGTGACTGGCAACATGGGCAAGCCCGATTTGCGATAGTCTTCCACACGGTAGAGCGCAAGCGACCAAAAATGTGGCGGCGTCCACAAGAAGATGATCAAAAACAAGATCAATGCTTCGGGTCCCACATCGCCGGTCATCGCTGCCCAGCCGAGCACGGGCGGCATGGCACCTGATGCGCCACCAATCACAATATTTTGGGGCGTCAGGGGTTTCAAAATCACGGTGTAAATCACGGCGTAACCGACAAAGGTGGCAAAGGTCAGCCACATGGTCAAAGGATTGACGAAGTTGTAGAGCACGAATGATCCCAAAGCACACATGATGGCCGAGAAGCTCAATGCCTGCCAATCACTCAATTCGCCGTTAGCAGTGGGCCGCCATGCGGTGCGGCGCATTTGGGCGTCTATGCTTTTTTCCACCAAGCAATTGAATGCGGCAGCGGCGCCAGCGACCAGCCATATGCCCAAACACGCCCACGCAGCGAGTTGAATTTCAGGCCATGAGGGCACGCCCGGCACAGCTAGCACCATACCGATCAAAGCGCAAAACACAATCAACTGAATGACACGCGGCTTGGTCAAGGCATTGAATTGACGCCAACGAGAGCCAAAAGTTTGAACATTGTTCATAAGAGCAATCCAATCAAAACCACACACAATGCAGCCGCGCCGCCCGTGTGCAATACAGCCGCAAATAGTGGCCAACCCAGAACGACGTTGGAGACACCGGTTACGACTTGCAACACTAAAAGGGCGGCCAGCCATCGGCCATAACGCCTTGCACTCGTTTGAGGTTGCTGGGTGGGTTTGCACACTTGCCAAGCCAAATAAGTCAAGTACACAAAAACCAACATAGCAAACATGCGATGCAGCATATGAATAGCGGTCAAAGCTTGAAAGCTCAACACCTGTCCATCAGCAGTCATGCCCAGCGGGCGCCAAAGCGCGAAGGCTTGCGCGAAATCCATCTGCGGCCACAGGGTGTTTTGGCACAAGGGGAAGGTGTCGCACGCCAAGACGGCGTAATTGGTGCTCACCCAAGCACCCAAAAATATTTGTATCACCAGCAGCGCCAAACCCACGACTACCTTGATTCGTGCGGCAGGTGGCATCAGCCTGGGGTGTGACTGCTTGGACTGAACGAACAAGAGTCCCAACAAGGTAATGCCACCCATCAAATGCAAGCTGACAATCAGGGGAAACAGCTTCATGGTGACCGTGAGCGCACCAAATGCACCTTGCACGCACACCCACAGCAGCGTCACGCTCGGCCACAAAACTTGGGACTGCTTATCGCCTTTGAATCGCCGGACCCAAGCAAACACCGCCAAGGTCAAGATCAAACCTCCCACCGTCATTGCCAAGTAGCGATGCACCATCTCGATCCACGCTTTGGTGTGTGTGACCGGTCCCGTCGGCATTTCTGTTTGTGCTTGTGCAATATCACTGTGCGCACCCAAGGGACTGGCAAAACCATAGCATCCAGGCCAATCAGGGCAGCCTAGGCCCGAATCAGTCAAACGGGTAAAGGAACCAAACAAGACCAAATCGAAGGTCAAGAAAAGTGTCAAAAGCGTGAGTAAATGGATGCGCTGCGAAACGCTGGTGTGCGCATGACGCAACCAAATCCAGCTCAGCGGAACCACTGCCAGCACCAAAGCTGTCAGCAAAAGATGCAGTACAGGCTGCAAATTGAAAAGTGTGTTGGACATCATGCAGCTTCAGCGCCCTGCCTCATCCCAAGCTGCGGAGGCACGCAGCAAACGCTCTAAATCGCGTTTGACCTTGACGGCAGACTCGGTGTCGAGTTTGGCAGGAAAGCGCATCATCCACTCGCCCATGGGGTCGACCAAATACAGACTATCTGACAACTGCTGCCCCGCTGCAGGCTCAAACCAATGCTTGAGGACGCCAGCATCCACGCGCAACACCGTGGCTTCTTGCAATCCGGGTTGAATTGCTTGAGGCACAGCCTGATCATCGCTCACCAACCACACCCATTCGGTACGCGGTTTTTCTTTGCCCAAACCGGTCAAGATTTGACGTTGTATATACAAGGTTTGTTGACAGCTTGCATCGCAATCGCCACCGAAAACACTGATGAAAAGCCATTGCCCCTTGAGAGTTGGCAACGCAACTTTACGGCCATCCAATTGAAGTGCGACGACATCGGGCAAAGGGCGTGTGGGTTGAATCAACTCCCCGAAGTTGCGCCGACCTTCGGGTCTGACCACGTAATAAGTGAAATATGAAGCCACGACTGGCGCAGCGCATACCAAGGCGACCAGCAACATGCGCAAGCGCCCGCCTGCTGTGCGTTTTGCATCATTCTGCGCAAGTGCATTGGGGCTGGGAAGGTCATAGACCGTCATACCCAAGGGCTGCTGGCTATCTGGGTGATTGTTTTGTTGCATGACGATAAGGTTTAATCCATTGAAACCAAAAATAAAGCAAGACTTGCGTGGCCGCCATTGCAAACCATTGGAAGGCGTAGCCCCAGTGCTTTTCAACACCTGTGCTGATTTCAGGCCAGTCGCGGCGAAGTCCATCAGCATCGGCTTGCGTTTGCAAAACTACTGCGTTGAAGTCAAGACCAGTTTCCTGCGCAAATTGACTCATATTCAGATTTTGCCGAATTCGCGAGACTGCAAGACTGGGCTCTTGCCCCGAATCGCCAGAGGATAGAGCGAATAACTCGGAAGGAGGAGGAATAAGGCGACCATTGACTTGAACCAAGCCACTGGGAGTGTTAACGGGGGCCAACTTATTTCTGTCTTCAAAGTTACGCGCAACCCAACCGCGTTGCACCAGCACCGTATGAGTGGCATCCAAACGCAGTGGTGTGAGCACCCAAAATCCGACTTGGCCCTTCATTTGGCGGTTATCCAAATACACCGTCCACTGCCCCAACCACTCGCCTTGCAAAGCGACGCTGCGGTAGGTTTGACCAAATGCTTGCGGTTGGCTTAACAAAGCTTGCATGTTCAGCGCAGGCGCTTGTTGCTGCGCTGCAATGGCGTTGTGTATTGCCTGCTTCTCATGTGCGCGTGAGATTTGCCAAAAACCAAGGCGCAGAGTCACCGCCACGCCTAAGCAAGTCACTAGGGTAATCCACGCACGCGAGCGGAATTGAGAAGCGAAGATAATGGAAGGCATGAAATTCATTGTCGCACTTGCTTTTTTAGGCATCTTTGCCAGCCTTGCTTCAGCACTGGTCTTTATGATGCGTAACGGCGCACAGGGTCAAAGCTCTAAATCTGGCCGCATGGTCAAGGCTTTGGGAATCCGTGTCGGCTTGTCCATCTTGCTGTTTATTTGCGTGTTGATTGGCTGGCATTTAGGCTATCTCCAGCCCACTGGCATTGCGCCTGGCCAATAAAGAACCGCCTCCGGGCCTTTGTTGTTAGGCTCGCTCAAACAACAAAGGCCGCAGCTGCGGCCTTTGCGATTGACTGGTCGCGCTTACATCCAATACACCAAGATGTAGAGACCCAACCAAACCACGTCCACAAAGTGCCAGTACCAAGCAGCGCCTTCAAAACCGAAGTGACGCTCAGGCGTGAAATGGCCTTTTTTGATGCGCAAGGTCATAACCAAGAGCATCAACATACCCAAAAACACGTGAAAGCCGTGAAAGCCAGTCAGCATGAAGAAGGTCGAGCCATAGACACCAGAACTCAATTTGAGGTTCATTTCTGTGTAGGCATGGTGGTATTCGTAGCCCTGCACGAACAAGAAAGTCACACCCAGAGCCACAGTCAGCCACATGAATTTAAGAGTCAAGTCGCGCTTGTTTTCAATCAAGGCATGGTGAGCAATGGTCAAGGTCACGCCTGAGCTCAACAGCAAACCTGTGTTGATCGTGGGCAACCAAAACGGCGTCATGGTCTCAAAGGGCTCAACCGTGCCGCCTGGCGAGGCCGTTACGCCTGCAGCCAATGTCGGCCACACCGCTTTGAAATTTGG
Source organism: uncultured Burkholderiales bacterium (assembly GCA_903832625.1). GTDB lineage: Bacteria > Pseudomonadota > Gammaproteobacteria > Burkholderiales > Burkholderiaceae_C > Limnohabitans. Next base: position 14,905 of record CAILCI010000068.1, on the reverse strand, counting down.
CCACAGCAATGCGTTGTCCAAGCTACCCAAAGATGGCAAGGAATGCGAACGTGCCCACCACAAGGCGGAGAAGAAGGCACCAAAGAACATGACCTCAGAGAAGATGAACCAGCTCATGCTCCAGCGATAAGACAAATCGACCTTGTGGCCAAACATGCCGCCCTCGCTCTCCGCGATGGCGTCACCAAACCATTGGTAGAGCACGCCCAACCAAAAAATCAGACCAAACAACAAGGAATACTTGCCCCAGTCCACGCCGTTGACCCATTGCCCAGCGCCCAAAATCACGAAAAACAATCCCAACGCTGCCATCGCCGGATGGCGCGACGCGTGCGGTACGAAGTAATAAGGCGTTGTGCCATGCGAGGTGCTACTCATCTCTGCTCCTTTTTTATTTTGCAACGACCAGATTGACCAAAACGATCAAGCCAATCACAAACAACAATGCGGCTACCAAACCCACACCCAGCACATGCAAAGGCGTGATTCGGTCAATGTCTTTTTGAAACTCACTACTTTTGCGAATTCCTAAAAAAGACCAAGCCACAGCGACCATAGCTCTCCACACCGACCCTTGTTTGCTCATATACCCACGCCTTTGCCATCCAATGTGGAAGTCGGCGCAGCAGGCGTTTTAGAACCCACTTCAAAGAAGGTGTATGACAAGGTGATGGTGTTGACATCTTTGGAGAGTTTGGAATCAATCACAAACACCACAGGCCAGCTCTTTTTTTCGCCGGGCGCCAAGGTGTATTGATTGAAACAAAAACACTCCAACTTGTTGAAATGCGCTGCCGCTTGACGAGGGGCATAGCTAGGAATAGCTTGAGCCGACATCACGCGGTTTTGCGTATTCTGAAACTCATACATCACGGTGGTTAATTCACCGGGATGCACTTGCATTGAACGGCTTTGTGGACGAAAGCTCCAAGGGCCTCGCGCATTGGCATCGAACTCCACCGTGATGGTGCGCGAATAATCAATTTGCGTATTGGCCGAGAGACTGGCTCGGGCACCGCCCGCACCAGCCACTTCGCGCTCGCCCAAAGCCAACACATTAACGCCGGTGAATTCGCAAATGGCCTTGTACATCGGAACCAAGGCATAACCAAAAGCGAACATCGCTGCTGCAACAAACAACAGCTTTCTCAGCATCAAAGCATTGGCGCGAAAACTCATCATGGTGTTTTATTGGTTCAACCAAATCACTTTGGCAAAGAAACCAACAAAGAACACCACCGCCACCGAGGCCAAAATCAGCCCCATGCGAAGGTTTTGTTTGCGTTGTTCGGGCGTCATCATGTTCAGCCAATCACACGGGTTGCTGTGGCGTCCAACTTGGGTGGATTCTCAAAGGTGTGGAAAGGTGCAGGGGAAGGAACTTCCCACTCCAAGCCTTCCGCAGCTTCCCAAGGTTTTTGGGGCGCTTTGGCACCATGACCACGCATGGTGGGCAAAACCACGAACAAGAAGAAATACACCTGCGTGAAGCCGAAGATGAATGCACCCACTGAAGCCAGCGCATTGAAATCGGCAAACTGCATGGGGTAGTCAGCATAGCGACGGGGCATACCGGCCAAGCCCAAGAAGTGCATCGGGAAGAAGGTGACGTTGAAGGAAATCAAAGTCATCCAGAAGTGAATCTTGCCGCGCGTTTCGTTGTACATCACGCCCGTCCATTTGGGCGACCAGTAGTAAAAACCAGCGAACATGGCAAACAACGAACCCGCCACCAACACATAGTGGAAGTGAGCCACGACGTAGTAGGTGTCTTGCATTTGCACGTCAATTGGCGCCATGGACAAAATCAAACCTGTGAAGCCGCCCATGGTGAACACAAAGATGAAGCCCACTGCAAACAACATGGGGGTTTCAAAGGTCATGGAGCCTTTCCACATGGTGGCGATCCAGTTGAACACCTTCACGCCCGTGGGCACAGAGATCAACATGGTGGCGTACATGAAAAAGAGCTGACCCGTCACAGGCATGCCGGTGGCATACATGTGGTGCGCCCAGACGATGAAGGACAAAATCGCAATCGACGAGGTGGCGTAAACCATCGAGGCATAGCCGAACAGTTTTTTACGCGCAAAGGCAGGCACGATTTGGCTGATGATGCCAAACGCGGGCAAGATCATGATGTAGACCTCGGGGTGACCGAAGAACCAGAAAATGTGCTGGTACATGATCGGATCGCCACCGCCTGCGGGATTGAAGAAGGTCGTGCCAAAGTGGCGATCGGTCAGCGTCATGGTGATCGCGCCGGCCAACACGGGCATCACGGCAATCAACAAATACGCAGTGATCAACCAAGTCCACACGAACATAGGCATCTTCATCAAGGTCATGCCGGGGGCGCGCATGTTCAAAATCGTGACGATGATGTTGATCGAACCCATGATGGATGAAGCACCCAAGATGTGCATGGCAAAAATACCCGCATCCATCGAGGGACCCATTTGCAGGGTCAAGGGCGCATAGAGCGTCCAGCCCGCAGCGGGAGCGCCGCCGGGCATGAAGAAGGAGCTGACCAAGGTCACAGCCGCAGGAATCATCAGCCAGAAGCTGAAGTTGTTCATGCGGGCAAAGGCCATGTCAGACGCGCCAATTTGCAATGGAATCATCCAGTTGGCAAAACCCACAAAGGCCGGCATGATGGCGCCAAACACCATGATCAGACCGTGCATGGTGGTGAGTTGGTTGAACAATTCAGGGTTGACCAATTGAAGGCCAGGTCTGAACAATTCAGCGCGAATCAGCAAAGCCAAAACGCCACCCGCCATCAGCATGGCGAATGCGAACAAAAGATAAAGCGTACCAATGTCTTTGTGGTTGGTGGCAAACACCCAACGACGCCAACCGTGCGGTGCGCCGTGGTGGTCATCGTGACCTGCGACGTGACCGTGAGAATCCAGAACTGCGCTCATGTTGTATTCCTTCTAAACGCGATGCGATTAACGTGCGGCCTTGACTTCGGCAGGCTGAACCAGCTGCCCAGTCTTGTTGGACCAGTTGTTTTTGGTGTAGCTGATCACTGCAGCAATGTCAGTATCGCTCAGCACGGCTTTCCAGCTAGGCATAGCGCCATTTTGACCATTCAGCAACACCTTGATTTGGCGCGTGTGATCGGCGTCCAGCACGACAGCTGAGCCATCCAAGGCTTTGACAGCGCCGCCGCCTTTGCCATTGGGTTGGTGGCAAACCGCGCAATTGGTGGCATAGACTTTCTCGCCGCGCTTGGTGATGTCGTCCAAAGTCCAGACCTTGGAAGGATCATCCATTGCTGCTGCCATCTTTTTGTTTTCAGCAGCGACCCAGGCAGCGTAATCTTCTGCGCTGACTACTTTGACGTGGATGGGCATGTAGGCGTGTTCTTTGCCGCACAACTCTTGGCATTGGCCGTGGAAGTCGCCCACATATTCGGCACGGAACCATGTGTCGCGCACAAAACCTGGGATTGCGTCTTGCTTGATGCCCAAAGAGGGCACAGCAAATGCGTGAATCACGTCGTTGGCAGTGGTGATGATGCGAATTTTCTTGTTCACAGGAACAACCAAGGGGTTGTCGACTTTGAGCAAGTAGTTGTCAATATCAACACCTTTAGCGCCTTCGTTAGAAATTTGACGCTGCGCGGTGTCGAGTGTGGAAATGAAGGCAATACCCTCTCCCTCGCCTTTGAGGTAGTCATAGCCCCATTTCCATTGGTAGCCCGTGGCTTTGATGGTGATATCAGCATTGGAGGTGTCTTTTTGCGCGACCACAGCTTTGGTTGCGGGCAAGGCCATCAAAATCACGATGATGAAAGGGATCACAGTCCAAGCGATTTCGACTTTCACCGACTCGTGAAAATCAGCTGGCTTGTGACCCACTGATTTGCGATGCTTCCAAATCGAATAAAACATCACACCAAACACTGCGATAAAAATAACCGTGCAAATCACAAGCATGAAGTTGTGCAACCAAGCTTGCTCTTCGGCCACCTTGGTGGCTGCGGGTTGCAGCCCGATTTCACGAACTCCAGGCCCCCCGGGTAAATCATTGACAGCCCAAGCTGCTGTTGTTACCCACGCTGCGCTCCACAAAAAAACGGATGCGATTTTTCGAAAAATGTTATTTGTCATCACTTTTAATTGCCTTACCGTTGAAATTCCAAGCCTCCCAGCTTGAAAACATTGATCTAACTCAATACGACATCATTCGCGTTGTATTTGATGTTAGTTTAGTCATTTTGGCAATGGTGTTAACCCCTTGGCTGCCTGAGGATATCTCGCATGTCTTGCAAAGAAACTTCGCTTTGCGCCGTCATTTTTGTGCGTGGCAACGGCTTAATGGCGTGCCCAAAAATCACCTCAACCGTGATGCGCAAAGGCTCTTGGCTTGGGTTTGGGCTTAATCTTCGCAAATTGCTTTGAAATTGCTCATGCCATTTTTTACCCCGTAAACCTGCAAATCTGTCAATCCGTAAATTCCGCCCCAACTGTCGTAATTCACCCACAAAAGCTTGAGGGCTGTTGTAGGTTAATTGGATGCGTTCCATGTCCATGACGGGCTCTGCAAAGCCTGCTTGCACCAGCATATCGCCCCAATCGTGCATGTCAGTGAAGTCATGCGTGGGCAACGACCAGCCCTGCTCGGCATGAATTTGGGTCAGCTCTTTAAGGGTGTCCGGTCCGAGACAAGAAAACATCAAAAACCCATGAGGCGCCAACGATTTGTACCAAATCTGCAACAACTCTTGCGGATGAGCCGTCAAATGCAAGCCCATATTCGCCCAAACCATCTCCATGCTAGCGGCATTTGGCATGCCCCATGAGGGCGTATTTTGTGCCAGCACACGTCGCCACAGCGCAGGTTGCAGCGCTTGTTTTGCCAAGGCTTGGCGCACGGGCGATGACTCCATCACATAGGCTTGCGCTTTGGGATAGTGCGCTTGCACCAGACGATGCGCCTGCAGACCACCGCTGACAGGCTGCCAATCCAGCCATGACTTGGGCTGCAGCTTGATCCAAGCCAAGCGCTCTTGCATGCGTCGACCGATTTCTTCATGCAGCCAAGGCGACTGGGCGTGTGGCCACTGATTCCAGCGTGCAGCAGCAACTGAATCAATTGTGGGCGGATTTTGAAAATGGGTTTCTTGCGACATGTGGTGCGCAGTATATTGAGCCTATGTTTGGGGTCGGCAATCAATGGTTATCTCGTTTGGCACAGCGTGCGCATTTGCTCACGCCCGCGCGTTGGCCAAGTTCGTGCCACATTTGCAAGTCGTGGCCAAGACACAGCATTTGTGAAGCTTGCATTCAACGCTTTGCCCAACCACAATTGCGCTGCAAAACATGCGCGCTCAAAGTGTCGGAACTAGGCTGTCGCTGCGTACAAGAGCCACCTCCTATTGACGCCTGTTTGTGCGCGGTGGACTACGATTTTCCGTGGGCAGATTGTGTCAAACGGCTGAAATTCCACAACAGCCCCCAAAGCGCGCAGAGCTTGGCTGAGCTGATGCGCCATGCGCCTTGGGTTGAGGCAGCCTTGGATCAAGCCCATTGGGTCATTCCCGTGCCAATTTCAGCGCAGCGCTTGCGCGAGAGGGGCTACAACCAAGCCTTGGAGTTGTCACGTCGATTGGCACCTGCCAAGTTACTAAGACATGCCCTGCTTCGACACCACGGCGCATCGCATCAAGTTGGGGCTTCGCGAAAAGAGCGCTTGGAAAACATGGCCGACAGCTTTTGGATAGCACCAGGTGCTCATGCTCAATTGGTCAACCAACGCATTGTCTTGGTGGATGATGTGATGACCAGTGGCGCCACTTTATTTGAAGCGGCGCGCTGCTTGCGGCAGGCTGGGGCTGCACACATCACAGGCTTGGTGTTTGCCAGAACACCCTCGGGCTGGGGTGCGAGACAATAAGCGCATGTTCAATATTGTTCTGGTTCACCCTGAAATTCCACCCAACACGGGCAATGTCATTCGTCTGGCAGCCAACACGGGTTGCGCGTTGCACCTGATTGAGCCACTGGGCTTTTCAATGGAAGACAAGCACATGCGCCGCGCAGGACTGGACTACCACGAGTATGCGAGCTTGAAGCGCCATGCCAATTGGCAAGCTTTTTTAGACAACGAAAAGCCTCAAGCCGAGCGCATGTTTGCCTTGACCACCAAAGGCTCGCACACAGCCCATGAAAGCGCTTTTTTACCGGGTGATTGGTTTGTATTTGGTTCTGAAACCAGCGGCCTGCCCCAAGACGTGCGTGATAGTTTTGCGCCAGCACAAAGATTGCGCTTGCCCATGCGCGAGGATCAACGCAGCTTGAATTTATCGAATGCCGTCGCCGTCATCACCTACGAAGCTTGGCGGCAAAACAACTTCATGCATAAAGCCGGGTGAGCGACTCGGCCACGCACACGGGCTTGTCTGAGCCTTCACGCTCCACCATCACAGCCCATGTCAATTGCGCACCGTTGTCTGGCAAGGCATCGCAGGCTTGCAGCACCATGCGCGCGCGCAAACGACTGTTGACAGGCACGGGGGCTGTAAAGCGCACTTTGTTCAAACCGTAGTTCACGCCCATGCGCGAATTGCTTGCCTTAAAGGTGGAAGCAAACATCATGGGCAGCAAAGACAGCGTCAAAAAACCGTGCGCAATCGGTGCGCCAAAAGGCCCTTGTTTGGCGCGTTCGGGATCGACGTGAATCCATTGATGATCTCCGGTGGCTTGGGCAAACAAGTTAATTTGTTCTTGTGTGACGGTGATCCAGTCGCTGAGCAACTCGCCTTGACCCACAAAAGCGCTGACATCGTGAAGTGTTTCGAATATTTTCATAGCTCTACTTTGCGGCTGAAGATCAAAAAAGCTTGTCTAAAAGGCGACAGTGCGTGAGACTAAACCTCTGAGCGTGGCGCTCGGCTGGCATCGTTGTTGGTCTCGACCAACAATTTGAGCATGCGTAAAAACTCGGGACGTTGCTGCGCGGTCAATGGTGCCAATATGCGCTCTTGGGTGTGCAACACAGAAGCTTTGACATCCTGCAAGAGTTGCTCGCCCGCAGTGGTGGCGAACAATTGACGCAGCCTGCGATCTTGAGCAGCCACTTTGCGCACCACCCAGCCCCGCGCTTCCATCCGATCGACCACACCGCCAATGGTGGACGTGTCAAAACCAATGCGTGCAGCCATCGTGCTTTGATCAATGCCAGGATGCTCGATGATCGCATTGAGCGCGCCAAACTGAACGGGAGTCAGACCAAAAGCTTGGGTTTCTTCCATGAACAAGCCCACTGCAATTTGCTGCAAACGGCGAATATAGTGGCCGGGCAAATCGTCTATCGGCACGGGTTGGGGCGAAACGGACATGTTTTGGGTTGTGTTTTTCAAGCCAAGAATGCTATCACCGAGCGCACTTTAAGCCTTGAGGTTCTATGCTTATAGCCCAGCGTTAGAAGCTCTCGCCTACACTATAGGGTTTACACCTCATTACACATACACCGCCATGAGTGCCTTTCACGACGAAGAAGTTTTATCGGTTCATCACTGGACAGACCGCTTGTTCAGCTTTACCACCACTCGCGATCAAGCTCTGCGTTTTTCCAACGGCCACTTCACCATGATTGGCCTGCGCGGCGACAACGGCAAACCCTTGTTGCGCGCCTACAGCATCGTGAGTCCCAACTACGAAGAACATTTGGAGTTTTTGAGCATCAAAGTGCCAGACGGCCCGCTCACCTCGCGACTTCAACACATCAAAGTCGGCGACAAAATTGTGGTCGGACGCAAACCCACTGGCACCTTGTTGATCGACTATTTGCTGCCCGGAAAAAACCTGTACATGCTCTCTACGGGCACCGGCATGGCACCCTTTTTGAGCGTCTTGCGCGACCCCGAAACCTATGAGCGTTTTGAAAAAGTCGTGTTGGTGCACGGTGTGCGCGAAGTCAAAGAACTGGCCTATCACGACTACCTCACCCAAGAGTTGCCCAAGCACGAGTTTTTGGGCGAAATGGTGAGCAAACAGTTCTTGTACTACCCCACCGTGACCCGCGAGCCCTTCAAAAACCAAGGCCGCTTGACCGACGCCATTGAGAGCGGCAAGTTGTTTGCCGATCTGGGTATGCCCGCGCTTGACCCCGCGCACGACCGCGTGATGATTTGCGGCTCGCCCCAAATGCTCAAAGACTTGAAGCACATGTTGGAAGTGCGCCAGTTCAAAGAAGGCAACACCACCACGCCCGGTGACTTTGTGATTGAACGGGCGTTTGCGGATCAGTGATTGCAGTTCAACGAGCGGCGTTTGCCTCAAGCCGCTCGGCCAGCCAAACTTTGATCACCGACTGGCGAGTGACCCCAAGTTTGCTGGCTTCACGGTCTAACGAGTCAATCATCCACGTCGGAAAATCAACATTCACACGTCGTTGCTCTTGCATCACACGCTTGGCTTTGGACAGGTCTAAGCTGGGTGTCAAATCGATGCCTGCATCAAACTGTTGATCGAATTTTTTAGCTTTCATACAGTGCCACCTCTTCTGTGCGTGAGCGACGAACGGATATCAAACGAATGCTGACCCCACGGTAAGTAATCACAGCGGACCAATGCTTGTTTTTGAGTTTTCCAATGACCAAGTGACGAAGTTCATCGTCGGTTTTCGCTGGAATTTCCAGCAACATCGGATCATCCCAAAGTCCTTGCGCCTCAACAAAATCAATGCCATGTTTGATGCGATTGGACTCGCTTTTGGCAATGTCAAACTCAAATGAAATCATGGTATAGAAAATATACCGTAATTACAACTGAACCACAACAACCGTGAGATTTTTAATGCCTTTGCAAATGGCTCAAACCCGCTCCACAACCAAAGCAATCCCCTGCCCCACCCCAATGCACATGGTGCACAAGGCATAGCGCCCGCCCGTGCGGTGGAGTTGGTTGATGGCGGTGGTGATCAAACGCGCACCGCTGGCGCCCAGCGGGTGACCTAGCGCAATTGCGCCGCCATTGGGGTTGACACGCGGGTCGTTGTCTTGCAGACCCAATTGACGCAGCACGGCCAAGCCTTGGGCGGCAAAGGCTTCGTTGAGTTCAATCACATCCATTTGTGCCATCGTCAAGCCGGTGAGCGCCAACACTTTTTGCGTCGCAGGCGCGGGACCGATGCCCATGATGCGGGGCGGCACGCCTGCGGTGGCCATGCCCACAATGCGTGCGCGGGGCGTCAGGCCTTGCTCTTTCGCCGCTTGCTCATTGGCCAACAACAGCGCACAGGCGCCGTCGTTGACACCGCTGGCGTTGCCTGCCGTCACGCTGCCGTCGGGGCGCACCACAGGTTTGAGTTTGGCAAGCGACTCCAAACTGGTGGCACGCGGATGTTCGTCTTGACTCACAACCACAGCATCGCCCTTTTTCTGAGGGATGGTGACGGGGCAAATTTCAGCGTCAAAAAAGCCCGCTTTTTGTGCAGCCACGGCCTTGGTTTGGCTGGCGAGCGCCATCAAGTCTTGGTCTTGGCGGCTGATGTTGAAATCGGTGGCGACGTTTTCTGCGGTCTCGGGCATGGAGTCCACGCCGTATTTTTCTTTCATCAGCTTGTTGACAAAGCGCCAGCCAATGGTGGTGTCGTAGACGGTGTTGCTGCGGCTGAAAGCACTCTCGGCCTTGGGCATGACAAACGGGGCGCGGCTCATGCTCTCAACGCCTCCCGCAATCATCAAAGAAGCCTCGCCTGCTTTGATGGCGCGTGCGGCTGTACCGACGGCATCCATGCCCGATCCGCACAGGCGGTTGATGGTGGATCCAGGCAATTCCAAGGGCAATCCCGCCAACAAGCTTGCCATGTGGGCGACGTTGCGGTTGTCTTCACCGGCTTGGTTGACGCAGCCGTATATGAGGTCGGTCACGGCCAACCAATCGACTTTCGGGTTGCGTGCCATCAAGGCTTTCAAGGGGACGGCGGCCAAATCGTCGGTACGCACCGACGACAGCGCGCCGCCATAGCGACCAAAGGGTGTGCGGATGGCGTCACAAATAAACGCTTGGTGGGCAGCTTGGCTCATGGCTGTGTCTCTTTCTTGTTAGAAGTCGCAAAGCTCAACTGTAGCAAGCGGACCATCAGGCTATTGCGGACACGACACCTGAGTGACAATTGCCGCATGTACCAACCCAATCAAGCCGATGTTCGGCGCTTTTTTTGTTCGGTCTATGCCAAGTGGCGCGATGCGCTGCCGATGGACGCTTTGGAAACTCTGGCCAGCCAATGGGTGGCCGAACACCCCGAATACCACGCCGATTTTGCCAACCTAGACGCCGCGCTAGAGCGTGTCTATGAAGTGGAAGACGGAAAAATCAACCCGTTTTTGCATTTGGCCATGCATTTGTCGGTGAGTGAGCAATGCTCGATTGACCAACCCCACGGCATTCGTCAAGCGGTGGAGTTGTTGGCCATGCGGCGCGATTCATTGCACAAAGCGCACCACGACACCATGGAGGCGCTCGGCCAAATGATTTGGGAGAGCCAACGCAGTGGCCGCACGCCTGATGGCCATGCCTACATCGAAGCGGTGCAGCGCATGGCGACCCGAGACTAAAAAACCAAATTAACGAAAACGTGACTGAGGCACAGTTTTCAATTCGCCTTGTTGCGAAGCCACGTACTCGGCGAGCAATTTGAGCTCAGGCAATGAGAATTGTTTGGCAATGCCACCCATTACGCCATTGTTGCGACCCCATGTTTTTTGGCCTTCGACCTTGTAAGACTTCAAAGCCACGTACAAATAATCGGCGTTTTGTCCAGCAATTTTTGGATACTCGGGTGCCAAGGGTTTGGCAAAGTTCTCGCCGTGACATGAAGTGCAGCCGCCTTTTTTAAGCAAATCTGCAACAGTGCCTTGGGGTTCTGTCGCTTTGTCCGGCAAGCTTGCACCTTCAACTTTGCCCAACACAGAATAGTAGGCTGACACATCGGCAATGTCTTGATCGCTCAGGCTTGTGGCAATGCCCTTCATGGTGGGGTGTTTGCGGTCGCCTTTTTTGTAGGCGTTCAAAGCTGAGGCAATGTATTTTTCGCCTTGGCCTGCAATTTTGGGAACTTTGTACACTTCAGGAAACGAGGCTTGGTAACCAATGATGTTGTGGCAACCCAAACACATGGCAATCTTTTTTTCACCGGCCTGTGCATCGCCTTTGATGTCGTCCGCTAAAGCAAGATTGGTCGCACCTGCGACAAGGAAAGCGAGCACAAATGAGAGAGACTTGTTCATAGCAGGAACGTTTCCTAAAAAAGATTGATCAAAAATTCATTTTATAGAGACAAAGCAAATGAAATTCCAAGGTTCAGACAATTACGTTACAACACCCGACCTGAAATTGGCCGTCAACGCCGCCATAACCCTCAAAAGACCTTTGCTGGTCAAGGGCGAGCCAGGAACCGGCAAAACCATGCTGGCAGAGGAATTAGCGAAAACCCTAGGTATCCCACTGTTGCAATGGCACATCAAATCGACCACTAAAGCGCAGCAAGGCCTCTACGAGTACGACGCCGTGAGTCGTTTACGCGACAGCCAGATGGCTGACTTGGATGGTGGCGAACGGGTCAAAAACATTGACAACTACATCATCAAGGGGGTTTTGTGGCAGGCTTTCACCGCCGAAGAACCCGTGGCATTGCTAATTGACGAGATCGATAAAGCAGATATCGAATTTCCTAACGATTTGCTGCGTGAACTCGACCGCATGGAGTTTTATTGCTACGAAACGCGCCAACTCATCAAGGCGAAAAATCGTCCTTTGGTTTTCATTACTTCGAACAATGAAAAAGAATTGCCCGACGCGTTTTTGCGCCGTTGCTTTTTTCACTACATCAAGTTTCCCGACGCCGACACCATGCGTCAAATCGTGGCCGTGCATTTCCCAACGCTCAAGCAAGACTTGCTGCAAGCGGCGATGAAGACCTTTTTTGATATTCGCAACCTGCCCGGCTTGAAGAAAAAACCCTCCACCAGCGAGCTGCTCGACTGGCTCAAACTCTTGGTGGCCGAAGACATTCCGCTCGAAGCCCTGCAAACCCAAGACGACAAAGTCGCCATTCCGCCGTTGGTGGGCGCGTTGTTGAAAAACGAGCAAGACGTGACGCTGTTTGAAAAACTCGTCTTCATGCAAAGCCGCAACCGTTGAAGCCAGCGCCATGCTGATCGATTTTTTCTACACCCTGCGCGCGGCCAAGCTCCCCGTCTCGGTCAAAGAATTCTTGACCTTGCTCGAAGCCCTGCAAGCGCAAGTGGTGGGGCCAACCAGCGAAGCCTGCAGCTTGGATGATTTTTATTTCATCAGCCGCATGATTTTGGTCAAGGACGAAAAACACTTCGATAAATTTGACCGTGCCTTTGGCGCCTACTTCAAAGGCGTGGAGATGTTGACCGACTTCACCAAAGACATTCCGCTGTCTTGGCTGGAAAAAATCCTGCAAAAAGAACTCACGCCCGAGCAAAAAGCCGCCATCGAAAAAATGGGCTGGGACGAGTTGATGGAGACGCTCAAAAAACGCTTGGAAGAACAAAAAGAGCGCCACGAAGGCGGCAACAAATGGATTGGCACAGGCGGCACGTCGCCGTTTGGCAACAGCGGCTACAACCCGCAAGGCATTCGCATTGGCGGCAAAGGCGGCAACAAAAGCGCTGTCAAAGTGTGGGACCAACGCGCCTACCAAGACTATGACGACACGCAAGAACTGGGCACGCGCAACATCAAAGTCGCGCTGCGCCGCTTGCGCCGTTTTGCCCGTGAAGGCTCGGTCGAAGAGCTGGACTTGGACGGCACCATTCACAAAACCGCAGCCAATGCGGGTTTTCTGGACATTTTGATGCGCCCCGAGCGGCACAACAACGTCAAAGTGTTGTTGCTCATGGACGTGGGCGGCACGATGGACGAGCACATTGCGCGGGTGGAAGAAATGTTCTCCGCTGCCAAGGCCGAGTTCAAGCACTTGGAGTTTTATTACTTCCACAACTGCGTCTACGACTTCATGTGGCGCAACAACAAACGCCGCTTTGCCGAAAAATTTGCCACATGGGATGTTTTGCGCAAGTACAACAAGGACTACAAACTCATCTTCATTGGCGACGCCACCATGAGTCCTTACGAAATTGTGCAACCTGGCGGCAGCGTGGAATACAACAACGAAGAAGCTGGCGCCGAGTGGCTGCAACGCTTGACCCACGCCTTTCCTAAATTTGCGTGGATCAACCCCGAACCGCAAGGCGTGTGGCAATACCGACAAAGCATCAGCATCATCCAGCAACTCATGAGCAACCGCATGTACCCCATGACGCTCAAAGGCTTGGAAGATGCGATGCGGATGCTGAGCAAATAAGCCCCATAAAATAGCGCTCTCCGCCGCCGTAGTTCAATGGATAGAACGAGTGCCTCCTAAGCGCTAGATACAGGTTCGATTCCTGTCGGAGGCACCATGACTGCACAAGCTCTTCTCAACCATTTTTTGGACAAGCGCGATGCACAAAATCAAACACCTCTTGGCAATGGCTTGTTTGGCTTTCGCCAACGCGAATGCTGTGGCCGATAGCAATGCGCTCACCACCAAATACGTGATGGACTTAGAAGCCCAGCTTCAAATGGCATTCACAGATTACAACGCAGTACATGCGGTGTTGATCGAGCGGTGCTCGCAAATTTTTCCTGCTTCTAAAAGTTCTTTGGTGGATGCCATCACGCAATGGCGTACAAAAAATGCAGACGCACAACAGCAACTCCACCAACTCCTGCTCAATGGTTTGATGCGTGGCAGCGGCTTAAGCGAGTCAGAGGCTGGGGCACAGATCGCTCGCTCAAGCGAGATGATGACGCAATTGCTCACCAGCCAATTCAACAAGCTGCCCGAGGCGCAACTCAAGCCCGCGTGCGAGGGGCAATACGCAGCGCAATCACTGGCCAGCCCTATGCTTGATTTTGGTTCCCTGTTGAGCAAATTGCAGCCCGGCAAGGTGCATCCCTAAGCCTGCTCAAGCCTCGCGCATCTCCCGCAAGTCTGCGTTGGCATGGCGCAAACGATCTGCAATAGCCAAGGCCACAGAGCGCATGACATTGATGCTCAACACAGGGTCTTGGCCGGCAACATGGGCAAAGGCTTTGCGGTCAATCACAATCACTTCTGTTTCGTGGCTGGCTCGCACATCGGCGGAGTGAGGGCGAGCATCGAGGAATGACATCTCACCAAAAAATTGGCCTCGGCTAAAGGTACTCAAGTGAATGGTTTTGCCACTTGATGCGGGCAAGGACACGCGCACTTCACCTCGGCTGATCAGCATCAATTCATGCCCAGGCGTATCTGCACCAAATACCAACTCCTCTTGGGCATAGGTTCGGTAACTTGCGCACCGTTCAAGGGCTTGAAGCTCATGCTCGTTGAGGCCATGAAAAATTTCAAAATCACGCAGCGACAAACCTTGTTTTGAAACATGCGCTTGTCCCGCCATTTTGAGGGTTTCCTCTTCGATCCATTCCAACGCCTCATCCAGCTCATTGAAAATTTTGGCGGTTCGATCCGACAACAAACCAATGTGGTCAACATAAGTCCGTAAATCGCGACCACTGGGCAAATGCTCTGGCACGCGGGTGAGGATTAAGCGGGCGTTTTGATCGGCCAACATATTGCGAATGCGCTCGATCATGTGACCTGCAGTCATGTCAATGGATTGCACACGCAAAAAATCAAGTACCAAAAACTGTAGGTTGGGAATTTCTTTTTCTATTGCGCAAAAAAGCTGATCGGTGGTGCCAAAAAACAAACTGCCCTGCAACTCAAACACCACAGTGTGTCCGCCCATATCTTGCAACAGTCTGCGCTCTTGCTGGCCGCGTGCGCGCGTAGAAAACAATTGGTTGCCATACATCTTGCGTCGAATCGT
>CAILCI010000067.1 GCA_903832625.1 uncultured Burkholderiales bacterium | reverse complement strand
GGCGAGAGTTGAATCAGGCGCGCTTGTTGCGCCGAGTTGGTGGCAAACATGCCCAAACCCCAAGGCGTGATGACCAAAATGGCCAGCCACACATTGCTCCCCAAAGACCAACACGCCATGCTCAGCGCAATCAAGCTCAAGGTGATGTGAACTGCCCGGGCAGAGCCCAGTCGATCCACATACCGTGACAGCAAGACATTGCCCAACAAACCGCAAGCCCCAAACCATCCAAAAATCAAACTCAACTCAGCAGGCGAGGGCAACAAGGTTTGCTTGAAGTAGGGCGCAAAATAAGCCGTGAGAAAAAACTGACCCGACCCACTCAACACCGTGACCAAAACCGTTGACATCAAGGTTTTGGAGGTGAGCGCCTGCCGCCAAGCGGACACTGACATGACTGGCGGACTCAAACGGCGCGGCGTCACCTTCCAAATCCAAGCTGCGCTCACAAAAGCCAACACGGACATCATCACAAACACGGTTCTCCAGCCATAGACTTCGCTGATCCAAGCCGCTGTGGGCATGCCAATCACCGAGGCCACAGACCAACCCAAAAATACAAAAGTAATCGAGCGTCCACGTTGCTGAGGTTCACTCAAAATCCCAATACATGCAGCCGCTTGCGGTGTAAAGATGGCCGGAGAAATCATGGCGAGCACGCGCAAAACCATGATGCCCGCGAAATCGGGCATCATCACGCAGGCCAAATGACAAACACCGTACCAAACCATCACCCAAGTGAGCAGTTGGTGGCGGTCTTGTTGGCGCAATACTGTGGCAAAAATCGGGGCGCTCACGCACATCAAAATCGAGCCAGCGGTGATCAACAGCCCCGCGCCTGCAATCGATATCTGTAAATCGTGGCTGATGTCGTTGAGCGCGCCCGGCACCATCAGCACGCCAAAGCCGATGACAAAGTTGCCAAACAAAAACGACCACAGCAAGGATGGATGATGCGTTCGTTGCATGGTTTAGCGACGAACCTGTAGAGCGCCCGGGTTGACGATATTGGTGGGAGTACCTTTGATGAAATTCACCACATTGTCAAAAGCGGCGCCAAAGTAAAGCTCGTAGCTCTCTTGCTCGACATAACCAATGTGCGGCGTGCAAATGCAATTTTCCAAACGCAGCAGCGCATGGCCTTGCAGAATCGGCTCGCTTTCGAACACATCGATGGCTGCCATGCCGGGACGGCCGCGGTTGAGGGCGGCCAATAACGCGTCAGCTTCGATCAACTCGGCACGCGAAGTGTTGACAATGAGCGAGGTGGGTTTCATGCGCGCCAAATCAGCAGCTTTGACAATGCCCCGGGTTTGGTCAGTGAGCCGAAGATGCAAACTCAAAACATCGGCGCAGGCAAAAAACTCTTCACGGCTGGCCGCAACTTCTAGGCCGTCTTCTAGTGCTTTGGCGCAGGAAGCTTCGCTGCCCCACAACACTATGCGCATGCCAAACGCCTTGCCATAGCTGGCCAATAACTGACCAATTTTTCCGTATCCCCAAATTGCCAATGTTTTGCCGCGTAATACCTGCCCCAACCCAAAGTTGGTGGGCATGGCGCTTGATTTGAGGCCAGCTTGCTGCCAAGCACCGTGCTTCAAATTGCTGATGTATTGAGGCAGGCGGCGCATGGCGGCCATGATCAAAGCCCATGTCAGCTCGGCGGGCGCGATGGGCGAGCCTGCCCCTTCGGCGATGGCGATGCCACGTTCGGTACATGCGGCCACATCGACATGGCTACCGATTTTGCCTGTCTGCGAAATAAGCTTGAGATTGGGAAGCTTCTCGATCAAAAGCCGAGGAATGTGGGTGCGCTCACGAATGAGCACCAGCACTTCAGCGTCTTTGAGTCGAACAGCCAATTGCCCGTTGCCCTTGATGGTATTGGTGAAAACCTTTGCCCGGTAGGAATCAAGCTTAGCGGCACAATTCAATTTACGAACGACATCCTGATAGTCGTCTAGGATCACAATGTTCATAAACCGATTGTGCCTTGTCTGGCGCAAGGAATATGTCCCGAGGAGTACTAATGTCAATTTCCATGTCTTCTGCTAGCTTGCCAGTTTTTAAAACCATGTTGGGCAACTTAAAACATTTGTTGGTCAAAGCCCAAGCCCATGCTGACGCCAAAAAATTCGATTCCATTGTTTTGGCGCAATTTCGCTTGGCACCCGATATGTTCCCACTGACACGACAAGTCGGCATTGCCTGTGATGCCGCCAAAGGCTGTGCTTCGCGTTTGTCAGGCTTAGAAGCCCCCAAGTTTGACGACACCGAAACCACCTTGGTCGAGTTGATTGAACGAGTCTCGAAAACCATAGCTTGGCTAGATACCGTGCCCGCCAGCGCCATTGACGGCACAGAAGCCAAGAGCATCACATTCCCCGCTGGTAAAGACAAAACGCGAACCATGTTGGGCGAGGACTACCTCAAGTTCTGGGCCATGCCTAATGTGTATTTTCATATCACCACGGCCTATGCCATTCTTCGTCACAACGGCGTAGACGTTGGCAAGATCGATTACTTGATGGGCGGCGCTGCTTGATGCGCAGTTGCGCTGAGTTGGCCATACGCAAGGGATGACCAACCCAGCGGAATGGGCAAAACTTCGTTTTAAGCGCGGTTTTCGAGCTCGGCCAAGCGATCGAGTTCGGCGCAGACATCGGCCATGCGGCCTGAAATGACCATGCGTCCTGCGCTGCTGCGGCTTTGCTGATCTTCCATGAGACGTGCCACGCGCAGCGGGCGTGCTGGATGCAAGCGGCCAGATGCTGCATGGCCGCTTCGCAAAGCTTGTGCAGGCATGAAGCTGCGTGCCATGTTTTGCAGTGGGTTGATGAGGCGATAAGCGCCAAAGAGTGCGATGCTCATGGTGAATTCCTTGTTACATCAAAAAAGAGTTGCGAATCAGGCCCACGGCCAGGCCTTCAATTTCAAAAGGCTCGCCCGGCTCGACCACGATGGTTTTGTAATCGGGGTTTTCTGGCAGAAGTTCAATGACATGGGGGGTGCGGCGAAAGCGTTTGACGGTGACCTCGTCGCCCAAACGCGCCACGATGATTTGCCCATTTTTGGCTTCTCGGGTGGATTGCACGGCGAGCAAGTCGCCATCCATGATGCCCGCGTCGCGCATGGACATGCCGCGAACGCGCAGCAAGTAGTCGGGTTTGCGCTGGAACAAGCTGCTTTCGACATGGAACGTTTGGTCCACATGTTCTTGCGCCAAAATGGGTGAGCCTGCTGCGACGCGACCAACCAAGGGCAAAGCCAAGGAGGCTGCCAAGTCGCGCAAGGGTTGGGCAATGTGTTGGTTGAAAGACTGCTGCATGTCGCGCAGGTTTTGGCCTTTGAGCCGAATGCCGCGTGACGTGCCGCTGACCAGTTCGATCACGCCTTTGCGTGCCAACGCTTGCAAATGCTCTTCGGCAGCGTTGGCAGACTTGAAACCCAGCTCGTTGGCGATTTCGGCACGGGTGGGTGGCGATCCGGTGTTGGCGATGGCCGATTGGATCAACTCCAAAATTTGTTGCTGGCGGGGCGTGAGTTTGGGCATGTCGTTCATGGAAGGCTCCTGCGCAATCGTGTGGGTTGGAAATGCAAACCAGTTCAAACCAATTGAAAACTGTTTTTGCATCCAGTAACTGTATTTTTAACCAGTTTTTTGGGTTTGGCAAGCGATGGATGAAAAAAAAGTAAAAAAAGTGTTGGTTTTGACCACAGGCGGGACGATGGCAGGCTTGGCCACGCACCCCGACCAGCCCTTGAATTACCAAGCCGCCAGTCTTAGCGGCGAGGCACTGATGGCGACCTTGGGTATCTCGCCAGCGGGTTTGATCGTGCATGAGATCGCCCAAATCGACAGCAAAGACATGGACGCGGTGGTCTGGCGGCGATTGCTCAAGGCGGTGGATGACGGCTTGAATGATTCAAACATCGAAGGCATCGTCATCACCCACGGCAGTGATACGGCAGAGGAAACCGCCTATCTGTTGCACGCGGTCTTCAAAGCCAACAAGCCGCTTGTGTTGACCTGCGCCATGCGTCCTGCCAATGCGCTCGATAGCGATGGCGCACGCAATTTACATGATGCAATTTCTGTTGCAAAAGACGCGAATTGGGCAGGCGTTTGCTTGGTGTGTGCGGGTGAGATTCACGCGACGCAAGAGGTGTTCAAAGCGCACAGCACACGACTCAACGCGTTTTCGTCGGGTGAGCAAGGCCCCATCGGACGAGTCAGCGTGCAGAGCATTGAGCGGTTGCGAGATGTGGAAGATGGTCACGCAACGAAGGACTCAGGTCAACAAGCGTCGCTGTTACAAACCTTGCTCGATAGCCAAGCATGGCCGCGCGTTGAGGTGGTGTTCAATCATGCCCAAGCCGATGGACGCTTGGTTCGCGCTGTGTTAGCCCACGAGAAACCGGACGGTATTTTGGTGGCAGGCACGGGAAATGGCACGATGAGTCAAGGCTTGCGCGATGCCCTCAAGACAGCGCAAACGCAAGGCGTTCAAGTGGCGCTTACCTCACGTTGTGCGCAAGGGGGCGTGATCGCTGTGGGAGACAATGCATTCGAGAACCTCGGGCCTTTGAGTTGGCCTCAAGCCCGAGTTGCACTGGTGCTGCGCTTGATGCAAGCACGGGCTTGAAACAAGCGCCGAAAAAGAAAGGTTCAGGAAGCCAGCGCGTTGAACGCACGCTCTTTGATTTCCTCGACTGAGCCAGTGCCGCTGATGGCACGGTAGTGCGGTGCTGCCGCGTCGCCTGTTTTGGCCCAGTTGGAGTAGTAATCGACCAAGGGACGGGTTTGGGCGCTGTAGACGTCCAAGCGTTTTTTGACGGTTTCTTCTTTGTCGTCGTCGCGCTGGATGAGTGGCTCGCCTGTCACATCGTCCACGCCGTCCACTTTGGGCGGGTTGAACTTGACGTGGTAGGTGCGACCACTGGCGACGTGGGCGCGACGTCCGCTCATGCGTTCTATGATGGCGTCAAACGGCACATCAATTTCAAGCACATAGTCGAGCTTGACGCCAGCGGCCTTCATTGCGTCGGCTTGGGGAATGGTGCGGGGGAAACCGTCAAACAAGAAACCCTGTGCGCAATCGGCTTGGGCGATGCGTTCTTTGACCAAGTTGATGATCAAGTCATCGCTCACCAAACCGCCTGCGTCCATCACCTTTTTGGCTTCGATGCCCAGTGGCGTGCCTGCTTTGACGGCAGCGCGCAGCATGTCGCCGGTTGAAATTTGTGGGATGCCGTACTTTTGGCAGATAAAGGTGGCTTGTGTGCCTTTACCAGCACCGGGTGCACCCAACAAAATCAGTCTCATGTGTAGTCCTTGTACGTCATTTATAAAACTATTTTGAGGATAGCACGCGATCCCCTTTCAAATGCTTACGCGGCTTGCGTAAAAACCCTGCGCACGCGCTCCAAGTCTTGTGGCGTGTCGATGCCCGGCCCCGGCGCGTGTTCGCTGATGTGAACCGCAATGCGGTGGCCATGCCACATAGCTCGAAGTTGCTCTAAAGATTCAATCATTTCGAGTGGCGCTTGGCTCAGTTGCGGAAACGCCAGCAAAAAGCCCACGCGATACGCATACAAACCCACATGACGCAAAGGCCCGGGGCTGGGCAGTTGCGTCACACCTTGCGCAAAGCCATCGCGCCACCACGCAATCGGGGCACGGCTGAAATACAGCGCGGTATTGAGCTTGTCCAACACGACTTTGACGACATTGGGATTGGCAAAGTCTTCCACCGAATCGATGGCGTGTGCCAGCGTGCTCATGGCGCAATCGGGGCGCTGCTGCAGCAAATCGGCCACGGCGTTGATGCTGGCTGGATCAATCAAGGGCTCATCGCCTTGCACATTGACCACAATGGCGTCGGCGGCCAAGCCCAAAAGCGTGCAGGCTTCGGCCAAACGGTCGCTGCCCGATGGATGATCGACGCGGGTCATGAGCGCTTCTATGCGGTGGTCTGCGCAGGCGTTGGCAATGCGTTGGTCATCTGTGGCCACCACCACGCGCTGCGCTTGCGACAAGGCGGCGCGTTGCGCCACGCGCACCACCATGGGCAAACCCGCAATATCGGCCAAGGGTTTGTCAGGCAAGCGCGAGGAGGCCATGCGCGCTGGAATCAACACGGTGAAGCTCATTCAGGCCTCAAGCTCGTCGTCAGTCAAGGTGCGGGCTTCGTTTTCCAACAACACAGGAATGCCGTCACGAACCGGATAAGCCAAGCGAGCGCTGCGCGAAACCAGTTCTTGGC
Organism: uncultured Burkholderiales bacterium; assembly: GCA_903832625.1. GTDB lineage: Bacteria > Pseudomonadota > Gammaproteobacteria > Burkholderiales > Burkholderiaceae_C > Limnohabitans. The sequence goes on along the minus strand of CAILCI010000067.1, from coordinate 23,669 downwards.
GTTCGCGGTTGAATTCGAGCGACCCCTTGGTGACGGGGCAGACGAGGAGTTCTAGTAGTTTGGTGTCCATGTACGGGATGATAACGGGGTGGATGCGTTGTTGAACGCCTTTGCTTGACTTGTCGTACTAACTAGCGTACGCTTAAAAGCTCAGGAGTTTACGATGCAAACACTTTCAGCCAGCCAAGCGCGGGCCAATCTTTATCGTTTGATGGATCAGACGGCTGAATCGCACCAGCCCATCATCATTGCGGGTAAGCGCCATGATGCTGTGCTTGTATCTGCCGATGATTGGCACGCCATTCAAGAAACCCTGTACTTACTCTCCATCCCAGGTATGCGTGAGTCCATCAAAGAAGCCATCGCGGAACCCACCGATGCCTGCGCGAAGGAGCTTGATTGGTGACGTGGGAGGTCGTTTATTCAAAGCAGGCGCAAAAGGATGCGCTCAAACTCGCTGCCAGTGGACTTAAGGGCAAAGCCCAAACACTATTGGCTGTGCTCAAAGAGAATCCTTTTCAAAATCCACCGCCCTTTGAAAGACTGGTCGGCGATTTATCTGGCGCATTTTCTCGGCGTATCAATATTCAGCACCGTCTGGTTTATGAGGTCTTGCCCGAGCAGCACGTCGTCAAAGTTCTGCGCATGTGGACGCATTACGAATAAATTGCGCACTGTTTGTTGCGATCTAGCCATTCAAAACGGCACTGCGGTAAGCATGCAGTCGTTTGTCCAATACCTGTATCAATTTCTGCGGCAAATCAATTTCTAGAGGCACAGCCCAAGCCAGTGGATACTGCGACCAGAGCTTGAGCGCGTCTTTTTCAGTGCAAACCACTTCGCCCAATGCGGGATCAATCTGTACCTTGTCCATTGCTGCATGGTCGGCAAGCGCCTGCGTGTGTTGCAGGGTCAAGCCCGCTTGACGCAGCATGGCAAAAAACGCTTCGGGTTTGCCAATGCCAGCCAAGGCTTGCGTTTTGCGTTGTGCGAGTTGGCTCAAGGCCACGGTTTGGCCGTCGGCACGAAATGCGTGGGTGCTCAAATGACGGGTGACTTTGAGGGCAAGGTTGGGCGCGTTTGCTGCCGTGAAAATTTCTAGACGCAAAACAGGAAGCTCAAAATTTGCGCCACTTTGAGTCAAAGCGCGTCTCGGCCAAGGTTCACGCAAAGGGCCCGCAGGCAGGAGCCAGCCGTTGCCTAGGCCACGCTCGTCAAACACGCACAGCTCAATGTCGCGTTGTAGCGCCATGTGCTGCAAACCGTCGTCGCAAAGAATGATTTGTGTGTCGCCATGTGCCGCCAACAGGGCTTGCGCGGCTTGCACACGACGCGGTGCAACAAACACAGGAATGTTGCATTTTTGGGCAATCAATAACGGCTCGTCTCCTACATGGCTCGGGTTGCTGTTGGGCAAGACTTCTCGCACATCATTGGTACGGCGGCCATAGCCGCGAGAGACCACACCCACGCGCCAGCCTTGGCTGCGCAAGTCGTTTGCCAACGCCATGACGATGGGGGTTTTGCCCACGCCACCCGCCATCACATTGCCCACGACGATGACGGGCACTGGCAGCTTATGACTTTTCAGCCAACCCAGTGCATACAAGCTTTGGCGCAGCTTGACCAAACCAGCAAACACACACGAAACAGGCCACAACACACGCGCCAAAGCGCCCTTGTGCATCCACGCTTGCGTGAGTTTGTGCTGCCAGCGCATTCAGTCGGATGAGCCGCTGGATTGCGCAGCAAAGGTGAGCTGAGTCAGCCCGCTGCGCCGTGCGGCCTCCAGCACCAGCATGACCGATTGGTGGCTGGCTTGCGCATCCGCGCTGATGACGATCATGGGATTGCTGGCGTTGAGTGTGGCTGCCAGCATGGCAGCGCTCAAACCTTGCAGATCGCGGGTTGGCAAAAGATTGTGGTTGACGCTGTAATGACCATCGCTGCTCACGCCCACAATGACCTCGCTGGGATGATCTTTTTGCGCATCGGTGTTGGCTGTGGGCAAGTTGATTTGCATCTCGGTGAACTTGCTGTAAGTCGTCGAGAGCATCAGAAAAATCAATACAACCAACAAAACGTCGATGAAAGGAATCAGATTGATTTCAGGCTCGGGGCTGGAGGTGCGACGAAATTGCATGGCGTTATTCCTAAAGCGTCTCAGCGCAAGCGGCTTCGCAATTGCAACAAATGACGCGCAAAGTGCTCAGCTTGCACTTCTAAATCCATCACAAAGGCGTCCACACGAGCGCGGAAATAACGCCAAAACATGAGCGTTGGAATAGCGACGATCAAACCAAACGCCGTGTTGTAGAGCGCCATGGAAATGCCTTGAGCCAACAGCGCAGGGTTGCTTGAGCCGGGTGTTTGCGAGCCAAAAATATCGATCATGCCAATGACCGTGCCCAGCAAGCCCAACAGCGGCGCCGCAGACGCAATGGTGGCCAAGGCGGTCAGGCGTTTGTCCAAACTGTGCGCGACTTGGCGGCCTTGGGTTTCAATGCTCTGCCTCAAATCGGCGTCGGCAATGAAATGGTTGTGCTGCAAACTTTTGAATCCGTGGCTCATGATTTGCCCCAGCACCGAATGGCTCTCCAACTGCAACAACACATCGGCGGTGGGGATGGAGTTTTGCGATGCTGCCATGACTTGCTCGAGCAAGCCTTCAGGCGCAATCGCATGGGCACGCAAACTCAACAAACGCTCAATGATCAAGGCCAAAGCCACGACGGAGCAGGCCAACAAAGGCCAAATCGGCCATCCAGCCGCTTGTATGATTGTCAGCAAATCAATCTCCAAAAAATGTGCAAGCATTATCTCTTAGCGCCCATGCACATTTTCTGGGGATAACTTTGTGGGTAAGTGGCTTGCGTACCTCAACAAAGCCGCGCCAAATCAGGTTTTGAACAGATTGACGCAAAAACGGGCGTCAAAAACTTCAATAAAATCAATTACTTGCACGTAACTCTGTGCATTCTTTGCAAAATGAGTGAATACTTTGGTGTTTTGCTGCTCTTGTGGATGAATCAATGTTTGAAAATTTAAAAGATTCAGGATTTACGCCACGAATTTGGGCGGTTGGTGCGCTATGCCGCGCCATTGCTGATGCTTTGCAGGCGCGCTTCAATCCTGTAGCGGTGCAGGGCGAGATTTCGGGCTTTACACGCGCATCCAGCGGGCATTGTTATTTCACGCTCAAGGATGAGCAAGGCCAATTGCGATGTGCGATGTTCAAGCGCTCGGCGCAGATGCTGGATTTCACGCCACGCGACGGCGATCAAGTCGAGCTGCAAGGCCGCTTGGGTGTCTACGAGCCAAGGGGCGAGCTGCAACTCATTGTTGAGCATCTGCGCCGTGCGGGGCAGGGTGCTTTGTTTGAACAGTTTTTGCGCGTCAAAGCCAAGCTAGAGGCACAAGGGCTGTTCGCGCCCGAGCGCAAACGGCCTATTCCCGCAAGACCGCGCCACATTGGCGTGGTGACTTCCTTGGGCGCCGCGGCTTTGCACGATGTGGCCACCGCCTTGCAGCGCCGTGTGCCGCACATCGCCGTCACCTTGGCGCCAGCCAGCGTACAGGGCGCGCAAGCGCCGCAAAGTTTGATCAACGCATTGCAAGACTTGGCGTCGCAGCCTCAAATTGACGTGATTTTGTTGGTGCGCGGTGGCGGCTCCATGGAAGATTTATGGGCCTTCAACGACGAAGCGTTGGCCCAAGCCATCGTGGCTTCGCCCATTCCAGTGGTGTGTGGCGTCGGGCATGAAACCGACTTCACCATTGCCGATTTTTGTGCCGACTTGCGCGCTCCCACGCCCACTGCCGCCGCCGAGTTGTGCGCCACACCACAAGCCGAATTGCTTGGACAATTGCAGCTTGTGCAAGCGGCAATGCAAGGCCTCACCACCCAGCACTTAGACCGCCAGTGGCAGCGCCTCGACCGTGCGCAAAACCGTTTGGGGCGTCCCACGCAAAAGGTGTCGGACGAAAAACTTGGCCTCATGCGTCAAGAACAACGCCTGCAAACCCAGTTGCAACAAGTTTTGCAGCGCAAGCAACAGGCGCTGGCTGTGCTGCAAGACCGCTTAGAGCGCAGTTGCGCTCAAGCGCCGCAAGTGGCGCGCGAGCGGCTCCACCGCGCTCAACTGCGTTTGGAAATGCTCGACCCGCGTTTGGTGCTGCAGCGCGGTTTTGCTTGGTTGGCCGATGGTCAAGGCCAAGCCATTGCATCGGTATCAGAACTCGACGTGGGTCAAACCGTTCAAGCAACCCTTGCCGACGGCAGGGTTGATTTGCAAGTTCAATCTAAGATGCACAATTAATCTTTTTACAATCCGACTTTTCTTTCACCCCATTTTTTACCAAAGAGGACTTCATGGAACACACGCTCCCGGCTCTGCCTTACGCCATTGACGCATTGGCTCCCCACTACTCGCAAGAAACCTTGGAGTTCCACCACGGCAAGCACCACAATGCTTATGTGGTCAACCTCAACAACCTGCAAAAAGGCACCGAGTTCGAGAGCATGAGCCTCGAAGAGATCGTCAAAAAATCCAGCGGCGGCATCTACAACAACTCCGCGCAAATCTGGAACCACACCTTTTTCTGGAATTGCATGAAGCCCCATGGCGGCGGCGAACCCACAGGCGCTTTGGCTGCGGCCATCAACGCCAAATTCGGCAGCTACGCGGCTTTCAAAGAAGCCTTCGTCAAAAGCGCCGTGGGCAACTTTGGTTCAGGCTGGACTTGGTTGGTCAAAAAAGCCGACGGCTCGGTGGACATCGTCAACATGGGCGCAGCTGGCACACCTTTGACGACCGCCGACAAAGCCTTGTTGACCGTGGACGTGTGGGAACACGCTTACTACATCGACTACCGCAACATGCGCCCCAAATTTGTCGAGACCTTCCTCGACAAATTGGTGAACTGGGACTTTGTGCAAAGCAACTTCGCTTAAGAAACCGCTTCACAAACGCCAGCTTTTTGCCGCGTTGTCATAAAAAACCACCTGAGTTTGCACTCACGGTGGTTTTTTTTCGTCTCCATGAACTGTTCGATCAGCGGTCGACAATACCTTTGAGATGGCTGCCGCCTTTGAGGCCACGTTTTTTAAACCAGCCTTGCTGCATCTCCAGCACAAATTTCACAGGACGCGCCGAGCAATGCGCGTCCAAGCTTTGCGGCTTCATGTCTTCGATATTCACGATGTTGCCGTTGTTGTCGATAAAGGCGGCGCTGAGGGGCAAAAAGGTGTTTTTCATCCAAAAGCACTGAGTGTCAGAACGCTCAAAGACAAACAACATGCCCTCGTGCTCGGGCATGCTTTGGCGATTCATGAGCCCAATGGCGCGCTGCTCGGGCGTTTGAGCCACTTGGACATCTAGCAAATACATGCCCGACTGCAGCTTGACGCGAGGCAAGTCGGTTTGCGGGCCTTCTTGAGCCCACAGGCTGGCAACAAAGGCCAGGCCGAGGAGGAGTGCGCAGAACTTTTTCATGTCCGCATTATCTCGCTGGATAGAATTTGTTCTTTGTAAAGCATTTCACCGGAGATCAGGCATGGCTTTTCAGCACATTCACGTACCAAGCCAAGGGCAAAAAATCACCCTCAACGCCGACCAAAGCTTGAATGTGCCCAGCCAGCCCATCATTCCCTTTATCCAAGGCGACGGCGTGGGCCAAGACATCACGCCCGTCATGCAAGCCGTGGTCAATGCGGCCGTGGCCCGCGCCTACAAAGGACAGCGCCAGATTCATTGGATGGAAGTATTTGCAGGCGACAAGGCCAAGGCCGTTTACGGACAAGACTCACCCCTGCCTGCCGAAACCGTGCAAGCTCTGCGCGACTATTTGGTCTCCATCAAAGGCCCACTCAACACGCCCGTGGGCGGCGGCATGAGGTCGCTGAATGTCAGCATGCGCCAAGAACTCGATTTGTTTGTGTGCCTTCGCCCGATTCAATACTTCAAGGGCGTACCCTCGCCACTCAAAGAGCCTGAAAAAACCAATATGGTCATTTTTCGCGAGAACTCGGAAGACATCTATGCCGGCATCGAATATGAAGCTCAGTCTGACAAGGCGAAACAACTCATCCGTTTCTTGAGCGAAGAGATGGGCGTCAACAGCATTCGTTTTCCCAATACTTCGGGCATTGGCGTCAAACCGGTCTCGCAAGAAGGCACCGAACGTTTTGTGCGAAAGGCCATTCAATACGCCATCGACCATGACAAACCCAGCGTGACACTGGTGCACAAAGGCAACATCATGAAGTACACCGAAGGCAGTTTTCGCGATTGGGCCTATGCCTTGGCGCAAAAAGAATTCGGTGCAAAACTGATCGACGGCGGGCCTTGGTGTCGCTTGAAAAATCCCAAAACGGGGAAAGACATCATCATCAAAGACGCGATCACCGATGCGTTTATGCAACAAATTTTGTTTCGCCCCGCTGAGTATTCGGTCGTCGCGACCTTGAACCTCAACGGTGACTACATCTCCGACGCGCTGGCCGCGCAAGTCGGCGGCATTGGCATTGCGCCAGGCGCCAATCTGTCAGACACCGTGGCCTGTTTTGAGGCCACACACGGCGCAGCGCCTAAATATGCCGGAAAAAACTACGTCAATCCTAGCTCTCTGATCCTTTCTGCCGAAATGATGTTGCGCCACATAGGTTGGTTTGAAGCGGCAGACATCATCATCGCGGCCTTGGAACACGCCATTGAGACGCGTCGCGTGACCTACGACTTCGCCCGTTTGATGGACGGCGCCATCCAAGTCAGCTGTTCTGGCTTTGGCGAGGTCATGATTGAGCATATTTAAAACAAGGGATCAGCCATATCGATAGAATGAAAACATGGCCACGACGATTCCTCCCAAAAAAGTGCAGTTGCCAGACCGAGATGACGGTAATTCCGTTGTTTTAGAGCGACGCGCACAGCGCACCCAACCACCGCAAATGTTTCAGGTGGTGATGCTCAACGACGACTTCACCCCGATGGAGTTCGTCGTCATGGTGTTGCAAGAGTTTTTCTCCAAAGACCGCGAGGCGGCGACCCAAATCATGCTCAAAATCCACCTCGATGGCAAAGGCGTGTGCGGGGTTTACACCAAAGATGTGGCCGCCACCAAGGTGGATCAAGTCATGAGTGCTGCGCACAAAGCGGGGCATCCCCTGCAATGTGTGGCCGAACCTTTGGATTAGAGTATTGAATAAATCAAACTTGAATCCATATACAGTCAGAATCAACGTTGCAAGCAGAAAGGAAAGCAAATGATTGCCCAAGAACTCGAAGTCAGCTTGCACATGGCCTTTGTAGAGGCTCGCCAGCAGCGCCACGAATTCATCACCGTGGAACATTTGTTGTTGGCTTTGCTGGACAACCCCAGCGCCTCAGAGGTGCTGCGCGCTTGCTCAGCCAATATCGATGATTTGAGAAAGTCGCTTTCCAACTTCATCAAAGACAACACGCCTCAAGTGGCTGGCACCGAAGAGGTGGACACCCAGCCCACGCTTGGGTTTCAGCGTGTGATTCAACGTGCCATCATGCACGTTCAATCCACAGGCAACGGCAAAAAAGAAGTCACAGGCGCGAATGTTCTGGTCGCCATTTTTGGCGAAAAAGACTCGCACGCGGTGTACTACCTCCACCAGCAAGGCGTGACGCGCTTGGATGTGGTCAATTTCATTGCCCACGGCATTAAAAAGAGCGATCCAGGTGAGCCCGTCAAAGGCGCTGAACCCACCAGCGCTGAAGGCGAAGAAAACAACGCGCCCGAGAAAAACGACAAAGCCTCGCCGCTTGAGCAATTCACCCAAAACCTGAATCAGCTGGCCAAAGACGGCAAGATTGACCCACTCATCGGTCGTGAATACGAAGTCGAGCGCACGATCCAAATTTTGTGCCGTCGCCGCAAAAACAACCCGCTGTTGGTGGGTGAAGCTGGCGTGGGCAAAACCGCCATAGCCGAGGGTTTGGCTTGGCGCATCACCCAAAAAGACGTGCCTGAAATTTTGGCCGAAGCGGTGGTGTATTCGCTGGACATGGGCGCATTGCTGGCCGGCACCAAATACCGTGGCGACTTTGAGCAACGCTTGAAAGGCGTCATCAAATCGCTGCAAGGCAAGCCCAATGCGGTGTTGTTCATTGATGAAATCCACACCCTAATCGGTGCTGGCGCTGCTTCGGGTGGTACCTTAGATGCGTCCAACTTGCTCAAACCCGCTTTGTCTAGTGGGCAGCTCAAGTGCATTGGTGCGACCACCTTCACCGAATACCGTGGCATTTTCGAAAAAGACGCCGCACTGAGCCGTCGTTTCCAAAAAGTCGATGTGGTCGAGCCCACCGTGCCTGAAACCATTGAAATTCTCAAGGGTTTGAAAAGCCGTTTCGAAGACCACCACAACGTCAAGTACTCCAATGCCGCTTTGCAAGCGGCGGCGGAGTTGTCGGCCAAATTCATCAATGACCGCCATTTGCCTGACAAGGCGATTGACGTGATCGACGAAGCGGGTGCTGCACAGCGCATTTTGACGGTCTCCAAACGCAAAAAAACCATTGGCAAAACCGAGATTGAAGACATCGTTGCCAAAATTGCCCGTATTCCGCCCGCCAACGTGTCCAACGACGACCGCAGCAAGCTCCAAAGCATTGAGCGCGATCTCAAAAGCGTGGTGTTTGGACAAGACAAGGCAATTGAAGTCTTGGCCTCAGCCGTCAAAATGGCGCGTTCGGGCTTGGGCAAGCAAGACAAGCCGATTGGCTCTTTCTTGTTCAGCGGCCCCACGGGCGTGGGCAAAACCGAAGCAGCCAAGCAGTTGGCCTACATTTTGGGCATTGATCTGATTCGCTTTGACATGTCCGAATACATGGAGCGCCACGCGGTCAGCCGCTTGATTGGTGCGCCTCCTGGCTATGTCGGCTTTGACCAAGGTGGTTTGCTGACCGAAGCCGTCACCAAAAAACCGCATTGCGTGTTGTTGTTGGACGAAATTGAAAAAGCCCATCCTGACATCTTCAACGTCTTGTTGCAGGTCATGGATCACGGCACGTTGACAGACAACAACGGACGCAAGGCCGATTTCCGCAACGTCATCATCATCATGACCACCAATGCGGGCGCGGAAACCATGAACAAGGCCACCATTGGCTTTACCAATCCGCGTCAAGCGGGGGATGAAATGGGCGACATCAAACGCCTGTTCACGCCCGAGTTCCGCAACCGTTTGGATGCCATCGTGAGCTTCAAGCCCTTGGACGAGCAAATTATTTTGCGCGTTGTGGACAAGTTCTTGCTGCAACTCGAAACCCAGCTGGCCGAGAAAAAAGTCGAAGTCACCTTCACCGACGAGCTGCGCAAGCACTTGGGCAAAAAAGGGTTCGATCCGCTCATGGGCGCTCGCCCTATGCAACGCCTCATCCAAGACACAATTCGCAAAGCCTTGGCCGATGAATTGTTGTTTGGGCGCCTGACAGAAGGCGGGCGCTTGTTGGTGAGCTTGGACGACAAAGACGAAGTCCACTTAGACATCCAACCTCTGCCCAAAAAAGAAGGCCGAGCAACCAAGGCCGAGCCGGAAGAGCCGCAGGAAGAGGCCACGGCGGATTGAACGCTTGCTTTGTGAGTAAAAACGCCGGCTGAGTCCGGCGTTTTTATTGAGTCAATGCAGCTGTGCGCGGTCTCGTAAAATCTTGTTTTAACTGATTCGCAAAATAAAGGATTCCCCGTGGCAGGCCATAGTAAATGGGCAAATATTCAGCACCGTAAAGGTCGTCAAGACGAGAAGCGCGGTCGCATTTGGACGCGGCTGACGCGCGAAATCATTGTGGCGGCGCGCTTGGGCGGGGCCGATTTAGACACCAACCCGCGTCTGCGCTTGGCGGTTGAAAAAGGCAAGGCGGCCAACATGCCGGCCGACAACATCAAGCGCAACATCGACAAAGCCACGGGCAACTTAGAAGGCGTCAACTACGAAGAAATTCGTTACGAAGGCTATGGCGTTGGCGGCGCGGCCATCATGCTGGACACCATGACCGACAACAAGGTGCGCACCGTGGCTGAAGTGCGCCACGCCTTGAGCAAAAACGGCGGCAACTTGGGCACAGAAGGCTCGGTGTCGTTTCAGTTCAAGCATTGCGGCCAATTGATTTTTGCGCCGGGCAGCAACGAAGACCAAATCATGGAAATCGCCCTAGAAGCGGGCGCAGACGATGTGATCACCGACGACGACGGCGCGATTGAAGTGCTCACGCCGCCTGCACAATTTGAAGCGGTGAAAAACGCGCTCGAAGCCGCAGGCCTCACAGCCGAAGTGGCTGAGGTGACGTATCGCCCTGAAAACACCATCGAATTGAGCGGCGACGACGCGACCAAGATGCAAAAAATTCTGGATGTGCTCGAAGACCTTGACGATGTGCAAGCAGTCTTTCACAACGCAGCGCTATGAAGGTTTTAGTCATTGGCGGCGGTGGCCGCGAACACGCGCTGGCTTGGAAGCTGGCGCAGTCGCCCAAAGTGCAAATGGTCTATGTCGCGCCCGGCAACGGCGGCACAGCGCGAGACAAGCGGCTCATCAACTTGCCCATCACCGACATCCAAGCCCTGCGCGAATTTGCCATCCTAGAACACATTGAGCTGACCGTGGTCGGCCCCGAAACACCTTTGGCAGCGGGCGTGGTGGACGAGTTTCGCGAGCATGGCTTGCGCATATTTGGCCCGACGCAAGCAGCGGCGCAGCTTGAAAGCTCCAAGGCGTTTAGCAAAGCCTTCATGAAGCGACACGGCATTCCTACGGCGGAATACGAAACCTTCACCGACGCGCAAGCCGCACACGAGTACGTCAATGCCAAAGGTGCGCCCATCGTCGTCAAAGCGGACGGTTTGGCCGCAGGCAAAGGCGTGGTCGTGGCCATGAGTTTGGCCGAAGCGCACGAAGCGATTGACTTCATGCTGCTGGACAACAAGCTGGGCGTGAGCCACAACGCAGGCGGTGCGCGGGTGGTGATTGAAGAGTTTTTACAAGGCGAAGAGGCCAGCTTCATTGTGATGTGTGACGGCAAAAACGTCTTGCCCTTGGCCACCAGCCAAGACCACAAGCGCTTGCTCGACGCCGATCAAGGTCCCAACACTGGCGGCATGGGCGCGTATTCGCCTGCGCCCATCGTCACGCCGCAGGTGCATTCACGCGCCATGCGCGAGATCATCCTGCCCACGATTCGCGGCATGGAGGCCGATGGCATCACGTTCACGGGCTTTTTGTACGCGGGTTTGATGATCGACGCCGAGGGCAAACCCAAAACGCTGGAATTCAACTGCCGCATGGGTGACCCCGAAACGCAACCCATCATGATGCGTTTGAAGTCTGATTTGGTCGATGTCTTGTGGGCAGCGACCGACCCCACCATGCAAGCCATGCGTGACATGGAGCTAGAGTGGGACCGCCGCAGCGCCGTCGGTGTGGTGATGGCCGCCCACGGCTACCCCATGAGCCCACGCAAAGGCGATCGCATCAGCGGCTTGCCCAAAGACAGCGATGACGCTGTTGTGTTTCATGCGGGCACGCAAGGCGAGGGCGCAGAAGTCACCACCTCGGGCGGGCGCGTGTTGTGCGTGACGGCCTTGGGCGGCACCTTGAAGCTGGCGCAAAACGCAGCTTATGACGCCATTCGCTCGATTCAATTCGACGGCATGCAATTTCGCAAAGACATTGGCCACCGCGCCCTGAGGTAAACACAGAATGACGCACGACGCAACGGCTCAACAGATTCAGACCTTGCCCATTCAGTTCAAGGGCCAAGCATGGGCAAGTTGGGTGTTGCGCATATTGGGTTGGCGCTATCGGTTTGAGGGCTTGCCCACCTTGCAAGGTGTCTTCATTGCTTATCCGCACACCAGCAATTGGGATTTTGTCGTGATGATCTTGGTCAAATGGGCCACGGGCATTCGCACCCAGTTTTGGGGCAAAGACAGTTTGTTTCGCATTCCTTTGTTTGGCCGTTGGTTGACTTGGGTGGGCGGCGTGCCGATTAATCGTCGATCCTCGTCCGGCGCAGTGGGTGAGATGGTCAAAGTGTTGCTGCAACACAAACGCGAAGGCCGTTATTTTTGGTTGGCTTTGTCCCCCGAAGGCACGCGCAAACACACGCCCGGCTGGCGCAGTGGTTTTTACCAGCTTGCCTTGCAAGCCCAAGTCCCGTTGGCTTTGATTCGCATGGATTACGGCCAGCGTGTGATTGAATTTGCGGGTTTTGTTGACCTCACCGGAGACGAGGCACGTGATTACGCGCGCTTTGCTGATATCTATGCTGGCGTGCTCGGTTGCAAACCCGCCCTGGCCTCACCCATACAAGCATTGAAGACAAACCTATGACATCTTTGGCGCAATCTGTTCGCACGTATTTGATGGGGTTGCAAGACCGCATCACACAAGCCATTGAGGCGCAAGATGGCGCGGCTCGGTTTTTGTCCGATGCTTGGGAGAAGTCTGCCGATGAGCCGCTGCAAGGCAACGGCATCACCCGTATTTTGGAAGGCGGAGCGGTTTTTGAGCGCGCAGGCTGTGGGTTTTCGCATGTCAAAGGCGCTAAGCTGCCGCCTTCGGCCACACAACACAGACCCGAGTTGGCAGGGGCGCCGTTTGAGGCCATGGGCGTATCTTTGGTGTTTCACCCGCGCAACCCTTACGTGCCCACGGTTCACATGAATGTGCGCATGATTGTGGCGACGCCTGCCAATGGCAACAGTGTGGCGTGGTTTGGCGGCGGCATGGATTTGACGCCGTATTACGGCTTTGTCGAAGACGCGGTGCATTTCCACCAAACCTGCCGCAACGCGCTTACGCCATTTGGCGCAGACCTCTATCCGCGCTTCAAAACTTGGTGCGACGAGTATTTCTTTTTGAAACACCGCAACGAACAACGCGGCGTGGGCGGCGTGTTTTTTGACGACTTCTCTGAACTGGGCATAGAACAAAGCTTTGCCATGATGCAAAGCGTGGGCGAAGCTTTTTTAAATGCTTATTTACCCCTTGTGGAGCGGCGCAAAGACACAGCCTATGGCGAGCGGGAACGGGAGCATCAGCTGTATCGCCGAGGTCGCTATGTGGAATTCAACTTGGTGTTTGACCGTGGCACTCACTTTGGCTTGCAGTCGGGCGGGCGCACCGAGTCGATTTTGTTGTCCATGCCGCCCTTGGTGAGCTGGTCTTATCAACGCGCCATGCCCGCTGGCTCGCCCGAGCAGGCGTTGACGCAAGAGTTTTTGGTGCGACGCGATTGGCTGAGTTGACCCGCATTGGCGTCTTTGGTGGCGCGTTTGATCCACCGCACTTGGCGCACCACACGCTGGCAAAAGCTGCGTTAGATCAATACGCTTTGGATGCGTTGCACATCATTCCCACAGGATCGGCTTGGCACAAAACGCGGGCTTTGAGCGCATCGGCGCACCGTTTGGCGATGGCGCAATTGGCCTTTGCCGATTTACCCAAGACCGTGATTGACCCCCGCGAAACCTTGCGCTCAGGCGTGAGTTACACCTTTGACACCTTGCAGGAGTTGCAACGCGAGCAGCCCCAAGCGGCGTTTTTCTTGTTTCTTGGCCAAGATCAAGCCGCTGCCTTTGAGCAGTGGCACCGGTGGCAAGACATCTTGAAATTAGCCCAAGTTGTGGTGGCGCACAGGCCGCTTGAGGGGCAGGAGGCCACACAGTGGCAAAATGGGGGCTTGTTGAATGTTCAGCGCCTCGCAATGCCTGCACTCAAAGTTAGCGCGACTCACCTTCGCCACTGCATTGCACAAGGACAATCCACGGATGCCTACCTGTCACCTCAGGTGCGCCGTTACATCGACCAACATAGACTTTACTGATACCGCACATGACCGAAACCGCCGATAAAAAAAATGTTCAAAAACTCCAACGCGCTGTCGTTGACGCTCTCGAAGACGTCAAGGCGCAAGAGTTGGAGGTGTTCGATACAGAACATTTGTCTTCCCTGTTTGAGCGCGTGGTCATTGCATCGGGCACATCGAACCGACAAACCAAGGCTTTGGCCGCCAGCGTGCGCGACAAAGTGCGCGAAGCCGGCTTTCCCAAACCCCGCATCGAGGGCGAAGACAATGGCGAGTGGATCATTGTCGATTGCGGTGCCGTGGTCGTTCACGTCATGCAGCCCACCATTCGCTCCTATTACAACTTGGAAGAAATTTGGGGCGAAAAACCCGTGCGTTTGAAACTCGGTGCGCCCAAGCCCGTGGTGAAGAAAGCCGAGCCCGTGGCCAAAGCCGCCAAGAAAACTGTGGCTAAAAAGGCTGCACCGAAATCAGCTACAAAAGCGGCACCTAAAGCGGCTGGCAAAACAACTTCGGCCAAATCTGTCGAGGCCAAATCCTCAACCAAGCCAAGCGCGAAATCGAGTGCCAAATCGAGCGCCAAGCCCGCAGCGAAATCAGCCGCTAGACCAAGCCCCAAACCCACCGCCAAAACTGCGTTCAAAAAAGCTCCCGCTAAGAAAAGCCCAGCTCGCAAGGCATGAGGCTTTGGATCGTTGCCGTCGGTCAACGTGTGCCCGACTGGGCGCAAACCGCTTGGGACGATTACGCCAAGCGCTTTCCCGCTGCTGAACTCAAGGTCGAACTCAAGGCCGTCAAAACCGAGCCGCGTGGCTCCAAAACCCTCGAAACCCTCTACACCGCCGAGCGCGAACGCATCGAAGCCGCGATTCCCAAGGGTTGCCGCATCGTCGCGTTGGATGAACGCGGTAGCCAACTCACCACCGTCGCCTTGGCGCAAAAACTCAAAACTTGGCAGCTCGACGCCGACGATGTGGCCCTCGTCATTGGCGGACCGGACGGCCTAGACCCCGAATTCAAACGCGCTGCCCACGAGCGCATTCGTTTGTCTGACTTGACCCTGCCGCACGCCATGGTGCGTGTGCTCTTGATCGAGCAGCTCTACCGCGCGTGGTCGATCAATGCCAATCATCCATACCACCGCGAGTGAGTTCATGCCCTTCATCTACCTGGCTTCTCAAAGCCCACGTCGTCGTCAGTTGCTCGAACAATTGGGCGTTGCCTATGAGTTGCTCTTGCCCGACGAGGACGAAGACGCGGAAAGCTTAGAAATGGTGCTGCCCCGCGAAGCGCCAAAAACCTATGTCCAGCGGGTCACGCAACTCAAGCTGGATGCGGCTTTGGCGCGGATGAAGCGCCGCAAGCTGCCTGCCGCGCCTATTTTGTGCTCAGACACCACGGTGGCCTTGGGGCGCGAGATTTTGGGCAAACCACAAGACGCAGCCGATGCCCAACGCATGTTGCGCACCCTCAGCGGTCAAACCCACCGCGTGATGACGGCGGTCGCCATTGGCTCGGCGCGCAAGCGCGTCCAAGCTTTGAGCACCTCGCAGGTGCGATTTGCACCGCTGAGTCCAGCGCAGATTCAAAAATATGTTGCCAGCGGCGAGCCCATGGGCAAAGCGGGCGCTTATGCCGTGCAAGGCGCCGCAGCAGGGTTGATTGAGCACATGAGCGGCAGCTACTCTGGCATCATGGGTTTACCTATGTTTGAGACGGCACAATTGCTGCGCGAGCTCGGTTTTAAGCTGTGAAGGCGGAGCGTTTATGCAACAAGATATTTTGATCAACTGGTCGCCCCAAGAAACCCGCGTGGCCGTGGTGGAGACCGGCGCGGTGCAAGAGCTGCATGTGGAGCGCACGCTAGAGCGCGGCTTGGTGGGCAATGTGTATTTGGGCAAAGTCGCCCGCGTCTTGCCCGGTATGCAGTCGGCCTTCATCGACATTGGTCTAGAACGCGCTGCTTTTTTGCATGTGGCCGATTTGATGAGCAGCGTGGCAGCACGTCACGCCGACCACGAAGGCGGCGAAGCCCCTGCCGTCTTGCCGATTGAAAAACAAGTCTTCGAAGGCCAAGCCTTGATGGTGCAAGTCATCAAAGACCCGATTGGCTCCAAGGGCGCGCGCTTGTCGTCGCAAATCAGCATTGCGGGACGCAATTTGGTGTTTTTGCCGCAAGACCAGCACATCGGTGTGTCGCAAAAAATACCGCTTGAACAACGTGAAGCTCTGCGCCAAAAACTCCAAACTCTGGTGCAAGAGGCCGCACAGGGCGGCTCGGTCGGCGGCTATATTTTGCGCACCAACGGCGAAGACGCCAGCGACGCCGAGCTGGCCGAAGACGTGGGCTATTTGCGCAAAACTTGGGAACGTATCAAAGAAGCCTCGGTACGGCTAGCGCCTGCATCGTTGCTGCACCAAGACCTGAGCCTGTTACAGCGCGTGCTGCGCGACTTGGTAAGCGAGCAAACCCAAACCATTCGCATCGACTCGCACGAGCAATTTACGGCGCTCAAAGCGTTTGCTGCGGAGTTCATGCCAACGGCTGCGGCCAAGCTGCAACTCTACAAAGGCGAGCGCCCCATTTTTGATTTGTTTGGCATTGACGACGAAGTCATGAAGGCTTTGGGTCGGCGGGTCGAGCTGAAGTCGGGCGGCTACTTGATCATTGACCAGACCGAGGCCTTGACCACGGTGGACGTCAACACCGGCGGCTTTGTGGGAGCGCGCAATTTTGACGAGACAATTTTCAAGACCAACTTAGAAGCTGCAGGCGCGATTGCTCGGCAACTGCGCTTGCGCAATTTGGGCGGCATCATCATTGCCGACTTCATTGACATGCAGCGCTTAGACCACCGTGAGGCGGTGCTCAACGAGTTTCGCAAACAACTCAGCCGCGACCGCGTCAAAACCATGGTGAGTGGATTTTCCGCGCTGGGCTTGGTGGAGATGACGCGCAAACGCACCCGTGAGTCTTTGGCGCAAATGCTGTGCGAGCCCTGCGAAGTTTGCCAAGGCAAGGGCAGCGTCAAAACCGCACGCACCGTGACTTACGACATCTTGCGTGAAATTTTGCGCGAGGCTCGCCAGTTCGATCCCAAAGAGTTTCGCGTCATTGCCGCACCCAGCGTGATCGACGTGTTGCAAGACGAAGAAAGCCAGCATTTGGCGGGATTGAGCGACTTCATTGGCAAACCTATTTCGCTGCAAGCCGAGGCCTCGATGGCGCAAGAACAGTACGACATTGTTCTGTTATAAAAATGCCATCTCAGGCACTAAAATCACGCTTTTACGCTCGAACAACCCTTTGAAAGCCGTTGGTTCACTCATGTTTTTGAAACGCCTTAAATTTGCCTCTCAAGCCGCTTTGGCGGTTGTTTGCTTCGCCTTGAGTCTGTCGGTTCATGCCCAGTTTCGGGTGGAAGTCTCCGGCATGGGGCGTGCGCAAATTCCGCTGGCATTTGCCAATTTGCGCGGTGAAGATGCCTCGCCTCAAAAAATCGCCGCCATTGTGCAAGCCGATTTGGAGCGCAGCGGCCAGTTTCGTGGCTTGGCCGCAGGCAAGGTGATTGACGAAACCGAGCGTCCAGAATTTGCTGATGTGCGTCAAAAGGGCGCAGATGCCTTGTTTACGGGCAGCGTGAACAAATTGTCCGATGGCCGTTTCGATTTACGAGTGCGCGTGTGGGATTCGGTCAAAGCCCAAGACCTGGGCGCGGTGAGCTTTGTCGTGGTGGCAGGTGATTTGCGTTTGGCTGCGCACCGGATTTCAGACTTTGTGTATGAAAAACTCACAGGCGAAAAAGGCGTTTTCTCGACCCGCATTGCCTACGTCACCAAAGCCAATGGACGCTACAACCTTTGGGTGGCCGACTCTGATGGCGAAAACGCCCAATCGGCTTTAGCCAGCCCAGAACCCATTATTTCGCCCAGTTGGTCGCCCACGGGCACTCAGCTGGCTTATGTGTCATTTGAGTCGCGCAAACCCGTGGTGTATGTTCATGACGTTTCGACGGGCAGGCGTCGCGTGGTGGCCAACTTCAAAGGCTCTAACAGCGCGCCGACTTGGTCCACCGATGGCCGCAGTTTGGCCGTGACCTTGAGCCGTGACGGTGGCTCGCAGTTGTTTTTAATCGATGCGCAAGGCGGTGAGCCACGCCGCTTGACGCAATCCAGCGGCATAGATACCGAGCCCGTGTTTTCGCCCGACGGCACAGCCATTTACTTTGTCAGCGACCGAGGCGGCTCACCACAAATCTACCGTATGCCTGCCCAAGGTGGGCCCGCTAACCGCGTGACATTTACAGGCAACTACAACATCTCGCCCACGCTCAGCCCTGATGGTCGATTGTTGGCTTACATTTCTCGCGTCAACGGCAACTTCAAGTTGCACGTCATGGATTTGGCGAGTGGCACAGCCAGCCCGATCACCGACACCAATGCCGACGAGCGTCCCAGCTTTGCGCCCAACAGCCGCTTGATTGCTTACGCCACCGTGCAAGACGGACGTGAAGCCTTGATGACCACAACCATCGACGGCAGCATCAAAGCCCGTTTGTCGGGTCAAAGCGGTGACATTCGCGAACCCAATTGGGGACCCTTCTTTGCTGCTCCGCGCTAAATTTTGAGTTTGATTCCTAAGGAAAATCGTATGAAAAAAATTCTTTTGTCCATGGCATTTGTGGCCGTTCTGGCTGGATGCGCTTCCGGCGTCAAGCTTGATGAAGTTCAGGTGGAAGACCGCACGGGTTCTAGCGTTGCCAACAACTCTAACTCGGGTGCAGCCAATGTCTCTTCGCTCAATGCGCGTGATGTGGCGGGCTTGAACGGCAACAAACCCGGCCCCGCTGGCGTTGAAAGCGTGGTTTACTTTGACTATGACAGTTTCAGCATCAAGTCTGAATCGCAAGCCATGCTTGAAGCACATGCCCGTTTTTTACGTGAAGACCGCACTCGCAAAGCAGCTTTGGAAGGCCACACCGACGAACGCGGTGGCCGTGAATACAACTTAGGTCTGGGTCAAAAACGCTCGGAAGCCGTGCGCCGCGCCTTGGTGGCCTTGGGCGTGAATGATGCCCAATTGGAAGCCGTGAGCTATGGCAAAGAAAAACCTGCCAGCACAGGCAGCGACGAAGCAGCCTTCGCCAAAAACCGCCGTGCTGAGATTGCTTACCGATGAAATACGCTCGTTTTTTCGCCATCCCAGCGCTCATTCTGGCTTTGTCGGCCAGTTGGGTTCCCTCAGCCCAGGCCGGTTTATTGGAAGACGATGAGGCGCGACGCGCCATTCTTGATCTTCGTCAACGTGTAGACAGGCATGACGACACCCTCAAACAACTGCAAACCAATTCGCTGGAGCAGCAAAACATGTTTGAGAGCTTGCGTTCAGAAATTGCCAAGTTGCGCGGTGAAAAAGAAGAGCTCGAACAAGTCTTGAAAAAGCAAAACGCCATCATTCAAAGCTTTGGTGACCGCGTGAGCAAATTTGAACCCGTCTTGGTCAAGTCTGACGGAGAAGAGTTCATGGCAGATCCCTCAGAGATCAAAGCCTACGAAGACGCATTGGCCGTTTTCCGTAAGGGTGATTTTGTTGCGGCAGCAACCTCGTTCAATGACTTTGTGCGTTTGTTTCCGCGCAGTGGTTATGTGACCTCGTCCTTGTTTTGGTTGGGCAATGCGCAATATGCAAACCGAGAATACAAAGACGCGATTCGCAACTTCAATGCCTTGATTGCAAAATCCCCTCAGCATGTGCGTGCTGCTGAATCCATGTTGTCTGTGGCCAATTGCCAGCTTGAACTCAAAGACCTCAAGTCAGCTCGCAAAACCTTTGACGATTTGACCAAAACTTATCCAGACACCGAGGCCGCAGCGGCTGCCAAAGAGCGCTTGAGCAAGCTCAAATGAGCGAGGCCGCGGCAGACTTGCAACGCCGCTTTGGCGGTCTTGAGCGCTTGTATGGCGTGACAGGCGCGCAGGCCATTCGATGCAGCCATGTGGTGGTGGTCGGCATTGGCGGTGTCGGCTCTTGGACCGCAGAGGCCTTGGCCAGATCGGGTGTGGCTGAGTTGACTTTGATCGATTTAGACCATGTGGCCGAGTCCAACATCAACCGCCAAATCCATGCCCTTGAATCGACCCTTGGCATGGCCAAAGTGCAGGCCATGCGCGAGCGCATAGCCCTCATCAATCCGCAATGCAAAGTGCACACCATCGAAGAATTCGTGGCCCCAGACAATTGGCCAGCACTGCTTCAAACGCCTGGCGCAACAGCCGTGACGGCGGTCATCGATGCTTGCGACCAAGTCAAAGCCAAGACCGCGATGGCGGCTTGGGCAATGCGCGAAAAAATACTGTTTATATCGATTGGTGCAGCGGGCGGAAAACGCGCGGCGCACAAAGTTGATATTGACGATCTGTCTTTGACCACACACGACCCGTTGCTCGCGCAGCTACGCTATCGTTTGCGACGCGAACACGGTGCTGCGAAAGAAGGCAAGAAGATAGGTGTGGCCTGTGTTTTTAGCCGCGAATCGGTTGCGCCACCGGATGCAAGTTGCGCCATGGAGGGCGATGTCGATGGCAGTTTGAACTGTCATGGCTATGGTTCAGTGGTCGCGGTGACGGCCACCTTTGGGCAGTGCGCGGCAGGCTGGGTTTTAGATCAAATTTCTTTGCGTTCACTCGCAAGAACTCAAAAATAGTGCTATACTCTTGGTCTTTCGGGATTCAAGCAAAACAGCAAAGAATCTAGAAAAAATGTTGGGTCGTTAGCTCAGTTGGTAGAGCAGCGGACTTTTAATCCGTTGGTCGCAGGTTCGAATCCCGCACGACCCACCAACAAATTCAATAAAATCAAGGGTTTGCAGAGATGCAAACCCTTTTTTGTTCTCTAAAAGTATAAAAGTCAATAGTTTTATACTTTTGCACAGGCAACGGTACGTGTCGTTTGTTCCTGCATGAAAATATTTCTGATTGAAATGATGCTTGCACGAGACACGTTGAACCGTCTTGCAACATCACTGACAGACCTACCTTCATTTAGTAGTGAACGAATCTCTTGTCTCTGTTCCTCAGTCGTTTTGACAGGACGACCAAGTCTCTTGCCTTGAGACCTTGCACGCTGTAGACCTGCCTGAGTGCGTTCTACCAATAAATCTCGTTCCATCTCTGCGACTGCCACCAGCATCGTTAGAAGCAACTTGCCAGCAACAGATGCAAGGTCTACCTTGCCCAATTGAAGAACGATGACTTGGATGCCTCTGGTCGCAAGTAGACGCACAGTCTGAAGCACATCAACCGCATCACGACCAAGGCGGTCAAGTTTTGACACCACCAGAGTCTCTCCGTCACGAATCTTGTTGAGTAGTCGTGAGAACTCTGGTCTCTGAGATGCACAAGTCTTACCACTGACACCCGTGTCTGAGAACCAATAGTCAATCTTGAAACCTGCTGATTCAAGTTCAATGAGTTGGTTGGAGGTGTGTTGGGTTGAAGTGCTGACTCGTCCGTAACCAAAAACTGCCATGTGTGACCTCTAAGGTGTTAGAAAACGCTGTCACCTTAAAGGACCTGTTAGGAATGGCAAGCACTAGGTTTCTAACAGTCGGTGTGGGTCAGTGGGTGGACTGTTGGAAATCGTTCGTTTGATAACATGTTGCTTGATGTTTAACAATATTTATTTTTTAATAATAAAATACAAAGGAAGCAATTTTGAAAAGATTAATTAAATGTGTAATAACTGGCTCATTTTCCATGACTGTCTTGCTTGCAAATTGCCAAGATGTATTCCACTGCAAATTCACAAATACAGTAGGTCTGTCATGGGTCAATCAAAATTGGAACCCTCGAGTATTTCAAAACGATGCCAAGGGGTTTGAAATTTCAATTAACAATGGAACCATTGACATCAAAAGCATTACAAACCAATTTGACGGATGGGGAAATGTCAACACCAGTTGCGTACATATTGCTTCGCAAGATAAGTTGCTTGACCATCACAGATGTACATACATTGAGAGATTCAGCAAACTACTTGTATTTAATCAGTATTCAATGACAGGCGCTATTGCCTCTGTTGACGGGGCATTGATACCCAACGATTTCAAAACGAAAGATGATGTTGGATTGCAAATATTTAACTGTGCCAAATAACTAGTTAGTGAATTATTGCAACCAACATCACTCGACTCTGCTTCTGCCGTTTGCACTCCTGTTCGACTTTTTTCAAGAACGGTGCAGCGGCAGCAAGGATGTTGGTTTGATACAAGTTCAACTCTGTTCGCATCACCGTTGCAGGTTCATTTTTGAACTCTCTTGCAAGTAAATCTAGTTCACGACTCATCGTCATCCTCCGTGATGTTGTAGACGACTTTCAAATTTGGTCTGTAGACCTCTAAAAACGTTTCCAAGTCAAATTCGTGTGCATATAGCAATTCAAAAACGACCTTGCCCAAGTTTTCAACATCAGACATTGCCTTCGTGTCGTATTCAGTCACTGGTGCTTTGTGCATCTTTAAAAAGTCAATTCTGCGAAGATGAATCAAAACTTCTTTTGCGTAGTTGATTGGGTACGTCTTCATTAGTTCGATTTCATCTATCAAGTCAAATTCAATGTCGTTTTCAATCATCTGAACATCCTTTGCAGTTGCGTCACTGCATCACTGTGTTTCATCTGTTTGACGAATTGTTCTACACCTTCACGGCAAATCTCAGATTTCGGAATTCGAGTCATGCGTGACAGTTGGTCTAGTTCATTCATCAGACTCTCAGAGATGCGTAACGGCATCTGACGATATGCACTGTCTGGGTAAACGTTATGGGTCGTGGAATACATGTAATTTCTTTCTCTATTGGTTATGAACAAGACGCTAAGAACCGTCAAATCGTGACGGCATGCGTCTCGTTACTGGTCTAGGTATTTAGTGATTCTTGAAAATACAGATGCATTTAAATGCACATGAAAAAAGACCTGCTGGTTAGGCAGGTCTCATTTCACTTACTGAACACTCGCATCGGCAAGCATAGGATCATGTGTGCCATCGGTGCGACTCTTTTTGTTCTTTCTAGGCAGACGAAGTGTTCTGTCAGTCTTGGGTGTCTTGGCACTCATGGCGACTTGAATATGGTCAATTGTTAGGTTATTATCATTCGCAATCGTCACAATTTGTTTCAATGCGTCACCGTGCAGTTGTTGCATGTGTGCCATCTCTTCTTTCTGAAGTGACAGAATCACTTTGCGGAGTTTGGACAGAGTGGAACTGGTGTCGTTCATAGCATTTACCTCAAGTAGTTGTTGATGAGGTGGCGGATGGTATGAATCTGGACAAGTTTGGCAACCTGAATAAAATGTATTCAAAATCTCAGGAGAATCTCATGTCCGAACATGAAAATTTTGATTACATCGAATTGATTGAGTCGTTATTGGATCAGACTTACACAAAAGACGGTAAGTCTGTTGAGATTTGCATCTATCGGATGCCAGACACACCTTGGGTTGTTGAGGTGATTGATAAGTTCAACAACTCAACAATTTGGGATGATGAGTTTGAATCAGATAAAGATGCACTTGAATTCGTTCTAGGTGAAATTGAACGAGACGGAATTGATGCATTTATTCATGTGTCTTGATTGATATTGAATAGCAAAAATTATTTGCAATACACGCCAGTGCAGATTCGAGTTCGCCTTCTTCTTTGAGTCCTGCAATCAACATGGGAGCAACACCACCAGTCCAAATCTCTTGGTGGTTCGCGGCATTTAAAAATTAATCCACTCGACAATGAAGGACGAGTTCTTAATCGTAAATGGTTATTTCAAATTTTTGACCTG
>CAILCI010000066.1 GCA_903832625.1 uncultured Burkholderiales bacterium | reverse complement strand
CAAGAGATGCGGGTTTTCTCTTGGGTTGGTTTGGGCAAAATGGTGTCGGAGACTTTATGAGCACTACAAATTTTGACTACATCATTGTTGGCGCAGGCACGGCGGGTTGTTTGCTGGCCAACCGACTGAGCGCCGACCCCAGCAAGCGGGTGTTGTTGATCGAGGCCGGGCAAAAGGACGATTACCACTGGATTCATATTCCCGTGGGCTACCTGTATTGCATTGGCAACCCGCGCACCGATTGGCTCTACACCACCGCGCCTGACGCGGGCTTGAACGGACGCAGTTTGCGTTATCCGCGCGGCAAGGTGTTGGGCGGTTGCTCCAGCATCAACGGCATGATTTACATGCGCGGCCAAGCGCGTGATTACGACCAATGGGCGCAACTCACGGGCGACGAGCGGTGGCGGTGGGACAACTGCTTGCCGTTTTTCAAGCAACACGAAGACCACCATTTGGGTCGCACCGACTTGCACGGCGCAGGCGGCGAATGGCGGGTGGAGCGTCAGCGTTTGCGCTGGGATGTGCTGGACGCTTTTGCACAAGCGGCAGTGCAAGCAGGCATTCCTGCCACCGATGACTTCAACCGAGGCAGCAACGAAGGCGTGGGCTATTTTGAAGTCAACCAGCGCAGCGGCTGGCGCTGGAACACGGCCAAGGCGTTTTTGCGCCCCACTTGCTATGGCCGCCCCAACTTTGAATTGTGGACCGGCGCCCAAGTGGCCAAACTGCTGCTCAGCGCTGATGCCAACGGCCAAACCCGTTGCACCGGCGTGCAAGTGTCTACGCCCCAAGGCATGGTCACGTCGCTGGCTGCGCAATCGGTGGTGCTGAGTGCGGGCGCGATTGGCACGCCGCAAATTTTGGAGTTGTCGGGCATTGGCTCTGCCGCGCAGTTGCAGTCGGTCGGCATCACGCCCACGATTGACTTACCCGGCGTGGGCAACAACTTGCAAGACCATTTGCAAATTCGCTCGGTCTTCAAGGTCAAGGGCGTGACCACGCTCAACACCTTGGCCAACAGTTGGTGGGGCAAAGCCAAAATTGGCATGGAATACGTCTTCAAACGCAGCGGCCCCATGAGCATGGCGCCGTCGCAATTGGGCGCATTCACCCGCAGCAGCCCCGACCAGCCTTATCCCAACATCGAATACCACGTTCAACCCTTGAGCCTGGACGCTTTTGGCGAACCGCTGCACAGCTTTCCGGCCTTTACCGCCAGCGTGTGCAATTTGAACCCGACCAGCCGAGGCTCGGTGCACATCACCAGCGCCCAATTTGGCGATGCGCCCAAGATCGCGCCCAATTACCTCAGCACCCCCGAAGACCGCCAAGTGGCCGCCGATTCATTGCGCGTGACCCGCGCCATTGCCGAGCAACCCGCACTCGCCAAATACCAGCCTGAAGAATGGAAACCCGGCGTTCAATACCAAAGCGACGAAGATTTGGCACGCTTGGCGGGCGACATTGCCACCACCATCTTTCATCCGGTGGGCACAGCCCGCATGGGCAAACTGGATGACCCGCTGGCCGTGGTGGACACCGAACTGCGCGTGCACGATGGCCGAGGCGGCGTGGTGCGCGGCCTGCGCGTGGTGGACGCCAGCGTCATGCCCACCATCACCAGCGGCAACACCAACAGCCCCACCCTCATGTTGGCTGAAAAAGCGGCCACTTGGTTGGTTCAAGAAGCCTTATCAGCTTCATAAGATCGGGTTAATCCGCACGGGAAACTCCCGACTCCTTGGCACAAGGAATGCCTTTACATTCACTTGACTCGCAACGCGCCCAGCGTTGTTGCTGAGGGTCTGAGGAGACATACAAAAGGCCAACAGGCCATCTGGAAAAGGCACCGGTCACTCCGGTGCCTTTTGCTTTGTGGCCTCAGCTTTTGCCCCTCGATAATTGCCCCATGGAAATATTGATTGTCACCTTGGCCTCGGCCTTTGCCGGATGTGTGGACGCGATTGTGGGCGGTGGGGGTTTGATTTTGCTGCCGGCCTTGTTTGCGGTTTACCCCAGCGCTGCGCCTGCTACGCTTTTGGGCACCAACAAAAGCGCATCGGTGTGGGGGACGGGGTTTGCCACTTGGCAATACAGCCGCCGTGTGCAAGTGCGTTGGCGCACTTTGTTGCCTGCTGCGGCGCTCACCATGGGCGGGGCTTTTAGCGGCGCTTGGTTGGTGACGCAAATCTCGCCCGATTATTTGCGCCAATTGCTGCCCTTTGTGCTGCTGGCCGTGTTGATCTACACCTTGCGGCGCAAGGACATGGGGCGCGACCATGCACCACGCTTTAGCGGACGCGCCGAAATAGCCGCCACAGCCAGTGTGGGGCTGGTGATTGGTTTTTATGATGGTTTTTTTGGCCCTGGCACCGGCAGCTTTTTTGTGTTTGTGCTGGTGCGCTGGCTGGGCTACGACTTTTTGAACGCTTCGGTCGCCGCCAAGTTGCTCAACTTCGCCAGCAACCTAGCCGCTTTGATGCTGTTTATCCCCAAAGGCCATGTGTGGTGGCATCTGACCTTGCCGCTGGCTGCGGCCAATGTGCTGGGCAGCTTGCTGGGGACACGCTTGGCGCTCAAACATGGCGCTGGGTTTGTGCGCGGCGTGTTTATTGTGGTTGTCGCGGGTTTGATTTGTAAGACGGGGTATGACGGGTTTTTGCGGGGTTAAGGTTTAAACATATGGCCATTTCCTGGCTGCATGTAGAACGCGCAGCACGCGCACCAACTCGCCGGCCACGTCATAGACCAGGATGTAATTCTGATGCGCCACCAGCTCGCGGGTGCCAGCGATACGACCAGGCCGACCAAGGCCAGGATGATCGACCAAGCGCTCGGCGTTTTCTGCGAATAGTGCATCAAGGGCCAACGCTGCGGCTGGGTTGTCGGCCTCGATGTAGTCATAGATTTGGTCACGGTCTTGTATCGCCTCTGGCGTCCAAAATAGCCCCATCATTCGGCGGAGGCTTCAAGTCGGCGACGTGTTGCTGCTCGCTTGGCCGCGAACGTGGCTTCGACCTCGGCTGCTGGTATGAGGTTGCCGGTATTGGCTGAGTCTAGGCCGGCTTGCACCTGTCGACGAAACCAAGCGTCGTGATCGGCGGCTTCCTGCTGCTGCCGAACGAAATCGCGCATGAAGTCGCGCAGGAGCTGCGCGGCGTTGCGGTCAAGGTTCTTCGCTGCGCTGGAGAACTCTGATTTCAGCGATTCATTGACCCGGAAAGTAAAGGTTGCTTCGCTCATAGCGTTGCCCTCATGTGTTACAAGATAACTACATGGTAGCACCTCGCTGTTTTCTCGTGTCGCTGGGTTTGTACGCGGCGTGTTTATTGTGGTCGTCGCGGCTTTGATTTGTAAGACGGGGTATGACGGGTTTTTGCGAGGGTTGGCTAATTAGCCCATCGTTTTAGTAGCAGATGCAAACGGGCCATCCCAATATCGTTTGTACATGCTTAAGCGGCGTTTTAATTTAACGGGTAATTTAGCTTCTTGTTGGCCGAGTTTGTAACCGAGTAACTTGACTGCGTTGCGCAATAACGCACTTGGCCACAAGTACCAGTAGCGCAGGCCTAGGAATTTCAATTCAGATTTCACATAGCGTAGACCTTCGCCCCCAGCGCCACCAAATGTTTGTCGAATCCATGGTTCGCGGGCGTGAAAAACGCCCATGTCGAAATAGCGCTCAAACTCATCAGTAATTCTGTAGTTGTGAGAGTGGCGACACTGCGCATTGCCTGCATATGCTATCTTCCAGCCAGCTATGAGCATTTTGGCGGCGACATACATGTCTTCCGCAAATATGACATGATTGGGAAACCCTCCCACAGCTTTCAACGCCTCGGCTCTGTAAGCGGCAAATGAATTAGACATAAACGCCGTCTTGATGCCCAGTTTAGGAACATCGGACATGGATTTGATCAAAACTGTATCGGGGTAATTAAAATGACGCGCGTGTTGCGCTATGGGCGTTGCATCAAGATGCGGGAGCTGCCGTCCACACACAGCGCCTATGCTTGGGTCAGCGAATGGCTCGATGATTTTGCTGATTGAATGCCTATCCGAAAGGCAAGCATCTTGCGTGAGAAATATATAAACATCGTATGCTGGATTTTCATTCACCATGCGTTGGCGTGTGCCGCCGTGATTAAATTCAGATGATGAGATAATCGTAATATATTTGAAGTTGGCTTGTAAAAATCCTAAAGTACCATCCTTTGAACTTGAGTCAACGATGATAGTATCGAAATTTTTCTCTTGTACTGTTAACGAATTAAATAGGCGGGTTATATCGTTTAGCCCATTGAAGGTGGGAATGACGCAAGCTACACGCATAATTAGGTTATTAAAAAATATTAGGAAACACCGAGCAATTCTTCTACCATACCGCAAATTGTGTGCGCTATGAAGATATGTACCTCTTGCACTCTGCCCGTGGATTCTGATGGAACGATGATTGACAAATCACAAAGCGGAGCAAGTTTCCCACCATCTCGACCCAGAAGGCCAATTACCTTTATACCGAGTGACTTAGCCGCATGAACGGCTTCAATCAGATTTTCGGAATTACCAGATGTTGATATTGCCAGCAAGACATCATCATTTTTACCAATCGCTTGAACTTGTCTTGAAAAAACTTGCTTGAAGGAGTAATCGTTT
>CAILCI010000065.1 GCA_903832625.1 uncultured Burkholderiales bacterium | reverse complement strand
GCCTTTGCGTGCCTGCTTTTTCGCAGACGCGAGAAGGGCAAAAAATTTCTGATGTACTTGTTATTGGATCGGGTAGGTCAGTTCCATTGCCACAAGGCAATTGGGAAGTCAAAGAAATCAGAGAAATTGAGGTGCCAGCTAAAGCAACAACAATTGGCTATAGATATTATTACCTCGCTAATATTGAAAAAAATGCAGCCGTTTTTGGCTTTTCGGTTATCGAGGGCAGCATAGCTGGCGGTAATATTACAATGTCACCAGCATTCAGGGTGTCATGGCCTGCAAATGTATACGACATGAATGGTGAAAAAATCGCCATCGAATCTTATGGGACAAATCAAAATTCTTTTGTTTATAAAAGCTCCTTTGTTTACAATCTTTTCGGGTCCGCAAATCAAGTAAATGGTACAGATTTGCAAGATTTAATTAGCAATTTAAAGCTTGCTAACAATAAAGATTCCGAGCTCTTAGAAAAGAATCCATTGATTTTAGACAATAGGGTGGTCAAGCAAGGAAGTTTTATCCGAACGCTGGCATTTCTAAATAATAAAAGTGGTTTATCTTTTGACGCAAAAGCCTTAGATATCGCTAAGGCCTGGAACAAGAAGCTTGTTGAAACATCTGCCCTTTCTTATTTTGAGAAAAAACCGCAAGAGCAAGTTTATTTAAGTTTTAATGATGATTCAGGCAGTGATGCGATTTCAACAGCAAAGCGTCTGCAAGAACTTCTGGCGTTAAAAAATCAAGAAGAAAAAATCAAAAAAGAAAACGACGAAGCAAAACAAAAACAACAACTTGCTTTAGAAGCGCAACAACGCGAGCAGGCGCTTGCAATAGCCAAAGCTGCTGAACAAAAGCGCTTGGCCGATGAAACATATGCCAAAGCCCAGTCAGAAGCCAAACGTCAAGCTGACGAGGCAAAACAAAAAGAGCAACTCGCCATAGAAGCCCAACAACGCGAGCAGGCGCTTGTACTAGCCAAAGCTGCTGAACAAAAGCGTTTGGCCGATGAAGCCAATGCCAAAGCCCAGCTGGAAGCCAAACGACAAGCTGACGAAGCCAATGCCAAAGCTGCAGCGGCTATTCCTGCCGCGGCTCAACCTCAACTCAGTAAGGCCGAACAGTTGGCGCAATTGCAATTGCAAATTGCCGCTCTTCAGTCTGAACTCCAAGCCAGCAAGCCCAGCCCCAAACCCAATGACGCAACGCCGACATCGCGTCGAGCACTTGTCATTGGTAACAATCGATATACGAGCGTGACGGCTCTCGAAAATGCTGCAGAAGACGCTATTGCAATGGCCGATAGCCTTAAGAAAGTCAATTTTGAGGTCACATTAAAAACTGACGTCAATTTAAAAGAGATGAATGCTGCCATTCGAAACTTCAAAGCCAGTATTAAAAAGGGCGATGAGGTTGCATTCTTTTATGCCGGACATGGCGTTCAAATTGGACAATCAAATTACCTTTTGCCTGTGGACATTACAGGCGAGAGCGAAGATCAAATCCGTGATGACGCGGTTGTCCTAGATCGGGTGTTGGATGATTTTTCTGAAAAGAAAGCTAAATTTACTTTGGCGCTTTTAGATGCCTGTAGAGATAACCCTTTCAAAAAATCTGGACGCAGTATTGGAGGCGGAACTCGCGGCTTAGCTCCCGCAAATACGGCCAATGGACAAATGATTATTTTTTCAGCCGGAGCAGGGCAGCAAGCGCTTGATAAATTGGGTCCCAACGACAAAGATAAAAACGGTTTATTTACTCGCGTATTTATTAAAGAAATGCAAAAGTCAGGCGAGAGTATTGACCGAGTTGCTCGTAACGTGAGGAGTCAAGTGGTAGATATGGCGAGATCCGTCAATCACGACCAAGTGCCGGCTATTTATGACCAAGTCATTGGTGAGTTCTACTTTAGGCCTTAGAAGATGGGTAGGACGCACGATGCCTTTCAGCCTGTTGGGCAATGGACAATTTGGTCTCATCGCTCAGTCGGTGGAGGTTTTTGAGCTGCATTGACATACGGGGATTTTTTGCCAATGTGTCGGCATGCTTGTTGAGGTAATCCCAGTACAAAGTGGTGAATGGACAGGCGTTGTCGCCGGTAGACTCCGATGGTTTGAATTGGCAGTTTTTGCAATGGTTGCTCATGCGGTCAATGTATTTGCCGCTGGCAATGTAGGGCTTGCTTGCCATGAGGCCTGCGTCTGCAAACTGGCTCATACCCAGCGTATTGGGGAGCTCTACCCATTCCACTGCGTCAACATAAACACTCAAATACCACTCGTGAACAAGCTGCGGCTTGACGCCCAATAGCAAGGCATAAAGCCCAGTCACCATCAAGCGCTGTATATGGTGCGCGTAGCCGTGGGCGAGGGTTTGTTGGATGGCGTCTCGCAGACAGGCCATGGTGGTTTGACCAGTCCAATAAAAGTCGGGCAAAGGTGCTTGTGCATTGCCACTGTTGAGTTGCGCGTACTGGGGCATGTGCATCCAGTAAATACCGCGCACGTATTCACGCCAGCCTAATATTTGGCGAACAAAACCTTCAACCGCTTCAATGGGTGCGTGGCCTGCATGAAATGCTTGCACCGCAGCATCCAACACCTCCTTGGGGTTGAGCAGCTTCAAGTTCAAGGCGCAGGATAAATGCGAGTGATACAACCAAACCTCGCCTTCCCACATGGCGTCTTGGTAGAGACCAAAATAAGGCAATCGCTGGGTGATGAATTCTTTTAAGACGATGAGTGCTTGCGCACGCGTCACAGGCCAGCCAAAAACATCGATTGAGCCTGGATGGTCGGCAAAACGCTGCGTGACCAGTGCTATCACTTCTTGCGTGATGTTGTCGGGTGCAAACCGCGTCGGCTTTGGCAGATCGGTGGGGCCTTTTTTGCCAAAGCTGCCACGGTTTTCTGTGTCAAAGTTCCACTTGCCAGCGATGGGTTGTTTTCCCTCCATCAAAATGCCTGTTTTTTGTCTTAGCTCGCGGTAAAAAAACTCCAGCCGCAGTTGTTTGCGGTTGGCGGCGTGTTGTGAAAATTCTCTGACGGTGCTGAAAAAATGCGTATCGTCGCGGATTTCCAGCTCCAAATCATGCGCCCTTGCAACCGATCGCAAGGCTTGAAGTACGCGCCAGTCGCCTGGTGCCGTCATGATGAGCTTGTTGGGCCGACTGAGTTCAATGGTTTGAGCCAGTGCTTGAGCCAATGTGCCCGGGTTGTCGGGTTCGTCGATCTGGTGGTACAAGACCTTGATGCCTCGGGTGCGCAACTCAGTCGCAAAGTGCCGCATGGCGCTCAAAAAAACCGTGATGCGTTGCTTGGCCGAAGGCACGTGCTTGGACTCTTCGTCCACTTCTGCCATCCACACAGCATCTTGTTGTGCATCAAAATCTGTCAATGCGGCAGCATCATGGCTGAGTTGATCGCCCAACACCACAATCAGGTGGCGGACTTGCAAGGGCTGGTTTGGGGGCAGATGGGAGTTCACGTTCTTGTTTGAGTAGTTGTTGAGTAGATAATATGCTGAAAAATTGATATTTTTCTAGATTTATTTGATTTGAGTAGGTAAATGGCTCAAAATACTACTCAACAAGGAGTTGATCCATGATTTCCAACAAAACCATTCACGCCATCAATGTATGCGTCATGCTGGCAGGACAAAGACAATCGGGCTATTTGACCACCACAGACATTTCTCCACGGCTGCGCCTCTCAGTGTCTTATCTTGAGAGCATTCTCAAATGCCTCAAAGCCCACGACTTGGTGCTGGCTTTGCGCGGTCCAGGCGGTGGGTACATGATCAATGGCGACGTCTCTCGCATCAGCATGTGGGATGTGGCTTGCATATTTGAGCAGACTCGCGCCCAAGCGCAGGAGGCGGGCGAGGATTCAACTTACCAAGCTTACGAACGTGCATTGGAGGAGTTGGTGATTCAGACCTTGAAAAGTTCCTCGCTTTCAGACTATGCCGATTACTCTGCATTTGAAACCAACGCTTACGCTGAGACGGTGGGGCAATTCAAGCTCAAACCTCTGCCACTGCCCTTGATTCCCAAAGCACCCAACTCGGTGTTTCAGTTGGGCATGGTTTTTTGAGCATGTCGGACCATCCGCCATCGATCTTCACACAGCCTTACAAAGCCCTTGTCATCGGCGCCAGTGGTGCCATTGGACACGCATTTCATTTGGCTTTCGAGGCAGACCCTCTATGTTCGTATGTGCACTGCATCTCCAGAAGGCACAGCCCTGATTTTGATTTGTTGGATCAAGCCTCTCTGGCGCAGCAGGCGCAATTGTGTCGCGCATGGGCGCCGTTTCACATCATTTTGGATGCCACGGGCGCACTCACCATTGACGGCGTGGGGCCTGAGAAGTCGCTTTCAAGTCTCAATCATGAGAGTTTGATCAAAAGCTTTGAAATCAATGCGGTTGCCCCAGCGTTGTTGGTTCGATATTTCGCACCGCTTTTGCAGAGTGGGCCTAGCATTTACGCCAAACTCTCGGCACGCGTCGGCAGTATTTCCGATAATCAAAAAGGCGGTTGGTATGGATACCGAGCCGCCAAGGCCGCCTTGAATATGCTGTTGCAAACAGCCGCCTTGGAGTTGCAACGGAAAAACCCACAACTGCGAGTGGTTGCCCTGCAGCCGGGCACTGTGTTGTCGCCTTTATCCAGCGCGTTTGTGGCTAACGCGCCCAGCGTGTTAACGCCGCAAGAGTCGGTGTCGGGCATGATGCAGGCGCTCGCCTTGTTGCCGTCTAAATCAGGCGCACACTTTGTTGACTACAAAAGTCAGACCATCGATTGGTGATTGGCTCATGTCTCGATCAAGGCTTTTGTTGCGCCTTGTCATGACCTCGATCCGACCAGCGCACCAGCACGCAGATCACCGCTGCCCACGTCACTGAAATAATCAAGACATGCTGCGGTGATGGCTCAAATTGGGCTGCGCCCAATCTGGCGCCCGCGTAATAATTCAGCGGACCAACGACCCAACCGATAGTCGCAGTCAGAAACAGGGGCAGTTGTTTTAAAAAATCAAGCGATGCATTCAAAGTCATGGCGAATAAAAACCATAGCGCCCAAAGCCAAAATGGACTCAACCCCGACAGGGCCCATCCATTGAATTGAATGACAGAAAAATATTGAAGCAGGCTGTCAACCAATACCCCAAGCAAGCCAGTCAAAACCCCAAGTTTGATTTCTTGAAACGGTGATGTAGATCGAGCCACATGAGTCGCTGCCAAAACTAAACACAAAAGGATGGCTTCAATTTCTCGGTCAAATGCAACGCTGTAAATACAAGCCCACCAGCCCGCTTGAAATCCCAGTGTGTTGATAATTTTGTACATTTTTTCGGGTTATCCATGTTTCCTATTGTCACTGGGGGAACTAATATCATTTTGCAATAATCTATGGACTCTTTGAAAGACAAAATCATGAACCATGCTTTGAATCGCCTGTGCGTTGCCGCTGGATTGGCTTTGACGTGTTTGATTCCAACTTATGCAGCCAATTTAAAGCAACTCACTTTTCAAGCCACCGGTGGCGTCGAGCTAACCCCCGCGTTTTCACCTGATCGGCGCACTTACCAAGTGGCGGTGCAAAGCGATATTTCTTCCATCCAAGTGCAAGCGCTGGCCGATGGGGCGGACGCTGCTGTGAGCATCACCGTCAACGGCAAACTCTTGGAAACCAAGCCGTCGATGCAAGCGCCGTTGAACACGGGCAGCAACAGCATTCACGTGCGCGTGGACAGCAATGACTACGAAATTACCGTGACACGCCAAGATGTCAGCGCTGTCACTGCGAAGTTTTTGAAGCTCACGTTCACCGACACGGCCACGGGCGTTGCCATGCCGTATCGCTTGTATGTGCCCGAAAAAATGGCGCAAGGCCAAAAATATCCGCTGGTGGTGTTTTTGCACGGTGGCGGTGAGCGCGGCTCTGACAACGAAAAAACCTTGACCGCTAACCAAGGCGGCACGGTTTGGGCCATGCCTGAAGAGCAAGCCAAACACGCTGCATTTGTGTTGGTGCCGCAAGCCCGCGAGGTGTGGGATGGCGGCTTTGGCGTGACGCGCAATCCGCAAAATGAAATATCGCTGGGCAAGGTGTTTACCTTGGCCGAAGACACGAAGTCCGCGCACAAACTGCTCATGAAAGTGCTGCAAGAATACCCACAAATCGATCAACAGCGGCTCTACGCCGTGGGCTTGTCGCAAGGCGGCTTTGGCGTGTGGGGATGGAATACCGCTTATCCCGATTTGTTTGCTGCCATCGTCGCCATGTGCAGTGGCGCTGATCCGCAAACTGTGGGCGTGCTGCGCAACAAACCAATTTGGGCATTTCATGCCGCGTCAGACCCTGTGATTCCGGTGGATTACAGCCGCCAATCGGTCAAAGCCCTGCGCGATTTAGGCAGCAAAGTGCGCTACACCGAATATCCTGCAGACACTTATTTCTATCCCATGGCGCACTTTTCTTGGGTACCTACGTTGCGCAATAAAGAAATGCGCGATTGGTTGTTTGAGCAGAAAAAATCTGAAGGAATTAAATGAGTTTGTCTAAATTTTTGTATGGCCTTTTGATTTTTTCTTGCGTGAGTCTTGCCAGCGCGCAAAGCCCGTATCCCAGCATTGCTTTGCATGAAATACCTGAGGCCTTGCAACAACAATTCATGAAAGTCAAACCTGAGATGAATGCAAACAGCCATTGCGCCACAGCTTTTGACAGTCAGACAGATGGTGAAAAAATGGCGTTTCGCTGCTCGATTTACATCAAAATGTCTGCCGAGGGTGAGCGCCGCGCCATTCGATATTGCGAGGAAAAACGCGCCGAACTCAAAATCAATGCGCCGTGCAAACTGATTCAATAATATTGAATCAACTCACGCCATGACCGCATCCCAAATCAACTTCAAAGAAATCGCAAACAAGCCAATTTGCACCCACATGAAAAACAGTTTGTCGTTGATGCGCTTGGTCAAATACGCACCCAACACCGTGCCCGCCCAAGCAAAGGGCAATAAATACGCGGCCTGTAAAAGCGTTTCTTGGCTATAAGGGCGAAGGTTTTGGTAGGGAATAATTTTTGAGGCATTGATGACGGCAAATAAAAGCGTCGATGTGCCCGCAAATACCAATTTAGGCAGCCGCTGTGGCAGCACATAGACCTGAAAAGGCGGTGCGCCCGAATGAGAAATAAAACTGGTAAAGCCAGACATGGCGCCCCAAAAAATACCTTTGAGGGTATGTGCAGGCTGTGCATGTTCTGGCGTTCGACGCAGCCAAGTGTTCAGGCAAAACCCCACACCCACCAGACCAATCAGGCATGAAATGACCTGATCGGACACATAAGCACTGGTCAACCAGCCTATGAACACGCCCAACATGCCTGCGGGAATCAGGATTTTTAAATTACGCGCACTGAATTGCTTGCGGTAGAGCCAAACGCCCACCACATCGGACATCACGAAAACAGGTAGCAACAGCGCCGCTGCCTGCAAGGGCGGCATACAAAAAGAAAGCAAAGGAACGGCAAGCATTCCAACAGAAGGCAGCCCGCCCTTGGACAAGCCGACCATAAAAGCCGCCAGTCCTGCCCATATGAATAAGTTGAACGCCATAAGCGCACGATTCTAAGCAGGCTGGATTAGGCAATTGCCAAAGCGAATAACGTGGCAATAAAAGGCCTATGAAAAAGGCCTATGAATTACTGTGCCGCCTCTAACCCGTTGCTGAAATGCGCCGACATGCGCTCGGCGGCGAGTTCGGGCTGCTTTTGCAACAAAGCCTCCACAATGGCGCGGTGTTCGGCCAAGGACTGTTCAATGCGCCCATCTTTGAACAAGGAGTGGTGGCGGTTGAGTTTCATGACTTTGCGCAAATCGGCCACGATTTGGCTGCGCCATTTGTTGTCCGACATGTCGAGTAACAAATGGTGAAACGCTTGGTTAATTTCGAAAAACTTGTCTCGGTCGCCCACGGCGTTTTCAAGCGCTAGGTGTTGTGCTTGAATTTGCGCCATTTGTTGTGCGGTGGCGTTTTGGGCCACCACGCGGGCGGCGTCTGACTCCATGAGCGCGAGCAGGTGGTAGACATCGCGCAGGTCTTTTTCGCTGACTTCGGTCACGTAGGCGCCGCGTCGCACCTTCATGGTCACCAAGCCTTCGGTGGCCAGGACTTTGAGGGCTTCTCGAAGCGGCGTGCGGCTGATGCCCAGTTCTTCGGCAATTTTGAGCTCGTCAATCCAACTTCCGGGCTCCAACAGGCGTTGAAAAATGCGTTGCCGAAGCAATTCGGCAACATCTTCGTACAGGGCGCGGGGCGTGAACATCAGAGCAGACATGTGAGCGATTGTAAGCTTGGTTAATATTTTGAATCAATAATTATGAATGATATGATATCTCGAACACGCCAAAACACAGCCCAAAGAGCGCCCAATGTCACAAAAACCATTTGAATTCAACGCCTCCAATCTCGACGCTTGGCACAAAGCCGCCGCCAAATCTGCCCCCGGCGGCAATGTCGAGGCCTTGAATTGGCTCACGCCGGACGGCATCAGCGTCAAACCTTTGTACACGGCAGCCGATACGCAACACCTGCCGTATGCCAATACCTTGCCTGGGTTTGAGCCGTTTTTGCGCGGCCCCCAAGCCACCATGTACGCGGTGCGCCCGTGGACGATTCGCCAATACGCTGGCTTTTCGACGGCAGAAGAATCCAATGCTTTCTACCGCAAGGCCTTGGCCGCTGGCGGGCAGGGCGTGTCGGTGGCTTTTGACTTGGCCACCCACCGTGGCTACGACTCCGACCATCCGCGTGTGACGGGCGATGTGGGCAAAGCCGGCGTCGCGATTGATTCGGTCGAAGACATGAAGATTTTGTTTGACCAAATTCCGTTGGACAAAGTGTCGGTCTCCATGACCATGAACGGCGCCGTGCTGCCTGTTTTGGCGGGCTATGTGGTGGCCGCCGAAGAGCAGGGCGTGAGCCAAGACAAACTCAGCGGGACGATTCAAAACGACATCCTCAAAGAGTTCATGGTGCGCAACACCTACATTTACCCGCCTGAGCCGTCGATGAAGATCATTGGCGACATCATCGAGTACACGGCGCAGCACATGCCCAAGTTCAACTCGATCTCCATTTCGGGCTACCACATGCAAGAAGCCGGTGCCAACCAAGCGCTGGAAATGGCCTTCACCTTGGCCGACGGCAAAGAGTATGTGAAAACCGCCATCGCCAAAGGCATGGATGTGGATGAGTTCGCAGGCCGCCTGTCCTTCTTCTGGGCGGTGGGCATGAATTTCTATTTGGAAATCGCCAAAATGCGAGCCGCCCGCTTGCTGTGGTGCCGCATCATGAAAGGCTTTGACGCCAAGAACCCCAAAAGCCTCATGCTGCGCACGCACAGCCAAACTTCGGGCTGGTCGCTCACCGAGCAAGACCCCTACAACAACGTGGTGCGCACCACCATCGAAGCGATGGCTGCGGTGTTTGGCGGCACGCAGTCGCTGCACACCAACTCGCTGGACGAGGCCATTGCCTTGCCCACCGAATTCAGCTCGCGCATTGCCCGCAATACGCAGCTCATCATTCAAGAAGAAACCCACATCACCCACGTGATCGACCCGTGGGCGGGCAGCTACATGATGGAATCGCTCACCCAAGAAATGGCCGACAAAGCTTGGGCCATCATTGAAGAAGTGGATGCCATGGGCGGCATGACCAAAGCGGTTGACAGCGGCTGGGCCAAGCTCAAAATTGAAGCCGCTGCGGCTGAAAAACAAGCCCGCATCGATTCGGGCAAAGACGTGATCGTCGGTGTGAACAAATACAAACTCGCCAAAGAAGATGCGATGGACATCTTGGCGATTGACAACGTCAAAGTGCGCGAAGGCCAAATTGAGCGCTTGAAGAACATCCGCGCCAGCCGCGACAGCGCCAAGGTACATGCCGCCTTAGACGCACTCACCGCCGCTGCCGAAAGCGGCCAGGGCAACTTGTTGGACTTGACCGTCCAAGCCATCCGCTTGCGTGCCACTGTGGGCGAGGTGTCAGATGCCCTCGAAAAAGTGTTTGGTCGCCACCGCGCCGACACTCAAAAAGTGACGGGCGTCTACGCCGCCGCCTACGACTCCGCCGAAGGCTGGGAACAGCTCAAGACCGAAATTGCCGACTTTGCCGAACAACAAGGCCGCCGCCCCCGCGTCATGATTGCCAAACTCGGCCAAGACGGCCACGACCGTGGTGCCAAAGTGGTGGCCACAGCCTATGCCGATTTGGGCTTTGACGTGGACATGGGGCCGCTGTTCCAAACCCCCGAAGAATGCGCTCGCCAAGCCATTGAAAACGATGTGCACGCCGTGGGCGTCTCCACCTTGGCCGCAGGCCACAAAACCTTGGTGCCTGCCATCATTGAGGAGCTGAAAAAACAAGGTGCAGTCGACATCATCGTCTTCGTGGGCGGCGTGATTCCGCGCCAAGACTATGAGTTTTTGTACGAATCCGGCGTCAAAGGCATTTATGGTCCCGGCACACCCATTCCTGCCAGTGCCAAAGATGTGTTGGAGCAAATCAAGAAGGCGTTTGCGTAAAACTTGCACCGTCTTGATGGGGTATGTATCATTTGATATATATCTCCAAGAGGCTCATCATGAACGAACTCCTAGACACCGCCAAAATCTTCACCACAGGACGCAGCCAAGCTGTGCGCCTACCCAAAGCCTATCGCTTTGATACACCTGAAGTGTTCATTGAGCGCAAAGGTGGGGTGGTGACCTTGCGTCCGAAATACGACAAGGACGAATGGTGGCTGCGCGTTCAAAATTGCTTCGCCCAGTTTGAAGGCTTGCCCGAGGACATCGAGCGAGAGCGCGGGTTGCTGCCAGACGACATCGAAAGCTTTGACTGATGTCGCAAACCTTGTACTTGTTGGACTCCAATATCATCATTTATGCACAGCGTGGCCATGCGAATGTGCTCAAGCGCATGAGAGACGCTGGACCTGATCGCATCGTTTTGTCGTCCTTGGTTGTGGCCGAGCTGGCCTATGGTGTGGAGAAAAGCACGCACAAAGAGCGCAACCAATTGGCTTTGCAGAATTTACTGAGCACTTTCAATGTTCAAGACTGGGATGCGTCTGCGGCCTGGTTGTATGCCTCGCATTACCACCGACTGCGCACAGCGGGTACGACCATTGGAATTCTTGATTTGCAAATAGGCTGTCACGCCTTGGCCTTGAATGCTGTTTGCGTGACCAACAACACGCGGGAGTTTGAACGCATTGAGGGATTGACGCTGGAGAACTGGCTCTTATGACGATCTCCAACCCGCAACTGCTGGATGGACTCTTGCACGGCAACGCGCCTGTGCAACGCCGCGCCATGGCCAAAGCCATCACCTTGCTGGAATCGACTCGGCCAGACCATCGCGCTCAGGCCGATGAGTTGCTGACCGCCATGTTGCCGCACACGGGCAAGGCGTTTCGTTTGGGCATCAGCGGCGTGCCGGGGGTGGGCAAGTCCACCTTCATTGAAGCCTTGGGTTTGTATTTGATCAAGCTCGGCCACCGCGTGGCGGTGTTGGCGGTCGATCCATCGTCCAGCGTGTCGGGCGGCTCCATCTTGGGCGACAAAACCCGCATGGAGCACCTCAGCGTTCACGCCAGCGCCTACATTCGACCCAGCCCGGCCAGCGGCACCTTGGGCGGTGTGGCCGAAAAAACCCGTGAATCCATGTTGGTCTGCGAAACCGCAGGCTACGACGTGGTGATCGTCGAAACCGTGGGCGTCGGCCAAAGCGAAACGGCAGTGGCCAACATGACCGACATGTTCTGCCTGTTGCAGCTGCCCAACGCGGGCGACGATTTGCAAGCCATCAAAAAAGGCGTGATGGAATTGGCCGATTTGGTGGTGATCAACAAATCAGACATTGACCTGAGCGCGGCCACCCGCGCCGAAGCGCAAATCACCAGTGCTTTGCGTTTGCTTGGCATGCACGGCAACCCCGACAACGCGCACCACAACGACACCCAATGGCATCCACAAGTGGTCAAAATCAGCGCCTTGCTCAACCAAGGCGTGGATGTGTTTTGGGCGGCTGTGAGTCAATTCAAACAACTGCAATCCGCCAACGGCAAGCTGGCTGCGCGCCGTCAACACCAAGCCTTGTCGTGGATGTGGGAGCGCATTGATGCGGGTTTGAAGCAAGCGTTTAAAACCAATCCTGAAGTGGCCCATGTGCTGCCCAGCTTGACCGATGAGGTGCGGGCGGGGCGTTTGGCGGCGTCAACGGCTGCTAGGACCTTGCTGGGGATGGCGCAATGATCCGCTCAAATGCCACTCAACAAAGCATCGATTGCCGATACGATGAGGTGGCTTTGCGCTCGACAATCCAACACGACATCCCCCAGCCATTTGCTTGGCATGGCGGCCATGAAGGGCGTGAGCAAATAAAAGTCTTTGTTCTCAATTGGAAACACGGGTGTGACGTGGCTCAGGGGTTTGAAGGGCATGGTGTCGCCGGCATACAAAGGAATCACCACTCGGGTCGCCAGTTTGTCCAGCAAAGTGCTTTGAACATCCAGCACGTAGGGCGCTTGTTCGCGGCTTGGGCTCAAATTGTGATGAATTTGGTATTGCATCACAGAGCCTTGCCAGCCCATAAGGCATCGCGCCAAGATTCATTCCAAACCTCATTGGCGTCTACTTGGCGATTGAACGCCTCAATGGCTTCGTGGTTTTGTAGTTGCCATTGCTCTTGCCGCAACCGTTTGACTTGGCTGGTTAAAGCCGCTTCAAGCACTTGTGAAACATTGATTTTTAGCTCTTTGGCCTGTCGCAGCAAATCGCTGTTGATGCTCACATTGACAGGTTTTTTGGTGACTGTGGCTTCAAAACCCATGACAAATCCTTTGTTTTGACTGCGCATAATTTATGCGCATAAATTGATTCTAATTAGAAAGGCTCCTCAGATGCAAGACATCATTGAACAACTCGAACAAAAGCGCGCTGCGGCGCGCTTGGGCGGTGGGCAAAAGCGCATTGATGCGCAGCACGCCAAAGGCAAACTCACGGCACGCGAGCGCATTGAGGTGTTGCTGGACGAAGGCACTTTCGAAGAGTGGGACATGTTCGTGGAACACCGTTGCACCGACTTTGGCATGGGTGACAACAAAATTCCGGGCGATGGCGTGGTCACGGGCTACGGCATGATCAACGGGCGTTTGGTGTTTGTGTTCAGCCAAGACTTCACCGTTTACGGCGGCGCATTGTCTGAAACGCACGCCGAGAAGATTTGCAAAATCATGGACCAAGCCATGAAAGTGGGCGCACCTGTGATCGGTTTGAACGACTCGGGTGGTGCGCGGATTCAAGAAGGCGTGGCCTCTTTGGGCGGCTATGCCGATGTGTTTCAGCGCAACGTCATGGCCAGCGGCGTGGTGCCGCAAATCAGCATGATCATGGGGCCTTCAGCGGGTGGCGCGGTGTATTCGCCGGCGCTGACCGACTTTATTTTCATGGTCAAAGACACGTCTTACATGTTCGTCACCGGCCCCGAAGTGGTCAAAACCGTGACGCATGAAGAAGTCACGGCCGAAGAACTGGGCGGCGCTTTGACGCACACCACCAAAAGTGGCGTGGCCGACATGGCCTTTGAAAACGATGTCGAGGCTTTGCTCATGCTGCGTCGCCTCTACAACTACTTGCCGCTCAACAACAAAGAAAAAGCGCCAGTTCGCCCCAGCGGCGACCCGACCGATCGCATGGATTTGAGCTTGGACACGCTGGTGCCCGAAAACGCCAACAAAGCCTACGACATGAAAGAGCTCATCGTCAAAACCGTGGACGATGGCGATTTCTTTGAGCTGCAACCCGATTACGCAAAAAATATCTTGATCGGTTTTGCCCGCATGGCCGGACAAACCGTGGGCATTGTGGCCAACCAACCCTTGGTCTTGGCCGGATGTTTGGACATCAAGAGCTCCATCAAAGCCGCGCGTTTTGTGCGCTTTTGCGATGCTTTCAACATTCCCGTCATCACCTTTGTCGATGTGCCCGGTTTCATGCCCGGTACGTCGCAAGAATACGGCGGCATCATCAAGCACGGCGCCAAGTTGCTTTATGCCTATGCCGAATGCACCGTGCCAAAAATCACCGTCATCACCCGCAAAGCCTATGGCGGCGCGTATGACGTGATGGCCTCCAAGCATTTGCGCGGCGATGTGAACTTTGCCTGGCCGAATGCTGAAATTGCGGTGATGGGCGCCAAAGGCGCGGTGGAAATCATCTTCCGCGAAGACAAGGGCGACCCCGAAAAACTCGCCGCCAAAGAGGCCGAGTACAAAGCCCGCTTTGCCAACCCATTTGTGGCGGGCGCACGCGGCTTCATCGACGACGTGATTCAACCGCACGAAACCCGCAAACGCATCTGCCGCAGCTTGGTCATGCTCAAAGACAAGCAAATCGACAACCCGTGGCGCAAGCACGGCAATATTCCGCTGTAATTTATTTTTGCTGGAGCTAAAGCTATGTTTACGAAAATTCTGATTGCCAACCGTGGCGAAATTGCTTGCCGCGTGATCGCGACGGCGCACAAGATGGGCATCAAAACCGTGGCCGTGTATTCCGAGGCCGACAAAGAAGCGCGCCATGTGCGCTTGGCCGATGAAGCAGTGTTGCTGGGCGCAGCGCCTTCGCGTGAGTCGTATTTGGTGGCCGACAAAATCATTGCTGCGGCCAAAGCCACGGGCGCGCAAGCCATTCACCCGGGCTATGGTTTTTTGAGCGAAAACGAAGCCTTCGCCAAGCGTTGCGAAGACGAGGGCATTGCCTTCATTGGGCCCAAAGCGCATTCCATCGCGGCCATGGGCGACAAGATTGCTTCTAAGAAGCTCGCCAATGCGGCCAAGGTCAACACCATTCCCGGCTACAACGACGCCATCGACACAGCGGAGCAAGCCGTCGAGATTGCCAAAGGCATTGGCTATCCGGTGATGATCAAAGCCTCTGCAGGCGGCGGCGGCAAAGGCTTGCGCGTGGCCTTCAATGACAAAGAAGCTTTTGAGGGTTTCACGTCTTGCCGCAACGAAGCCCGCAACAGCTTTGGTGACGACCGCGTGTTCATCGAGAAATTCGTCGAAGAACCACGCCACATCGAAATTCAAGTGCTGGGCGACAGCCACGGCAACGTGGTGTATTTGAACGAGCGCGAATGCTCCATCCAACGTCGTCACCAAAAAGTGATTGAAGAAGCGCCGTCCCCCTTCATCAGCGAAGCCACCCGCAAAGCCATGGGCGAGCAAGCCGTGCAATTGGCCAAAGCGGTGAAATACCAAAGCGCTGGCACGGTCGAGTTTGTGGTGGGCAAGGACCAAAGTTTTTATTTCTTAGAAATGAACACCCGCCTGCAAGTTGAACACCCCGTGACCGAAGCCATCACCGGCCTCGACTTGGTGGAAATGATGATTCGCGTGGCTGCGGGCGAAAAACTTCCCATCGCGCAAGCTGATGTGAAACGCAACGGCTGGGCGATGGAGTGCCGCATCAACGCCGAAGACCCGTTCCGCAATTTCTTGCCCTCGACCGGACGTTTGGTGCGTTTTGAAACGCCTGAGCAAACCATGTTCCAAGGCAACACCGCCAACTTGTTTGGCGTGCGCGTGGACACTGGCGTGCAAGAGGGCGGCGAAATTCCGATGTTCTATGACTCGATGATCGCCAAACTCATCGTGCACGGCAAAGACCGCAACGAAGCCATTGCCAAAATGCGCGAAGCCCTCAACGGCTTTGTGATCCGCGGCATCAGCTCCAACATTCCATTCCAAGCCGCGCTGCTGGCGCATCCCAAATTTGTCTCCGGCGACTTCAACACGGGCTTTATTGCCGAGCACTACAGCCAAGGCTTCAAGGCCGAAGACGTGCCGCATGACGATCCAGATTTTCTGGTCGCGTTGGCCGCCTTTGTGCGCCGCAAATCGCGTGAACGCGCAGCCAACATCAGCGGTCAGTTGCCGGGCTACGACGTGCAAATTGGGCAAGACTACACCGTCATCGTGTTGGGTGCGCATGGCAAAAACGCGCACAAATCGGTGCATGTGGATGAGTTCTCGGGCAAGAAAGATTTGGCCAACATCCAAGTGGACGGCAAAACCTACGCCATCGAATGCGCCTCGCGTTTGAACGACATTCGCATTGAAGGCACGGTCAACGGCCAAGCCTTCACCGCGCAAATCGAACGCGGTACGCTGAAAAACCCGCTCGTGCTTCAAGTGCAGCACAACGGCACCAAAATCGAAGCGCTGGTCATGTCGCCGCGCATGGCCGAATTGCACCGACTCATGCCCTACAAAGCCCCGCCCGACTTGAGCCGCTTTGTGCTCTCGCCCATGCCCGGCTTGTTGGTCGATGTGGCCGTTCAACCCGGCCAAAAAGTGCAAGCGGGCGAGCGTGTGGCCGTGATCGAAGCCATGAAAATGGAAAACGTCTTGTTTGCCGCGCAAGATGGTGTGGTCAAAAAAGTGGTCGCTAGC
This sequence comes from uncultured Burkholderiales bacterium, assembly GCA_903832625.1. Classification (GTDB taxonomy): domain Bacteria; phylum Pseudomonadota; class Gammaproteobacteria; order Burkholderiales; family Burkholderiaceae_C; genus Limnohabitans. The sequence goes on along the minus strand of CAILCI010000065.1, from coordinate 184,732 downwards.
AAAGGCGAGTCGCTCACCGTGGACCAAATGATTGTGGAGTTTGAATGATGAGCGCGCGTCCCTTCACCGTGCTGGGCGTGCAGCAAATCGCCATTGGCGGCCCTGACAAAGGCCGTTTGCAAAAACTCTGGGTCGAGATGTTTGGCTTGGAAGTCACAGGCACCTTCAAGAGCGAGCGCGAAAACGTGGACGAAGACATTTGCGCCATTGGTTCAGGCCCCTTCAAGGTCGAAGTCGATTTGATGCAGCCGCTTGACCCCGACAAAAAACCCGCCGTTCACACGACGCCGCTCAACCACATTGGCCTGTGGATTGACGACTTGCCCGTGGCCGTTGAATGGTTGAGCGCCCAAGGCGTGCGCTTTGCGCCAGGCGGCATCCGCAAAGGCGCGGCGGGTTTTGACATCACGTTCTTGCATCCCAAAGGCAACGAAGAGTTCCCGATTGGCGGCGAGGGCGTGTTGATTGAACTCGTGCAAGCACCGCCTGAGGTGGTGCGGGCGTTTGGGGCGCTGAGGTTAAATCCGAGCGCCTACTGAGCGCTCGCTCGCGACTTAGCCTTGGCCAGCGCCGCCTCGATCACGGCGCGTTTGCGGGCGGCTTCGGTGGGTTCTTCTGCGCCTTTGGTGTGAGCCGGTAAATCGGCCAGTTTGGCGACAGCTTTGGCTTGCAGGCGTTGGCTGTGCTCGGCTTCGTCGCGCGCTAAGCGCTCTTTGTGCCAGTCGTAGCGCTGGCGGGCGTTGTCGGCCAATTCTTGTGGCCAAGCCGCCCAGCCGCTCACGTTCAGGTCAATCGGCTCTAGAGCAATGCAGTCCACTGGGCAGGCGGGAATGCACAGCTCGCAACCGGTGCAGTGGTCCTCGATGACGGTGTGCATGCGTTTGTTAGCACCCACGATGGCGTCGGTAGGGCAGACTTTGATGCACAAGGTGCAGCCAATGCACCAAGCCTCGTCGATGATGGCAATCGTGCGCGGCCCTTCAAACCCGTTGTCGGGGTTCAAGTCTTCAATCGTGTGTCCTGTGATGGCGGCCAGCCGCGCCACGCCCTCTACGCCGCCAGGCGGGCATTGGTTGATGCGCGCCTGCGCACTGGCAATGGCTTGCGCGTAGCTGTGGCAGTCAGGATAGCCGCAACGCGTGCATTGCGTTTGCGGCAGGGCGTCGTTGATGCGCTCGACCAGACTCACTGTTTCGCTTTGGCCCAAGTGGTTTTGACAGGGGCTTTGACGGCTGCTTTTGCAGCGGGTTTGGTTACCGTTTTAGGGGCAGCTTTGGCCGTGGTTTTCTTCGCCGCAACTTTGGGAGCGGCGACTTTGGTGACAACTTTGGCGGCTACGCCGTCTTGCTTGTTGTGCGCCAAGATGAAGCTTTTGACGTGGGGATACACAATGTCGCGCCAGCGGCGGCCACTGAAAATCCCGTAGTGGCCAGCGCCTTTTGCTTCCAAATGGTCGTGTTCATTACGAGGAATGCCGCTGCACAAACCATGCGCTGCAAAGGTTTGGCCTGAGCCAGAAATATCGTCTAATTCGCCTTCGACGGTCAGCAGGGCGGTGGTTTTGATGTCTTGCGGGCGCACCAACTCTTGGGTGCCGTTTTCTGAGCGTACTTCCCATGTGCCTTTGACGAGCTTGAATTCTTGGAACACGGTGCTGATGGTTTCCAAATAATAGTCAGCGTCCATGTCTAACACGGCGTTGTATTCGTCATAAAACTGACGGTGAGCTTCGGCGTTGGAGTTGTCGCCCTTGATCAGGTCTTTGAAGTAGTCGTAATGGCTTTTCATGTGGCGATCAGGATTCATCGCCACAAAACCGGTGTGCTGCAAAAAGCCGGGGTAGACGCGACGGCCTGCACCGGGGAAATTGTCTGGCACGCGATAAATCACGTTGTTTTCAAACCAGCTGTAGCTCTTGTTCATGGCCAAGTTGTTCACTGCGGTGGGCGATTTGGTGGCGTCAATCGGACCGCCCATCATGGTCATAGACAAAGGAGTTTTTTCGCCCCGGGAAGCCATCAAGGACACGGCCGCCAACACGGGCACGGTGGGCTGGCACACGCTCATGACGTGGCAATTGCCGTAGTGTTGTTGCAGGTGACGGATGAACTCTTGCACATAGTTCACATAGTCATCCAAATGGAATTCACCGTCGCTCAAAGGCACGTTGCGCGCGTTTTTCCAATCGGTGATGTAGACCTTGTGGTCTTTGAGCATTTGTTTGACCGTATCGCGCAACAGCGTGGCGTAATGGCCAGACAAGGGCGCAACAATCAACACGGCGGGTTGACCCTTGAGTTGGGACAAGGTGGCGGGGTCATCACTGAAGCGTTTGAAGCGACGCAACTCGCAAAACGGTTTGTCCAGTTCGATGCGCTCGTGAATGGCAATGTCCACGCCGTTGACATCCACCGATTGAATACCAAAAGCTGGTTTTTCATAGTCTTTGCCAAGACGGTAGAGCAAGTCATAACCCGCTGAAATTCGCTGCGTCAGGGGGTTGTGCCCGAGGGGAGACAAGGGGTTGTTGTAGAGTTTGGAGGTCGCCTGTGCAAATTCAGCGAAGGGTTCCATCAAAGTGCGTTGGGTTTCGAAGATTTGATAAAGCATAGGTCGTACCTCAAAGAATGTTGCAGTGCAATATAACAGGTGATCGATAGGGGAAAATGGAGTCTTCTCTCCAATTTTGATTATCCAATCGTATTTTTGTGAAAATTTAAATGACTTATCAAAACTCAAAGAATCGTCAGCCTGTGCTGTTCATCGGCCATGGCAGCCCCATGAACGTGATCGAAGACAGCCCGTTTCGCCGGGAGTGGCAGCGCGTCGGTTCTTTGTTTGGCAGCCGTTGGCCCAAGCCCAAGCTGATTCTGTGCATTTCCGCGCATTGGATTACCCCTGGCTGGTGGCTCACCGGCATGGACAAACCCAAAACCATTCACGACTTTGGTGGTTTTCCACAAGAACTGTTTGAACAGCAATATCCCGCACATGGCGCACCCGAGTGGGTCAAAGAGACGGCCACTTGGCTCAAGCAGCCCAATGACCAAAGCCCTGTAGGCATTGACAAGCAAGAATGGGGTTTGGACCACGGCTGTTGGGGCGTTTTGAAGCCCATGTTTCCCGAAGCAGATATTCCCGTGGTGCAGTTGAGCATCGACTACCACCGCCCAGCAGCCGAGCATTTTGCAATGGGTCAGCAGTTGCAGCGTTTGCGCGATGAGGGCGTATTGATTTTGGCCAGCGGCAACACGGTGCATAACTTGCGCGTCATGCAGCGCAACGCCAAAGACAACGAAGCCTACGATTGGTCACTGGCCTTTGACGCTTGGGTGGCCGAGCAAATCAGCACAGGCCAGCCGCAAGCCTTGGTGAATTTTCAGCAGCAAAGCACCGCAAAAATGGCGCACCCGAGCTACGACCACTTTTTGCCTTTGCTCTACGCGGCGGGTGCTGCGCGGGCGGATGACCAAGTTGAGTACTTCAACCAAGGCCATCAATTGGCCTCGATTGCGATGCGTTCAGTGATTTGGTCTTAAACGACCTTAGCAATCGACTGACACACGTACTCAATGTTTTTGCTGTTCAAAGCCGCCACGCACATGCGGCCTGTGTCGGTGCCGTAAATACCGAACTCTGCGCGCAGGCGCACCATTTGGTCTTTGTTCAGGCCGGAGTAGCTGAACATGCCAATTTGGGTGGTGATGAAGCTCATGTCTTGTTTCACACCAGCGGCTTTCAAGCCATCGACCAGTTTTTGGCGCATGGCTTTGATGCGCACGCGCATCTCGCCCAGCTCTTTTTCCCACAGGGCGCGCAACTCTGGGTTGCCCAAGACTGCGGCCACCACCGCACCGCCGTGGGTGGGTGGGTTGGAATAGTTGGTGCGAATCACGATTTTGAGTTGGCTCAACACGCGTGAGGCTTCTTCTTTGTCGGTGCACAAAACGCTCAATGCGCCCACGCGCTCGCCGTACAAGCTAAAGCTTTTGGAGAATGAGGTGGAGACAAAGAAGTTCAGGCCAGCGGCGACGAATTTTTGAATCACTGCACCGTCTTCGGCAATGCCGTGGCCAAAGCCTTGGTAGGCCATGTCCAAAAAGGCGGTCAATTGTTTGGCTTTGACCACGTTCACCACTTGGTCCCATTGCGCTGCGGTGATGTCGTAGCCGGTGGGGTTGTGGCAGCAAGCGTGCAAGACGACGATGGTGCCCGCCGCAGCGGCGTTGAGTGAAGCCAACATGCCTTCAAAGTTGACGCCGCGTTTGGCTGCATCGTAGTAAGCATAGGTTTCGACCTTGAAGCCTGCGTTGGTGAACAAGGCGCGGTGGTTTTCCCAGCTCGGGTCAGAGATCAAGACCGTGGCGTTGGGGCTGACGTGCTTCAAAAAGTCAGCGCCAATTTTGAGGCCGCCAGTGCCGCCAATGGCTTGCACGGTGGCCACGCGGCCCGAGGTGATGGGCTCGGAGTTGTCGCCAAACACCAGGGTTTTGACGGCAGCGTCGTAGGCGGCAATGCCGTCAATGGGCAAATAGCCGCGTGCGGTGGGCTTGGCCATCATGGTTTTTTCGGCGGCTTGCACGCAATCGAGCAGGGGCAGCTTGCCGTTGTCGTCGAAATACACGCCCACGCCTAGGTTGACTTTGTTGGGATTGGTGTCAGCGGCGTATTGTTCGTTCAGACCCAAGATGGGGTCGCGGGGAGCCATTTCGACGGCAGAAAACAGAGACATGAGCTTCGTCCTAATTTCGAGGTTTTGCAAAAAGTCTCATATTTTAACTATTTGGGCTGGCAAATCAGGGTAATCATGGGGTGGGTCAGATTAAATCTTGCAAAGTGCACTACTAGGATGAAAGCAATCAATGCTTGAATCGAGAATTGCCGTGCCCCACGTGATTGCTTTTTTACGTCAAAGCTTCTGCGCAGCCTTGCTCTGTGGGGCGGTTTTTTGGGGCGCAGCGCCTGCTGGGGCAGTTTCTTTGACGCAGGCGCAAATAACGGATGTGTTGGGCGGTGAGTTGCGCGTGGGCGAACGCAATGCGGGTTTGCCGCTGTGGCCCATTTATGCCAAAGACAGCCAAGACGGCACAAAGCCTGAGCTGTTGGGCTATGTGTTTGAGTCGATTGACTTTGAGCCCACCCGAGGCTTTTCGGGCAAGCCTCTCAATTTGTTGGTTGCCATCACGCCTGAAGGCCGATTTTTGACGGTGCATTTGCTCGACCACAAAGAGCCTTTGTTTCGCTCCGAAAAAGGCACGGCCCTACTAGAAGCCTTCGCCCAGCAGTACCCAGGCATCACGCCCCAGCACAATATTCAAATTTACGACTACCACGCCAAAACGCGCATCACCGACACCGACGCCGCCTTGCACGGCGTGCAAGGCGGCACAGTCAGCGTCAAGGCGATCAACAATTCTTTGGTTCAATCGGCGCTCGCTGTGGCGCGTGCCCATGCGCACGCATTGCAAACCGGACACGACATGGGCGCAGACGGTTTGGTGGCGGGCGCAGACGCCAACGACGCGACTGTGCGCAGCCTCGATTGGGAGCAGCTTCTGAGCCGCCACATGGTGGAGGAAACGCAATTCACGCGTGGACAAATTGAAGCCGCTTTTGCCAATACCCGCGCCGCAGGCAATGATCCGCTGGCGGCCTCGCAGCCCGACGAAATCGCGCTGCGTCTGCATGTGGCTTTGGTGAGCTTGCCCATCGTGGGGCGCAATTTGTTGGACGAGGAGGGCTGGCGTTTGCTCAGCGCCAACCGTCGGCAAGGCCAAGCCTTGTGGGTGGGCGAATCGGGGCCTTTGTACAAAATGGCCTACGAGCGTCAACGTCTGAGCTTGGACATGCCGTTTGTGCTGCGCCAAGATGGCAAAGAACTCAGCCTGCGACGCATGGCGTATGACAAAAAAATCGCCATGCCCAACTACCCTGAACAAGTGACGGCGCATTTTTTGATCGTTGACGAGGCCACGCCGCTGGACTTGTCCAAACCCTTTGAGTTGAGCCTCAAATATGGCCGCCGCTTTGGCCCGTTTCCGCAAAGCGTGGTGCTGAACGAATTTGCGCTGCCCTACAAATTTGTCGGCTGGCGCTCAGCTTTGTCGCAATGGATTGACCAGCCATGGGCTGCTGCTTGGCAAGACCGAGCGCTTGAAATTGCGGTGTTGCTGCTGGGCTTGGCTGTGCTCACGCTTGGGTTGGCGCAACAAACGTGGCTCAGCGCCAAGCCGCGTCGGTTGGCGCTTTTCAGACGCGCGTATTTGGTGTTTACCGTGGTGTTTATTGGCTGGATGGCGCAAGGGCAGTTGAGCATTGTCAACCTCACCGCAGCGCTGGAAGCGTTGCTCGCGGGCGATGGCTTGGGCTTTTTCTTGGGCGACCCAATGACGGTGCTGTTGTGGCTTTATGTGGGCATGACTTTGCTGGTCTGGGGGCGCGGCACGTTTTGCGGTTGGCTGTGTCCCTTTGGCGCTTTGCAAGAGCTGCTGAGCGACGCCGCTAAGTTCTTGGGTTGGCAACACAAGCGACTGAAAACCCGCTTGGATGCGCGTTTGAAATGGCTCAAATACGCAGTGCTGGCGCTGGTGTTGGGCTCGGCCTTGGTCGGATCGCTGTGGCCGGAATGGGCGATGAACCACACATGGTTAGAACTCGTCCCCGAGGTGGAGCCGTTCAAAACCGCCATCAGCCTGTACTTTGTGCGTGACTGGCCGTTTGTGTTGTGGGCGATGGTTTGCTTGACTTTGAGCGTTGTGGTGTATCGCGGTTATTGCCGCTACATCTGCCCCTTGGGCGCAGCGCTGGCGGGCTTGAATGTGTTGCAACGCTGGGGTTGGATTGCGCGTCGTGCCGAATGCGGCACGCCTTGCCAAACTTGCCGCCATCGGTGCGATTACCAAGCCATTGCGCCCAGCGGCGAGGTCGATTACGCCGAATGCTTCCAGTGCTTGGAGTGCGTGGAAATCCACCAAAGCGACCAACACTGTTTGCCTTTGATTCAAACCCGCAAAGGCCGTGTCGTGCCCATTCGTTTGCTGAGTGAGGAGGGCGTGTGATGCAACAGCGCAGACAATTTTTGCGCATGAGCCTGGGGCTGGGTGCTCTGGGCGCAGGCCTTGCCTCGCAGGCAGCGTATTTAGGCGCTTGGCAGGCAGCGCAAATAGGCGCTTCCCAAGGTGTTCCCCAAGGTGCTTCCAGCAGCACGCTGACTCGCCTGCAAGACCGCTTGATTTGGCGCGAAAAAATCATCCAAGGCTTTGGCACGACCTTGTGGCTGCGCGCTGCACACACCCGTGAGTCGCGTCTGCAATTGGCGCTGAGCGACGCGGTACAAGCGCTGCGCGAGGTTGAACACCTCATGAGCTTGTTTGATGCGCAAAGCCTGTTGCAACGCTTGAACCGTGAAGGCGTGGTGAGTGCTGTGCCGCCCGATTTCTACCGCGTGTTGGCGCTGTCGCAACATCTGTCTGAGCGCAGCCAAGGCGCGTTTGATGTGAGCATGCAGCCGCTGTGGCGCTTATGGGCAGATTGGGCACAACAACAAAACATGGGGCAAGCTCAAGCTAAGGCAGCTTCGCAAATCACGCCCTTGGCGGCGCTGGGTGCGCACCAGCGCTCTGCCCAACTGTCTGCTGGTTTTCTGGCAGACCTGACAAAAGCCCGCGCACACGTCAACTGGCGCGGCCTACAACTCAGCCCGCAGCGCGTGCAATTGCAGCCGGGCATGGCGCTCTCACTCAACGGCATTGCGCAAGGCTATGCCAGCGACAAAGTCAAGGCGGTGTTGCAAAGCCACGGCATTGCGCATGCCTTGCTTGACACGGGCGAGACCACCATGCTGGGCGACAGCCCACAAGGCGCGTGGCATTTGGCTGTGGAATCGGCGGTCACGAATTCGGCCAGCACCATGCCCGCGCCCGTGCTGCTGGCCGATGGACGCGCGGTAGCCACGTCGTCGCAAGCGCACACCAGCTTTAGTGCGGATCAGCGTTTTCATCACATTTTGAATCCGCACACCGGCTTTTCGCCCACGCATTGGGCGAGCGTGACAGTGCTCGCGCCCAGCTGCGCCTTGGCCGATGGGTTGACCAAAGTGTTTTTCATGCTTGCACCCGAGCAAGTCATGCCCGCTGCGAAAGCTTGGGGCGTGGATGTGCTGCTGCAAAGCAAAAAAGGCCAGTGGATTCACAGCCCCGGCCTGCGGTTATTGGCCTGAGCCAGCCATTGCGCGACAATGTTGGGTTGCGCCGTTGGTAGCGCTAGGAAACACCCAAGCTATGACCGAATCCGTGATGCAAGAAACCCAAGCCTCGCCAGAAGGCATGGCGTCGAATTTACCCGCGCCGGGTTTGCTGGCGCGCTATCCGGGCTCGCCGTTTGAGCTCTACCAGCCCTACCCGCCAGCGGGCGATCAGCCCACGGCCATTGAGGGATTGATTGAGGGCATTCAAGACGGCGAAGTGTTCCAAACCCTGCTGGGCGTGACGGGCTCGGGTAAAACTTTCACCATGGCCAATGTGATTGCTCGCATGGGCCGACCCGCCATTATTTTTGCGCCCAACAAAACCTTGGCCGCGCAGCTCTACAGCGAGTTTCGCGAGTTCTTTCCCAACAACGCGGTGGAGTATTTCGTCAGCTACTACGACTATTACCAGCCCGAAGCCTATGTGCCTCAGCGCGATTTGTTCATCGAAAAAGACAGCGCCATCAACGAGCACATTGAGCAAATGCGCCTGAGCTGCACCAAAAGCATTTTGGAGCGCCGCGATGTGATTGTGGTGGCCACCGTTTCGGCCATTTACGGCATTGGCGAGCCCGAGAGTTATCACCAAATGATCATGACGCTGCGCGCGGGCGACAAAGTCGGCCAGCGCGACGCCATCGCGCAACTGGTGCGCATGCAGTACGAGCGCAACGACCAAGACTTCACCCGTGGCAAATTCCGCGTGCGCGGTGACACCATCGATGTGTTTCCCGCCGAGCACTCCGAGCTGGCCGTGCGCATCGAGCTGTTTGACGACGAGATCGACAGCCTGCAATTGTTTGACCCGCTCACAGGGCGGATTCGACAAAAGATTCCGCGTTTCACCATTTATCCGTCTAGCCATTACGTCACCCCGCGCGAGCGCGTGTTGGCGGCGGTGGAGACCATCAAAGTTGAGCTGGCCTCGCGCTTGAAGGAGCTGGTCGGCATGAACAAATTGGTCGAAGCCCAGCGCTTGGAGCAACGCACCCGCTTTGACTTGGAAATGCTCTCAGAAGTCGGCCACTGCAAAGGCATTGAAAACTACACCCGCCATTTGTCTGGCGCAGAACCGGGCGACCCGCCCAGCACGCTGACCGATTACATGCCCAAAGACGCCCTCATGTTCTTGGATGAAAGCCACGTCATGATTGGTCAATTGGGTGGCATGTACAACGGTGACCGCGCCCGCAAAACCACTTTGGTCGAATACGGTTTTCGCTTGCCCAGCGCCTTGGACAACCGGCCCTTGAAGCTTGAAGAATTCGAAAAACGCATGCGCCAAGTGGTGTTCGTCTCGGCCACGCCTGCCGAGTACGAAAAAACCCATGCAGGCCGAGTCGTCGAGCAATTGGTGCGCCCCACAGGCTTGGTCGATCCTGAAGTCGAGGTGCGTCCCGCAACGCACCAGGTGGACGATGTGTTGCAAGAAATTCGCATTCGGGTCGAGAAAAACGAGCGCGTGCTCATCACCACCCTGACCAAACGCATGGCCGAGCAGTTGACCGATTACCTCACCGACAACGGCGTCAAAGTGCGCTACATCCACAGCGATGTGGACACGGTGGAGCGGGTTGAAATTCTGCGCGATTTGCGCTTGGGCACGTTTGACGTGCTGGTGGGCATCAACTTGCTGCGCGAGGGCATTGATTTGCCTGAAGTCTCGCTGGTCGCCATTTTGGATGCCGACAAAGAAGGCTTTTTGCGCTCCGAGCGCAGCCTGATTCAAACCATTGGCCGCGCAGCGCGCAACATCAATGGCAAAGCCATTTTGTATGCCGACCGCATGACCGAGTCGATGAAAAAAGCCATCGGCGAGACCGAACGCCGCCGCACCAAGCAAATTGCCCACAACGAAGCGCAGGGCATCACGCCACGCGGTGTGTTCAAACAAGTGCGCGATTTGATCGACGGCGTGTACAGCGAAAAAGCCGGCAAAGAAGCCCAAGACCGCGAAATTCAACGCGCCAAAATGGAAGACATGAGCGAGCGCGACGTGGCCAAAGAGATCAAGCGCTTAGAAAAACTCATGATGGAACACGCCCGCAACCTCGAATTTGAGAACGCGGCAAGGGTGCGAGACCAGTTGTCGCAACTGCGGGCGCAGGTGTTTGGTGGGACGGCGAAAGACCCTATACCCCACTAAATCGTTCGGGCTTCTGCTATACTTGACTCAAATAGTCGACAAAGCCCCACCACAGAAGGAACTTGCCATGCGTCTTACCACCAAAGGCCGTTTTGCAGTCACCGCCATGATCGATTTGGCCTTGCGCCAAAACAATGGCCCTGTGACTTTGGCAGCCATCAGCCAGCGCCAACAAATTTCTTTGTCTTATCTAGAGCAGCTTTTTGGCAAGCTGCGTCGCCACGATTTGGTCGAATCCACCCGAGGCCCAGGCGGCGGGTATTCCTTGGGTCGCAAGGCTGCAGATATCACTGTGGCCGATATCATTTTATCGGTGGATGAACCCATCGACGCCACCCACTGCGGTGGCAAAGAAAACTGTCTGGGCGAAACAGGCCGCTGCATGACCCACGAGTTGTGGGCCAATCTCAACCAACGCATGGTCGAGTTTTTGGATTCCGTCAACCTGCAAAAACTGGTGGACGACCAAATTGCCAAAGGCGTGGAAATTGAAAACAAACCCACGCTCAAACGTGCCATTTCTCCTATGCCGGTGGTCAAGCCCATCCGCGTGAATGCGCCCAATTCGGTGTTTGCCTTGGGCAACGCCTTTGCCAAAAATTAACCCTTCACATCGGATTTGTATGACACCTCATTTCCCTATTTACCTCGATTACGGCGCCACCAATCCTGTTGACCCCCGCGTGGTTGACGCCATGATTCCTTGGTTGCGCGAGCACCACGGCAACCCCGCTTCGCGCAGCCACGCTTGGGGCTGGGAAGCTGAAGCCGCTGTCGAAAAAGCCCGCGTGGACGTGGCCGAGTTGATCGGCGCAGATCCGCGTGAAATTGTTTGGACATCGGGTGCCACCGAGTCCAACAACCTCGCCATCAAAGGTGCGGCGCATTTCTACCAATCCAAAGGCAAGCACCTCATCACGGTCAAGACCGAGCACAAAGCCGTGCTCGACACCATGCGCGAGTTGGAGCGCCAAGGCTTTGAAGTCACTTACCTCGATGTGCAAGAAGACGGCATGTTGAGCATGGACGCGCTCAAAGCCGCCATTCGCCCTGACACCATTTTGATCAGCGTCATGTTTGTGAACAACGAAATTGGCGTGATTCAAGACATCGCCGGCATTGGCGCCATGTGCCGCGAAAAGGGCATTATTTTTCATGTGGATGCCGCGCAAGCCACAGGCAAAGTCGCCATCGACTTGACCACCTTACCCGTCGATTTGATGAGCTTGGCCTCGCACAAAACCTATGGCCCCAAAGGCATTGGCGCTTTGTATGTGCGCCGTAAACCGCGCATTCGCTTGGAAGCCCAAATGCACGGCGGCGGTCACGAGCGCGGCATGCGCAGCGGCACTTTGCCCACACACCAATGCGTGGGCATGGGCGAAGCCTTCCGCTTGGCGAAATTGGAAATGGCGCAAGACTTGGCGAAAACCAAGGCTTTGCAACAGCGCTTGCTCAACGGCTTGAAAGACATCGAACAGGTGTTTGTCAACGGCAACTTAGAGCACCGCGTGCCGCACAACCTCAACATCAGCTTCAACTATGTCGAGGGCGAGTCGCTCATCATGGGCATCAAAGGTTTGGCTGTGTCGTCGGGCTCGGCCTGCACATCGGCCAGCTTGGAGCCCAGCTATGTGTTGCGCGCCTTGGGTCGCAGCGACGAGTTGGCGCACAGCAGCTTGCGCATGACGATTGGTCGCTTCACCACCGAAGAAGAAATCGACTACGCGATTGCCACCATTCGCGAAAACGTCGCCAAACTGCGTGACTTGAGCCCTCTGTGGGACATGTACAAAGAAGGCATCGACATCAGCACCATCCAATGGGCTGCGCACTAAATTCAAGAACTGGAGTTCAACATGGCATACAGCGAAAAAGTCATCGACCATTACGAAAACCCCCGCAACGTCGGCACTTTTGACAAGGGCGACGATTCAGTGGGCACGGGCATGGTGGGCGCGCCCGCCTGCGGCGACGTGATGAAGTTGCAAATCAAGGTCAACCCCGTCACCGGCGTGATCGAAGACGCACGTTTCAAAACCTACGGTTGCGGCTCGGCCATTGCATCGTCCTCACTCGTCACCGAATGGGTCAAAGGCAAAACTTTGGACCAGGCCGCTGCGTTGAAAAACAGCGAAATTGCGCAAGAGCTGGCGCTGCCGCCCGTCAAAATCCATTGCTCCATCTTGGCCGAAGACGCCATCAAGGCCGCTGTGGACGACTACAAAAAGAAACACGCCGCCTAAGGCGCAACGCTTCATCACCAAGAGAACAACATGGCAGTCACTTTGACAGAAGCTGCGGCACGTCACGTCACGCGCTACTTGAGCAAACGCGGCAAAGGCGTGGGCGTGCGCTTGGGCGTAAAAACCACGGGCTGCTCAGGCTTGGCCTACAAACTCGAATATGTGGATGAGTCCGCACCCGAAGATGTGGTGTTTGAAGACCACGGCGTCAAAGTCTTGGTCGATCCCAAAAGCTTGGCCTACATCGACGGCACGCAACTCGATTTTGTGCGCGAAGGCTTGAACGAGGGCTTCAAGTTTCTCAATCCGAACGAGCGTGATCGTTGCGGTTGCGGCGAGTCCTTTCGCATCTGACGTGGGTGCTCTGACGTGACGGCTACAGACCTTCCGCTGTCGGCGCAGTTGTCCGTCAACGATTTTGTCTTGTTCGATGTGCCTCAGCAGTTCGCGCAAGAACGCGCCATGCTCGATACGCGTTGGAAAGACTTGCAGCGGCAAGCACACCCCGACAAATTTGCCGCCCAAGGCACAGCCGCGCAGCGCGTGGCCATGCAGTGGTCGGTGCGCATCAACGAAGCCTACCAACGCCTCAAAGACCCGCTGCGCCGCGCTGCATATTTGTGCGAACTGGCGGGCGCGCCGATTCAAGCCGAAAACAATACCGCCATGCCCGCTGCGTTTTTGATGCAGCAAATGCAATGGCGTGAAGATTTGGATGACGCGCAAGACGCCCACGCGCTGCAAGCCTTGTACGAACACGTCCAACTCGCGCACCGCGAAGCTTTGGCACGTTGCGCTGCGTGCATCGACGAACAGCACGACTTACCACAAGCTGCGCAAGAGGTGAGGGCGCTGATGTTCATCGAGCGCTTTATCCACGACATTGAAAACCGCCTCGACCAACTCGACGCACATTGAAAGCGACAATCAACAGCCATGGCGTTGCTACAAATTTCAGAACCCGGACAAGCTCCCGATCCGCACCAACGGCGCATTGCCGTGGGCATCGACTTGGGCACCACCCACTCCTTGGTGGCCGCTATGCGCCATGGTGTGGCCGAATGCCTGCCCGATGACCAAGGCCGTGTCATCTTGCCCTCTGCTGTGCGCTATTTGGACAATGGCGGTCGCCAAATTGGTCATGAAGCTTTGCAAGCGCAGGCCAGCGATCCGCAAAACACCTTGGTCTCGGTCAAGCGCTTCATGGGGCGCAGCGTGGCGGATATCGTCAACCGCGAGCAACTGCCTTTGAGTTTGGTGGACAAGCCCGGCATGTTGGCGATTCACACCCGTGCGGGCGAAAAATCTCCGGTCGAAGTGAGCGCTGAAATTTTGGAGACTTTGCGTTTTCGTGCCGAAGACACCTTCAACGACGACGTGTATGGCGCGGTCATCACCGTGCCGGCATATTTTGACGACGCGCAACGCCAAGCCACCAAAGACGCGGCGCAGTTGGCGGGCTTGAATGTGCTGCGCCTCATCAACGAACCCACAGCGGCGGCGATTGCCTATGGCCTCGATCAATCCAGCGAAGGCGTCTACGCCGTCTACGACTTGGGCGGTGGCACCTTTGATATTTCAATATTGCGCTTGAGCCGTGGCGTGTTTGAAGTGCTCGCCACCGGCGGCGATTCCGCTTTGGGCGGCGACGACTACGACCGCGCTTTGGCGCAATGGGTGCAACACACCAAGGGTTGCGCAGTTGACACGCCCGCCGACAAATCCGCCATGATGGTGGCAGCACGCGCCTGCAAAGAAGCTTTGTCTGGCGCTGAGGTGGCGATGTTTGAAGCCAATTTGAGCCAAGGCCTGCTGCGCCAAGAGGTGAGCCGCGCTCAGTTCGACGCGGCCACCGCTGCGCTGACCCAACGCACCTTGAGCGCAGTGCGCAAAGCCTTGCGCGACGCCAAGCTGGACAAACAAGACATTCAAGGCGTGGTGATGGTCGGCGGCTCTACCCGCATGCCGCAAATCCAAAGTGCAGTGGCCAACTTGCTCGATTGCCAGCCTTTGAACAACCTCAACCCCGACGAAGTGGTGGCCTTGGGTGCGGCCATTCAAGCCAACCAATTGGCGGGCAACAACCCCGACGGCGAGTTGTTGTTGCTCGACGTGATTCCGCTCTCGCTGGGCATTGAAACCATGGGCGGTTTGGTCGAGCGCATTGTGCCGCGCAACCAAACCATTCCCACGGCCATGGGGCAAGACTTCACCACCTACCAAGACGGCCAAACCGCTTTGGCGCTGCATGTGGTGCAAGGCGAACGCGATTTGGTGGCCGACTGCCGCAGCTTGGCGCGCTTTGAGTTGCGCGGCATTCCGCCGATGGCCGCAGGTGCAGCGCGCATTCGGGTGTCTTTTACAGTAGACGCCGACGGTTTGCTTGATGTCAGCGCACGTGAGATGGTCAGCGGCGTGGAGGCGAGCATCACCGTCAAACCCAGCTATGGCTTGAGCGACGACCAAATCGCGCACATGTTGCAAGACAGCTTCAGTACCGCCGAACAAGACATGCAAGCCCGCGCCTTGGTTGAAGCCCGTGTGGACGCCGACCGCATGTGGCTCGCCACCCAAAGCGCCTTGGCCGCCGATGGCGATTTGTTGAATACCGAGCAACGCCAGCACATTGAACAACTGCTGGCCGCCACCCTGGCCGTCAAAAACCTGAGCGACGCAGCAGCTATAGAAGCCGCCACCGAAGCGCTGGCCAAAGGCACGGAAGCCTTTGCTGCGCAACGCATGAACCGAGGCATTCAACACGCCTTGGCGGGTCAAAACATCGAGAACATTTAAATGCCAGTCATCAAAATCTTGCCCCATGCCGAGTTGTGCCCCCAAGGCGCTGAAATCAATGCGCCCGTGGGCACCAGCATTTGCGAAGCGCTGCTGGAAAACCAGATCAACATCGAACATGCCTGCGACATGAGCTGCGCTTGCACCACCTGCCATGTGGTGGTGCGCGAGGGCTTCAATTCGCTCAACGAACTGGAAGAAACCGAGGAAGACTTGCTCGACCGCGCTTGGGGCTTGGAGCCCAATTCGCGCTTAGGCTGCCAAGCCATTGTGGCGATGCAAAATTTGGTGATCGAGATTCCCAAGTACACCATCAACCACGCCAAAGAAAACCACTGAAACCATGCGTCAAATTTTTCTGGACACAGAAACCACGGGCTTGTCGGCGGACAACGGCGACCGCATCATCGAAATTGGTTGCGTGGAATTGCTCAACCGCAAGCTCACGGGCAACAACCTGCATTTTTATTTGAACCCTGAGCGCGACAGCCACGAAGATGCGCTCAAAGTCCACGGCATCAGCAACGAGTTTTTGCGCGACAAGCCCAAATTTGCCGAGGTGGTCGATGAGGTGTTGGCCTATTTGCAAGACGCAGAAGTCATCATCCACAATGCGCCGTTTGACTTGGGGTTTTTGAACAAAGAGTTGGAGTTGGTGGGACGCCCGCCCTTGAAAAATTTCATTGCCAATGTGGTCGATACCTTGGTCATGGCCAAGGACATGTTTCCTGGCAAACGCAATTCGCTCGATGCCCTGTGCGACCGCTTGGAAGTGGACAACTCAGGCCGCACCTTGCACGGTGCTTTGTTGGACGCAGAGTTGCTGGCCGACGTCTACATCAACATGACGCGCGGCCAAAACACCTTGGTGATGGAAGAGGAGAACCAAACCCATACCCAAACCCAGCGTGTGAACATGGATTTGTCAGGCTTTGAATTGCCCGTGATTGTGGCCAACGAGCAAGAACAAACCCAGCACTTGGAAGTCTTGGCGCAAATCGACAAGGCCAGCGGCGGAAAAACGGTTTGGCGAGCTAGCGGCGCATAAACGGGTAATTTTTATGGCATAATAGCGGTCTTTCCCGTAGAGAGATTTGCGAGAGAAGGGCGATTAGCTCAGCGGTAGAGCACTGCATTCACACTGCAGGGGTCACATGTTCGATCCATGTATCGCCCACCAAATCAATTAAAAAAAGCACTAACAGCGATGTGGGTGCTTTTTTTTTCTAAAAACGAGAGTTGTTCGACGGGTAAACCAAAGCGCAAATCTCAATTATCTAGACTGCTTTGGCTCGTTTTATCGACCACCTTCATCGCGGTCACGACGACAAGCTAGCTTGAATGTTGTGATGACTTCTGGGCATGACCTTTGAGCAGGGGCATCAAGTCTTCCCATGAATCGATGAGGTTGTCGCCCCGCCAAACAACGTGCTGATCGGTTCTGCACAAGATCAATTTGTGTTCATAAGCCGCGGGTAGGCGGGTTTGCTTGGACAAATCAATATAGGTGATGGGTACTTGGTGTGCGCTGGCTTGGTCTAAAAACGCTTGCACATCCACTGTGTCATCCAAGCGCAGCAAGCTGTAGCCATTGCCTAGCAGGTCATACAGCGATGAACCGTTGTCCAACCAGAAGTGTGGCGTGCGGCAGCCAGGAAGAGTGGAGGGCGTGAAAGAGCCCATGGAGTAGGCTGGAGCAGTAGTTTCCTCATGCGCGATGATGGGGGAGCCCTCGTAGTAATAACCAAAGTTAAGGCCTTCGCAGCAAAACTGCTGAACGTTTAACTCGTAGGCTTCTGAGCCAGTGGCTGCTCGTGCGGCTTCGCCTTCTGCGTCCATAGCCTCAATGTTGTGTGGCACTGCACGACGCGCTTTGATCATTTTCTGCGCATGGTTCATGACGAAATGGGATACTTGCTCTGTGATGGGAAAACGCTCTGCTTCGTAAGCATCCAAAATGGAAGGGGCTGCCCAGCCCTTGATGGCTGCGTCCAACAACCAAGCCAAGTTGGTTGCATCTGCAATGCCCGCATTCATGCCGTAGCCGGCGTAGGGTACCCACAAGTGTGCGGCATCGCCCGCCAGAAATACTCGGCGATCTCGGAATTGATTGGCCAACAAACGGCGTCCTACCCAATCTTCTTTGGTGATGATCTCGTATTTAAAATTGGCATCCACACCCAAAATGTTTCGAATTGATTGGTCACGGTCAACCGAATCAAACTCGGGTTCGGTGGGATTCAAATGGTTGTGTACCAACCATTTTTCATGTCCGTCGATGGCAAATACTGTTCCACACCTACGCGTGTTGACCGAGTAGTAGCACCAAGCAGGTTTGCCAGGCAACAAATGGATCAAATCGGGCGCGTGAATGTACGTGGACTGAACGCGCTGAATCATTTCAGTGCCTTCCAATTTAGCCCCTATTTTTTTACGAACAAAAGAGCTCCCACCGTCGCAGCCAACCAAGTAACGCACGCGCACAGTTTGAATTTCTTGGGTGTCCAAATTCAGCAAGCTGACATTCACACCCTCATCGTCTTGCATGATGTCGATCACTTGGGTACGGTTGCGCAAGCTCAAGCCTTTGTGGGAGATGGCATGCTTTAACAGCAAAGGTTCCAAATAGATTTGGTTGATGCGGTGAGGTGGCTCGGGTGTTTCCCAGCCAGTGTCGGGACCTTCACTTTCGGTGTAACGCTTGCTTCGGCTGGGAATGGGAATGCGTGTGAGTTCCATGCCGGTCATGCTTGTGCGAAACACCACGTCATTGGGGTAGTCTTCTGGCAGGCCCGCAGCGCGCAAGGTTTGCACAACGCCCAGTCGTCTGAAGTGTTCCATGCTGCGCGCCGAGACGTGGTTGCATTTCACATTAGGCGGTTGTGCAAATTCGCGAATTTCAGCCATTAATACAGTCACGCCGCGCTGCGCCAAATCGGTAGCCAGGGTTAAGCCCACGGGGCCAGCACCCACCACCAAGACATCGCTATCAAATTTGTTAGACATGTTGTAATTCAATTCAGTTTGATATTGGCTTGACGAATGACGCGAGCCCATTTTTGGGTCTCGCTTTTGATGTAGGCATCAAAGTTTTCAACTGAAGTCGCAATGGGCTCCATGCCGTTTTGTCGCATTTGAGATTTGATCGATTCGTCGTTCAATGCTGCGGTGAATTCTGCATGCAAGCGTTGAATAATTTGCGGTGACGTGCCAACTGGAGCAACCAAGCCAAACCAGCCAGTTGAGTCATAGCCTGTTAGACCGCTCTCTGACATTGTGGGCACTTCAGGTAAATTAATTAATCGTTTGGGACTGGTCACAGCAAAGGCTTTCAATTTTCCTGCTTTGATATGAGGTAAGGCTGCCGCCAAATCTGTGATCGACAATTGAATTTGACCCGACAGCGTGTCCATGGCAGCAGGACCAGATCCGCGGTATGGCACTTCGATCAATTTGACATCGGCCATTTGAGAGAACAAAGCCGTCGAGAGATGCATGGCGGTGCCATTGCCACCATGGCCAATAGATACTTTGCCTGGTTGTGCTTTGGCCAAAGCAATCAACTGTTGAAGGTTGTCTGCAGGTACAGAAGGATGTCCTACCAACACAAATGGAATGGACGCCAACATGGTGATAGGTGCAAAGTCTTTTGCCACATCAAATGGCATTTGGGGGTAGAGGCTTACATTCGCAGTCAGCCCTCCAGCTGCGCCCACGCCCAGCACATAGCCATCAGGTGCTGCTTTGGCTACGATTGATAATCCAATATTGCCACCTGCACCGGGGCGATTTTCTAAAACCAGTGGGTAGCCCAATTTATCGTTTAGCCGTGTAGACAAAATTCGAATGATCGCATCCGAACTGCCGCCCGGTGGGAAGGTGACCACCACTTTGATGGGTTTGGTGGGGTAGTCACCAGATTGTGCAAAAACAGTTTGGCAAATCAGCAATACCAGTAAAGCGCTGAAAACCAAAAACTTCCATTGAATTATGCGACCGTACATAAATGCTCCTCGAACTGGTTGACTTTAGCTGCGCGTTTTTGCATTGACAATGGGTGATTTAACCCATATTCGCACTTGGGTGACACCAAAATCCTAAACGCACCCACTTCTGTCAGACGAAATGGGTTATGTGTTTGTTACGAAACTTAAGTTGATTTATATAAATGTGGTTTAGCGTACAGACCCAATGTGTTTGCTTTTGTAGATTCAAAACCAAGACAGTTGTCTTTTAATTTCAAGTAACCACAATCAAGGAAAACACCATGGAAATGCATAAAACCGTATATGCTGTTTTGGCATCCGTTATTTTATTAATGGCTACAGGGTGCGCAGTCACCCGCGATCAAGAAACTGTGGGGGCATATGTGGATGACAGTGTGATCACCACCACAGTTAAAAGCCACTTTTTTGACAATAAAACAGTAGATGGCTCAGCGGTCAGTGTAGAAACCTTGAAAGGCACTGTCATGTTGTCGGGCTTTGCTAAAAGTGAAATAGAGAAGAAAAATGCAGAATCTATTGCATGGAAAGTGAAAGGCGTGAAAGCCGTTAAAAATGAACTTTTAGTTCGTCCGTAACAATATTTGGCATTCCCTCCAAACCAGTAGACAGAGAATGAAATCTGAACTTGATGCGGTGGCTTTTTTGTTGTCTGCGCGTGCAGAGGCTGTCTGAATTGGGTGTGTTTTAATCAAACTTGGTTTTGAGATTACCAGCACCGAATTACAAATTTTGGAGACAGTCATGCAAAAACGTTTTTTCCTTCAAGCTCTTTTACTTGGCACTAGCCTGTGCGCGACTTTGAGTTTTGCTCAAACCAAACCCTTGGAATGGGTCATAGGTTATCCCGCAGGTGGTGGTTCAGACATTGTGGGGCGCGTGATTGCAGAGGAGTTGGGTAAAAGTTTGAATCGTCCCATCATCATCAACAACAAACCGGGAGCGGGTACCAACATCGCGGCCGATTATGTCGCTCGATCCAAAGATGTGGGCAATTTGATTTTTACGGCCGACTTTGCCACGCTAGCAGCCAATCCGTATTTGTTTTCTAAGCTCAGCTATAACAGCGAAAAAGACTTTCAATCGATTGGTATGTTGGTGCGTTTCCCCATGTTTTTGGTGGTGTCAAACCAAGTACCTGCCAACAATTACAAAGAGTTTGTGGCTTGGGCCAAGACGCAAGCCAATGGCGTGAGTTATGGCTCGGCAGGACCAGGCAGCCCGCACCATTTGATCGGTGAATATTTCCGTGAAAAAAGCGGCTTAAACCTGGTTCATATTGCCTACAAAGGCGCGGCACCAGCGATTCAAGATGTGGTGGGAAATCAAATTCCAGCCATGTGGATCGATAGTGCCACCGCACTTCCATTTATAAATGGCAAGAAGATCAAGGTCATCGGCGTTGCTTCGCCCAAACGCTTGGATTTGATGCCCGAAATTGCGACCTTCAACGAACAAGGGTTGAAAGGCTTTGAGGGCTATGCATGGCAAGGTTTGGTTGCTCCCGCTGCAACTGCACCCGAGCAAATGGCAGAGTTTTCTAAAGCGCTTCAAACCGCATTGAACTCCACACCTGTGAAAGCGCGTATGCAAGCCTTGGGCGTTGAAACCATGCCTGGAACGCCTGAGCAAATGACAAAATTTGTGGTCTCTGAGCGTGCCAAATGGGGCGAGGTGATCACCAAAATTGGTGTGAAATTGGATTAATCCGCAACATGGCTTTTGACGCATTGTGGCTTAGCGCACAGACTTTTTTGAATTGAGCCATTAAAGTGGCTGGCTAGACAAATCATCTAAACGCTCCTCATGTCATTGAAAGCTGTGTTGTTCAAACTTATTTTTATGCGGCCTCAATTAATGTTGAATCACGCAAGGCAATCTGCTGCTTTGATTTCTGGTTCTTTGAGAGTTTCATTTTTCCATTGGAAAGTTCGCATCTTTTTTTATACATTGAGTGCGCTCGCCTTGTGTTTAGGTGTTTTTTGCAGTGCGTTTTCTTTGACGTTGTGGGC
Organism: uncultured Burkholderiales bacterium; assembly: GCA_903832625.1. Taxonomy (GTDB): domain Bacteria; phylum Pseudomonadota; class Gammaproteobacteria; order Burkholderiales; family Burkholderiaceae_C; genus Limnohabitans. The sequence continues at coordinate 163,286 of CAILCI010000065.1, read as the reverse complement.
GGCCTTGCCTGAACTCAATCCTCAGCATGGATGGATATTGCTTGCCTTTCCCGCCTTGATCTATGCTGTGAGCTTGTTACTTTATTTGGCTGCAGACCGCTGCAAAACAAAAGTATTTTCAACTCAAATTCAAGAGCAATTAAAACTTGATTTATTGGCTATTTGCAAAGGCGCTGCAAAATGAGGTGTGCGCCGATAAGCAAATAATACGCGGCGTATTTAGGGAAAGCGTTAATTCATAAGAGGCTTTTGGGGCGAAATTTCATACGGTTTGTGATGAGAATAAAGGCCATGAAATTAATACCTCAACCATCTTTTAATGCGTTAAAAGTATGCTGCTTGTTTTTTCTTGCAAGCAGCGCCCAAGCCCAAACCAGTCCGCTTGCACAAGGCGCAGACTGCGCCGCTTTTGCATCCATGGCGCCTGCGGGTGTGACGCTCAAAACGCAAAGTATTCAAGGCAATACAGAGCGACCGCCTGGAGCCAATGCCGGCCCCATGTTGGTAGCGCATTGCAAAATCAGTGGACGCATGAATGAGCGACTGGGTCAAGACGGCAAGCCTTATTACATTGGGTTTGAGCTGCGATTGCCCGAAGCTTGGAATGGTCGTTTTTTATACCAGGGGGGTGGAGGCAACGACGGGGTGATTCGTCCCGCCATCGGCCCTCAAGCCGCGCCGGGCTATGCCTTGAACCGTGGCTTTGCAGTGGTCAGCACCGATGCAGGACATCAAAACCCCAGTGCAGATTTTGGCTTTGATCCCATCGCGCGCACAGACAACGCCTACAACGCCCATGACAAAGTGGCAGTACTCGCCAAAGCGCTGACGGCTAAGTTTTACGGCAAAGCGGCAGATCGCTCTTACTTCATTGGTTGCTCGGGCGGAGGGCGTCAGGGCATGATGTTCACCCAACGCTTCCCGAGTTATTTTGATGGTGTGATTGCAATGGCACCCGCCATGCGCGTCGCTAAAGGCGCAACCATTGCTGCCGCTTGGGACACGCAAGTGTTTCAGTCCATCGCACCCAAAGGCGAAAATGGCAAACCCGTGTTGAGCCAAGCTCTGAGCGATGCCGATTTGAACTTAGTGAGAAGCAGCATTCTTGAGTCTTGTGATGCACTGGACGGGGTGCGCGACGGCTTGGTCTCTCATCCCGCTGCCTGTCAATTTGATGTGACCCGTCTGCAATGCAAAGCTAACAAAGACGCCTCATGTTTGGTCAAACCTCAAGTTGATGCCTTGCAAAAAATATTTGCAGGTGCAAAGACATCGGATGGCAAAGCCTTGTATTTTTCGTGGCCGTGGGATCCTGGGATGGGGCATCCTCAAAACGACTGGCGGGCTTGGAAACTGGGCAACTCGACGACCGAGAAAGCCAATTCTCGCCATGTCTTTTTGATGGAAGACGCCTTGCAAGGCTATTTCGTGACACCACCTGATCGCAGTTTGAGCATTTACAAATTTGACTTTGACCGCGACCCACAGCGCATGGATGCGTATTCATGGGTCTTCAATACTGCGGATGACGTCACGCTCAGCGGCTTTCAAGCGCATGGGGGCAAGTTGATGTTCATTCACGGTTTGGCTGATCCGATTTTTTCACCCAACGAGGTGATCGACTATTACCAACGCCTCATCGCGCAAAACGGCGCCAAAGCACATGACTTTGCCAAATTATTTTTGGTGCCAGGCATGGGGCATTGCTCTGGAGGCGCTGCCACCGACAGCATGGACGGTTTGTCTGCCTTAGTCGATTGGGTTGAGAAAGGCAAAGCACCGCAACGCATAGAGGCCGCTGGCACAACGGTCTACCCGGGCAGAACGCGACCTTTGTGCGCCTTTCCCCAACATGCGCAATACAAAGGCGAGGGCGATAGCGAGTTGGCTGCGAACTTTTTTTGCCAGTGATGGCTTGATTGACTAATCCTAAGCGCTCACATGTTGCTCAAAAAATGGATCGTTAACGCGCTGATCTTGTGTGGTGCCTTAGGCTTTGGTGCAACAGCAACTGCGCAGCAAGGACTGAGATCGCAAAGACCAGACTTTCTGATTGGATTTGCAGCAGCCAATGATTTTTGGACCTTGCAAGACGCACAAAAATTCAGCGAAGTCGCTGCTCGTGAATTCAATCTGATCACACCAGAAAACCAAATGAAATGGGCCATCATTCATCCCGAGTCTGATGTGTATCAATTTGCTGCAGCGGATGCGCATCTTGCGTTTGCTCGAAAAAATCAGATGAAAGTGCATGGGCATGTTTTGGTCTGGCACAGCCAAATTCCTGCCTGGATGCTTGAGAAAAATTGGGCGCGCAATGAACTTATAGACGCCATGTATTCACACATTGATCGAGTCATGGGGCATTTCAAAAACGGGGTGTACATGTGGGATGTTGTGAATGAGGCCTTCAACGAAGACGGATCGATGCGCCCCAGTTTTTGGCAAAAAAATTTAGGCGATAGCCATTTGCCCCTTGCCTTTACGCGCGCACGGCTCGCAGATTCTCGTGCCAAGCTGCTCTACAACGACTACAACATTGAAACCCTCAATAGAAAGTCGGATGCGGTCTATAAGATGGTTCAAGCGTTTCGAAAAAATGGCGTTCCAATTGACGCGATAGGCATGCAAATGCACATCACCTCTGGCGGCATCGACATGACAAGCTTTCAACAAAACATGAAACGCTTAGCCAATTTGGGTTTGGACATCTACATCACAGAAATGGATGTCCGTATTCCGAAAAATGCACAGGAAGCAGGTTTGCCAGACCAAGCGCAGGTTTATGCCCAAGTGCTCAAGGCGTGTTTGGCGCAGCCCGCCTGCAAAGGCTTGCAGACTTGGGGCATGAGCGACAAATATTCGTGGGTGTCTGGCTTTTACAAAGGCTTTGGCAGCGCGCTTTTGTTCGATGAAAACTACCAACCTAAGCCAGCTTATTTCGCCGTTGAGCATGTGCTTAAATCGACTCAATAACTCACCATTCTTCTACACCTGCAAAGTGACACAACATGGATTTTTCGCAACTCATTCAAGAACGCAAAAGCATTCGAGGTTATCTCAACAAGCCAGTGGCGCGTGAGGTGATTGAAGAGATCATTGAAGTCGCTAAATGGGCGCCTTCGTCCATGAACACGCAACCTTGGCATGTGCATGTGGTGACGGGGCAGGTGCTGGACAAAATTCGTCACGGCAACTCAGACAACATGGTCAAAGGTGTGCCCCCCAAGCGTGACTTTCCTATGAAAGAGCACTACGAAGGCGTGCACCGAAAACGCCAAGTCGATATTGCGGTGCAGTTGTTCGATGCCATGGGCATTGAACGCGATGACAAAGCTCGACGTACCGATTGGGTCATGCGCGGTTTTCGCCAATTTGATGCGCCGGTGTCATTGGTGTTGACCTACGACAAATATCTAGAACCTGCGGCTATCAGCCAATTCGATTTAGGCGCGTTTTCTCATGCGATTGTGCTGGCCGCATGGGAGCGTGGCTTGGGTTGTGTGATCAACGGGCAGGGCATCATGCAGTCCAGCGTGGTGCGCGAACATGCGGGCATACCGGACGATCAAAGCATCATGATTTGCATTGCCATGGGCTACCCCGATCCTGACTTTGTGGCCAACCATGTCAAGTCGGTGCGCGAACCTAATACGAGCTTTGTGCGCTATGTGGGCTTTGACGAATAAGCTTTTAATCGGACACCGAAATCAAGCCATGACGCACTGCGAGCAGCGTCATTTCGGCTTGGTTGCTCAAGCCTAACTTTTGCTTGATGTTGTAGAGGTGGGTGCCGACCGTAGAGCTCGACACATTGAGGGTTTCAGAAATTTGCGCCACAGTTTGTCCACGCGCTAATTGGGCAAACACTTCGAACTCGCGTGCTGAGAGTTTTTCAACTGGGGTTTCTTCACCACGAATGCTTTGCATGGCCAAGCGCTGTGCAATTTGTGCATCGATGTAGCGCTGACCTTTGATGACGGCTCGAATTGCATCAATCAACACCTCGGGTGCGCTGCGCTTGGACAAATAACCCATTGCACCCGCTTGTAAAGCACGCAAGGGATGGCTGATGTCTTCATGGGCAGACAGCGCCAAAACGCAAACCTCTTTGTGTTTGGTGGTCAAGCGGCGAATGGCTTCTAAGCCGCCCATGCCCGTCATGGCAATGTCCATCACCACAACGTCAGGAAATTTTTCGGTGTAGAGCTGACACGCTTCTTCGCCCGAAGCAGCTTCGGCTACCACCTCAATGTCGGGTGTGGATTGCAGCAAAAGCTTAAAACCTACGCGCACAACGGCATGGTCATCGACCAACATCACGGTTAATTTATGCGTCATTTTGTGTGTCTTTGTGAAGTAACGGAAAGCTGGCATGAACCCAAACACCGCAGGGTTGGGATTGTCGCAATTCAAACCTTCCCCCAAATGCGTGGACGCGTTCGCGCATCCCTGAAATTCCGAAATGTCCGTGTTTGGTGAATTGCTCAACCAAGCCGCAGCCGTCATCGATCAAATCAATTTGCAAACCTTGCGCCTCCAAGGTGAGGCTCACACTCAAATGTTTGGCTTGCGCGTGGCGCAGGGTGTTGTTGACGGCTTCTTGCACAATCCGATAAATGGCAGTCGCCAGGGTGTCGTCGAGCTTGCGCACCGAGGCAGGAATGGTCGCTTCGATCACGAGTTCGGGATGTTGGAGTCGGCAATCGGCTAAAAAATCGATCAAGGCTTCATCCAAGCCAAAATGGTCTAAGGCAAATGGACGGAGTTTGGCAATCATGCGGTGCATGCCGTCGTAGATTTGATCGGCGCAGTCCATCACCATGCGGGCTGAGTTTTCAATGGTGGCGTCTGAGTTTTCGGCACGTCTGGCAATGCCCAGGCTTAAGCTTTTGATGGCGGTGACTTGTTGTCCTAGCTCGTCATGCAGTTCGCGCGATATTGCACCGCGCTCTTGCTCAATGCGCTCTTGAATCATTTGGGTGAGTTCGCGGTTCTCGGCCAGCGCCAAGGTGGCGGCCTGCGCTTGTCGCTTGGCTTCAATGCTGTCTTGCACCGACTGTGCCATTTGGTTGAAGGCGGAGCTGATTTCCCGCCCCTCGCTGCCGCGCAGCATGGGCAACCGCGTGCTGTACTTGCCATGTGCCATGAGTTGCAGGCTTTGTGCCAATTGGTGCAGTGGCTTGAGCGCACGCCCCATGAGGGCATACACCAAGAGGTTGGTGAGCACAAAACCTGTCAACACCGCCCACAGCATGGGGTGGAGATCATCCCAGCCATCGAGCACTGCCCGCGAGGTGTTGGCTTGCAAAATCAATTTACCGTTGGGCAATTGAATTTCTTTGACTTCAATGGGTGGCGCCACAATCGTGTTGTACCAACTCGGTGCTTCGCGCCCGAGTTTGTAGGTCGCGGGTGGCGATTTGTAAATCACCTTGTCGAACTCGTCGTGCAGCTCGATGTCGTTGGCTCGGATGCGTCCCATTTGGTTCAGGAAATCTGCAATTCCGTACAAGCCGTCAGTGCGATAAATCCATTGCATACGCGATAAAAACTGTCCTGCGACCACATTGGCCGCCACAATTTCCTCGTGCACGCTGCGCCGTGTGTTGTCAATTTGAACGCCGATGAGCACCGACGCAAACAACGTCAGCAAGCTGGTGATGATGAGGTTGACTTGTAGTCTCAGGCTCATGGCGATTCAAAGTTTTGGTGTTGTGCAAACTGGTCGAGCAAGCCCACAATGGTCTGCGCCATCGCTGGCTCAAACAAAAGGTGGCCGCAGGCATCCAGCCAAATCAATTGGCTGTGTGACATGTTAGTGTGAAGCTCCCACGCGCTACTGGGGCGGCATACCCAATCGAGCCTGCCATGCACCAGTCCCACGGGCAAGCTGCTGGGCAAAGTACGTGCCGCTTCGAGCAACGGGGTGTTTGCCAAAAAACAAGCATTGACCAAGTAGTGGCTTTGTAGCTGGTACTTGTTGATCAGTTCAATAGCCGCTGGGCTGTGCAGCGCAGTTTTTTCAGCCACAACACGCACGCGCGCCGTGACAGACCGCTCCCATGCTTGCCAAGCCAAAGCACAGGCCAAGGCGCGTTCGGGTTCATTGCTGTTCAAGCCTTCGTGCAAATTCTTGAGCAAATGCTTGTGCGCATGGCTTGGAAAAATTGACACAAGCTCAGCCCAAGCATCTGGTAAGAGTTGACACATGTCTTGAAAAAACCAATGCAGGTCTTGTTCGCGCCCCAAAAACACGCCGCGTAGCAACAGACCCAAGCATTGCGCTGGATGTTGGCTGGCGTAGGCCAAAGACAGTCCCGCTCCCCACGAGCCGCCCACGACCAACCAACGCTCGATCCCCAAATGCAGCCGCAGCGCTTCAATATCGCGCACCAAGTCTTGGGTGGTGTTGTGGGTCAAGGGCTCTTGCGCCTGACTGCGCCCGCAAGCGCGTTGGTCAAACAGCACCGCGCGGTAAAGCTTGGGGTTAAAAATTTGTCGGTGTTGCGCATTGCAGCCACTGCCAGGCCCCCCGTGCAGAAAAACCGCTGGAATTCCATGGAGCGCACCGAATTGTTCAAAGTAAATGCGGTGGCCTTGTCCCACATCCAAATAGCCTGTTGTGTCTGGCGAAATGGGCGGGTAGAGCGCTGCGCTGGGTGGGGTGAAAGCCATGCGATCAATCCTAGCGGTATTTGCCCGCATCCCCAGTCACACGGGTGAACGTGTAAGGGTCAGCTTGGCAATCTCATGAAAATCATGAGGCTTGAATCCATGATTTACGGATGCTGCACAAGCCCTCTTGGCAGCAAACTCTGCAATGTACCCAAGGGTATGAACAAGCTCGCATGTCGCGAACCTGTAACTTCTAGGAGACTCACTATGAAATGGCAAACACCTGCAGCTACTGATATGCGTTTTGGCTTTGAAATCACCATGTACATCGCCAATCGTTGATCGACGAGCTCGGCCAGCCCATTGCTTTGGTGGTGGGCTGGTTTTTTTAATTCACTGAGGAAAGCCTTTTGCGAGTTCATGTTTTAGGGGCAGCAGCAGGCGGTGGTTTTCCTCAATGGAATTGCAATTGCCCCAATTGCCACGCTTTTCGTCAAGGTTCGCCCGATCTGAAGGCGCGTACCCAATCGTCTATTGCCATCAGCGCCAACCACACCGATTGGGTGTTGTTCAATGCTTCGCCGGACATTCTGAGTCAAATCAAAACCTTCCCCGAACTGCAGCCTGCACGCGCTTTGCGTGACACCGCGATTCGCGCTATTTTTTTGATGGATGCGCAAATTGACCACACCACGGGTTTGTTCATGCTGCGCGAACATCGTCAGCGGTTTGCGCTGTGGTGTCACTCCTTGGTGCGTGAAGACCTGACAACCGGCAATCCTATTTTCAAGGTGCTGGAACACTACTGCGGCATCGACTGGCACGATGTGCCGCTAGAGCCCACAGGCTTTGCCATGAGTGGCGTGGAAGGCTTGCATTTCACTGCGTTGCCGCTCATTAGCAACGCCCCGCCATATTCGCCCCATCGCGACAAACCCCAGCCGGGAGACAACGTAGGGGTCACGGTGACAGACAGCAAAACAGGTAAAAAACTGTTTTATGCTCCGGGCCTTGGCGTGATCGAACCACATGTGTGGGACGCCATGCAAGCCGCAGATTGTGTGCTGGTTGACGGCACGCTGTGGACAGATGACGAAATGATCACCTTGGGCGCGTCTGCCAAAACATCACGCGCCATGGGGCATTTGCCCCAAAGTGGCGCGGGCGGCATGTTGGAGTGGCTCGACAAATTGCCTGCCACCACCCGAAAAATTTTGATTCACATCAACAACACCAATCCCATCTTGAATGAGCAAAGCCCACAGCGGGCGGAGCTGACCCGACGCGGCATTGAGGTGAGTGAAGACGGTATGGACATCAACCTATGACAAGCGAACAAGCCCCTTGGAGCCATGCGGAGTTTGAAGACAAACTGCGAGGCAAAAGTACCAGCTACCACATCCATCACCCGTTTCACGTCATGATGGGCAAGGGCGAGCTCACGCCCAAACAACTGCAAGGCTGGGTGGCCAATCGGTTTTATTACCAAATTTCTATTCCCGTCAAAGACGCGGCTATTTTGTCCAACTGCAACGATGTGGACATTCGCCGTGAATGGATTCAACGCATTTTGGACCACGATGGCTACACCATTGGCGGCATTCAAGATGCCGGCGGCATTGAGGCTTGGATTCGGTTGGGCGAGGCCGTGGGCTTGAGTCGCGACGATGTCACCTCTTTGCGCTACGTGGTGCCTGCGGCGCGATTCGCGGTGGATGCCTATGTCAACTTTGCCCGCCGCCAACCCTGGCAAGAAGCCGTGGCCTCTAGCTTGACCGAATTGTTTGCGCCGCACATTCATCAGCAACGCATTGACACTTGGCCCACGCAATACCCGTGGGTGGCTGCGGCGGGTTTGCATTACTTTAAAAACCGTTTGAGCCAAGCCCGCCGCGATGTCGAACACGGCCTGCATTTCACACTCAACTACTTCAGCCAAACCCGCGCCTTGCAAGAGCGTGCGCTGGAGATTTTGCAGTTCAAGCTCGATGTGCTGTGGGCTTTGGCGGACGCCATTTTGCTCAGCCAATGTGAGATTGCCGTGACAGGACCCAAAGCATGAGCGCAAGCCCCACCATCGATTTACAAAGTTGCCCCAGCGTTGCAAAGCTGTTTCGACTCCAATGGGAAGAAGCGCAACAAAGCTGGGTCTTGCTCTATCCCGAAGGCATGGTCAAGCTCAATGGCAGCGCGGGTGAAATCATGAAACGCTTGGACGGGGTAACGACGGTGCAAACCGTCATTGACATGCTAGAGGCTGAGTTTGATGCGACCGGCTTGAGCCCAGATGTGCTGGGCTTTTTGGCAATGGCGCATACACAAGGTTGGGTCAAACCATGAGCACACCTCAAATTGGCCCACCGCTGTGGCTGCTGGCTGAATTGACCTACAAATGCCCATTGCATTGTGTGTTTTGCTACAACCCCGTCAACTATGCACACACGCCCGACGAGTTGTCCACCGACGACTGGTTGCGTGTGTTGCGTGAGGCGCGTGCGGCAGGTAGCGTGCAGTGCGGTTTTTCGGGCGGTGAGCCCATGCTGCGAGAGGACTTAGAAATTTTGGTGACCGAAGCGCACAAGCTGGGTTTCTACACCAACTTGCTCACCTCTGGCGTGGGACTCACGGAGGCACGCGCCAAGGCGCTGAAAGACGCGGGGCTAGACCACATTCAGTTGTCGTTTCAAGACTCCACGCAAGAGCTCAACGACTTTTTGTCGCACACCAAAACCTTTGATTTGAAGCAACGCACGGCGGCCATCATCAAGTCACACGACTGGCCGATGGTGCTCAACTGCGTGATTCATCGCTTGAACATTGACTACATCGAACAAATCATCGACATGGCGGTGCAATTGGGTGCAGAGTATTTGGAGTTGGCCAACAGCCAGTACTACTCATGGGCTGAGCTCAACCGCGATCAGTTGTTGCCTTCGCGTGAACAACTCGAACGCGCTGAACGTGTGACCCAAGCTTGTCGTGCCAAATATGGTGAGCGCATCAAAATTTTGTTTGTTGTGCCTGACTACTATGAAAACCGTCCCAAAAAGTGCATGAACGGCTGGGGCAATGTGTTTCTCACCGTCACCCCCGAAGGTTTGGCGCTGCCTTGTCACACCGCCAAAATGCTCAAAGGCATTGACTTCCCCAATGTGCGCGACATGAGTGTGAGCGATATTTGGTACCACTCGGAAGGCTTCAACCACTACCGTGGCGACGCATGGATGAAAGACCCCTGCAAAACTTGCCCCGACAAAGAAAAAGACCATGGTGGTTGCCGCTGCCAAGCTCACATGCTCAGTGGCGACGCCAGCAACGCTGACCCAGTGTGCGATAAATCGGAGCACCATCACAAGGTGCTGGAAGCAGTGGCCTACGCGCAAATTCCTGATGATCAGCGCGTGGTGGTCAAGCCGTTGGTCTTTAGAAATCCCAAGAACTCTCTGGCCAGTTCAGCGTGAACTCAGGATGTCGACCACGGCTTGGTGCTTGTTTTGTCGCGCCATATCAAGCGCCGTGAGCCCGCGCTCATCTTTGAGCGCTGCGTTAGCGCCTTTGCTGATGAGTAAGCGCACCGTCTCTGCATGTCCTTGTCCGGCCGCCCACATCAGTGGGGTGAGGTCGTCAATATAGGCCGCATCAATCTTTGCGCCTGCAGCTAGCAAATGATCCACGACCGCAGTGTTGCCCATGCCAGCGGCATATACCAAAGCCGATTTGTGCAGCCTATCGGTCTCTTCCAGCTTGGGCTTTTTGCTGAGCAACAGATCGACAATCTGAACATTGCCAGCGTATGCCGCAGCGATGAGTGGGGTCACCATTTCTAGCGTCGCCATGTTCACGTCCGCACCTGAATCGAGCATGAGTTGCACCATGTCTTGACGATTTTTTTCAATCGCAAAGAACAGCGGTGTTTTGCCCAAGCGATTGCGCGAATTGGGGGCTGCTCCAAGGGACAGGCTTTTTTGTATGCCTGCTAAATCGCCTTGACGCGCTGCCACGATCAGTTGTGCATTCACGCCAGGTGTGATCTCAGTTTGTGCAAACACATGAGAACCAAAGCAGCACAGACTGCTGGTCAACATAATGAGGATTGATTTTTGAATGCCACGCATTTCGACTCCAACAAAAGAATTGACTCTAAAAACAATTTTCTGAGTTCAAAACTTACAGCGTAACTAAGTATTTTCCCTTTTCGGTCTCTTCTGAGACACATCAGGGCATTGACAGATGACTACGATGCGTTTTGTGCCTCAGCGCATGGAGTGAGATTTGCATTTCGCATCGTTCAATCTAAAGGAGTTCTCATGCAATCAATTCGGATGACAGCGAGTAAAAAATTAGTCTGTGCCGCAGTAGGTGCTTTCTTGGCATCTGCAGCATTCGCAGACGTGGCGCAAAATATTTCTGTCGACCAAGGCAAGCTAACTGCTGCGGCCAAAGACGGCAACAACTTCTTGCATTCCAACGGCAGCTACGAGCAAACCCGTTTCTACCCCGCCAAACAAATCAACTCAGGCAACGTGGCTAAATTGCGTCCGGCCTTCACCTTCCAAACCGAAGTCTTGGAATCGATGGAAACCGCGCCCATCGTGGTCGATGGCGTGATGTACCTGACCACCTCTTACAACCATGTCTACGCGATTGACGCGGTGACAGGCAAACAACTGTGGCACTACAAACACAAAATGGGTCCAGTCACCACTTATTGCTGTGGCCCCAACAACCGTGGCGTGGCCATCATGGGCGACCGTGTGTTCATGGGCACGTTGGATGCTCGCTTGGTGGCCTTGGATGCCAAAACCGGCAAGCTGATTTGGAACAATGAAATTGCCGACCCAGAATTGGGTTACTCCGAAACCATGGCACCTGTGGCCGTGAATGGTCGCATCCTGATTGGTACCAATGGCGGTGAATACGGTATTCGCGGCTTCGTGAAATCGTTTGATGCCCAAGATGGCAAACTCCAATGGACTTTCCACACTATCCCTGAAAAAGGCCATGAAGGCGTGTGGGCAGCCAATGACGCCACAGGTCGCAACATGCTGCGTGACATTCCCGCAGAAAAAGCACAGCTCGCCAAACAAGGCGGTGACTTCTACAAAACCTTGGGCGGCGGTGTGTGGATGGCTCCTGCGGTTGACTTAGAAACCAACACCGTGTTCTTCGTGGTCGGCAACCCCAGCCCTGACCTCTATGGCACAGAGCGCCCTGGTGACAACCTCTACACCGACTCCATCGTGGCGGTGGACCTCAACACCGGCGCCTACAAATGGCATTACCAATACGTCTCGCACGACGTGTGGGATTTGGACTCGGTCTCTCCCGTCATCTTGACCGAAGCCAAAGGCAAAGACGGCAAGATGATCAAAGTGGCCATGCACGCTGGCAAAACAGGTCATGTCTATGTGCATGACCGTGCCACAGGCGAGCTGATTCGCTACTCCGAAGCCATGGTGCCGCAAGATGGTTTGTGGACTTTGCCCACCAAAGACGGCGCAAAAATGATGCTTGGTGCCAACGGCGGCGTGGAGTGGAGCCCTATGGCCTTCAACCCCAAAACCCGTTTGACCTATGCAGCCAACTTGTTGCAACCCATGACTTACCACGTTGAAGCCTCCAAATATCCTGGCGGAAAACTCTGGTTGGGCGGCGCCTTCAAAACCATTCCCAGCGAGAAACAATCAGGTCGTTTGTCGGCTGTGAACGTGGACACAGGCAAAGTGGCTTGGAAGTTTGACACCGATGAGCCTTTGATTGGCGGCGTGTTGACCACCGCTGGCAACTTGGTGTTCAACGGCGAAGCCAATGGCTTGTTCCGCGCTTTTGATGCCTCGAATGGCAAAAAACTCTGGGAATACCAAACTGGCGCCGGTGTGAATGCGCCAGCCGTGTCCTACAGCGTCAAGGGCAAACAATATGTGGCCGTGGCCGCAGGGGGCAATAACCAGATCGACGCCAAACGTGGCAACTCTGTGGTGGTGTTCTCACTGCCTTGATGTCGCGCTGGCTACTCAGCCATTGACGGTTGGAGGCCTGCTGGTATGACAATGCTGGCAGGCCTTTTTTCTTTTTTGATAAGCAATTCTGTATGAAAAAAATCTCGGCGTTTTGTTCTCGACTGGCTGCACTTGTTTTGTTGTGTTGCGCCACGCACAGCTTTGCAGATATGCCAGAAAAAGCGGCTGTATGCCTGGCTTGTCATGGTCCCAACGGAAATTCATCAATGCCCAACACGCCGAGTTTGGCAGGGCAGAATGCACGCTACATTTATTTGCAGTTGCGTGACTTCCAAGAGGGTCGACGCAGCAACGCCATGATGTCGCCCATGGCCGCCAACTTGAGCCGCGACGAGATGCGTGAATTGGCCACGTATTTTTCCGAACAAAAACTCAGCAACAAAAATTTCAAGCCCGATCCCGACAAAGCCAAATTGGGTTTTGCCAAAGCCGATGAAACCTTGTGCGCCATGTGTCACCTGGGCGAGTTTCGTGGACAAAATGAAATCCCCAAGGTGGCCGGACAAAACTACGACTACATCGTCAAGACCCTGCTCGACTTCAAAGCCAAAAATCGCACCAACGACGCAGGCAACATGACCAGCGTGGCCAGCACTTTGAGCCCTGCTGACATTGAAAACTTGGCGCACTACATTGCGGGGTTGAACTGATGCGTGCTTTTGATTCAAGCGTTTCAAACGCCAAGCTCTTGACGTTGGCAGCACTTTTGAGCGTTTGCACATGGGCTGCGGCGTTTGATGCGGGCAAATTGGACGATTTCAAAACCACCAATGTCTGCAAATACTGCGACCTCACGGGCGCAGATTTGTCGGGGCGCGACATGCGTGGTGCAGATTTTCAAAATGCCAATCTCTCCGGCGCAAACCTTGTCAAAGCCAACATGGCTGAGCGGGTGATGGAAAAGCGAACCCTCAACACCAATTTTGAAGATGCCAATTTGCGCCGTGCCGACTTGTCTAACGCCAATTTACACAGTGCTAATTTCAGCAACGCCTATTTGCGTGAAACCGTGTTCGATGGTGCAGATTTGAGCGACGCCAATTTGAACAGTGCGAACATCAAAGATGCGAGTTTCAAAGGCGCCAAGTTGTGCCGCACCACCATGCCCGATGCCAGCATCAACAACAGCGGGTGTTGATGGCCAGCGCAGGGCGAGGTGATGTGCTCAGATTGTTAGATCAGTTGGCAGCGTTGGGGTTGTTCGGCTTCTAAGTTTTCAAGTGGCGCCGCTTTGATGGGATAGCTTTGAGCCACTTGTTCGTAAGCCACTTGTTGCAAGGCTTTGATTTGCGGCACTGACAAGCCCAGCTCAAAACCAGAGCATTCGTTGCCGCCCAAAGAACGTGGATCACGTTGCGTCAAAGTGCCAAACACCACCAAGCCTTTGAGGTAGTAACCCGCAGTGCTGGCGTGGTAGTTGTCGTAAGTCCACAAGTTCAACTTGCCTGCATCGACGCCGTCGAGCGAATTGTTGTCTGCAATGCCTGCATCCATGGCACGAACCCATGCTTCACCAACAGGAATCACGCCTTTGATGGCAGGATGTGATTTGGCTGCCAAGTCGTAGCCTTTGCGAACGTCTTGTGCCATGTTGCCAATGGTTTTGCCATACCAAGCGCCTTTGCTGCCATAGGTTTCGTCGGCGCGAGGGAAGGTGGCTTCAAGCCGCACATCGACCTTGGGATTTTGGGCTTGCATGACCGTCGCCAATTGCTTGGCGGTTTCTATGAGTTTGGTGGGGTCGCCTGGTTTTTGCGCATCCAAGGTGCTGTAGCCGTGGGCTACCACCACATCCCATGCTTGTTGTGTGATGACGCTCAAGCGATTGTTGAGATGCCAGTCGATGCCGGTGCCGCCCCGAGTTTCAATGGCGACGTCGTAATCCAAGCCCACTTGTTGCGTGAACGATTTGAACAGCGCAGGCACACCGCCTTGGCCTTCAAGGTTTAAGTCGCGAACTGATGCTGCACGGTAATAGCGCACGGGCGAGCCGTGCCCATAAGTAAAACTATTGCCAATGAACAACACCCGAGTGGCCGCATCTGCGTGTGCGGACAAGCCTATCAAGGCAGCAATCAATGTGCTTTTGAGGGGTTTGGAAAGTCTCATGTTTTGTCTCCTGTTGAAAGTTGTATTTAGAAAACAATGGGGGTGAGCGCACCATCCATGCTCAACGCGACTCCTGTGATGTAACTCGCTCGCGCTGAGGACAAATACACCACAGCATCTGCAATTTCTCGCGGTTGTGCAATGCGCCCCAAGGGAATGCGATCACTCGCTGTTTGCAAAGCTTCTTGGGGTGTGGTGCCAGCCAATCGTGCATCTGCCGCAATGCCTTCTTGCAAACGGTCAGTCAGGGTGAGGCCGGGATTGACGGCATTCACACGAATGCCTTTTGAAGCATAGGCGTTGGCCATGCCTGCATTGGCCAACATCAGCGCTGCATTGGCTGCGCCGCCCGGCATGTGTACAGGGCTGGCAATTTTGCCGCCCGTGCCAATCACGTTGACGATTGCTCCTTTGCCACGCTGCGCCATGCGCTTGATGGTGGGGTCGATCATGTGAATGTAGGAGAAGTATTTGGCCTGCATGGCGTCATGCCAAACTTGTGGCGTGAGCTCTGCAGGAGGTGTGCGTTTGGCCGCACCCGCAGAGTTGACCAGCACATCGACCGCGCCAAAGTGTTGTTCTGCTTCGTCCAACACATGTGTGCCAGCGCTGGCTTGTTGCAAGTCAGCCGCAATGGTGTGGATGTTGTGCGCCGAGTGTTTGCTGCTCAAGTGCTTGTGCGCGGCTTCAAGATTGGCGGCGTTGCGCGAGACAAGCGTGACGCGCGCACCTTCTTCCAGAAACACTTCGGCGCACGCCAAGCCAATACCTTTGCTGCCGCCCGTGATGAGCACATGTTTGTTGTCTAGTTCAAGATTCATAAAGTGCTTAGGCTTTGACCAAACTCAGGCCGTGGTTTTTGAGAGGCAACGAGCGAATGCGCTTGCCCAAAGCTGCTGAAATGGCGTTGGCCAAAGCAGGTGCCAGCGGAGCTTGCGTGGGTTCGCCCACGCCGCCCCAAAAGCCGCCCGTGGGCGCAATGACGGTTTCGACCTTGGGCATTTCATTCAAGCGCATCATGCGGTAGTCGTGGAAATTGGATTGCTCGATGCGACCGTCTTTGAGCGTGTTTTCACCCCAAAAAATTGCGCTCAAACCATGCACCATGCTGCCTTGCATTTGCGCTTGGATGTTGTTGGGGTTGACCGCATAGCCGGGGTCAATGCCCACCACGATGCGGTGAATTTTGACTTCGCCTTTGCTGCTGATCGACACCTCGCACACGCAGGCCGTCCAACTGCCGTAGCCCTCGGTTTCGGCAATGCCACGAAATACGCCGCTCGGTAGGGCAGCGCCCCAGTTGGCAGCCTTGGCCACAGTTTGCAAAATCGCGCGGTCGCGGGTGGCTTTTTCGGGCAACAGAGAGAGGCGATAGTCCAGCGGGTCTTTGCCCGCAGCCAAGGCCAATTCGTCAATAAAGCATTCGCGCACAAACGGGTTTTGCGAATGCCCCACCGTACGCCAAAAACCGACGGGTACATTGGTGTCTTGCTTGACGTAATCGACCAAACTGTTGGCAATGTCGTACGGGTGATCTTTGAAGCAAGCCACAGCTTGCGGGTCTACCCCGTTTTGTAAAGGCAAGTTGAGCAATGACGCAAACAGAGAAGGCGCAGCGACACGGATGTGCAAGGCCTGAACTTTCTTGTTGGCATCCAAACCCGCCGTCATGCGCACCAAGCTGGCCGGACGGTATTGGTCGTGCTGCACGTCTTCTTCGCGACTCCACAGCATTTTGATGGGTTTGCCGGGCAGGGCTTTGGCAATCATCACGGCTTGGCGGGTGAAGTCTTGCGAGCCTTTGCGGCCCAAACCGCCGCCCAATTGCACCGGATGCACTTTGACATTGGCCGGTGCCACACCCGCCGTTTGCGCTGCCACCGACAGCGTGGCCTCGGCGTTTTGGGTGGACGACCACACTTGCAGCGCGTCGCCTTGTAGCCATGCGGTGCAGACCATGGGCTCCATAGTGGTGTGTGCCAAGTAGGGCGTGAAGTAGTCGGCTTCAATCACCGTGGTAGCTTGTTTTAGGGCGTTCAAGGTGTCGCCGTCGTTGCGGGCGATGCTTGCATTTTCTTGCGTCAGACCCGCTTTGAATTGCGCCATGAGTTGCGTGCTGTTGAGGCTGCCGTTGCTGCCCACATCCCATTCAATCGCCACTTCGCGCAGCGCTTCTTTGGCGCGCCACCAGTTGTCGGCCACCACCGCCACGAACTCGCCCAAATTGAGCACTTGCACAATGCCGCGTCTGTTTTGCACTTTGGAGGCATCCATGCTTTTGACCGTGCCGTTGAACACCGGACACGCCGCCACTGCCGCGTGCAACATGCCGGGCAACTGGGTGTCTATGCCGTAGCGAATGCGTCCCGTCACAATGTCTGGAATGTCAACGCGGGGCAGTGGCTTGCCCACAATCGTCCAGTTTTTCGGGTCTTTGAGCGCCACGTCTTTGGGCTGCGGCATCTGTGCGGCAGCAGCGGCGAGTTTGCCGTAGCTCAGGCTTTTTTTGCTGGCAGAGTGGCTCACCACACCGAGCTTGGCTTTGCATTCAGAGGCAGGCACGCCCCATTGCTGCGCGGCAGCGGCAATCAGCATTTCACGCGCTGTGGCTCCGGCTTTGCGCAAATATTCTTGCGAGAAACGAATGGTTCGGCTGCCCACCGAGGCCATGTCGCCATAGGCACGGTTGGTGCGCAGGTTGTCGTGCGCGGTGGCGTATTCGACGCGCACTTTTTTCCAGTCTGCTTCGAGTTCTTCGGCCACCAGCATGGGCGCTGAGGTTTTGCTGCCCTGACCCATTTCGGCGCGGGCATAGCGAATGACGATGGTGTCGTCGGCTTGAATGTCAATCCACGCATTGAGCTGCGGCGCGTCGGCGGCCAAGGCTGTGTCTGGCAAATAAAACCCCAGCGAAAAACTCGCGGCTGCGCTGGCGGTGATTTTGAGGAAATGACGGCGATCAAGTTGACTCATTGTGCGGCTCCCGATTTGACGGCGGCGTGGATGGCGTCGCGCATCCGTGCATAAGTGCCGCAACGACAAATATTGCCCATGGCGGCGTCGATGTCTTGGTCGGTGGGGCGGGGCTTTTTCTTGAGCAGGGCCGCTGCCGTCAAAATTTGACCGCCTTGGCAGTAACCACATTGCGGCACTTGGTGGTCTATCCAAGCTTGTTGCAAGGCATGCAGTTTGTCACCCTTGGCCAAGCCTTCGATGGTGGTCACGCTTTGGTTGGCCGCGGCTGAAACGGGGTAGGAGCAAGAACGCACCGCTTCGCCATTGAGCAACACGGTGCAAGCGCCGCACTGGGCAATGCCGCAGCCAAATTTAGGGCCTTTGATGTCTAGCTCGTCGCGCAAGGCCCACAGCAAGGGCATTTCTGCTTCGACGTCGAGTTCGTGGTTTTTTCCGTTGACTTTGAGTTTCATGGGGTTGTGTCTCCAGCAATTTCGATCATGATTTCGTTGCGTCTGAACATGGGCAGCGTCCACGGTGGGTCATAACGGGCAAGCTGCGGTGTGCCAATGATTTTGTAGCCATGTTGATGGCTCCAATCCAATGCGTCTTGGGTTTTCTTTTGAACTTTAGAGGTGAAGTTAAACCCCGAGTAAGTCAAGACCACAAAAACCTTGCTTGGAATTTCTTTTAGTTCCACCGCGCTATTTTTGGGTCTGGGAATCGTGCTCAAGTTGTATTGGCTGGGCATGACGAAATTGATGCGCCATTGGTTGGCGTCTTGCACAGCACTGGTATTTTTTTGTGGCTCTACCACCACAGGCGCCGTCATGGCAATCTTGGCCGATCCGCTCGAATTGGGCGCTTCGTTGTTGCCAAAAATAAAATCGGCAATCAGTCGAAATCCTTTGTTAGAGGCTTGATCCATATCGCCGTCGACCACGGTTTGCGCAATCAGTTGGGGCTCGTATTTCCTGACTTCGATGTCTTGGTCGATTTTCAAGACTATGTATTTGGGTTCTTCAATGGCCATGGCGGGGAAAATCCAAAGGGTGAACAAGGCGGCTAGGCACACAAAACGTGGATGGGTTTTCATGATCGTCAACTGCGTTTGGTGAATGACAGGGTGACATCACCCAAGTGCACGCCAAATTTAGACATGCTGGTTTTGTTGAGCATCACGCGCTCGTTCATCAGATACATCCAATCGTCCATCTCTACATTGAGAATATTGCCTGAGACAGGCAGAGCCAAGGTGTAGCGCCAATGAAAGGCATTGCCTTTGGCTTGACCTTGCGCCATGCCAACCACATCGCCCGCAGTGCCTGTGATGACGCCTTGGCCTTGGTCGGTGATTTTCCAAATTCTTTTTTCTTTGCTGCCATCAGCATAGGAAAAATCTTCGTCTAAAACACCTTGGTTGTTTTGCCACTGGCAGTCCATGGCCACGGTGAAGCGCTTGACCACTTTGCCACTTCGGTCGGTGAAGATGCCCCAAGCATCAATGGCACCTGTGAAATATTTTCGAAAATCAAGAATCGGGGTTGTTTGAGCATAGTCGTCAATGCTCGGGCCCGCACATCCCAATAAACTGGCTGAGCCAAGCGTGGTCAAACCAGCAAACATCCATCTACGTCGATCCATCATGGTTAACCCTTGGTTGAGTGGTTTTTTCTGGCAGCCCAAAAGATAGCACCTTCTGCACCGTATTTTTCGCTGTGCATGACGCCGCTGGCGACTTGAAAGGTGTCGCCCGTTGTGTAGTGAATGGTTTGCCCGTTGATGGTGAGCCAGTATTCGCCTTGTGCCACACGAGCGTCGGTATCAAAAGGGTGAGCATGCATTTCATTGGCGAAATGCGGCTCCCATACCCGTTGGAGCACTTCGTCGTAGCCCTCTTTCAATTTCTGCGCTTGAAAATCTTCGAAGGTTTGATTCATGCTTTCACTCCAAGTTTGAGGGCTAGGCAATAGCTTACTCAGGATTAAAAACAGCATGTGTCGCACAGGAGATTTTCATTGAACGATGCGCTGTATGAAATGAGGCGCTCAGTGCTCTAGCGCACAGATAAAAAGCGCCTGATCCAGAAAAATCGATGCTTAGTTGTGCATTTCCAAACGATTTCATTCGGATCCTCTATGTTTAAACATATTCTTTTGGCTGCTGACGGCTCAGATTGCTCTGAGCGTGCCACGCGCATTGCCCTTGAACTAGCTCAATCCAACCATGCGAAATTGACTGTTTTGTATGTGATTGATCCCTACCCATTTTTAGGCATTGCATCAATCAATCCGCAGAGTTTTATGACGTATGTGGAGGCGGCGCAAATTCATGCGGCGCAGGTTCACGAAAAAATCTCAACCCAAGTGCGGCAAGACGCGCCCGATGTGGTGCTTGATTGTGTGTTACTACAAGATGTTGCCGCTGCCACAGGGATTGTTGATCAAGCCAAAGTATTGCATTGCGATTTGATCGTCATCGGCTCCCATGGCCGCAGTGCGATGGGGCGTTTGATGTTGGGGAGCGTGGCACATCAGGTCCTTAATGAGTCCAGCATGGCTGTGCTGGTGGCGCGCTGAACGCAGGCATGACGCTTGTCACTTGGCCCCATTGGCTGGCATCAACGCTGGTGCGTCGTGTGGTGCTGTCCCTGGTTTTGGTGTTGGCGCTGATTGGCCTGATGTACGCGCGTGACTATTGGGGTTATGAGGTCTCGGTGGTGTCGGTGCGTGTTCAAGACTTTACGCAAACAGTGGTGGCCAGCGGACAAGTTGAAAATCCGCATCGTATTGAGTTGGGCGTTCAAGTCACTGGAACGGTGTCGCGCGTGCCGGTGGTTGAGGGACAACAAGTCAGTGCGGGTGAGGTTTTGTTTGAACTTGAAGCCACCGAGCTCAGCGCAGCCTTGCAACAAGCCTTATATGCACACGAACAAGCAAAAGACCGTATCAAGCAAATCCAAGGTTTGGATGAGCCTGTGGCAAAACAGAATTGGCTTCTTGCACAGGCGAATGCAGAAAACGCGGCTGAGGTGGTCCACCGTAATCGACTGCTCGTTGCGGAAAATTTTGTCGCACTTTCAGTCTTAGATGAATCAATTCGGTCTCAGCAAGTGGCGCAGGCTCAGCTCAAAGTCTCGCAACAACAATGGGCGAGTCAACAGCCTTTGGGATTGGAAATGGCAAGCGCAAAGACGGCTCTGGCCTTAGCGCAGGCCGCTGTCGATGGTGCGCGGGCACGCTTGAGGTACTCGGTCGTGCGAGCTCCTGTCACGGGTGTGTTGATTGCCCGCAATGTTGAGTTGGGCGATATTGTTCAGCCCGGAAAATCATTGATGACCTTGTCGCCACAAGGTCAAACCCAACTCGTGCTCGAAATTGATGAAAAAAATCTGAGCAAATTAAAGCTGGGCCAACACGCCAAGGCCTCAGCCGATGCCTACGCGGATCAGCGGTTTGAGGCCACTTTGGTTTATGTCAATACGGGTATCGATCCCCAACGTGGTTCGGTCGAAGTCAAGTTGTTGGTTTTGGATCCGCCGCTTTATCTCAAACAAGACATGACGGTCTCAGTTGACATTGCGGTGGCAACTTCGCACAACGCAAAAATGATTCCAGTGGCCGCCGTACACGACATAGATCAAGCCAAGCCGTGGGTTTTCAAACTCGACCACCAACGCGCAGTTCGTCAAGAGCTCAGCTTGGGTCTCAAGGGGGGCGGGTGGATTGAAGTGGTGCAGGGCTTGAATGCAGGTGACCAAATTGTGGGTGAAGCTGCGCTCTGGTTAAAAAACAATGCCCGAGTCCGTGCCAAAGTTGTCTCGCCATGAGTTTGTTCAAAGGTCAACCATTTGAGTGGATTGTTGCCATGCGGTTTTTGAGCGAAGGAAAGGTACAAACATCTTTCATCATCGGCGGCATTTCGATTGGAGTTGCTGTGATTATTTTTATGTCGGCTTTGCTATCTGGTTTACAGAGCAACTTTGTCAAGCGAGTCTTGACGGGGCAAGCGCATATACAAATCTTGCCACCTAAAGAGGTCGCCAGAGCCTTGCAAGATATCGAAAAAAACACGTTGGAAGGCGCAACCATGCAAGCTCCGTTGCAGCGCATCAAAAGCATTGACCAATGGCAAAGTGTCGCCCACGATGTGATGAATTTTGATGAGGTTGTGAGCGTCTCACCAGCGGCCACTGGCGCAGCCTTGGTCACGCGTGGCAACGCAACGCAAGCTGTGTCTATCACCGGCATGGTGCCGGAAATTTATTACAACATCATTCCCTTGCCTGAAAAAATAGTGCAAGGCAACGCCTTTGTTACGCATGAAGATATTGTGATTGGCACCGAATTGGCCGACAACATGGGTTTGACGATCGGCGACAAAATCCGCTTGTCTGCGGCCAATGGAGCCAACATCACGCTCACGGTGCGAGGAATTTTTGATTTGGGGAACAAAGGCGCTAACACGCGAAATGCTTATGTCTCTCTTCGCACAGCGCAAAGCATATTAGGAATGATCGGTGCTGCTTCTGTGCTCGATGTAACGGTCAAAGATGTGTATGAAGCAGAAATTGTGGCTCGCAAAATTGCACAGCTCACCCACTTAGATGTTGAAAGTTGGATCAAAACCAATGAGCAATTTTTCATCGCCGTAGGCGCTCAAACAACGGCCAATTCTGCAATTCGTTTTTTTGTGGCTTTGTCTGTGGGATTTGGCATTGCCAGTGTGCTGGTCGTCTCGGTGGTGCAGCGCTCCAGCAATATTGGAATTTTGCGCGCCATGGGCGTCACGCGTGGCCAAATACTGCGCGTCTTTTTGTTGCAAGGTGGTGTGTTGGGTTTTGCGGGTGCGTGGGTGGGGGCGCTGATGGGCGGCATGGCCTTGATGGCTTGGGAGCATTTTGAGAAAAATCCAGATGGCAGCGTCATGTTTACCTTGAGCTTTGAGCCGCGCATGTTTGTCATGGCTATTGTTTTGGCAACTCTTACGGGGCTGTTGGCTGCGGTCGCACCAGCGCTCAGAGCGGCGCGCTTAGATCCAGTGGTGGCCATCAGAGGCTAAAGACATGCAGCAAGAAGCATTCATCCTCGAGCTCGACGGTATCAAAAAAACTTTCAATGTGGGAGAGCCCAATGAAGCTGAAGTACTGCACGGCATCCACATGACTTTAAAACGCGGAGAGTTCTGTGCCATTGTGGGACCTTCAGGCTCCGGCAAAAGCACTTTGCTCAATATTGTGGGCTTGCTGGATAGACCAACACAAGGCTCACTGCGCATCGTAGGCCAAGAAACAGTGCAGCTTGAAGACGCCGCATTGACCCGGTTGCGTGGCCACACGATAGGCTTTGTTTTTCAGTACCACCATTTGATCAATGCGTTCACAGCGCTTGAGAATGTGATGATGCCCATGTTGGCTGACCGTGGATTTCCGAGTGAAGACATCCAACAGCAAGCTCAGTATTTGCTCGACAGCGTGGGGTTGACACCTTGGCTCAATTCACCCGCCGCGCGATTGTCGGGCGGACAACAGCAACGGGTGGCCATTGCAAGAGCGCTTGCTATGAAGCCTGCATTGATTTTGGCAGACGAGCCCACCGGAAACCTGGATACCCAAAGCGCCCGCATTGTGTTTGACTTGTTGAGAAACATCAGCGCCAAGCAGGGTATGAGTGTTTTGTTTGTCACGCACAACGAATTGCTGGCTAAAAAATGTGATCGCACTCTGGAAGTGATCGATGGAATGATCAGATGAACACACACACATCTCAACGCTCGCAAACGGGCATGCTGGCTGTGCTGATTGCACTGCTGTTGCCGATGCTGATGGGGTTTTTGGCATTGTCTATTGATGTGGGCTACATGCTGTTGACCCGCAATCGAATGCAAATTGCAGCTGACTCTGCAGCCATTGCTGCAGCTGACGCGCTCATGCACAACCAAGGCATTGACGCCGCAACGGCCATGGCGCAAACCGCAGCGGTGGCTAATGGATTTACCGACCAAGTCTCCATGACCTCCGTTGCAGTTTTGATTCCTCCGACGGGGGCTGCACCATTTTCCCAAGACAGCAACTATGTGCGCGTCACAGTGAGTCAAACCGTTCCAACATTTATAGCCTCTTTTTTTGGCATTGCCAGTTCTTTGCGTTCGGCCTATGCCATTGCAGGGCCTGCAAGCAGTGGTAATCCTTGTTTGCTGAGTTTGTCCAGTAGTGGCTCGGGTGTTGTCAGCGCCTCTGGCAATGTAACGATGACGGCAAATGGCTGTGGCATTTTTTCCAATTCAAACAGTCCGTCCTCGATCATGCTGAACGGCAATGTAACGCTCAACGCCAGCACCATCAGCACCGTGGGTGGCGTTTCGAAAAGCGGCAACGTCACCACTTCACCGGTGACAACAGGTGCTGCAAAAACAGCGGATCCATTTTTGAATGTCACTTACCCCAGTTTCAGTGGTTGCAGCTTTACCAACTACAGCGCCAGTGGCAATGGTTTGGTCACGCTCACGCCAGGAACTTATTGCGGTGGTATCAATATCTCTGGCAATCATGTGGTCAATCTGACGCCTGGGTTATACACCTTATATGGCGGCGGGTTTAATGTCTCGGGCAATGTCTCGCCTATCAGTGGCACGGGCGTAAGCTTCTACAACACGGGCTCAGGCACAACGGGACCCAACGCTTACGCAGCCTTGGATCTTTCGGGCAATACTATGTTGGATCTCAGCGCTCCCTTGACCGGTGCGAATGCGGGCATGTTGTTTATGCAAGATCCATTGAACACACACGGTGCTGCTATCTCTGGAAATTCAGGCTCACGCTTATTGGGTAATTTATATTTCCCCAACAGCACGGTGAGTATGAGCGGTAATAGCGCCACATCTATTCCCACAGGTTCTGTGGTTGCTCAAAAAATTACGATGAGCGGCAATGTCAATTTCAGTGTGTCCAATATTTACGGCTCATCGGGTTCATCGGCCATGCATGCAGGCCTCTACCAATGATGCAGGGTCAACATGCCAGAGCGAAGTTCGCGCAGGTTGGATATGTGAATTATTGAGGCACTAAGCGCGGCGCCAATACCAACACAATGTTGATGACCGCTGGCCCTAACAAGACTGTAAGCAGGGCAGGGAATACGCAAAAAATCAAAGGCATCAAGATTTTGACGGGAAGCTTTGCTGCAGCTTCTTCGGCGGCCAGTCGACGTTTGCTGCGCAAGGATTCCGAATGCATCAGCAACGAATCTGCCATATTGGTGCCAAATCGATCAGCTTGAATCAGCATAGCGACCAAAGTGTCGATGTCTTTTAAACCAATGCGCAATGCCAAGTTGCGCAAGGCATCCGTGCGGCCTGCACCAGCGCGAAGTTCTAGGCCAAGCAAGGAAAACTCTTGAGCCAATGCCTGGCTTTCAATTTGCATTTCACGACCTACGCGCTCTACAGCGGCGTCCAGCCCCAAGCCAGCTTCCACGCAAACGCGCAACAGATCCAAAGCATCTGGAAAAGCCAAAAATAACTCGCGTTGACGCATTGCCACGAGACGATCTAAAACGCCGGTGGGTAAAAAATATCCAAATACCGAACAATTTCCCATGGCAACTAGCAAATATAAAAACCCACTTGTCCAATTGAAGGTCAAATTGCCAATGAAAAATAGCAATGGCAAAGCAAAAGCGAGCAATGTTTTTGCGGCAAAGTAGTAGGTGACATCGGAGGGTTTGTTCAGGCCCGCATTGCTGAATTTAATTCTCAAAGGGGAAGTCAACCATTGTTCTGCATTCATGGTGGCACCAGCCAGCGGTTCTATCCAGCGTCTCACATTTTTAGACAAAGGCGTCATGATTTCTGTGACTGCAGGCGCAGTCGGTGTGCTTCGGAACAAATTGTGCAGTCGTTTTTGTAAACTGGTCGGCAACAACTGATTGAATATGACGTAGGCAATTGTGACCGCCAGAATAAACATCACAGATAAAAACAAAAAGATGAATAGATGTGTCATGAGTTTAGATTTGAAATTTGACCATACGCCACATCCAAAATATACCCACAAGCATGAGTCCAAATGCTGCTTCCAGCATATGAATTCCCATGGGCTCTGTCCATAATTTTGAAATCATGTCGTAGTTCAACAGCGTCATCAATCCTGTTAATAAGAAGGGCAACAAGGACAATATCCAAGCCGACAAGCGGCCCTCCGCTGATAAAACACGAACCGTTCCTGCAATACGTTGGCGATCTCTGATCAGCCCCGCCAAAGAACGAAGAATGCCCGTCAAATTGCCACCAGTTTCCAGTTGAATGAGTACCGCAATCACAAAAAACCGAAGATCACCGCTGGCAACGCGATGCGTGAGGTTATGAAGCGCCGTGTCGGTGCGAATGCCAAAATTTATTTCATTGAAAGTGGTTTGAAATTCGGCTTGAATAGGCGGCGATCCCTCCGTGCCAACAATGAGCAGTGCACTTGAAAATGCGTGGCCAGCTTGCATGGCACGTGCCATTAAATCCAGGGTGTCAGGCAATTGCGCTTCAATGTCGCGAACACGTTGTTGGCGATGCCGGTTGAGCAATAAAAGCCATATACAAACTGGAAAAATTGCAAGAATGAATTTGATATACCAAGCGTACTCCAGTGTGCGCCATGCAAACAAACCCATAACAAACAATGCAATGCAGCGGCATAAAAACGTTGCCAAATACATGCTCAAACCTGCTTGCACCAAAAAAGTATCTAGTCTTTCTATGTTTGGTATTTTTTGTAAAAATAATTCAACGCGTTTATTGCGGCTCAATAACCGTGCTTTGACCACCGAAATATTGTCAATCTCTAGCTCACCAATCAACATTTGCAGTCGTTTTTTAATCAAATCGGCGTTGAATCCCCATATCGAATTCCAAAATTTATAAGCTCCCCATAAAAAAACGAGTGTGGTTGTAAAAGCCATCACAACAATCGTTGGTAATTGCCAGTTCATGCTTCAATTCCTATTGCGATTGGGGTCATATAAATCTTCACGCAGTCGGATACCTCGTGTACGCAAACGTTGCTCAAATTTCGGTCGAATACCTGTTGCCAAAAACCGACCCTGTACAACCCCTTCGGGGCTGACTCCCGTTTGATCAAATTTGAAAATCTCCTGCATGCTTTCAATGTCGCCCTCAACGCCAGTGATTTCCTGCAAGCTTGTGATTTTTCGTTTGCCATCGGAGAGCCTAGAAATTTGTATCACCACCGACAAAGCTGCGCTGATTTGTTGTCTCATGGTGCGTGGCGTGACTTGCATGCCAGCCATGCTCATCATGTGTTCAAGCCTTGTGAGTGCGTCGCGCGGTGTATTAGCGTGAATCGTGGTCATGGAGCCTTCGTGGCCTGAATTCATGGCTTGCAGCATATCTAGCACTTCAGCGCCACGAACTTCACCCAAAATAATGCGATCAGGTCTCATGCGCAAACTATTGCGCAGCAAAGCGCGTTGCGTGACTTCGCCTTTGCCTTCGATGTTTTGCGGCCTAGACTCCAGCCTCACAACGTGAGGTTGTTGCAGTTGTAACTCTGCTGCATCTTCAATGGTGATGATGCGTTCGTTGTGAGGTATGGCGGCAGAAATCACATTCAGCAACGTGGTTTTCCCAGAGCCTGTTCCGCCTGAGACCAGCAAGTTGACTTTTGCTTTGACCAAGCCTTCAATCAAATCGGCCATCTCGGGTGTGAGGGTGTTGAATGCAACAAGCTCTTTCATGCCATAGGGAACCACCGAAAACCGACGGATAGACAATACCGGCCCATCCAAAGCCAAGGGCGCAATGATGGCATTGACCCTTGAGCCGTCCGGCAATCGCGCATCCACCATTGGGCTGAGCTCATCTACGCGCCGACCAATGCGAGACACAATTTTGTCAATGATGCGAAGCAGGTGAGCATCACTGTCGAAATGGATGTTGGTTTTTTCAATCAAGCCTTTGCGCTCGACATAGACATTGTTGGGGCCATTGACCAAAATATCTGACACCGTAGGGTCCGATAACAAGGGTTCGATGGGCCCCAAGCCCAGCATTTCATTTTGAATGCTGGTGACAATCGAAGATCGCTCGGCTTCGTTGATGGCCGTTCCGTCCGCATCTAGGAGTTTTTCAGTCAACAACTTCAAGTTGATTTTGAGTTGTTCAGCCGCCATGTTTTCCATGGTGCGCAAATCCACCAGCGACAGAATTTTTTTGTGTATGCGTTCTTTGGCCGTCTCAACAGGCGTTGCGCTAGGTGCAAGTGTTGACATGAATTAAGAATGCATCAAGCGACTGAACCAGTCGCTGCGTTTGACAGATTTGGTGCCCGTAAATTCTTGCGCCATTCTGCGAAGGGCATCCACGATGAAGTTTTCTGTGTTGACATGCAACAGAGGTGTGCCTGTATTAATGGCCTGCGCCACATCTCTGAAGCTGCTGCTGATGGTGTAGCTGACTTTGATGCCCACCGCTTTCTCAATCTCTTTTATGTCAATCGTCCCATTGCGTTCATAACGGTTGACGACAAGTTTGAGCTTTCGTTCGTCATATCCCATGGCGCGAAATTTGGCGATGACACGTTTCGCATCTCGAACAAATGGGAGCAAGTTTTCCATCACAATGAAAACATGATCTGACATGTTCAAAGCCTTGAGCGTGGAAGGAGTCACAATGCGGTCCAGATCAAGCACCAAGACGTCATAGCATTTTTTGGCCACTTCTATGAGGCGCTCAATTTGATTGACATTGATGGTGTCGCTGCTGACGGGTTCTTCAGGTGCGCTGAGTAGATCGAATTTGTCGGTGATATGCAGCATGCTGGAGCTCAGCAAGGTGGCATCGAGTCGATCTATTTGTTCGGTGATGTCAATCACGCTGGATTTCCCCGGTCCTTGTGAAACATAGTAGACGGCATCTCCACATTGCAAATCAAGATCGATGAAGGCCGTATTTTTGCCCAGTTCTTGCGCCAAAATATATGCAAAATTTGTGGCTAAAAAAGTAGCGCCGCTGCCACCTTTGCATGATAAAAATGAAACAACTTTGGCGTGTTTTTCGTCGGTCGAAGGTGTATTTTTTTTACGCAATAGCAAACGTTTGAGACTCGCAGAAAAGTCGCCGGCATTCGGCGGCGATGCAAAAACTTCCCGCACACCAACTTTCATGGCTGCTTTCAATGTGCTGACTTCATAAGCACTGTTGAGCATGAAGATGACAACATCTTGATGGTCGTTAGAAAAACTCTCCAGAGCCAACAGGTCTTGCGGTGTTTGGACGCCTGAACAATCCACGATCAAGACCTCACCATGCACTTTCTCCAACAATTCTTGCAAGGGGTGAAAAGCATCGCGCAAATCGGTGTGAACCACATCAAAATTTTCAGCATTCACACTTTGACGGATTGCTTCGAGTTGTGCGCTCGTCCACAAAATAAGACTGGCTTCCATGGGGAACTCTTTTCTTGTTGATTGGGTCACTGCGGCGTTGTGCTGGTGGTGCTGCCCACACCAATGTTGAAGACATTGGTGGACGGCGGCATTTGATCGAAAGATTTTTGGTAACGATCTATGGCTGACTTCGCGGATTGGGCATCGCTTGACGCTTGCTCGCGCTCATCAAAATTCTCGTGATGGACAGATTGCTTCTCAACTGCCATGCGGGTTGCAGCACCAAAGTGGGTATCTACACTTGATGGATACTGCGCGCAAGCGCTTAGGAAAATAATGAAAATCAGGGCTGAGAAGTAAGGTCGCATGGTGAGTACTTTCAATTGTTGTTTCCTTCCAGGTTTCCATCGATCATGATGTCGTGGCGACTGGGTTCTTTGAAGTTGTCTGTGGGTAGAGGCAGTGTGGCTCGACTGGGTTTTGCCAAATGGGGGGTGACCACAAAGACGAGTTCAGTTTTTTCTGACTGAAATGCTGTGCTCCTAAACAACAATCCCAAAATAGGAATCTCTCCCAAGACTGGAAAAACTTTCACCGCTTCGGTGACATTGCTTTTAATCAGGCCGCCAATCGCAAAACTTTCACCATCCCTCAATTGAACCGTGGTGGAGGCGCGACGTGTGGTGATTGAGGGCAAGACACTGACTTGCCCCGATGCCGTTGTTACTGCAATGCCAGCTTGAGATAGTTCCGAGACTTCGGGTGTGACCCGCAAGTTGATCAAATCATCCTCAAGCACGGTTGGTGTGAATTTCAAACCCACGCCATACTCGCGCTCCTCAAGAACGATGGTGCTTGCGCCTGCGCTGCTTGATTGCGGAACGGGAATAAATATTTTTCCACCCGCCAGAAATGAACCTTCTTGCCCGCTGATGGCTGTGATGGTAGGTTCAGCCAAAATTTTGACCAAACCTTTGTCTATTTCTGCGCTCAAGCTGATTTTGGTGTTTGAGTTTTTGTAGTTCACCGTGCCAAGTCCAGAGCCCAGCAGTGAAGAAATGACACCAAATGAACTGCCGCCATTGCTGCTCAATCCGTTCACGCCAAAACCCAACTCGTCGAGCAATGTTTTGGAAACCTCTGCCACCTTCACTTCGAGCATGACTTGTTGGGAGGCTTGTAAATGCATCAAGTTGATGACTTTTTTAACCCCCACAAATGAATCGCACATGCTCACAATGCGTTGAACTTTCACGGCATCACTCACCATGCCTTGCAACACCAATGTGTTGCCCATCATCACAATTTCAAACTCCTGTTCATTTGGGAACAGTTGTTTCAGTTGCAAGCGCAGCTTGTCAACATCAACGTCAACATTCAAATCCATGACGCGCCCTAAGCCCGATTTGGTCCATACCATGACGTTGGTCGAGCCCGCTTGCTTGCCCAATATATAAAGCGAACGCGGATTGATCAACATGGCATCCGCAACATCGGGGTTGCCAACAGACAAGCGCACAGTGTCTTGCGGCAAAGCGATGAGGGTTGATTTTCCTGAGCTCAGTTGTATAAGCGGCGATGCTAGCGGCAAGTTTTGCGCATATGAACCCGTGGTAATGAAGAGCACGACGCTGGCTTGCATCATGCGATGTGTAAAAGTTTGATGCATGGTTATTCCAATGTTTTCTTTGTTCCACGAATCATTTCGTAAGTGCCAGCGGAAGTAGGGGGCGGCTTGATGGCTGGTAAGGTCGGTGTGCTGTCTGTATGTATGACCGTGCTGGGCTGTTGTTGTTGTGCTTCGCCTGTAAACAAATCCTTCAGACCTGCACCTGTTGTGTGACTTTGGCCTACATCCACTTGACTGCGCAACACCAAGGACAAAGAGCCAATGCTGCGCGCGAAATCAATCGTTTCGGCTTGTTGAGGCGTGACTTCTAAGGTGACTGCATTGACCAACCGAGGTTTGGTTTCGCTGGTGGATGTATCTTGCGCAAGCGCTAAAACCAGGATGCGTTCCAGCACAATTTTCGAAGCCGGGTGACCATTTGGATCGAAGGCATGCACCATCACATCTACATAGTTTCCTGGTAATGCAAAGCCAGCCACGCCACCGATTTCATTGACCTTGACGGTGATCGCCCGCAAACCAGCAGGCAAGAGTGCAGATAAACCGCCTTTTTCTCCTACCGCAGCAAGCTTAGTTATAAGCACCGGTTCGCCTCGAGCAATGGGGGTATTGATGACACGCAACAACACCTGGGCAGGATCTTCGATGGGCTCTTTGAGCGCACTGGCGACCGGCCAGTCGATGACCTCCAACATATTGGCTTGAAGCTGTGTACCAAATGGCAGATCTCTTGCTGCGACCACAACATGCTTTGTTGTAATTTCTGTGCGTTGGTTGATCCAATGCAAGGCAAAGAATACGGTCATCACACCGATCGCTAGCGAAATCAAGATGAGCAAAATGGGTCTGATATTTCTCATGGCAAGGTGTTCAATTCATTGATAAAAATCATTGCCAAACATGGCGTACGTCAAAGTCCCCAAGCCAATGCAAAGAGCATAAGGAAGTTTTTTTTGAGAATCTTTTAATACTGGGAATGCATGAATTTTTTGATTCGGAAACTGTGTCAAAAGCGTGGATAAACTTGCATTGAGATGCAGCCATATTTTTTGAGATTCGCTGTAAACCATCATTCCAATGAAGCTCAATATCCCTCCTGCCATAGCGGTGCACAGTGCCACCCATAAAACACCGGGATAACCTACAAATGTGCCTACGGTTGCCAGCAATTTGACGTCACCAGCACCCAATAAGCGCAGCGCATACAGCGGTACAAATACAGCCAATCCGGCTAAAAATCCTATGGCTGCGTTTGCCGCACCTACGCCGCCCGTTAAGCGAATGCTTGTGGCACTCATGGCAAGTCCAAACACGATCAATAAATTGGGGATACGATGGGTTTTGATGTCCCACCACAACGCCAATATCAAAAGAATTGCACAAGCCACCCCGTCGTAGGTGCGAATTGGCATCATGGGAATTTGCAAGCTGCTGCTGTGGGCGTTGTCAAACAGGTTGATATTTTTGTGAACAATGCGTTCAGGTTTGTTCCAACTGCGGCAGCTCCAGCCACGATGACCAGCGCAATCAGAGCAACCAACAATCCATATTCAATGGCAGTTGCACCGTCTTCATTATTTATAAAGTTTTTGCAAGATGTGAGATTTAATGACATGTTGACCCTTTCTTGATGTGTGCAACGTGCACAGGTAACGCAATGAAATTTAATCGTGTCTTTATTTCAATGCTTATCAAATCGTCTATTTCAGAATATTTTTTGTGTCTTTGTTGGCAAGAGCTTTTTATGTTCGCAAACGCACATAGAAAAATAGAGATATCGTTCAAATTACGGATGATGGATCACCGATTAAATTTAGCCATTTCTCATATGCGCAATCAACACGCGAATCCCTGTCTACTTGAAAATATTGCGCATCATGTCGGGCTTTCACGCAGCGGGTTTTTCAAGCTGTTTCAAGACCAATTAGGAACTTCACCCTTGGCTTATTGGAATGCCATCAGAATAGAAGAAGCATTGAAACTATTGAGCACGCAGCCAGACACCATGACAGTCCTCTCGATGGATTTAGGGTTTTCTTCACCCGGTAATTTTTCGCGTTTCTTTCGTTCTCATATGGGTATATCACCCACCCGATATCGTCGGCTACAACATGCGGCTTAAACAGGCAGGCAGCGCAGCAGTCGAGCTGGCATTGGTGTTGCCTTTGTTTTTGCTGAGCTTAGATGGCATTATTGAATTCAGTATGGTGATGTATGACAAAAATATCATCAGTAACGCCGCCCGTGAAGCCGCGCGCGCGGGTCTTGTGCTGGCAACTCCCAAGATGGTCAGTGCAGATATCTCTGCCGTTGCTACAAGTTATTGCAATGCATTTTTAATTTCATTCGGCGGCGTCAACACCCTTTCTGTGGTGGTGCTTCAGTCAACGCCGCCCGATTACCAAACCCCTCTGTCAGTCACTGTTTCTTATACCTACAGCAATATGTTGTTGGGAAGTAGTTTGTCCGCTATGAATATTCCCATAGTGTTGACTTCTAACTCAACCCAAAATAATGAATAAATAAAACTACTCGTTGTACATTACCGTGGTTGCTACCAAGACGGGATTGAATTGAATAGCTGACAAAATGCCGCCCACTAAGAAGCCTTGGTAGTTATAGCTCATCGTCACTTTCAGTGGTGTTTGAAAAACCGGGTTAAGGCTTTGAGTCACGGTGACAACCGGTAATTGATTTTTGTTCATAGATATCAATTTGTTGCTGCTGTCATTCATTGCGAGGTCGGCAATTTGTTGGGTGCTCAGCTTATTGGTAGATTGAGTAATGCCAGCTCTTGCTGCAATATGGGTCGCCGATGTCAAGACCGATTGGTCATAAATCATCAAGCCTAATTCAACTGTGATGTCCATCATCAACATCAACATGGGCAACAGTAATCCAAACTCCACGGCAGCCGAGCCGTATTGCTTGATGCTTTGCAAGCTGTGTTTTTTATGATCGTCTTCAAAGCAATAGCTTTGATTTCTTCCCAGTTGTTTGGCTTGTTGCATGGCTTGATCGGCGGCAGAAATTAATACGTCGGCGCTGTTGCTGTCAATGTTCACTGTATCTTCTGATTGTGTGACATAGCCAATACTGACGGTGATGGGAGCGCGCAAAGAAATGCCATGAATTCTTTTTAAATTTCTGACATGGTTGAGCATGTCTTGTGCAATTTTTTTTGCGGCCTTTGAATTGGTTCTTGGCAATACCGCAACAAATTCCTCACCTCCCCAGCGACAAATAAAATCCATCGGTCTGCGGCAACATTTGGCAAGCGTTTGCGCTACAGCTTGCAATACCAAATCACCATGTTGATGGCCGTATAAATTATTGAATTTCCTGAACATATCAATGTCAATCAGCAAAATGCTGATGGGGTCTTGATGTCTGAACGATTCGCGCAAAAGTTTGGGGAAGTAGTCATTCAAAGAACGTCTGTTGTGAAGTAGCGTTAACGCATCTTTCAGTGAATTTTGTTGGGTTTGATCTAAATTTTTCACCAAACTTATGACATAGAAATACGCAATACAAATAAAAACTAAAACCAGCACACTAGAGATCAGCAAGAGCCAATAAAGCTTGTCAAGACCTTCATAGAGGAGTGCTTGAATTTGATACATCAAGCAAAAATCTAAGCCCATGAAAACGAGAGCAAATGCGCTCACCGTATACATATTCTGCTTTTTAGCTGTATTTTTTAAGTCCATTTTTTATTGTGCAAATCATTCTCAGATTTTTTATGTGTGTTGGAAGACACAGCGCAAGCTTTGACTTTTTTTGAGGCCAAGCAATATCAATGTTGTCCATCGCACAAAGCTAAATATTTTTAAACATCACCATCAGTACATCAATCACCAAAGGAGTGTTATGACAACAGAAGCAACACCCGTTCATGTTTTCTCCAGTCACTTTGAGGCTGAAAAAGCAATTCATACCTTGCAGCGCTCTGGCTTTGACATCACCAAGCTGTCCATCATTGGTCGAGGTTATGAAACTGAAGAGCATCCGATCGGTTTTTACACAGCCAAAGACAAGATTCGTGCATACGGCACGTACGGCGCTTTTTGGGGAGGCATTTGGGGCATGTTGGTTGGCCCCGCAATCTTTCTGATTCCTGGCATTGGGCTTTTGCCCATGGTCGGCCCGATTGTTTCGGTCATTGTGGGGGCGCTGGAGGGCGCCATCATCGTGGGCGGCATGTCCGCGCTGGGAGTTGGCTTGTTGAACATGGGTATTCCCAGAGATCAAATCATCAAATACGAAATGGCCTTGCGGTTTGATAAATACCTGCTCATCGTGCACGGCGACACCAATGAAATTGCGCGTGCCAATTCCGTACTGAATGCTGTTGAGTTGCAATCCCGTCTTTAATTTTTAAACGAAAGAAAATCATGAAATCAGACAAACAAATCCAATCCGACGTCATCGCTGAATTGGCGTGGGAGCCTTTGGTCAACGAGGCGCATATTGGCGTGGAAGTGACAGATGGTGTCGTCACGTTGGCAGGACGCGTTGCGAGCTACAGTGAAAAAATTCATGCAGAGACGGCTGCACAACGCGTGCACGGAGTGCGAGCCATTGCCATTGAAATGGACGTAGCTTTACCGATTGATTGTCAAAAGACCGATTCTGAAATTGCCACAGCTTGTCTCAATGCATTGCGCTGGAATTCGACCATTGCCAGCATGCCGCTGCATGTGCGGGTTGAAAATGCAGTCGTCACTGTGTCGGGCGATGTTGATTGGGCTTATCAGCGCGATGCTGCAGGCAAAGCAATTCGACATGTGCTGGGTGTGCGCAGTGTGTCCAATCAAATCAGCATCAAACCTACTGTAAATCTAACGCTTCTGCACTCAGACATTGAATCGGTGTTGGTCAAACGCGCTGAGATTGAAGCAGGAAAAATTTCTGTGGGCATTCAGGGGCGCACCATCACCTTGACTGGCAGCGTCCACACTTGGGCTGAACGAGAGCTTGCCCTTCAAGTTGCATGGCGTACGCCAGGTGTCAATCGCGTAGAGGATTTGCTGACGTTGGATTGATGTAGATCAATCGATGACCATCTGTGTGTTGTGAGTTCCTGCGAACGACGTACATTGGATGAGGTGCTTCAAAGAGAATTTTTTTCATTTACACCTCATTAGGTAGATTGGTCACTTATGTCTATCTCAGCACTTACGCCCATCAAACAAAGTAACAAATTGTTGGCTGCTTTGCCCATCATGGAGTGGCAGCGTTGGCAATCGAATATCGAAACAGTTGACTTGCAAATCAATGATTTGCTATTCGATTCAGGCACAAACATTGACTATGTGCACTTTCCCATTTCCACAATTATTTCTTTGCAATACGACTACGAGGACGGCACATCGGCCGAATTTGCTGAAATTGGAAATGAAGGTTTGTCGGGTATTTTTATTTTCATGGGAGGGCACTCCACATGCAGCAAAGCCATCGTGATTGGCAAGGGGCTGTCTTATCGCATACCGTCCGCCATCATGCTGGATGAATTCAACAACTCCGGCCCCTTTAGACGACTGATACTTCGCTACATGCAAACCATGATGACTTATGCATCACAAATGGCAGCATGCAATAGAAAACATTCGATTGATCAGCAGCTGGCCAGAATTTTGTTGTTGAATCTAGACCGCGTGAATGGCAATGATTTGATTTTTACCCACGACATGATATCCAGATGTTTGGGCGTGCGCCGAGAAGGAATCAGCGAGGCCGCGAAACGCTTAGAGCGAATGGGTGTCATTGAATACACGCGTGGCAATATTGCCGTGTTAGATCGCCCAAGGCTGCAGAGCATTTGCTGCGAATGCTATGGCCTCATGAAAAGTGAATATCTGCGCTTGATGCCCTCAGAGCAAGCCACTTGATGACTGTTAGCATGACCCAAACTTTAAGGCATTCATGAACCAAGATCTACAGTCCATTCGCGACACCCTGTTTAGCCTGCAAAACGAGATCGATGAGTTAAAGCTCAGCTACAGGGAAATTCACACCCATCATGCTGATACCCTGTCGTCACTCAAAACTGTCACGCTGCACGCGTCCGATTCCGCGCAACGCGCTGCCAAAGCCGCCGCTCATGCTGCCAAAGCTGCCACAAACTGTGCAGAAATTGCCAAATTGGCTGCAGCCACTGCCATTGTCGATGCCGCAGAAGAAGCGGCTGTAGCCGCAGGGCATTCGGCCGAGGCCGCAATCGAAGCCGCCTCAGCCGCCGCCAGTGCCGCAGCTTCTGCTGCCTTGGCTGTGGCGCATCATGCGGAGGATGCATCCACCAAAGCTTCGATTGAAGCTGCCAATGCCACCAAGCTCGCCACAGAGGCTGCAACGCAGGCCATCGAAATGTCTAATCTGGCTGCTCAATATGCGCAAACGGCGCGTGACATGCACAAAGCCAAATAATTGCATCCTCCAGTGTGCGGTGCAGCACAGACTGTTGAGCCGTACTTGAATAAGCTATGCGCAGCCATGACAAATGGCGATGGTGACTTGACCTTCCAAGCATCATGTGTTGATTATTCAAGGAGCTCAGCATGAAGACGAACCAAGACCTGATAACGCAAACGCCTAATCGCAGTTTGGAGATTGCGAGCCTCTATCACAAGCAGTCGTTGGAGTTGATCAATTTAGCGTTGATGCACAACAAAATTGCGATTGAAGCTTCGCACCAGCGCGCGGTCGAACTGATGCATGTCAAAGACACATCGCGGGTGCATGAGCTGGTGTCTACGCACATGGTGCATCAAATCAAAGATTATTTGAACTTTGCAGTTGCTGCCTATCAATTGGGTTTTGATGCGCATTCGCAGGTCACGGGTATTTTGCAAAAGCAAATTGAAGACAACCGCGCGTTGACCGAGCATGTCTTGAGCTCTCCCGCACTCACAGGTAATCCCATTTCCGCCTTGGCCATGTCGGCTGTCAAAAGCGCCATGGATACCAGCCATGCCGTGCTCTCTGGCGCCAAAGTGGCTGCTGAAAAAACAGCAGAGTTGGCTAAGCAGAGCTTGAGTTCGCTTCAAAAATAAAACAAACCCAATGCAACCGCTTATCCGCGTGTCACTCAATTTGCGTTGAATTTGATTTTTTGAATAAATGCCTGCGTGCGCGGATGCTGCGCTTGCGTAAAAAACAGCTCGGGTGTGGCTTCTTCAATGATTTGACCTTCGTCCATGAATATCACGCGGTCTGCCACAGCCCGGGCAAAGCCCATTTCATGCGTCACGCACAGCATGGTGACACCTTGTTGCGCGAGCGAGATCATCACATCGAGCACTTCTTGAACCATCTCTGGGTCAAGCGCCGAGGTGGGTTCGTCGAACAACAAAATCTCGGGCTGCAAACACAGGGCGCGGGCAATGGCCACACGTTGTTGTTGTCCACCTGAGAGCTGCAGTGGGTACTTGTGAGCTTGTTCGGCAATATGGACACGTTCGAGCTGCGTCATGGCGCGCTCTGCGGCCTGCGCGGGAGAAATTTTCTCGACCAAAACGGGCGCCAAGGTGAGGTTTTCAAGCACCGTCAAATGGGGAAACAAATTGAACTGCTGAAACACCATGCCCACGCGACGTCTGACTTGCTCAATGGATTGGGCGTTGTCGGTGAGTTCAATGCCGCAAACGCGCAGTTGTCCTTCTTGGTGCTCTTCCAAGCGGTTGATGCAGCGCAGCAAGGTCGATTTGCCTGAGCCGGATGGTCCGCAAATCACAATGCGTTCACCCGCTGACACGGCCAGTTGGATGTCGCGCAACACATGGAATTGCCCAAACCATTTGTTGACATTTTTGAACTCGATGATGGGTGTTGACACGCCTGTTCCTTGCCTAGCGCACTCGCGAAATTTGTCGCTCAACCCACAGGCTGTAGCGCGACATCGCAAAGCAAAATGAAAAATAAATCAAGGTGATGAACAAATACGCCTCGATTTTGAAAGGCCGCCAATTCGGGTCGCCGCTGATGGCCAGCCCGAGCGCACCCGTCAACTCGTACAGACTCACAATGGTGACCAAGGACGTATCTTTGAAGATCGAAATAAAGTGGTTCATCAAACTTGGCACCACATAGGCCAAGGCCTGTGGCAACACCACCCGAAACTGCATTTGCCAGTAGCTCAAGCCGAGGCTGTAGGCTGCTTCAATTTGCCCGCGAGGAATGGCTTGCAAGCCGCCGCGCACAATTTCAGCGGTGTAGGCCGCAGCAAACAAACTCATACCCACCAAGACGCGCAACAGCACATCGGGCAAGCTACCTGTCGGCAGCAAGAGCGGAAACATAAAACTGGCCATGAACAACACAGAGATGAGCGGCACGCCTCTGACCAACTCCACATACACGGTACACACGCTACGCACCGCAGGCATTTGGCTTTGCCTGCCCAGCGCAATGAAAATAGACAAAGGAAAAGACAAGGCAATAGACAAGGTGGCCAGTAACAGCGTGAGCGGGAGTCCGCCCCATAAGTCGCTGCGCACTGCTGTCAAACCTGTGGGAATGCCCCACCAAGTACCGCCACCCAAAAGCACAAAAAACAAGAGGCTCACCCACAGCCACGCCGTCGCCAATGAACGCCGCCAAAATTTCGGGATACAACTGGCCACCAACAAACCCAGCAACAACGCACAAGCAAGCAAGGGGCGCCATTGCTCGTCAAACGGATAGCGTCCAAACAAAATAGCGCGGTATTTTTCTGCCACCACGCCCCAGCAAGCGCCCACGCCGCGTGCGGCCTGACAGGCATCGGCATCGGGCGCGAACACGGCGTTGATCACACTCCATTGCAACAAGCTGGGCAGCAAGCAAGCACAACAGGCCAGCAGCACAAATGACACCAACGCACTCAGAGGTGTTGCCCAAAAACGCTCACGCGCCCAAGCCCAAATGCCATGGTGTTGCACCGGCGCCAAACGAGCGCCTTTTAGGGCTTGCACAGGCGCAGTCATCCACGGCCTTTCAACGCAATGCTGCGGTTGTAATGGTTCATCAGCGCAGAGGTCAGCAAGGACAGGCTGAGGTAGACCGCCATCACAATGGCAATGCACTCCACCGCACGTCCGGTTTGGTTGAGTGCGGTGTTGGTGATGTTCACCAAATCGGGATAGCCAATCGCGACAGCCAGTGACGAGTTTTTGGTCAGGTTCAAATATTGGTTGGTGAGTGGCGGAACAATCACGCGCATGGCTTGCGGCAAGATGACCCAACGCAGACTTTGCGAGCGCGACAAACCTATGCTTTGCGCAGCCTCGATTTGCCCTTTGGCCACCGACAAGATGCCCGAGCGAATCACCTCAGACACAAAAGCCGATGTGTAAAGCGTCAAGCCCCAAGTGAGTGCGACAAACTCGGGTGTGAGGGTAATGCCCTCTGCGCCGACTAAAGGCAGTGCCAAACCTTCTTTGCTCAGTAGCAGCCAATTTCCTAGGTGCAGCGCTTCGTCGCTGGCAGGCATGACTTCAACCAAGACGACGTACCACATGAGCAATTGCAACAGCAGTGGAATATTGCGAAACAGCTCCACATAGGCATAGCAAAGCCCACGCGCCAAGGCGTTGTTTGACAATCGACCTATACCTAACAACAACCCCAACGCCGTGCAGCAAACTATGCCAATGACCGACACGCGCAAGGTGTTGAGCAGACCCACCAAAAACGCTAGGGCATAGCTTTGTTGCGAGTCAAAATCAAACACCGATTCGCCTATGTCAAAGCCTGCGTTGTCGAACAAGAAGTCAAATCCGCTCTGAATGCCGCGCTCTTGCAAATGCAGCCAAGTGTTGTGAGCGAGCCAAAAAAGCAGCCCGAGCAAACTCACCACCAAAACGATTTGAAATAAAACGCCGCGCGTGCGTTGGCTCTGCCAGTTGATCATGTGCGTGCGCGAGGATTAGCGAAGCGGAATGGCGTACTGCAAGCCACCTTTGTTCCATTGGGCATTGAGGCCGCGTTT
Source organism: uncultured Burkholderiales bacterium (assembly GCA_903832625.1). GTDB lineage: Bacteria > Pseudomonadota > Gammaproteobacteria > Burkholderiales > Burkholderiaceae_C > Limnohabitans. Next base: position 122,594 of record CAILCI010000065.1, on the reverse strand, counting down.
GAGCGCCATGGGTGTTTTGTCTCCCAAATTGCGGTCAAAAATTTCGCCGTAATTGCCCACTGCAGCCAGTGCGCGTGCCAACCAATCTCGGTCTAAGCCGAGCAGCTTGCCTGTGTCGTCGCTTTTGCCCAGCAAACGCAGCACCACAGGGTCGGTGCTCTCAGCTTTGAGCTTGTCGATGTTGGTTGAGGTGATGCCGTATTCTTCGGCTTCAATCAAGCCGTAGACCGTCCATTTGACAATCGCCAACCATTCGTCGTCACCGCGTCGCACCAAAGGACCCAAGGGTTCTTTGGAAATGAGCTCGGGCAAGATGACATGGTCTTTGGGGTTTTTGGCTTCTTTGGCGCGGATAGAGGCCAAACCCGAAGCATCGGTGGTGTAGGCCTTGCAGCGACCCGAAAAATAGGCGGCGTTGGCGGCGTCAAATTTTTCGAACACCACGGGCTTGATATTGAGATTGTTGGCGCGTGAAAAATCGGTCAGGTTTTTTTCAGTGGTTGTGCCTGATTGCACGCACACTGTCGCGCCTTTGAGTTGCTTCGCACTTTTGATGTTCGCGCTCGCGGCCACCATAAAACCTTGGCCGTCGTAGTAGGTGACTGCCGTTTGGTGAAGTCCAAGCGAGGCATCGCGGGTGAGGGTAAAGCTGGTGTTGCGAGACAAAATGTCTACCTCGCCCGACTGCAAGGCCGCAAAGCGTTGCGGCGCGGGCAGTGGGGTGTAGCGCACTTTGTCGGGGCTGCCTAACACTGCAGCAGCGATGGCACGACAGATGTCCACGTCCATGCCACTCCATTTGCCTTGACTGTCCGATGCGCCAAAACCTGCTAAGCCAGTGTTGACGCCGCACACCACCGCGTCGCGTTGTTTGATGGTGTCCAAGGTTTTGCCAGCCCAGGCAAATTGAGGCCAAGCGATGGCGCAAAACAGTGCAATGGCGCTGACCTTAAGGGCAGGTTGAAGTGATGGAGTGATGAGTCGTGTCATGTGCATTTCCTGATCGAAAAATTCAAGGCTTGGCAGGGCCAAGGTGCTCGAATCGTAAGCCAACAGCGGTTCGAGCTGGAAAGCCCTTCCAGTAGGTGTGGTCGCCCTTGAAACTGCCGTCGGCATTGGCCGACCATTTGCCGTCTTTGGCGTATTCCACCAAATCCAAATAAGAGGCATGTTCGCTGTCGTTGCGGATGTATTTGCCCAAAAACGCGGTGATGAAATGCTCTGACACATTGTTCATGCGCACGTTGTCCCATACAGGGTCGATGTAGTGTGCGGCGGGGATGTTGGGCAACCACGGCACGGCTTTCCAGGCTTCTTTGGGGGCGGGCATGGGCGCGCCGGCATTGTGGTTGGCGTTCTCAAAAGTCAGCAAGTAACGGTCTGCGTTGACGCTGGCTTCAAAAATATTGCGCATGCCGGGCGCGTAACCCGCCACATCGTCAATGCTGCCGCCAATCATGAGCCAGGGCGTGGTGATGTTTTGCAAGCCCTTGGCATCCCAAAAACCTTGGTTCCAGCCCCAGGGCGCGAAAGTGACGGCTGCTTTGATGCGCGGATCGCGCAGCTTGGCGAACTCGGGGTTTGAATTGAGCAAAGGATTCAAAATGTCTTTGGGCAGTTTGGGGAACTTGAGCGCGTTGTCGCTAAAGCCGCCGCCGATTTTGTTGATCACGCCATAGCCGCCCATGGAATAACCGATCAAGCCAATGCGTTGCGTGTCCATCAGGCCTTTGAGGGGACTGCTGACATCGGTGTTTTGCGCCACCATTCTGTCAATCACAAATGAAATGTCCAAGGGGCGATTGCGCAGCGTGCTGGCAAAGTTGGCTTGGTCTGAATATGTGCTGTCGGTGAAATCGATGGACGCCACCACATAACCTTTGCTTGCCAAGTTCTCAGCAATTGGGCTCATCAAAAACCGATTGCCTGGATAGCCATGCGCCATGATGATGAGTGGATACGGGCCTTTGGCCGGATTGGGCTTGGCGTCGCGCATCGCACGGCCATGCAGGGTAATTTGTGTTTTACCGTCACGGAAAAAAACTGAGTACTCGCCCAAGCCTTTGGCGTTGGGGTCTATCGTGGCGGGGTACCACACTTCGGTGGTCAAGGGGCGGTCATACAGCGGTGCGGGTTGACCTTCTTGAATATTCAAAACATCGACTTGCTTTTCGTGTTTGAACACAAAGGTTTTCACGCCAATATCTAAATTTGAATACGCAGCCAAACTTGGTGCGTCTGAGCGAATCATGTCGATTCGGTTGTCTTGAGCGCTGGCAGGTGTTGACATAGTAAAAACCAAGCAAAGCAAAGTCAGTGATGAGAATTTCGAGCGCATGGTGTGTCTCCTTGTGAATGTATTATTAACGGTATGAAACTATTGCACCGTTTTATTCATGGATTACACACGACTTCGGTGCTGGTTTTAGGTGCTGTGATCATGATTATCATGGTGTGGGTGCTGAGTTTTTTGCGCTTATGGCAAGACAAACAATTCGTCATTGAGCAAGCGCACGCCAATGTGCAAAACATTGCGATCAGTTTCAAAGAGCATTCTTTGGCCAGTGTGAGAAATACCGACCAGGCTTTGCGCATCATCAAATACCACTATGAACTCAATGGCAGCAAAGACTTTGGCCTGCTCAATGGTTATTTTGATCAGGGTGTGATTGATTTCAGTTTTTTAAACCAAGTCGGCATTATCAATGAGCAGGGTATTTACGAGTTTTCGAATTTAAAGAATCACAAAAAAGTCGATCTTTCTGACCGAGAACATTTTCAATTTCATAAGCAAAACGCGGCATCGCCGCTTTTTATCAGCAAGCCCGTGTTGGGACGCGCCAGCGGTAAGTGGTCGATTCAACTCACGCGGCGGTTGAATTACCCCGATGGCCGATTCAAAGGCGTTGCGGTGGCGTCGTTCAATCCGAATTATTTTTTAGACTTTCATCGCCAAATCGATTTGGGGCAAGACAGCTCCATCAGCTTGATTGGTTTGGACGGCTATGTGCGCACGTTGAGGCTGGGTGGCATGGTTCGTTTTGATGACTCTATGCTGCGCTTAAATTTACCCAAGCAGTTTCTCAACGCAAATGATGGCTGGTTCATCAGCGACCAATTTTTCGATCACATCAAGCGCTTGTATGTGTTTGCGCGCTTGAACGACCAGCCTTTGTTTGTATTGGTGGGAATGCGTGAAACCGAGGTGCTGGCTGAGTACAACCGCTTGCAAAGTTCTTATATGCAAGCCTCAAGCGTGCTGACTTTTTTGATTGTTTTATTTGTTACGGTCGCGGTATTTTTTATTCGACGCGCTGAAAAAATCAACGCCCAATTGCGGTTGAGCTATGAAGAATTAGATGCGGCCAAACAACACGAGATTGAAATGTCATCGCGGCTGACGCAATCTGAAAAACTCGCGGCTTTAGGTCAATTGGCTGCGGGTGTGGCACATGAAATCAACAATCCGATGGCTTTTGTGGCGTCTAACTTAACCACCATGCACAAATATGCCGACGTGATTGCCAAGCTGATGCAAGCTGCGCAACAGTTGCAAGAGCAGCAGATGACGGCGCAAGAATTTGAAAATCTCAAGAAAACGCTGAACTTTGATTTTGTGCTGTCCGATTTGCGCACGATTTTGGATGAAACCCAAGAAGGCGTGGTGCGGGTCAAGCACATCGTCGACGATTTGAAAAATTTTGCCCGTGGCGATCCTCAACAAGCATGGGTGATGTCAGACATTCGGCACGGCATTGAGTCAACGCTCAACATTGTGAATCACGAAATCAAATACCGCGCCGAGGTGGTGTGGGATTGGCAAGACTTGCCGCTGGTGGAGTGCATTCCTTCACAAATCAACCAAGTATTTTTGAACCTGATCGTCAATGCAGCACAAGCCATGCCGTCTGAGCGTGTGGGCACGATTACCCTGTGTTCAGGAATTCAGGGCAAGACAATTTGGATTGAAGTACGCGACAACGGCGCCGGTATGACGGAAGATGTGTTGAGTCGTATTTTTGAGCCCTTCTACACCACCAAAGCGGTGGGCGTTGGCACGGGGCTGGGCTTGTCGGTGTCGCTGGGCATTGTGCAGCGACACCACGGACAACTGACGGTAAGCAGCGAACTTGGACGCGGCACGACCATGCGCGTTGTGTTGCCACTGCGTCAAAAATGAGTAGCGAAAAACCTTAATTTAGACCGCTTGTATTTGAAATAACATGTTTGATTCAACCAAAAAAACTGGAGACACACCATGAAGTTCGCAAAAACACTGTTAGCCACCTCCTTGCTGCTGAGTTCAATCTGGGTGCAAGCTCAAACTGTCAAGATCGTTGGTTTGGTCGAGCTCACCGGCACGGGCGCCACATCGGGTTCTAATTTTGACAACGGTATCAAGCTGGCGGTCAAAGAAATCAACGCTGCTGGCGGCATCTTGGGCAAAAAAATTGACTACGTTTCTTATGACACGCAATCCAACCCGGGCGTCGCCAAAGGTTTGACCGACAAGGCGATTGACGATGGCGCATATGTGGTGATGGGGCCTGTTTTTTCGGGCTCCATCATGGTCAGCATGGCATCCACCAAACGCGCTGAAATTCCGAACTTCACCGGTGGCGAGGCAGCGGCTATTACTCAGCAGGGCAATCCGTATGTGTTTCGCACGTCTTTCACGCAGTCCACGGCCATGCCCAAAATTGCGAATTACATGAAGGACACGCTCAAAACCAAAACCGTAGACATCGTTTATGTGAACAACGACTTTGGCAAAGGCGGGCGCGATTTGATCATCAAGGCCTTGGAGGCACGGGGCATCAAAATTGGTGCGGACATCTCGTCTGATCCAGGTCAAGTCGATTTCAGCAACGTGGTGGTCAAAGCCAAACAGTCTGACGCCGATGCTTTGTTTGCCTACACCAACGAAGAAGAGTCCGCCCGTTTGCTGCGCGAACTCAAAAAACAAGGCTACAAAAAACCCATCATTGGCGAAACCGTGTTGACCAGCCAAAAGGTGATTGAGCTTGCAGGCGACGCCGCCAACGGCGCCATTGCCCACGTTGGTTTAACCGCAGACGCGCCGCAAGCGGGCGTGAAAAAATTCGATGCAGCGTTTCAAAAAGAGTACAACAGCCGCTCAGACCACAACGGTTTGAAAGGCTACATTGGCATGTACACCGTCAAAGCCGTGACCGAAAAAATCGGAAAATTTGACTCCAAAGCCTTTGCGGTAGCGATGAAAAACATCAGCCTCTCGGCCAAAGCCAACCCCGGTTTGTTGCTCGATATTTCTTACGACGAAAATGGCGACTTAGACCGCGAGAGCTATTTGACCAAAGTGGTCAACGGCAAACAACAAGTCATCGAGGTTTTGCCTCCCGTGAACAAAAAATAAGGAAACTTTTACAACATGTCAGACAGCAATCAGTTCAAGTTAGCCGGCATCATGGGGATGCCGGTGTTTCAATCGCGCTCGCCCATCATTCACAACTACTGGATCAAAAAGCACAACATCAAAGGTGCTTATGGGCATTTTCCGGTGCAGATTGACAACGTGGAAACAGCGATCCGAGGCTTGTCTGCATTGGGTTTGGCGGGCTGCAACATCACGCAGCCCCACAAACTCATGGCCATGAAAATGATGGACGAACTCACGCCCTTGGCCAAACGCATCGGCGCGATCAACTGCATCGTGGTGCAACCCGATGGCAGCTTGCACGGTTTTAACAACGATGGTTTTGGCTACATCCAAAGCTTAAAAGACGTCACCCCTGCATGGCGTGCTGACGCTGGCCCCATTACCGTCATTGGTGCGGGTGGCGCAGCGCGCGCGGTGGTCATCAGTTTGCTGGACCAAGGCGCAACAGAAATTCGACTCATCAACCGCACCCGCGCCAAGGCCGAAGAACTGGCGGCTGCCGATCCAACGGTGGTCAAAACCTACGACTGGTCTGAACGCAACGCCGCTCTGGAAGGCGCAGCCATGTTGGTCAACACCACCAACCAAGGCATGTATGGTCAACCACCGCTTGAAATTACATTGGACGCTTTGCCCAAAACAGCCATGGTGTCTGATTTGATTTACATCCCGCTGGAAACACCTTTGTTGGCTGCGGCCAAAGCGCGCGGGCATGTCACCAGCAATGGTCTGGGCATGTTGCTCAACCAAGCCATTCCGGCCTTTGAGGCGTGGTTTGGTGTTAAGCCTGAAATCACCGACGAATTGCGCAAAGCCGTGCTCGCCACGTTCTAAGCCATGAGCGTTTTAGACGAGCCCAAAATTGACGCGCATTGTCATGTGCTAGACCCCGCGCACTTTCCCTACAACCCGCAAGTGGCCTACCACCCAGCCGGGCAAGAGATGGGCAATGCCGAGTATTTCTTGCAACTCATGGCGTGCTATCACGTCACGCACGCGCTGTTGGTCGGGCCCAATTCGGGCTATGCCACCGACAACGCTTGCTTGCTCCACGCCTTGCAGATAGGCAAGGGCGCATTCAAGGGCATTGCAGTGGTGCCCAATGACTGTTCGCTAGAAGAGTTGCAAATCCTCAAAGCCCAAGGCGTGATTGGTATTGCCTTTAACCCCGCGCTCATGGGCTTTGATTTTTACGCCAACATCGAACCCCTGCTGCAACGCTTGGCGCAGTTGGATATGTGGGCGCAGTTTCAAGTTGAAAAAAATCTGTTGCTCGACTTCATGCCCATGCTTTCTCGCGTCAACGTCAAGCTGATGTTTGACCATTGCGGCAGGCCGCATCTGCCAGATGGCTTGAGCCAAGCTGGCTTTCAAGCCCTGTTGGCTTTGGGGCGCGAACAACGTGCGGTGGTGAAAATTTCTGGCTTTGCCAAATTTTCGCAGCAGCCTTTTGCGTTTGCCGACACACGCCCCTTTGTCGATACCTTGGTGCAAAACTTTGGCCTCAAGCAATGCGTGTGGGCGTCTGATTGGCCGTATTTAAAAGCCCCTGCGCGGTTGGACTACGGCCCGATGTTGCGCATTTACGAGGGCTGGTTCAACGCACAAGAGCGGCAACAACTCATGTGCTTGTCAGCGAAACATCATTTTGGTTTTTGAGCCTTCAACTGCCATTTGTAAAAACCTTGTTTCGCTATTTCCACCAACACCAAATAGCACATGACCATTCCACCGAGAATCAGGTAGAACTTCAGCGGTGGGGCAACAAATCCGAAATACGAACCCCAGGGGCTCAAGGGCAGGGCGATGGCAATGGCCACCACGCTCAACGAAGTCACTGTCAGCAACGGGTGCGCTCGGCTCTTGAGAGGATTGCCCCGAGTGCGGATGATAAAAATCACCAAAACCTGCGTGCACAAAGACTCCACGAACCACCCGGTTTGAAACAAAGCCTCTTGGGCGTTGAGCACTTTGAGCATCACATAAAAAGTCAAAAAATCAAAGGCTGAGCTGATGGGGCCAATCACCCACATGAAGTTTCGGATGAAGTTTAAATCCAAGACCTGAGGGCGGCGCATGCCAACGCCATCGACTTTGTCGAGCGGGATCGGAATTTCCGACAAATCGTACAAAATATTGTTCAACAATATTTGCGTGGGCAGCATAGGCAAAAAAGGCAAAAACAAGGAAGCACCTGCCATGCTGAACATGTTGCCAAAATTTGAGCTCGTGCCCATCATGATGTATTTCATGATGTTGCTGAATGTTCTGCGGCCTTCCAAAACACCCGTGATCAATACCCGCAAATCTTGTTTCAACAAAATCATATCGGCCGCTTCTTTGGCAACATCGGCTGCTGTGTCTACCGACAAACCCACATCGCAAGCATGCAACGACGGCGCATCGTTGATGCCGTCTCCCAAATAACCCACCACATGACCGCGGGCACGCAATGCGTGAATGACGCGTTCTTTTTGCGCGGGATTGACGCGGCAAAACAAGTTGTTGGATTCGACCACCGCACCCAGAGCTAAATCGTCCATCAGGCTGATCTCTTTGCCCGTCAACACACCCGTCACAGGCAGCTGGAGTTGTTGACACACGTGTTGCGTGACCCATTCGCTGTCACCCGTCACCACTTTGATGGCTACGCCGAGTTTGCTCAGCTTGGTCAAAGCCAACGCCGCGCTTGCCTTGGGTGGATCAAGAAAAGCGGCAAATCCCACCAAGGTGAGCTGCGCCTCGTCTTGCAATGTCATGTGGTGTGCATCATGTGCCATGCGCTTGTAGGCAACGGCCAAAGCGCGAAGTCCGTCTTTTTCTAAAGCTTGAAATTGCGCATGTATGCGTTGGCGTTCAGCAATGCTCAGTTCTTGTGCGCTTTGTTGGGTTTCAAACTGAGTGCACAGCGATACAACCTCTTCCGGCGCACCTTTGACAATCAACCATGTTTCATTGTCTTTGCGCAACAACACAGACACGCGGCGTCTTTCAAAATCGAACGGGACTTCGTCGAGTTTTTGCCAGCCCATGGTGGACACGCCTTGCTCGATTAACACGGCTTCGTCCATTGGGTTTTTCATGCCAGTTTGAAAAAAACAATTCAGGTAGGCCAAGTTCAACACTTGCTGCGACGTCTGCCCCAAGGTATTCACATGGCGTTCAAGTCGGATGCTGGCCTCGGTCAATGTGCCTGTTTTATCGGTGCAAAACACATCCATCGAGCCCAAATCTTGAATTGCTGACAAGCGTTTGACAATGACATGCTGCGAGGCCAAGCGCAGCGCTCCATGCGAGAGCGTGACCGACACCACCATGGGCAGCAATTCGGGCGTGAGACCAACGGCCAAGGCCACGGCAAACAAAAATGACTCCAACCAAGGTCGATCAAAGGCCAAGTTGATGAGCAAGACAAACAACACCAGCAGCACCGTCAGACGCATGATCAACAAGCCAAAACGATGCGTGCCAGATTCAAACGAGGTGGGTGCAGTTTGTTTGTTCAGGCTGTGCGCAATCGCTCCCATGGCCGTTGCGGATCCCGTTTGTTGCACCCAAACGCGTGCAGTGCCGCTCACCACCGATGTGCCCATGAACACCGCATTGCTTGCTTCGGCCAATTCGGTGGCGCTCGCAGGCGGAGTTATGGCGTGTTTTTCTATTGGATAAGGCTCACCCGTGAGCATGGCTTGTTTGACGAAGAAGTCTTGCGCTTCAAGAATGCGCGCATCGGCTGGCACCAAGTCGCCCGCCGATAAAAGCACCACATCGCCCACCACAATGTTGACCGCGGCCATGTCACAAGGCTGGTTGTTGCGCAGCACGGTGGCGCGTAAGGCCACTGAATCACGTAACTTTTCGGCGGCAGAGTTGGCGCGGTACTCTTGCACAAAATCAAGCGTGACGCTCAAGATGACCATGCAGCTGATGAGCACAAAACTCGTCATCTCGCCCGTCATTGCTGAGATGGCGCTGGCCACAAGCAAAATCACGATCAGCGGGTTTTTGAAGCGACGCAAATATTGCACCCACAAACTGCTGCGGTGCTGCTGATCAAAACGATTTTGCCCTGAGCGTTTGAGCCGCGCCGTGGCTTCTGGTTCGCTCAAGCCTTGGCTGGCTTGTGTGAGCTGATCTGCACTGAGCGCGTTTAACCACCAAGGGGTGGACGGTGAATTGTTTGACATCTCGACCGTCCTTTGGGGTTGTGCAATCGCGTTATGAGGTGCTCGTCACGCTGATCTTTTGAGCCGCGGTTCTGGCTCTTGCCAAAGCATTGTCCCCCTTTGCCAGCGCCACCGCCATGCGCCTGTAAGGGCGGGTGGTGGGTTTGCCAAAAATGCGCACATCTACGCCTGGCTCGCTCAGGGCCTCAGCCACGCCGCTGTAGCTCGGGTTGCTGCCTTCAGATGTGGCCAACACCACCGCGCTTGCGCCTTCCCAAGATTCGATGTTTGGAATCGGTAAGCCCAAAACTGCACGGGCGTGCAAATCGAATTCGCTCAGGTTTTGGCTGATCAAGGTGACCATGCCTGTGTCGTGCGGGCGAGGGCTGAGTTCGCTAAAAATGACTTCGTCACGGGTGATGAAAAACTCCACGCCAAACAAACCCGCGCCGCCCAAATCGGCGGTGACTTTTTCGGCCATGTCTTGCGCGGCCTTTAAATGCGCCATGTTCATGGCCTGGGGTTGCCAGCTGTATTGGTAGTCGCCGCGTTCTTGCACATGGCCAATGGGAGGGCAAAACACAGTTGTGCCGTTGCGCTGGCGAATGGTGAGCAGGGTGATTTCGCACTCGAAGTGAATGAACTCTTCCACAATCACTTTTTGGCGGTCGCCTCTCATGCCTTGGCAAGCGTAGTCCCAGCTTGCTTGCACATCGGCAGCAGACTTTGCCACGCTTTGGCCTTTGCCTGAAGAACTCATCACGGGCTTGATGACCACCGGAAAACCGATGTGCGTTGCTTGTGTCAGCAACTCTTGCGCCGATTGCGCGTAGTTGAATTTGGCGGTGCGCACGCCCAAACCTACTGCCACGTCACGAATGCGGTCGCGGTTCATGGTGAGGTTGGCTGCGCGGGCGCTGGGAATGACTTCAAAGCCTTGTTGTTCGACATCCAGCAGCACTTCGGTGCGAATGGCTTCAATCTCAGGCACGATCAAATCAGGCTGGTGCTGCGCAATGGTGTCACGCAAAGCCACTTCGTCCAACATGCTGAACACCGCCTGCTCGTCGGCCACTTGCATGGCCGGCGCGCCTGCATAACTGTCGCAAGCGACCACATAACAACCCAAACGTTTGGCGCTGATGACGAATTCTTTGCCCAGCTCGCCTGAGCCTAGGAGGAGGATTTTTTTCATGGGAAGGAGTGGGGAAGGAGGCTAAAGACGGGATTTTCGCAAAGCTGTGTGTGGGCTTGTACACAATTCAAAGTGGAAATATCAAGGCAGACGTCAACTCGTTAAATATTTATAGCTCTATCACTATTGATTACAGATTTGTAATGTCAATATATTTGTCGCTGCGATAAGTCAAAATCTAGGCATGGATGTATTGTTAATAGAAGATGAAAAGAAAATTGCAGATTTCGTGATTGAAGGTTTTGCGGTGGCCGGTATGAGGACGCATCACGAGGCTGATGGATTTAGAGGGTTAACCACCGCATTAATGAAGCGTTTCGATGCGATTGTGATGGATGTATCCATGCCGCTGATGGATGGGTTTGAGGTGCTGGCGGAGTTAAGAAAAAGCGGAGTGCAAACACCGGTCATCATGCTGACTGCGCGATCAGATTTAGAAGATCGACTCAGGGCTTTTCAGACAGGCGCGGATGATTATTTGGCTAAACCATTTTTCATAGAAGAATTAATTGTCCGTATCAAAAAAATAACCCATCAAAAAGTATTTGAATCGGGCACGGTCATCACGCAAAGTGGTATTAGTCTGGATCGTTTCACGAGGATTGTCAAATTCAAAAACCGAGCTGCAACTTTGACGCAGCGTGAATTTGTATTGCTGGAGTGCTTGATGCTCTCGCCAGGTCAGATTTTTACGCGGCAACAAATTCTAAAGCGCGCCTGGAATGTTGATTTTGACCCGGGAACCAATCTTGTTGACGTGTGTATTCAGCGCTTGCGTAAAAAAATCTCAGACGCTGATTTTTACAGTGTCAATTCTTTTCCGCTCGAAACGATTCGCGGCGTTGGCTATCGTTTGAATATTGAGCCATGAAAAATTCGCTCAATTTAAGAATATTCTTATCCGCCATTGTGTGTGTTCTGGCATTCATCGTTGCCTCACGCATTGTGGTGCGGCTACTCGCCTACGAGCCTATGTTGACGTATTTGAGTGAGGTGTTTGCTCGACAAATTGAGCCTCAGTTGCATGAGTTTGATGAGAGCACAGACATCAACCAGCTGAAATCAAAACTCATTTATCCATTAGATGGAGTCGGACCGAACCAAGTTCTTTTATTTAGAGCGCAAGAGTCTCTGCCAAAAGATGCTTTTTGGGCAGAGGTTGAAACGAAAATATCGCTCAATTTGCCTTGGCATGAGTTGGCGCATCAAAATGCAAAAACTGTTCAGGTGATGGATCTTGATTTAGAGGGGGAGACGTGGCGAATATTTCGATTCATCGGGCGCAGTGATTCAGTCATTCATCTGGGACTCAGAAAATCCATGTTTTTGAATGTTAATTTGGATATATTGAATGTTAGAAATGCCGTCAGCCTCAGGGTTTATTTGGTTGTTTTTCTATTTGTCATCCTGTTTACGGCTTTTATGAGTTATGCCTGTCTTAAACCACTCAAGGACTTGCAGGCTAGATTTTCAACATTTGAAATTAATCGACCCTATCAAAAAATTGCCACGAAAGATTATTATTCTGAGTTCGCATTTTTCATCAAATATTTTGATGATTTAATTCAAAATTTACGTCAAAGCTATGAGCAAGCGGCCAGATTTTCTAGCGATGCGGCCCATGAGTTGCGCACACCTTTGACGATCATGCGTGGGCATCTGCAAGCCTTGATCAATTCATCAAAAGACGGTTCAAAAGATCAGCTTGAGCTGTCATTGATCATGGATGAAGTGGAGAGATTGATCAGTGTTTCAAATAAATTGTTGTTGCTGTCTCAGGCTGATGCAGGTTGCATGGTCTTGTCAAAAACAAAAATAAACTTAAATGACATGATGGGGCAAATGTTTGATGACTTTCAAATGTTTCATCCAGAAATTGATTTCGAAAGAGACTTCAATGAAACTCTGTTTGTTCATGCAGACGCGGACTTGTTTTTGCAGTTGATGATGAACTTGATGAATAACGCTGTGAAATACAACACCACTCCCGGCCAAGTCTTATTCAGTGCGCGCGCGACTGCGCAGGCATTGGTTTTTAGCTTAACCAACACGACAGATTTGAGTGCTACCGGTCTCGATGAGCGTATTTTTGAACGGTTTTACCGACATCGAGTCAAAACCATACAAGGACACGACAGTGCGGTCGCTGGCTCTGGATTGGGTTTGAGTTTGTGCCGTGAAATTGTGCGTGCACATCACGGTGAGTTGGTTTTAATTCCCCGTCATGGAAATATGATTACATTTCAATGCACTTTTCCCCTGGGTTGATTTTTGAATATTACAAATTAGAAATCTCACATTACAAATGGTGTTGATTTAATCCAAATCAAAGCGGTCTCTCCTACAGTGCTTCATCGGAGGCATCAGCATGGATGACGTTTTACAGCGGTACGGTGGGATGTCAAATTTGACCAAGCACTTTGAACGGTTTTACACCCGTGTGTGCGAGGACAAAGGAATCAAGCATTATTTTTTTGGAATTAAGTGTGAGAGCTTGACCCATGATTTGGTGACATTGCGCAGTTTTGTGATGCGCAAGCATGAGTTTTTGTATCGCGAAACTCCCGCACAAACTGCTGTACCACCCATTCGCGTTCGCTCAGATGTCTTTGAAGATGTGATGAAGGCACTTCAAACGCAACTCAAATCGATGGGAATTTATTGGCGAGATATTCCTCGGGTGGCCCATCACATCATCGAAGTGGTTGAAGAAACACGCTCTAAGCCTGCGGACATGGTCAAGTCAACCTTGGACCATGAGTTGGTTTCGTTGGATTCGATTTTGTATTTATTAAAACAAAAAGGCGTCAATGCCAAGTTGAGCCAAGACCAGATGATTTACGCCAATCGGGGCTATAACTTTAGCTACCCATTTTGGATTCAGTTGTCTGAATTGGACAAAAATATAAATTTAATAGGACGTGGCTATGCACGCGTGGGAGTCGCCCCTGAGGTGGTGCAGTCATTTTTGACAACGGTGAGAAAAAGATTTCCATTCTTAGAAATTCTTCTAAAAGAGGATGAAGATGGATTGTTTATTGAAACTATTCATCCACTGGATTATTCCAAAACAGATATTCCAGTACGCATGTTCTTGAATGTGTGCACCTCATTTTCATGGGCGTTTGATGAAATCATGGCCTTGGACAAAGACGAGCAAATGATTAACTTGGTTCGCGATCACTGAGTAAGAGGGTTTCATGAAAATACATATCAAACCCCTCCTGTTGCTTGTTTTCTGTTTAATATCTTTAGCTGCGCAAGCCGCTCGCGTGGATTGTCCGCAAGGTTTGCATTGGACGTTTGAGGGAATTTGCCAAAAAAATATAGATCAAGCAAAAGAAGCCGCTTGCCCTCAAAGAAGCAAGCTCAGCCGCTTGAGCGTGACGCTTCCCTTGGTGTGTGTGGCCGAGGGAAAATGTCCGTCAGGTCAAGTGGCCAATGCCGCAGGTCGATGCATTGATTCAAAAAAGAATATCTTTTCTTTGAACAATGCATCTTAAGTTGCGTCAGTCTTAAAAACTATATTTCAAGCCCAAAACCGCCGTGGCGCGTGTTGGGTTATAGCTGGGCTGGCTGGGGAAATAATAGGTCATATTGGTCACGCTGTAGGGTGCATTTGTAGAAATACCCGCTGCACTGACCGACATACCTTTGCCTAAATCTTTGTTGAGAGTTAAGGCAATATCTGTGTAGCTCAAATTAGGCGCTGAATTGGCTACTTTTTGGCGACCAACGTGAGGCACCAAACTCAGACCATCTCCCAAGTCAAAATTGATGCTGGCTTCTAAATACGTGCTTCCCTTGCTGTTGAGGTTGCCAAACAAATTGCCCGTGCTGCGAGAGTATTTAGCAGTAAACAAGCCTGCGGTGGCCGCACCGTAAAACTCATTGGTATTTGCATTTGAGAACATACCTGTATTTGCCAGTGTGTTGCCCACATACTGGTAGCGCAAATAACCCACATCCAAATCAATGTCACCAGCTTGGAATTTGTAGCCACCATAAATATCCAGCTCAACAGGGCCTTTGACCGATGTGGAATTGGGTGCAACCGCTTCAGGATCGCTGCTGTCTTTGATCCAATGAATGGTTGAGCCCCATGTGCCCACATAAAAACCTGAGGCACTGGCAAAATCAGCGCCGCCTTGCAAAGCAGGTTTGCCACCGCTTTGGCCAATGCCACGATAACGATATTGGCTGACAACGCCAACGTTGAAGCTGGATTCGTCGTGGGCTTCTTCGGCCATCACCGTGGTGGAAATGCTTGCCAAGATGAGCATAAGTTTCGAGAGATGTTTCATGAAAATTCCTTTGAAATAAAGAAATAATCAATTAGCACAAAATGCACCAAGTTGGAGTGACGAAGTTTTGACTTTTGTGCAAATTAATTCAAATGTGTTCTTCTCCAAAAAATAAAAGTTGTAAATTAATTTATTTTTATCAAAATTTAAATGTAAATTTTTGTTTTTTTGCTCAGATGTAAGCATCTTGATGTCGAAATCTTGTTATATTGTTCAATATGACAATAATAAAAAATACACTGACCAAGAAGTTCAGTTCTTCGCACAGGCTTTGGCGGTTTTTGAATCAAAGCGTTCTCATTGGTTTGGCCGAGTTGCTCGTCATCAAGCGTTATCCCAAGATGTTGGCCGCTTTGGCCTTGGTTGCGCTGATTCCATCTATTTATTTGTTCATTTATTTGTCCAGCATTTGGGATCCCGCAGCGCGCGCCGTGGCGTTGCCGGTGGGCTTGGTCAATCAAGATGTGGGCTTGGTCTATCACACCAGCGAAATCAATTTGGGCAGTCAATTGGTGGATGAGCTGAAAAAACGTCGAGAGTTCAATTTCATTACAACCACTCAAGAGGAAGATGCCAAGCAAGCCGTGCGCAGTGGGTCGCTGGCCTTTGCGCTCATCATTCCGTCTGATTTCAGCGCCAATGCCGTTCCAGGTCTGGAAGATGGACGTGGGCGCTTGCTGGTCTACACCTCGGCGGGCAATAATTTTGAGAGCTCAGTTCTGGCGGCGCAATTTGCCAAAGAATTGGGCGAGAGCGTCAACCGCACCTTGAATGAGCGTCGCTGGGCCTTGGTGCTCAATGCCAGCCCCGGTGCCGAGCGAAGCTTGGCACGGCTGCGCCAAGCCTTGGAGCAAGTTCAAGCCGGTGCCAGCGAGTTGGCCAAGGGCAGTGCGGTGGCTGAGTCCAGCAGCAACAGTTTGAAACTCGGCGCGCTGCGATTGCAAGACGGTGTGGCGCAGCTCACCGATGGCACCCGCCAGTTGGGTGTGGGCGTGCGCACCATGGAGGCCAGTCTTCCCTCGTCCGAGGAGGTGCGTGCTTTGCGGGTGGGCTCAGATGCCTTGGCCGCAGGCCAGCAAGATTTTTCTAAAGGTCTGCACGACATCAAACAAGGCAGCCAAAAACTCAAGTTGTCGGTCGGTGCATTCAAAGATGATGCTGACAAAAATGTCCTCACACCCACGCCCATCACCGATGCCTTGAATCAGTTGTTCACCGGGACAAGTCAACTCGACGATAGCCTCGCGCGTGCCTTAGACGCGCAAGAAAAACTCAATCAAGGCACTGAACTGCTGACCTCCAAAATTCGAAACCTTGCGTTTGGGGTGCGCGATTTACGCAGCAGCTTACGCTTGATGAGCAGCAAGTTACCTGAGGACGAGCAACTGGAAAAGCTTCGCAACGGAGCGGTTGAGTTGAATGCAGGCACAGAAAAAATGAACGAGGGTCTGCATCGTTTGAATGACGGGACGCAACAACTCTCTGCCGGCGTTGGCTTGATTTTGAAAGAGTTGCCCGCTGCCAGCGACACCATTCAGGGCAGTGCGGAGGGTTTGGCGCATTCGGTCAAACCTGTGCTTGAGGTCGATGCGCCAGTGGCCAATTACGGCAGCGGCTTTGCGCCCAATATTTTGGCCATTGCGATGTGGCTGGGGGCGGGCATTTCGGTGTTCTTGATCAATGTGCGGGTGTTGCCCACGTTTGCCAAACGATGTCATCCCACCGCGCAGATGCTGGGCAAAATTTTTCTTCCCGCATGTGTGGTCATCTTACAAGCCACTCTTTTATTGGGCGTTGGGCGTTTTGTGTTGGGCATTGCGGTTGAACACTTGCTGCTGACCTGGTTCATGTTTTTGATGGCGTCCTTGACGTTCATGCTGATCGTCTATGCCCTTTCACGCGCGCTTGGAGATTCCGGCAAAGCCTTGGCCATGTTGCTGCTGGCCTTGCAAGTTTCGGCCTCGGGCGGCGTGATGCCAGTCGAGCTCAGCGGCAGCTTGTATTCCATGCTCAGCCCGTGGCTGCCCATGACGTGGGTCATCAAGGGCATCAAGGCTTGCATGTTTGGTGCGTATGAGGGCGATTGGCACACGCCCGCTGTCATTACTCTTGCTTGGTGCTTTGTCTTTGCCTTCATGGCCAGTCGCGTCAAGAACTGGCGCTATGAACACCACCTGCGCATGACGCAAGTGATTGATGTTTAGACTTATTTGAGGTTCAAAGGCTCCAAGCCCGTTTGCTCGATGAGGTCTGCGTGTTCAGGCGCACTCAGGTAGCGCAAAAAGCTTTTGCTCTCGTTGGGGTATTTGGAGTTGGCCACCACCGCAGCAGAAAAGGGTGTGATCAGTTGCACCTCTTTGGGCAGCAGCCCAATGATGTCAATGCCTTGCACCGCTTTGAGTTCGCTGCGTTGTTGGCAACCAAACTCGGCCTCGCCTTTGGCCACAATTTCGCCAACGGGCGTGGCTGGAATTTGCCGTGCTTTGCCCTGCATTTGCGCTTTGATGCCGAGCTTGTCCATCAACTCATTTTTGATGTATTCGCCACTCGCGCTGTCTGAGTAAGCAATGGTTTTGGCATTCAAAAACGCCGCCTTGAGCTTGTCAACCGTGCTGATGTCTGGACGTGGCGCACCTTTGGCTACTGCGCAAGCAATGGGTGAGTTGGCCAACACCACTTTGCTGCCAGCCAACAGTTTGCCTTGTTGCATCAACTCATCCAGCGAAGGTCCGACCATGATGACCACATCCATGTTTTCACCACGCGCCATGCGCACAGGAATGGCGTTTGAAGTTGTGCCCATCGAAGGCCCCCATTCGGAGACGAGTTTGTAGTTGGAGCTTTGCTCAAACTTGGGGGCAAGTTGTTTGTAGGCCGGCGCAAAGCCGCCTGAGCTCACGACTTGCAAACTCACAGCGCCTTTGGGCGAAAAAGGCAAGGGCTTGCCTTCAGGCGACATTTCTTGTCCCAGCGCCAACAGCATGGCAACGCCCACATAGGTGCCACTGACGGCCACCAAATCGACCAGTTGCTGCTCGTTCAACACTTTCTTGGCTTTGTTGAATAAGGCGTCAGAGATTTCATGGTGCTTGATCAAGCTCATGCTGATGTCGTAGACCACTTCTTCGTCGGCGGCCATGTTGCGGGGGCGAATGCCTGCTTTCAAATCGTCGGCCACGTTTTGTGGCAAACCTGCTTTCAAGGCCAAGGGGTAATGGGCGTACCACTCGACTTGAGATTTCCATTCGTAGCCTTGAATCAAAATTGCAAACTCGTTCAAGCGTGTGGGCAGCGAGGAGTTGAAGCGCAGATAGTCGAGCAGTTTTTTCTCGCGCTCGGCGTAGACCGGGCTTCTAAACATGATGTTGTAGGGTCCGGCCAGACCCACGCTTGAAATTTGAATGATCTCTTTGGCCAGTTGCTGCCCCTCGGGTGCTA
Source organism: uncultured Burkholderiales bacterium (assembly GCA_903832625.1). GTDB lineage: Bacteria > Pseudomonadota > Gammaproteobacteria > Burkholderiales > Burkholderiaceae_C > Limnohabitans. The sequence continues at coordinate 104,072 of CAILCI010000065.1, read as the reverse complement.
TTTGTTCCAGCGTGATTTGCGGGAAACGCTTGGGCGCACCGGGGGCGGGCGGCGTTTGTGCAAGGGCAGAGGTGCAGAGGAAACAAACAGCAGCGGCAACAACATGCACTTGAGGCTTGAACATAAAGGCTCCTTGGTGGAAATTTGAATTGGGTTTATTTTGAACCCGCCGTGCCTAGGGATAACCCGTCATTTGTCTTGTTTAGCATTGGCATAGTCGCTTGCTAGACATGTTCAAGCCCATGAATGAATTTGGAATGGATTTTTAGATGCGAAAAATACTTGCGTTATTGAGGTGGATGGCTGTTTCGTTTTTATGCTGCGCCACGTTTGCATTCGCTCAGACGGACGGCATCAAGCTGCAATGGCTGGGGCAGTCGGCGTTCAAAATCACCTCGCCCACGGGCAAGGTGATTCTGATTGACCCGTGGCTCAAAGCCAATCCGCTCACACCGCCGCAGTACAAAGACCTTAAAAATTTAGGTCACATCGATGTCTTGCTGGTCACGCACGGGCATTGGGATCATTTTGCTGACGCACCCGAAATTGCCAAGCTCAACCACACGCCCATGTATGCGCCGGGCGACATGAATGCCACCGTCGTGGCCTTGGGTATCTTGCCCGCAGAGTTGGCGCCACGCATGAACAAATCGGGCACGGTCGAGCCCGTCAAAGGCATTCGCGTGACAGAGGTTCATGCCGAACATTCGTCCACCTTGGTTTGGCACAACCCCACCACTGACAAAGACGAAACCCATGTGGGCGGCGAGCCTGTGGGCTTCATCATTGAGCTAGAAAACGGCTTCAAGATCTACCACATGGGTGACACGGGTTTGTTTGGCGACATGCGCTTGATCGCTCAATACTACAAACCCGATGTGGTGCTCATGCCCATTGGCGGCAACTTCACCATGGGTCCGCAAGAAGCGGCTTATGCCGAACGTGAACTGCTGCGCATCCCCAACGTCATTCCCATGCACTACGGTGCCAATCCTTTGGCAAAAGGCAAGCCAGATGAGTTTCAGGCTTTGCTCAAAGATGCGGGCGTGAACGTGTTTGTGATCAAGCCCGGCGACATGCAAGCGTTTTAAACTGAGTTGTTTATGAAAAAAATCATCCCAATATTTCTCCTGCCCTTGCTGCTGAGTTTGTTGTTGCAGGTCACCGCATCAGCCCAAACTTTCCCCAACAAGCCCATCAAAATTGTGGTGGGCTATGCCGCTGGGGGCGCAGTCGATGTGGTGGCGCGTTCGGTGGGGCAAAGCTTGTCGGCCAGTACAGGACAGCCGGTGTTGGTGGACAACAAACCCGGTGCGGGGACGAATATCGCAGTCAAGTCGGTCATTGCTGCCGAGCCCGATGGCTACACCTTGCTCATGGCCGCCAATGCTTTGGCTGCCAACATGGCGCTGTACCAACCCGCACCGTTTGATGCAGAAAAAGAGCTGACGGCTGTGTCTTTGGTGGGGCGCGTTCCAGTGGTGATTGCTGCCAACCCCAGCGTGCCTTATGCCAACGTTAAACAGTTGATTGAAGCGGCCAAGAACAAACCCAACAGCATTGCCTATGGCTCGCCCGGCAATGGCTCCACGCCACACATGGCGATTGAGTTGTTTACCCATGCGGCAGGCATTGATTTGCAGCACATTCCGTATCGCGGTGGTGCGCAAGCGATCACCGATGTGATTGGCGGTCAATTGCCCTTGATTGCGGTCAACGCGCTGGAGGTCTTGCCGCACGTCAAAAGCGGCAAGCTCAAAGTGTTGGGCGTGTTGAGCCCTGCGCGTAGCCCCATTTTCCCCGATGCACCGACCATTGCCGAATCTGGTTTTGCGGGTTTTGAGGCCTCGGTATGGTATGGCTTGGTTGCGCCTGCGGGCACACCCAAAGCAGTGGTGCAAAAGCTGCATGAAGAAGTTCAAAAGGCCTTGCAAAGCAAAGAAGTGCGTGACCGCATGACGCAAGTCGGCGGCGAGGTGGTACCGGGCAGTGCGGAGATGTTCACCACACTTATCCACAACGAACATGTGCGATACGCCAAGTTGGTCAAAGAAGCCAACATCAAACCTGATTGACAAGGTATGCACACGCCAGACACGCAGCCCCGCCCATCCATCTACTACAACTACCGCGTTCACTCGCCTTGGTTGGCTTCTGAGCATCCAAAGCAAGATCGCAAACCCGTGCTCATCGTGGGCTCAGGCCCTGCGGGATTGGTCACGGCGTTGGAGTTGGCGCGTTACGGCGTGGCTAGCGTGGTGGTGACGGCTGAATTGCAAGTCTCGCAAGGCAGTCGCGCAATTGTGTTCACCCGCCGCTCGATGGAGATATTGCAGCAAGTGGGCGTGGCGCATCGACTGAGCGAACACGGTTTGCCGTGGCGGTTTGGCAATTCGTTTTATCGTGGCCAAGCTGTGTTTCGCATGGAAGCACCGCATGACGAGGACGACCGATTTTTTCCGATGATCAACCTCCAGCAGCAATACTTGGAAGAGTACTTGCTTGATGCGTGTGCAGCCACAGGTTTGGTGGAAGTCAGATGGGGCAACAAGCTGGTAGAAGTGTCGCAACAAGACGGTTTTGTGCAAGCCCACATCGACACGCCAGAGGGCATTTACAGCTTGGACGCCGATTGGTTGGTGGCCGCCGATGGTGGCCGTTCAGGCCTTCGCAGCCAACTGAATTTGAAAATGGAAGGCGCGTCTTACGAAGGCTTTTTTGTCATTGCCGATATCAAAATTGATCTGCCGTATCCCACCGAGCGCCGTGCCTACTTTGACCCCGATTGGAACCGAGGCAACACGATTTTGATGCACCGCGAGCCGCATGGCATCTGGCGCATCGACTACCAATTGCCCGAGGGCGAATCGCCCGAAGATGCGCTGCGCCCCGAGTCGCTCAAAGCCCGTATCGATGCACAGCTCGCCATGATTGGACACGCAGGCACACCGTGGGAGATGGACTGGAGTTCGGTCTATTCAGCCCGCACCTTGACCTTGCCCAATTTTGTACACGGACATGTGATCTTCACCGGAGACGCTGCGCATTTGCTGCCTATTTTTGGAGTGCGGGGTGCGAACACGGCGTTTCAAGATGCACAGTCGCTGGGCTGGCATTTGGCCTTTGTCATCAAGGGTTGGGCAAGCCCCGCGTTGTTGAGCAACCACAGCCGCGAGCGGGTGGGGGCTGCGCGAGAAATCATTGAAGAAGCGGGCAAGAGTACGCGCTTTATGGCGCCGCCCAAAGGTGGCTTTGAGTTGCTGCGCAATGCGGTGTTGTCGCTCTCGCTCACACAAGAGTTTGTGCGCCCGCTCTACCACTGGCGCACCTCTCGGCCTCATGCCTACACAGATTCGGCGCTCAACTGTGCGCAAGATGACGATGCCTTGTTTGCCGCAGGCCCCAGCCACGGCGCACCGCCGCAAAACGTGCGCATGGCAGACAACACCTATTTGCTAGACCATGTGGGCGGTGGCTTCGATCTGTTGTGTTTCACACACCAAACGAATTTAGACAGCGAGGTGGTGGCTCTGGTGCAGCGTTATCAAGCCCAAGGTATTCCGATTTGCCTCACTGCCATTGGCAACTCGCCCGTGGTGGAGGGCGCGCACCAAGTCTTGCTCGATTCGCAAGGCCAGATTGCAAAGCGCTATGGCATCAACCTGCAGAGTTTGAGCACACGCTGCGCTGCGTACTTGTTGCGCCCCGACCAACATGTGTGCGCGCGCTGGCACATGCTGGATGCCACGCGTTTGCAGCAAGCCCTTCAAACCGCTCTGATGCGATAAAAGAGACCTCACATGAGTCAAGTCAAAGAATTAGACATTGCAGGTTTAGAAACGGTGTACGACGCCTTGGCGCAAGCCATTGACGCCGCAGGGCAAGAAAAAGCGCAACTCTTTTTGGTCAAACTCGCATTGCTCAATGCGAATGCTCTGGGCAATGCAGCCTTGTTTCAAACGCAGCTGAACATCGCCCTTCAAGATTTGAGCGACCCGGACGACGCCAAGCTCAACGACACGTAAACGACTTGGCGTCTTCTAGCGAGCCCTTGCCTTTGTAAGTGGCAATTTGAGGATAAGGGCACAAAGGACGTGTGCGTTGGCTCGACCAATTGGCAGGCACATCGCTGTTGGCGCCGCCCGCATTGTCTGCACCGCGTGCAGAGGCCACAACCGCTTGTGGCTCAATGCCTTGTTCCACCCATTTCACCAGCGGCGTGAGCAGGTCAAATTGGTCGGTGGAGGGGCCGCCCGAACAATGCCCCATGCCTGGCACGGGATACAGCTTCGCGAAGTTCTTGCCCGTGTCTTTTTGCACGCCGTTGAGCCAAGCGATGGAGTCGTTGATCGAGAAAATCGAGTCGCTCACGCCGTGGTAGACCAAAACTTTGCCACCTTTGTCGCGCAAACCTTTGAGTTGCGTGGCGTTAGGCGGTGTCATGAAGGACATGGCCGATTCGCTGTACATCTCGTTGGGGGTGAACATGCTGGCATAGAGTGCGTCAATGTCGGCATTGAGCGCAAATTCGACGGGTTTGAAAGCCGCCAAATCTTCGGGTGGCGCTTTGAAGATCAAGCCCGTGGCGCCGCTGTCTAAGTTGAGTGGGGCAAAAAATTCCCAAAACGCCACGCCTGAACCCACGGGATTGCCGCCGCTGGGCACGCCCGATTTGCCAGCACCAAAGCCCGCATCAAAAGGGAAGCTGGCATAGATGAGATCGCCCTTGCTGGTGGTTGGCCCTTTGAAGATGGTTGAGAGCACACGCTTTTGATCGACGCTCAAACATGAGCCATCGCGCTGCGCAGTGCAACTCGGGACGTCGCGGCTGAGGTCAAATTTTTTCTGACAGGCTTGGGTGTTTTGAATGATGCCGTCTTTTGCGCCATCCAACGCATCGCAGACCTCCAACACTTTGTTTGCAACGAGTTGCCGCTCTGCGTCGTTCATAGCGGTGGCTAATTCGATGTGGTTTTTCACGGCTTGCGTGGTCGCCACCGATTGATACAAGCGCGCCCCCGCCAAATTGGCGACAGCAGCTTTGGGTAAGTTGTAGCCCGGGGCGCCCGCCAAAATGCCGTCGTAGTCTTTGAAATAACGCGAGGCAGCCACCAAGGCGTGACGACCGCCGTTGGAGCAACCCGCAAAGTAGGAGCGGTCAGGCTTTTTGCCATAAGCCATCTCAAGCATGGCTTTGGCCATGGGCGTGAGCTTGGCCACGGCTTGGTAGCCATAGTCCAGTCGTGCTTGTGGGTCAATGCCAAAAGCGGGCGTGCCACCTGAGTGACCCGCATCTGAGCTCAGCACGGCAAAGCCTTGGTCTAGCGCATTGCTCAGAGGGCCGCCGCCGAAACCGCCCAACGCGGGTTGAACCACGCCGTCAATGCCGCCATTGCCTTGGTGCAAAAAGCGGCCATTCCATTGGCGTGGCAAGCGCATTTCAAAACCGATGGCATAGGTTTTGCCATCAACATTGCTGGTGCGCTCGAACATTTTTCCTTTGATCGCGCAGTGCTCGGCAATGGCTTTGTTAGCAATCTTTTGAGCGCCTTCGGCCACAGTTTCGCTCAGACTGATTTGCGTGTTGGGCAAACTTTCTAAGGCTTTGCCAAGACTGGCACAGTCGCCACTGAAGCTGTCAGCACTGGCAGCTGATAAATGCCAAGGCTCTTTGGCATTGGCAGTTGAGAGGCTCAACACAGAGGCTAACAATGAAGCAAAAATCGGAGCGATTTTTTTGGTTTGCATGGGTTTGGCTGGATAGGTTGTATTTGAAATTAATTATGCAAGGTAATTAAATCAGACCTATCCGTAACGACCCTAGTGCTGTTTGGGTTGGGCCACAACTTCAAGATGTGCTGTGTAGCGTTGCGAGGTCGCCATATTGCACACCTCGTAACCGCATTGGTGCAACAGCGTCAGCAAACTGGTGCGGGTGAAGTTGTGCAAATGCGTCAACTCGCTCCAAAACGGATTCTTTGCAGCAGCATCCAAGACGCGCCAAGTGGAGGAATTCATGTCGGGCACGCTGAGCACGAGCAAGCCCTTGGGGTCGAGCCATTGGTGCGCATTTTCAAGTAGCTGCCTTGGATCGCGCAAAAGCTGCAGCACGTTGATGAGCGAGATAACGTGATAGCGCTGATCCGTATGAAATTGAGCAATGTTGTGGGTGTGAGCTTCGTAGCCTAAATTCTGCAAATGCAGGGTGGCTTGGGCATCGCAGTCGATGCCGCTGACAGCAAAGCCATGATCTGCAGCGCTCATGATGAGGCTGCCGTCGCCACACCCCAAATCCAGCCAAGCAGGCTGAGATTTCATTGCATGGGCGTAGCCACCCAAATGCACAAGCGCACGTTGAATCAGCGACTGCCAGGCATGGCGCTTGATTTCATGCTCTTGCAAAGCCACCTGCAGCGGCGCAACCTCATGACGGGGCGAAATGCGCTGCAATCCTGTATCGGTCCAAAAGTGACTGGTATGCACATGGCCGCAGGCTGAACATTTCAACCAATCTAAAGCGGCCGGCAAATCGGGTGCGTAGGCCGCGTGTGAAGTGCAGGCAATGCTTATCCATGGCTGGCTCGGCTGTTGGCAAAGTGGACAACCAGCAAAAGCGCTTTGCAGCTGCGCTGTGGCTTGTGCGAGCGGTTGCTCAACAGCGGCTTGCGTGTCTAGCGGTGGGCTGATCTGAGAGACGGTTTGTGAGTCGATTGGTGTATCGGGTACATCGATGTTGTGAGGCGCTGATCCTTGATGAGAGAGCTCAACCATCATCTCAATCGCTCGTTCAAAGTTACGTGTGAAGCGCAGCGTGTCAAACAATGGCGCACTGAGTTTGTTGGCTTGCAAGCGGGCGCCTACATCATTGCGGTAGGCAGAGTCGGTGGCAAAGCGTTTGGCAAGGGCAATCATGTGCGGCTTGTCTTGCGCCACCAGCTCTGGCAATTCAATTGCGTTGAGCAAGCTTTCGCTTACGCGCGACGCAAAGTGATGACCTCGGCAGGTGATCACAGGCACGCCCACCCACAGCGCATCCGATGTGGTCGTGTGACCGTTGCAGATCAAGGTGTCCAGCACGGCATCGGCAAGCTGCAAACGGGTGAGGTGCTCGTGGGGTGCGGCAAAAGGTGCAAACACAATCCGATCTTGGGCGATGCCATGTTTTTGTGCGTGAGCACTCAAATGTGTTTTGGCTGCCTCGCTTTGGCCCAAGAGCCACAACACGCTGTTGTCAACTTGTCTCAAAATGTCAAGCCACACGCCAAAGCTGTCGGGGTCAATTTTGTAAGACTGGTTGAAGGCCGCAAAGACAATTTTGTCGTCCGGCAAATTGTGGTCTTCGCGCCGTGCCGAGGGACTGGGTGAAAAGCGTTGCGTGTCGTTGCATTGGTAGGAGTGGGGCAGACGACAAAACTTTTCGCTGTAGTAAGGCGCGCTGCTGTCAGGGGTTACAAAGCGATCCGAGATGATGTAGTCGATGTCTTCACATGCTGCACTGCCTGGATAGCCCAAATAGGCTGCCTGCAATCGCGCTGGACGTTGACTCAAAATGGCGGGACGACCGCCTCCTGTGTAGACCTTGAGATCGATCAGTAAATCTAAGGCATCGTCGGCAATGATTTGTGCTGCTTGCACATCATCCATGTGCTGGATGTCGCGATGGTGCTCGATGGCGGATAAAAACCGTTGTCTGTATTCTGAGTTGTCTGCCACTGTGTAGTCGTAGGCAAATATTTCAAAACGCTGCGCATCGTGCGCTTGCAACAAGCCAGCCATCAAGTGCATGGTGGCGTGGTTGCGAAAATCGCACGACAAATAACCCACGCGAATGCGTGACCCCCGCGTTGAAGTCTTGGGGTGCGCCACGATGGTGTGCGCGTTCACCATACGGCGAACATAGGCGCGCGTGACGGCTAAATTAGTGGCTTCGTCGTTGCACCAAGTCAGGTGCGTGAGTGGAAATTCTTGCGGCGAATCGAAGTCGCCTTGGGCATAGCAGGCTTTGATTTTTTGTTGCAAATAGCCAATCCATTCCCAGTCACAGGTAAATCTTGCTGCCACCAAAGCGGAACCTAACACACTGTGGTCATGCGGTAAGAACGCATGGATTTTTTTGAACGCTTGGGTTGATTCTTCGTACAAATCGCAACTTTGCAGCAACAAAGCAGCATTGATCAAAAACAAGGGTTGTTCGCAAATTTCAAGCTGGCGACGGGCAAAGTCAATGCCCTCGTATTGGCGACCTGCATTGAACAAAGTCGTCGTGTAGGCATCGAGCAGTTCGGTGCTTTTGGGGTTGAGCTTGAAAGCTTTGTCAAAACATGCCAAGGCCTCGTCAACACGTCTTTGTGTGGCCAGCAAGACGCCAGCGGATAGCCAATTGCGCTCTCCTGCACCCAACTCGGCGCTGTGGGTAAAAGTCTGAATGGCTGCGTCGGTTTGGCCGACTAAGCGCAAGGACTCCGCTTTGAGCGTCATCAAACCCAAATGGGTGGGATGCTTTTTGAGCAAGCTTTCAATCTTCGGCAAAGTCTCAGCGGCTTGTCCCGAGTTGATGTGCAGCAGAAGTTGTTGGAGTTGCTTGTCGAGAGATTTCATGTTGGCTTTTCTGAATCAGTTCAGATCAGCCTAAACGTTGAGATAAGGCACCTGAACGGTAGACAATTGTGACAGCTGCAGGGTCGTCAAAGAATGGACCTGCGTGCTGCTCATTCCGGCCACTTGTGGGGTGGTCAAAAATTGAATATTGGAAGTCAATGCGCCCAGTTGGGTGCTGGTGAGTGAGCCGACTTCGGCGGGCGTCAGGGCTTGGAGCTGATCGGTCGTCATGGCAGCCAGAATCGCGGTGGTCAAGCCAGGGGCTTGCGCACTTGTCAAAGCACCAATTTGTGCTGTGCTCAAGGGTAAATTGGGCCCTAAGGCACTAATTTGCTGATAAGTCATGACCGCCAGTTGACGGGTTGTCAAACCGCCGATGGCTGGCGCATTGTTTTTGAGCAAGGCGGTTTGGCTGGTGGTCAAGCTCTTGATGTCTTGCGTGGTGAAGGCTTGCACTTGCGCGGCAGTCAAGGCGGAGATGACACCTGCGCTCAGAGTTGAGGACTGCGCTGTGGTCAGCGCTGCCAGTTGAGTGGGTGTGAGCAAAGCCCCTAGGCTGTTGATTTGATCGCTGCTCATCGCTGCAATCGTCGCGTTTGGGATGGCTTGCTTTTGGGTATTGGCCAGACCCGACAAAACAGCCAACGACAAGCCGGCTGCTTGCGCGGACGTTAGTGCAGAGATTTGGTTGGTGGTGAGTTTTGCGGCCAGAGCGCTGACTTGGTCGGTGGTCAAAGCGGCCACTTGAGCCGTGCGCAGAGCTTGCGCTTGGGTCGATTGCAATTGGCCCACTTGTGCTGAAGCCACGGCTGCGATTTCGCTGGGACTCAGGGCTTGAATTTGCGCTGGCGAGAGGCTGTTTAACACCACAGAAGTCAGTCCCGCGGCTTGCGAGGGCACCAACGCATTCAATTGACTGATGGTGAGTTGGGGAGCCAAGCTCGCCATTTGGGAGGAATTGAGCGCGGCAATTTGCTTGGAAGTCAAAGTATTGACTTGTGCATTGGACAAGCCTGCCGTTTGTATCGGGGTGAGTGCTGCGACCTCATTGGTGTTGAGCGCTTGGAGTTGGCTGCTACTCATGTTTGACAACACATCACTTGTCAAGCCTGGCGATTGACCCGCCGTCAAGACATTGATTTGCGCCGTCGTGAGTTGGTTGCCAATGGCGGTTAATTGATCGGTCGTTAAGTTGGTGACCTGTGTCGTGCTCATCCCAGCAATGGCTTTGGGTGAGATAAAACCCAAGTTGTTAGCCACCGCAATACTGGCCAAGGCGGTGGGCGTTAGACCCTGCGCTTGATTGCTGTTCAAAGCGCCTAATTGCACGCTGCTCAAATTGCCAGCCACAGCTGAAATGGCGCTGGTGTTCAGAGCCGCGACTTGACCCGTGCTCATGACCGAGACTTGGTTGCTGATGAGCGTTACTTGGGCCGCGCCCAAGGCATTGACCGCTGCACTGTTGAAAGCTTGAATTTGTGCGCTGCTGAGGGCGTTGAGCGCAACAGAGTTGAGTCCTGCAACTTGAGACGTTGTGAGCGCGCCGACTTGAATCGTTGACAAACCACCGATCACAATGGGCAGTTGGTCGGTCGTCAAAGCCGCCACCTGCGCGCTGCTCAAGGCATTGACTTGGTTGTTTTGCAAGGCGCTCAATTGGTCGGTCGTCAAAACCGAAATTTCTTGCGTATTCAAAGCTCGCAACTGAACTGTGCTGAGTTGAGTCAGCGTGCTTGTGGTCAGTCCAGGCGCTTGTGCTGGCGTCAGAGCAGAGAGTTGCAATGCCGACAAATTGGGCGCAATCGCGCTGATTTGGGCAACTGTCAAAGCCGCGGCTTGATCGGTGGTGAACGCATTGAGTTGACTGCCTGAGAGGTAGCCCAATTGCGTCGTGGTCAAAGAAGCCACTTCTTTGGTCGCCAAAGACTGGAGTTGTTGGTTGCTCAACGACTGCAAAATCGTGCTGGTCAAACCTGCTGCTTGCGCTGTGGTCAACAAGCCCAGCTGCATTGTGCTGAGTTGACTACCCAGCAAAGACAACTGGGTGGTCGATAGCCCTGAAATTTGCGCTGCGGAAAGGCCTGAGATGACACTTTTAGAGATCGTAGGCAACTGATCGGTGCTCAATGCACCCAAGGCGCTGGCGGTCAGCCCCGGCGCTTGTGCGGTCGTGAGACTTGATAACTGAAGCGTCGAGAGTTGGTTTAGAACCAAAGCCACTTGAACTTGCGCGGTGCTCAATGAAGACACTTGCTGTGTGCTCAACGCTGCCATGGCATCCGACACCAGCGTGGTGTTGAGGTTGCTGGTAGAGACGGCGGCTAACACTGCGGGTGAAATGGCTTGGATTTGATCGCTGCTCAAACTCGCCAGCACCGTGGCCGTCAAACCTTTGGCCTGCGTGGTTGTCATTGCGCTGATTTGCAGCGTTGACATATTGGCCGCCAAAATTGGAATCTGTGCCGAACTCAGGCTTGGAATTTGATTGGGTGCAAGCGCATTGACCAAGTTGGGCTGAGACGCCAAACCCGCCAATTGCACGCCAGACAACAAGGGCAAATCTCGAATCGACAAGCCCTGAACTTGCGGCGTGCTGAGTTGGCTCAACACCGAAGCAGTCAGCCCCGCGACTTGATTGGTGGCAATGGCATTGATTTGATTGGGCGTGAAATTTGTTGCTAAATACGCAACTTGAGCCGTGGTCATGGCAGTGATTTGGCTGGTCACAAACTGCGCCACTTGCAGGGTGGACAAACCAGATAACTGCGAACTGCCCAAGAAAGGCATTTGCTTGGTTGAGATTGCTTGCAGTTGCGCACTGGACAAGTTTGACAACACATTGGAGGTCAGCCCCGAGGCCTGACCCGCACTCATGGCCGCAATTTGTGGCGTGCTGAAGCTGCTGGCCAGATAAGACACCTGTGTGGTGCTCATGGCCAAAATTTGAACTGTCGACATAGCCGACACAGTTTTAGGCGACAAGGCTTGCAATTGCCCTGTATTCATATTGTTCAAGGCGGTTGCGCTCAATCCGCGTGCCTGCAGCGAAGTGATGGAGGCAATTTGGCTGGTGTTGAATTTGCTGGCCAATACAGGAATTTGCGCAGAGCTCATGCCAGAAACTTGCGCATTGCTGAGGTAGCCCACTTGCGTCGAGCTCAAGCTGGTCAGCTGTGAGCTGGCGATGCTGCTAAATTCTTTGGGCGTGATGGCTTGCAGGAGTGAGGAGCTTAATGAAGTCAATGCCGTTGTGGTCAGCCCTGCGGCTTGGGCTGTGACCAAGGAGGCAATTTGTACTGTCGAAAAATTGGAAATTACCACCGGCAATTGTGTGGGTGTGAAGGCTGCCACTTGCGTTGGCGTGAAGCTGCTAATTTGCGTGGGCGTCAAGCCAGACAGTTGGGTGGTGGTCAGCGCCGAAATCACCTGAGTCGATAGGGCTTGAAGTTGGTTGATGTTGAAGCCATTGTTGGTCATGACCAAGCCACTGGCTTGCGCCTTGCTCAAGGCCGCAAGTTGCACTGGCGTCATATTGGGCGCCAAGTTGCTGATTTGGGTCGTGGTCATGGCCGCCACTTGCAAGGTCGTGAATGCCGCCACTTGGGTGGGCAACAGTGCCGTGATTTGGGTGGTTTTGAGGGCGGCTACGTCCTGCGTCGACAAAGCGTTGAGTTGGTAGTTGTTGAACGCGGCCAAGGCGGCGGAACTGATGGAGACAACGGCCGTAGTCGCCATGGCTGAAATTTGTGCTGTGCTCAGCGATTGGGCCTGGTCTGAGGAGATGGCGTTGATATCAGACGTGCTCAGCCGTGCGACTTGCTTGGTGGTCAAGTTCGCAATTTGCTGCGTGGTCATCGATGAAATGATGGAAGTCATGCCTGTTTACTCCAGAGCGGACACATTTGTCCCACAGGTGTAAAGCAATATGCGTGCCATGTTAATTTGACACTTTGGTACTGATTCTTTGCAAGGGTTTTGGCTGCCCGAGTCATCCCAACATTGGTATGTGCGGCAAGGCCTTGCCGCTCGTGGTCAATTTGTGCCGATATGCAAGATGCGGTTAAACGCCATTTTCTCTGCGCCGCGCCTTGCTATTAGACAAATGCGTGCGCATGGCGGCACGCGCAGCATCTGGGTCTTGGTTGCGAATGGCCTGAAAAATACTGTCATGCTCGGCATTGACTTTGCGCAGATAGCTGAGTTTTTCCAAGTTTTCTTCTGCGCCCGGTACCCGAGCAAGTCGGGCGCGCGGAATGATGGAGGCACCCAACGAGGTCATCAACTCAACAAAATGCTTGTTTTGCGAGGCGCGTGCAATTTCTAGGTGAAACTGAAAATCATGGGTGATGGCGTCATCGCCTGCCTCGATGGCTTGACTCAGTGCGCTCAAGGCCTGCTGCATTTTGAGCAAGTTTTGCTCATTGCGCCGAGAGGCGGCGAGTGCAGCAGCTTCGGTTTCAATACCAATGCGCAGCTCCAGCACCGCAATCACATCGTTCAACGTCGCAAAATGTTCGCTGGTGAGCCTAAAACTCGCACCGTCGTCAACCTCCATGATGAAGGTGCCCACGCCGTGGCGTGTCATGACCGCACCACCTGCTTGCAAATGCGAAATGGCTTCGCGCACCACGGTTCGGCTCACGCCAAACTGCTGCATGATGGCGGCTTCTGAGGGCAGCTTGTCGCCCACTTGCAAGCGGCCATCACGGATGCGCTCGCTCAATGCATCGACCAGTTCGTGGGCGAGGTTTTTAGGCTTGCGAAGGGACTGAATGGGCTCACTCATTTTTTGATATTAACATGTATGATGACTTATAAGCTACTGTGTCAACCTGCTTTTCAAGGTGTTGGTATGAACATTCCATTTGAGATCAGCCCGCGTTACCCCGATGTTCGGGTGTCGGTGTTGGATGAACGGTTTTTGAAATACCGAATCTTCAGCAGCAGTGTGGAGCAACTCGCCAGCGGTATGCGCTGGGCAGAGGGACCGGTCTGGTTTGGTGATGGCCGCTATGTTCTGGTCTCAGATATTCCGAACAACCGCATCATGCGCTGGGACGATGCCGCCAACACTTGGGGCGTGTTTCGCCAGCCCTCTAACAACGCCAACGGCATGGCACGCGACCACCTCGGACGCTTGTTGGTGTGTGAGCACCTCACGCGCCGCGTCACCCGCACTGAGCACGATGGTTCCATCACCGTCCTGGCCGATGCCTATCAGGGCAAGCGCTTGAATTCACCCAACGACATCGTCTGCCAAATGCAAGGGGCAGACCGAGGCAGTGTCTGGTTCACCGATCCCACTTTTGGTATTTCAGGCCATTGGGAGGGCTTGCCCGCCACGCCTGAGCTGCCACATGCGGTCTACCGCATCGACGCGACAGGTCAATTGCATTGTGTCGTCACCGATTTGCAAGGCCCCAACGGGTTGGCGTTTTCGCCTGACGAGTCTCTGCTGTATGTGGTGGAAAGCCGTGCGAAGCCACACCGCTTGGTATGGGCGTATGACGTGGGCGAGGGGGGGGTGCTGAGCAATCGCCGACAAGTCATTGATGCGCAAGGTGCGGGTGCCTTGGACGGCATTGCTGTTGACATCGACGGCAATATTTGGTGCGGCTGGGGCAGCGATGGTTCCTTGTCCGCCAGTTCCGAAGCGCTCGATGGTGTGCGGGTGTTTGCATCCGACGGCACGGCCATTGGGCATGTTCATTTGCCTGAACGTTGCGCCAATTTGTGCTTTGGTGGTGTGCACAAAAACCGACTGTTCATGGCGAGCAGTCATTCTTTGTATGCTTTGTTTGTGCATACCCAAGGTGCGATTTGAAAATCAAGGGTTTGTACTAGGCCTATTCCTTTGAATATGGATTGACAGTTGGTACATGATTTTTGACAATAGCGTGTTGTCTGACAACGTACAACTTAAACAGTTTTTATGACCATTCTTTCCCATTCCAGAATTTTGATGACAGGCGCAGCCGGCGGCTTAGGACTTGCCATGCGCGAGCGACTCAAGGCCAATTGCGACGTCTTGCGACTGAGCGACTTGGTAGACATGGGGCAAGCCAAAGCGGGTGAAGAGATTGTTCAAGCCGATTTGGCCGATTCTCAAGCCGTTCTCGCCATGGTCAAAGACTGCCAAGCCATTGTTCACTTTGGTGGTGTGTCGGTCGAAGCGCCTTGGACGCCTATCTTGCAAGCCAACATCATTGGTTTGTACAACTTATACGAGGCTGCGCGCTTGCACGGCGTCAAGCGTGTGGTGTTTGCCAGCTCCAACCATGTGATGGGTTTTTATCGCCAAAGCGAAGTGGTGGATGCCTTGAGCCCACCGCGCCCCGACGGTTTTTACGGCCTGAGCAAAGCCTTTGGTGAAGATATTTCGCGCCTTTACTTTGACCGCTACGGCATCGAAACCGCTTGTGTGCGCATTGGTTCTTCCTACCCCGAACCCAAAGACCGCCGCATGTTGGCCACTTGGTTGAGCTATGACGATTTGCACCGCCTCATTACTGCGTGTTTGACCACGCAGGTGCTGGGTCACTCCATCATTTATGGCACCTCTGACAACAGCATCTCTTGGTATGACAACCATTTGGCCAAGCACATTGGTTATCGCCCGCTCGACAGTTCAGACGTGTTTCGCGAAGCTGTTTATGCCCGCACGGGCGAGCCCGATTTGAGCGACCCAGCCATTCAGTTTCAAGGCGGTGGCTTTGTCAAAATTGGCCCGCTCTGATTTTTTTCGCCCAGATCCTTTCAGTCCTCACTTTCATTTTTACACCACACCCAACGGAGACATGCTCATGAAACTCAAACGCACGATTTTGGCTTTGACAGCCGCTTTTTCGCTCAGCGCCTATGCGCTAGATTTCCGCGTCTCTGACGTGCAGCCCGACGACTACCCCACAGTGGTCGCGCTCAAGTCGATGAGCCAGTCGCTGGAGAAAATGAGTGGCGGCAAATTCAAAATGAAGGTCTTCAACAAAGGCGCTTTGGGCACAGAAAAAGAGACCATTGACCAAGTCAAGATCGGTGCTTTGGACATGGTGCGCGTGAACGTTGCGCCCATGAACGGTGTATGCCCCATGACCATGGTGCCGACCATGCCTTTCTTGTTCCACTCTGTCGAACACATGCGCAAGTCTTTGGACGGCGCAATTGGTGACGAAATTTTGGGCAGCTGCGAAGCACAAGGCTTTGTCGGCTTGGCGTTTTATGACAGCGGCGCGCGCTCCATTTATGCCAAAAAACCGATCAAAACTGTGGCCGACGTCAAGGGTTTGAAAATTCGTGTGCAGCAGTCTGACTTGTGGGTGGCTTTGGTCAACGCCATGGGCGCGAACGCCACGCCCATGTCGTATGGCGAGGTCTACACAGGCTTGAAAACAGGCTTGATCGACGCAGCCGAAAACAACATTCCTTCGTTTGACACGGCCAAGCACGTCGAAGCGGTGAAATACTATTCAAAAACCGAACACTCGATGGCGCCAGAAATTTTGCTGATGTCCAAAGTCGTGTGGGACAAATTGTCCAAATCCGAACAAGACATGGTGCGCCAAGCGGCCAAAGAATCGGTCAAGGTTGAGCGCGAAAAATGGGATGAGCAAGAAGCCAAATCCTTGGCCAACGTCAAAGCCGCTGGCGCCATCATTGGTGATGTGGACAAACGTTCTTTCCAAGCTGTGATGCAGCCTGTGTATGAAAAATTCATCACCACGCCCGACATGAAACGCTTGGTCAAAGCGATTCAAGACACCAAGTAATTTCCTGTTTTCGTCAGCGCCCTCTGTGTTGTACAGAGGGCTGGAGTTTGTATGTTCACAAAATTTTGTGCCGCAGTCTCCAAGATCAGTTTGATCTTGGCGGTTGTCGGCTTGATTGCGGTGGTGCTGTGCGTGCAGTGGCAAGTCATTGGACGCTATGTGTTCAACGATTCACCCACTTGGGCAGAAGCCACGGCTTTGTTGCTTGTGTTGTTCGTGACCGCTTTTGGCCTCGGTGTCGGTGTGCGTGATGCAGGACACATTGGGCTGGAGTCTTTGGTGGTGCTCTTGCCTGACCATTGGCGCTATCGCATTGAATTGGTCATTCACGCTTTGGTGGCCTTGTTTGGTGGGTTGATGGCACAAGGCGGTTGGTTGTGGGCAAGCGCTAAATGGGGTGAGAAAAAACCCATGTTGCCGCTGCCTGATGGCATTGACTACGTGCCTCTGATCATCGCCGGTGCGTTGATTGTTTTGTTTTCTATTGAACACATCATTGCCTTG
The DNA here is from genome assembly GCA_903832625.1 of uncultured Burkholderiales bacterium. Classification (GTDB taxonomy): domain Bacteria; phylum Pseudomonadota; class Gammaproteobacteria; order Burkholderiales; family Burkholderiaceae_C; genus Limnohabitans. The sequence continues at coordinate 87,207 of CAILCI010000065.1, read as the reverse complement.
CTGCGCGGTGAGGAAGTGGAGCCAGCATGGAATTGACTGTTTTAGGTTTAAGTTTTTCTTTCTTACTCATCATCGGTGTGCCGGTGGCGTTTGCCATTGGCTTGTCCTCGGTGGCTACCATCATTGCAGCGGGCTTGCCCGTGGCGGTGGTGTTTCAAAAAATGATTGGCGGCATGGAGGTTTTTTCCTTCTTGGCGATTCCGTTTTTTGTGCTTGCAGGTGAGTTGATGCTCTACGGCGGCATTGCCGACCGCATTGTGAAGTTTGCCAATAGCTTGGTGGGACACGTGCGCGGTGGCTTGGGCATGAGCAATGTGTTGGGTTGTACGATTTTTGGTGGCGTTGCGGGTTCGCCTTTGGCTGACGTCTCGGCCATGGGTTCGGTGATGATTCCTTTGATGAAAAAAGAAGGCTATGACGCCGACTATGCCGTCAACGTGACCACCCACGCCGCCTTGGTAGGTGCCATCATGCCGACCTCACACAACATGATCATCTTCACTTTGGCGGCTTCGGGCATTGCCAGCGTGAGCATGTTTGGTTTGATCTTGGCAGGCATGGTGCCCGCGCTGATTTTGACCTTGTGCAATTTGGCTGCCGCTTATTGGGTGGCGGTCAAACGCGGCTACCCGATTCATGGTGCATTCCCGGGCTGGGGCGAAGTGCTCAAAGCCTTTGGTGGTGCAGTGCCTGGTTTGTTTGTGGTGGTCATTATTTTGGTGGGCATTTTGTCTGGCGCGTTTACCGCCACCGAATCGGCCTCCATTGCGGTGGCTTGGGCTTTGTTTGTGACGGTGTTCATTTACCGTTCACTGACGTGGCACAACTTCATCAAAGCCTGCGCCAAGGCCTGTAAAACCACGGGCGTGGTGCTGCTCTTGATTGGTATCTCCAACGCCTTTGGCTATTTCATGGCTTTGTACGAAGTGCCCGAAAAAACGGGTGAATTGATGCAGTTGGTCAGTTCTACACCGTGGGTGATTTTCTTGATGATCAACGTGTTGTTGTTTGTCTTGGGAACTTTCCTGGACATGGCCGCCACCATTTTGATTTGCACACCCATCTTCATGCCCATTGCCATGCACTTTGGCATGGATCCTTTGCAGTTTGGCATTTTGATGCTGATCAACTGCGCCTTGGGTCTGAACACGCCGCCAGTGGGAACGGTTCAGTTTGTGGGCTGCGCCATTGGTGAAATATCGGTAGGGCAGGTCATGCGCACGATTGCGCCGTTTTACGGTGCGCTGGGCATGAGCTTGTTGCTGGTCACTTATGTGCCCATCTTCTCGCTCTGGTTGCCCAATATGCTCAAGTGATGTTTTAGGGACGCCCATGTCTGCAAGCTCCGCGCCTTTGGCGATTCAAATGCACGCAGGCGACAACGTCGCCATCATCGCCAACGACGGCGGCTTGCCTGCCAACACCGTGTTGCCCAGCGGCTTGGTGTTGCGCGACAAAGTGCCGCAAGGCCACAAAGTCGCGTTGCTCGACATTGCGCAAGGCCAAGCAATATTGCGCTACAACGTGCCGGTGGGCTATGCCAAGCAAGACATAGCCGGAGGCAGTTGGGTGCATGAGCGTTTGCTCGATATTCCCGCCGCGCGTGAGTTGCAAGATTTGCCGATGGCAAGCGTTGTGCAACCGCAGTGGGAGCCTCTGCAAGGTTTTACCTTTGAAGGTTTCGTCAACGCCGATGGTTCGGTGGGGACACGCAATTTGCTGGCCATCACCACCACCGTGCAATGTGTGGCGGGCGTGGTGAGCGTAGCGGTGGAGCGCATTCGCAAAGAGCTGTTGCCGCACTACCCGAATGTGGACGGTGTGGTGGGCTTGGAGCACACCTACGGCTGCGGCGTGGCGATTGACGCACCAGGTGCGGAAATTCCCATTCGCACGCTGCGCAACATCAGCCTCAACCCCAACTTTGGCGGCGAGGTGATGGTGGTGAGTTTGGGCTGCGAAAAGTTGCAACCTGATCGCTTGCTGCCCGCAGGAAGTTTCCCGATTCAAGACTTGCGCGAGCCTGATGCCGCGCTGGATACGGTGTGTTTGCAGCACGATTCGCATGTGGGCTTTGTGTCCATGATTGACGACATCGTGGCCCGCGCCAAACCGCATTTGGAGCGCTTGAATGCGCGGCGTCGTCAAACCGTGCCAGCCAGCGCCTTGGTGGTTGGCGTGCAATGCGGCGGCAGCGATGCGTTCTCAGGCGTCACCGCCAATCCGGCTGTGGGCTACATGGCCGATTTGTTGGTGCGCGCAGGCGCGACCATCTTGTTCTCCGAAAACACCGAAGTGCGCGACGCCGTGGAGCAACTCACGTCGCGGGCAGCCACGCCTGCCGTGGCGCAGCGCATCATCGACGAGCTGGGTTGGTACGACCAATACTTAGACCGTGGCCGTGCTGACCGCACCGCCAACACCACGCCCGGCAACAAAGCGGGTGGCTTGTCCAACATCGCTGAAAAAGCCATGGGCTCCATCATCAAAAGCGGCAGCGCTGCCATCTCGCATGTGCTCTCGCCCGGTAACAAACTCAAGTCTGACCAAAAAGGCTTGGTCTTTGCGGCCACGCCTGCGAGCGACTTTATTTGCGGCACCCTGCAATTGGCGGCGGGCATGAACCTACATGTTTTCACCACCGGCCGCGGCACGCCTTATGGCTTGGCCGAGTGTCCCGTGGTCAAAGTCGCCACCCGCACCGACTTGGCCACACGCTGGCACGATTTGATGGACATGAACGCTGGGCGCATTGCCGACGGGCAAATCACCATCGAAGAAGCAGGCTGGGAGTTGTTTCACTTGCTACTCGACGTGGCCAGTGGCCGCAAAACTTGGGCCGAAAAGTGGAAATTGCACAATGCCTTGGTGTTGTTCAACCCCGCGCCCATCACTTAAAAACCACCATGCAAAAACGACAACTCCTCAAAACCCTAGCTTCAGGCATGCTGGCCAGTAGCTTGCCAGCTTCTTGGGCTGAGGGCGATTACCCCAGCCGACCCATCAAACTCATCGTGCCATTCCCAGCGGGCGGCACCAGCGATATTCTGGGACGTTTGATGGCCGAAGAGTTGTCGCGCATTCTCAAACAAGCGGTGATTGTTGAGAACATTGGCGGCGCGGGCGGCATCATTGGGACAGATCGCGCGGTCAAAATGCCCGCCGACGGTTACACGATCATTCAAACTGGTGTGGGACAAAACGCAGTCGCGCACGGCCTGGATCCCAAACTCAAATACAACTCGCTGACCGATTTTGTGCATTTGTCACAAGTCAACTCAGGCCCCAATGTCTTGGTGGTGCATCCCTCCATGCCCTTCAAAACCGTGGCCGACATTGTGGGTTACGCCAAGAAAAATCCCGGCAAGCTTGACTACGGTTTTACCCATGCGGCCTCTGGGCACATGGCGATGGAGTTGTTCAAGCAGACCACAGGTATTTTCCTGACGGGCATTCCCTACCGAGGCGGCGGGCCATTGCTCAACGATTTGTTGGCCGGCACAGTGCCCATGATTTTCATCAACCAAGACGCGGCCATGCCCTATGTCAAGGCGGGCAAAATTCGTCCCATTGCGGTGAGCAGCTTGCAGCGCAACCCGCTGTATCCCGATGTGCCGACCGTCGCCGAGTCCGGCTACAAAGGCTTTCAAGCCTTGTCTTGGTCGGGCTTGTCGGTGGCCAAAGGTACGCCCCAAGCCATTGCTGACAAGCTCGAAGCCACAGTGGTGCAAGCCATTAACTCCGATGCAGTGCGCCAACGTTTGACGTCGGTGGGCTTTGTGATTCCCACCTTGGGAGGCAAAGCCTATACGGCGTTTGTCAAATCGGAAATTGAAACCTGGACAAGTGTCATTCAAACTGCAGGTATCAAACCTGAATGATTCTGGACGGCAGGTTCTTAACGATTCTTTATAAATTTTGTGGTTCTGATCTGTTTAGAATTCCAGCAATTCGAACGGAGAAATCCATGAAAAAGTTGCTCGGTTTTATATTGTTTTTTGCACTCAATGTGTGTGCGCAAGCCCAAACATTCAAAATGCCCTGTGATGTTTCAGGCACTGTGCCTGCGATGGAAGACAAAAAACTTCCACCCGAGCACATCGTGGTTGAAATTCAGAGCTTGGGTAAAAATTTATTTTTGAAAATCCCCAATTCCAAGTTGTATTCGGCACAGGTCAGCAGCTTGGAAACCGAAGAATTTTCAGGTAAAAACTTGACCAATCCCAAGCAAATGGGCGCTCATCGCAAAAATAAGCTGACGGCCAAAGAGTCAGAAATCCGCATTGAGCGCGACAGTCGCATCTTATTTGGGTACAACGACACCGTAGTGGATGGGCAGGCGGCACGGATTTATTTTCAAGGACCGTGCACGCCACCGACCAATTGAACTAAAAGTGATTATTAAATCTTGAAAATTATTATGTGTAGATTCAAATTGAGGCAATAAATTACTGATAATCTGCCTGTAAATTTATTACAGGGGGACTGCTTTGTTTTCCAGCTTTTCGCATTATTTTTCGACCGACATCGCCATCGATTTAGGAACAGCCAACACCTTGATATACAGCAGGGACAAAGGCATTGTCATTGACGAGCCTTCGGTGGTGGTCATCAAACGCGAGGGGCGCTTCAACGGTAAAACTTCAGTCTTGGCTGTTGGAAACGAAGCCAAGTCAATGATGGGGCGTGTGCCGGCGGGCATTGAAGCCGTGCGACCGATGAAAGATGGCGTGATTGCTGACTTCACCGTGACCGAGGTGATGCTCAAGCATTTCATCAAAATGGCCAACCCCGCCACCTTGTTTCGTCCCAGCCCGCGCATCGTTATTTGTGTCCCTTGCGGCTCTACACAGGTGGAGCGGCGCGCCATTCGCGAGTCTGCCTTGGGCGCGGGCGCTTCAGAGGTTTATTTGATTGAAGAGCCTATGGCCGCCGCAATTGGTGCAGGTCTGCCCGTGACCGAGCCGTGTGGCTCCATGGTCGTCGATATTGGGGGGGGCACGACCGAGGTAGGCATTTTGTCCTTGGGCGGCATGGTTTACAAAAACAGCGCACGCATAGGTGGCGACAAGTTCGATGAAGCCATTGTGAACTACGTGCGGCGCAACTTTGGCATGTTGATTGGTGAACAAACGGCGGAGCGTCTCAAAAAAGAAATCGCCTCGGCATTTCCCGGCGCTCAGGTGCAGGAGATGGAAATCACGGGTCGCAATTTGAGCCAAGGCATCCCGCAAAGTTTCACCATCAGTTCCAACGAAATTTTGGAAGCCCTGACCGATTCGCTCAACAGCTTGGTCTCAACGGTCAAAAATGCCCTAGAAAAAACGCCACCCGAACTCAGTTCGGACATTGCTGAGAGAGGCATCATGCTGACCGGAGGCGGCGCTTTGTTGCGTGATTTAGACCGCCTGATTGCCGAAGAAACAGGCTTGCCCGTGTTGATTGCCGAGGATCCGCTGACCTGCGTCGTCAAAGGCTGCGGAATGGCGCTGGATCGCTTGGAGAGCGGCCCGGGCATCTTTACTGTGGATTAGAAGCCGCTTTGCGCGGTGGCGCAATCCAGCGACCCAAGGTGCCGCGGCGGAAATCTTCCAGCGTCTCGTTGCTGTGGTGGACCAAACCATGAACACTGTCTAAGGTTTGCTTGGTTGATTCAAGCACCAGTTTGGTTTGAGCCATGTTTTTCTCTGTCAACTCAGCTGACTTCACCACACTAGCACTTGCCTCGTCCAAATGGGTCAACAGGTGATCCACACGCGGATCTTGAGCACGGGCATTGAGACCATTGAGCAGTTTTTCGGTAGACACCAAGGTGGCATTGATGTGTTGCAGCGTGGCGGGCAAACCTTTGTTTGGATCCATCACCTCAGTGCTCATGGCCATGATGCGGCCAATTGCTGGGTCTAGTTTGTCCATGATTTTTTGTTCCAGCGCATGAGCCAAATCTTGGTGATCAAGGTCCAGCGTGGCATCGTTGGCCAATAGCGCGGTGGTGGTCTCGTTTTTCTTCCACACCAAGTTAGTGCCTACCAGTTGGTTGGCCGAGAGTTCAATTTGCGAGCCTTGGGTCGCCAAGCCGCGGTATTTTTCGCGAATCATCAAACGACCTTCTATTTGACCGTCGGCTCTCAGCTCTAAGGCGCTGACATGGCCAATCGGAAAGCCTTGGAACATCAGTTTCATGCCAGTGTTCAGATGTTCGCCCGTGTTGGCGGTAAAACGCAAGCTCAGGTTGTTGTCAAAAACACCTTGTTTTTTGACCAACCAAATACCAAAGCCAAACAGCAAAGCCAAAGCAATTGCAGAGATCAACAACACCTGTCGCAGCGCGTGCTTAGAGGAGGGATGAGTCATGTGGGCATTCCATTCAAGTAACTGTCAAACACTTCAACCACCAAAATTGCAATGATCATGAGCCACAACAGCCGCGTGGCGCTACGCGAGGGATTTTCGTGGCGTGTGCGCAGCAGCAGTCTGTCCACATGTCCAATCCAGCCCAAGCCCAAGGCGATGAGGCACATGCGTGCAAATAGTCTTGGCAACTCCCACACACTGTAGCTTTGTCCAATTTGATCGAGCCAAATATGCGCCATGCCCGCCGCGTCAGATTCAATGCCCACGGCCAGTCCGAGCAGTGCCAGCGCGACAAACACCACCAAGGCCACGCAGCTCGTCCAAACGGCGGCCAACATGTCTGCGCCCAAACCTGCATTGCCATCTCGCTCCAAAGACTGAAACAAAACCAAACGAACGGCCAGCACCATGGCCACCGTGAGGCTGGGTAATTTTTGAAGCAGGGCAGCGCCCACAATTTGCGTGGTCAGTCCGATGTCGTTGTGTCCAAAGTGCGCCACCGCAAGCCCCAAAGCCACGCCCCACAACAGGCCCAACAAGGCCACAAAGTCGCTGATTGCACGCAGGTGCAGCAGCGTCTGGCTCACAAACAGCGGTGTTGTGGTGCGAGCGGTTTGCATGGTCAGCCGATTTCAGCGATCAGCTCAATTTCGACACACGCGCCCAAGGGCAATTGCGCCACGCCAAACGCGCTGCGGGCATGAGCGCCTTTGTCGCCAAACAATTCGCCCAGCAATTCGCTGCATCCGTTGGTCACCAAATGGTGCTCGGTGTAGTCGGGGCTGGAGTTGACCAAGCTCATGACTTTGACAATGCGCTTGACCTTGTTCAAATCGCCCACCGCCGCATGCAGTGTGCCTAGCAAGTCAATGGCGACGGCGCGGGCGGCCTCTTTGGCCTCAGCGGTTTGCATGGTCTTGCCCAGTTGTCCCGTCCAAACTTGACCTGCTTTTTTGGCGATGTGGCCGCTCAAAAAAACCAAATTGCCAGTTTGTGCGAACGGCACATAAGCCGCAGCAGGCGTGGCCACCGGAGGCAAATCAATGTGCAGGGCTTTGAGTTTGTCGTAAACGCTCATGCGATGTCCTTTGTGAAGAACGCAGATTCTAGAGCGCCAGCAAGGCCTTTAGCCCAAGGGTGTGACGGTCACCGCGACTTGGAGTGTATGGCTTGCCCCGCCGTGAATCACACCGCGCACGGGCGAAACATCGCCAAAGTCGCGCCCCCAGGCCACGCAGGCATAGTCCTCGCCGGGAGAATTCAAGCCACAGCGGTTGTTGGTGGGGTCTAAATCGAACCAGCCCACCTCAGGCAGATACAAAGACACCCAAGCGTGCGAGGCATCGCAGCCAATCAAGCGTGGCTGACCCTCGGGCGGATGCGTCAGCACATAGCCGCTGACATAGCGCGCGGCCAAGCCCAGGGTGCGCAAACACGCCAGCATGATGTGCGCAAAATCTTGGCATACACCACGGCGCTGCGCCAAGGCTTCAAGCGCGGGAGTGTGAACATCGGTGCTCAGGCTGGCGTATTCAAAGTCTTGGTGAATGCGCGACATCAATTCGATGGTGGCTTGCAGCGCAGGTCGGTTGGGCGAGAAACTCTTGCGGGCGTAGTTGGCAAATTCGGCGTGCGCTTGCACGTAGGGCGAGGCAAAAACAAATTCTTGCGCTTCGTCAAACGACGCGCCTGCCTGATAGCGAAATCGTTCGCGCAGTTTTTCCCATGGCAGCGAGGTGTTGGCCAAGTGATCAACTTCGGCCCTACTGAGTGAGGATGGCTGGGTTTCCAAGCGGCTGTGCGCGCTCACCGAGAGTTCGGTGTGTGCCGTGGGAATGGAGAAAAACGAGCGGTGGTTGCCAAAGGCGTCGAGCGAATGGCGCACTTGTGCGGGCGGCGGGTTGATGCCAAGACCCGTCATTTCTACCACTTGCACGGGCGTGTTGCGCGGCATCAGGTGCGCAATGTGTTGCGCGGTGTTGACTTGTGGCGAGTAGGTGTAGATTGTGCTGTGGTGAATATCAAGCAACATGGCGCAACTCGCTCTTAAATGCCAATGCTGTCCGCATCGAGCGTGTGACTGAAGTAGCGCGCTGTGACAGCGTCTGAGACTTGCCATGCGGCTTGGCTGCATTGCGCCAAGGTCTCTTGCAGGTGCGGGAGCTGTTGCAGCTCACCACGTGTGCACAGGGTTTGTAAATCGATGTCAAACTTGGGCACGAGCTGCGCCAGCGCATCAGGCTCGCCAATGGGCGTGTCGGCCAGCTTGGACAAGCGCGAGCGCAAAGCTCGTGACACCCAAGCCAGGGAACGTGGGTTGTCACGGTCAAGCACCAACAGCGACAACAGTGGCGGCAACTCGCGGTGCAGTTGGAACTGCGCATTGAAAGTGATGGTGCTGTCAAACACCGCCAGCAGCGCCGCAAAGTGGGAGCTGTGAATGGGGTCGTCCAACGCACCCAAGTCCACACTCAAGGTCAAGCACTGCGATAAAAACGCCAAACGCTCCACATGACGGCCAATGCTGAGCAGTTGCCAGCCGTCATCGCGCGTCATGCGGTCGGTTTGCGCGCCGGTGATGGCGGCCAAGGACGAGCTGGTGGCATCCAGCGTTTGAATGGCCTGCACCGCCGAAAACTCAGGGTGCGAGAGCATTTGCTGGCATTCTGAATTAAAACGCTCTACGCAGCGCTCAATCACGCCCCATTGTTCGCTGGAGAGTCGCTCGCGCAAAGACGAGGCCGCTTGGCGCAAGCTGCGCAGGTTGTAGCCCACGCTGGTGGTTTGCGCGTCTTGGTCCAGCCCGGCGAGCAAGGTGCGCTCTAACATGCGGCGTGGTACGTTGGGCGGAATCAAGCCTTGGGTTTGGCTGAGCTGGTGCATCCAAGTCCAAGTGATGTCTGAGACTGGCTCTTGGTTGTTGAGCGCTTCCAAACACAACTTGACCCAGCGGACATTGTTTTCGCAGCGCTCGCTGTAGCGTCCCAGCCAATATAGGTTTTCTGCGGCGCGGCTGGTCACAATGCGTTTGCGCGGCGACCATTCGCTGGCGTTGGAGGGCTTGGTGAGCAAGGTGGTTCGGTCCACGGGTGCATGGGTTTGCACCCACACGTCGGCGCTGCTGCCACCGCTTTGCATGGACGCAATTTGTGCGTTAGCAGGCGCAATGCGTGCCAAGCCGCCGGGTAAGACGCGCCAAGAGTCGGCGCCGTCTCGCAAGGCAAACACGCGCAGCATGAAAGAGCGCGGCACCACGGCTTGTTCGCTGTCGAGCCAAGTGGGCATTTGCGCCAGCGGTGTGTAGGCCTGCAAGCAATGCGCGTCTGGGTTGCGGCTGATGCGCCCCGCCCATTCATCGCGTTGTGAAGGCGTGAGGTTAAAGCCCAGTGCCGCACCAAAGCTAGAGACGGGATAGGTCGGCTTGATGACGGTGTGTTCCAAATGCGTGAGCGCCGACGTCATGGCCGCTGCTTCGCCACACCACCAAGTATCGAGCGCGGGCATGAGCAAGTCTTCGTCCAATAAGGCCTCTGATAGCGCGGGCAAAAAGCCCAGCAAGGCGGGCGACTCTAAAAACGCTGAGCCGGGCGTGTTGGCCATCACCACATGGCCAGCTCGAATGGCTTGCAGCAGGCCTGGAATACCCAGCGTGGAGTCGGCACGCAACTCCAGCGGATCTAAAAATTCGTCATCCATGCGCTTGATGAGCACATGTACCGGCTCTAAACCGCGCAAGGTGCGCAAATACAAACGTTCGTCGCGCACCGTCAAATCGCCGCCTTCGACCAAGGACAGGCCGAGATAGCGGGCGAGGTAGGCGTGTTCAAAATAAGTTTCGTTGTACGGACCCGGCGTGAGCAAGGCCACATGCGCGTTCTCGCCAGCCGTGCTGTGGCGCTTTAGCGAGTTCATCCAATGCCGATAACTCGCGGCCAAGCGCTGAATGCGCAGCGATTCAAAGGCTTGCGGAAACTGCTGCGATATGAGCAAGCGGTTTTCCAGCAAATACCCCAAACCCGATGGCGCTTGGGTGCGCTGCGACACGACCGACCATTGCCCATCCACGCCCCGCGCCAAGTCAAATGCGGCAATGTGCAAATGCTTGCCACCCGCCGGCACAATGCCGTGCATGGCGCGCAAATAACCGGGATGGCCTTGCACCAAAGCAGCGGGAATCAGGGCTTGGCGAATCAGCTTTTGTTCGCCATACACATCGGCCATGATGCTTTCAAGCAAGCGCGCCCGCTGGATGACGCCCGATTCAATCTGCTGCCAGCTCTGCGGCGTGATGATGAGCGGGAACAAATCGACTGCCCAAGGCCGCTGAGGGCTGTTCGGGTTGGCATACACGTTGTAAGTGATGCCGTTGTCGCGCACTTGGCGCGCCAGCGTTTGGTTGCGACGCTTGAGGTCTTCGGCGCGGCTGCTGCCCAGTTGCTCGAAAAAGCCTTGCCAGACGGGGGCTAGGTCGAGGTCTTTGGCCTCACGCGCTGGCCCGTCTTGGAGTTCGTCAAAGTGCCCGCTGGCGGCAGGGTGTATGAGAGCCTTCACCACATCAACCAGACGTGGTTCTTGGCTTGCAGCGTCGGTGGCAGGAATAGGTGTGGACACGATGGCTGCATTGTCTCACCGCGCGCGGCCTAGCGACGCAAATCCAAGGTGAACGGAAATTCAGGGCTGGCCACCAACTCGGCATTGACCTTGCTCATGTGCTGCACCCCAGGCGTATGCCCTGTGGTGAAAAAGCGCGACAAGCGACGACTCTCGGCCTCGTAGGCGTTGACGGGAAAGCTCTCATAGCTCAATCCGCCCGGATGCGACACATGGTATTGACAGCCGCCAATGGCGCGTTTCATCCATGTATCTACGATGTCAAAGGTCAAGGGTGCATGCGCACCAATGCTGGGATGCAAGGCCGAGGGCGGCGCCCAGGCTTTGTAGCGCACGCCCGCCACATATTCGCCCACATTGCCCGTGGGCTGCAAGGGCAGTGGCCTGCCGTTGACCATGACCGTGTGGCGGCTCGGATTGAGGCCGTTGACCTGCACCTCAATGCGCTCCAGCGATGAGTCGACGTAGCGCACCGTGCCGCCACCGCCATTTTCTTCGCCCATGACATGCCAAGGCTCAAGCGCCGTGCGCAGCGCCAGCGTCATGCCTTGCGTGACCAACTCGCCCACGCGCGGGAAGCGGAATTCAAAATGTGGGGCAAACCAACTCGGGTCAAAGCGAAAACCGTGGTCGCCCAGCTCGGTCAGCACATCGTCAAAATCGGCTTTCACAAAATACGGCAACATGAAGCGGTCGTGCAACTCCGTGCCCCAGCGCGTGGCGCGGGCGGTGTAGGGCGTTGACCAAAAACGCGACACCAAGGCGCGGAGCAACAACTGCTGCACCACGCTCATGCGGGCGTGCGGTGGCATTTCAAACGCACGCAGCTCCAGCAAACCCAGCCGACCCGTGCTGGAATCGGGTGAATACAGCTTGTCAATGCAAAACTCGGAGCGATGCGTGTTGCCCGTGACATCGATCAAGATGTTGCGCAGGCTTCGATCCACCAGCCATGGCGGCATGTCTGCACCATAAAGCTCGCGGTTGCGGTTGATTTCACGCAGCGCAATTTCAAGCTCGTAAATTTGGTCGTTTCGCGCCTCGTCCACACGCGGTGCTTGGCTGGTGGGGCCGATGAACATGCCACTGAACAAATAACTCAGCGATGGATGGTTGTGCCAATACAGCACCAAACTGGCCAGCAATTCGGGCTTGCGCAAGAAGGGACTGTCCGCAGCGCTTGCGCCGCCCATCACAAAATGGTTGCCCCCGCCCGTGCCAGTGTGGCGGCCATCGGTCATGAATTTTTCGGCAGACAAGCGGGTCTCAAATGCAGCTTGGTACAAAAACTCGGTGTGATCGACCAGCTCATGCCAGTTGTTGGCAGGGTGGATGTTGACTTCAATCACACCCGGATCGGGCGTGACTTGCAGCACTTTGAGGCGCGGATCGCGTGGAGGTGGGTAGCCCTCCAACACAATGCGGATGTTGAGCGATTGGGCGGTGGCTTCAATTGCGCCGAGCAATTCCAAGTAGTCTTCCAAGCGCGTGAGCGGCGGCATGAAGACATACATCACGCCGCGTTTGGGGGTGTTGCTGGCGTCAAATTCAGCACCTGCGCCGTTGCCTCGCGCGGGGTCGCGCACTTCCACGCACAAAGCGGTGCGTTTGAGCCAATGGGCGGATTCGAATTTGGCGGGGGCTTGCGCCTCAGAGGGGTAATGGGTGAAACGCGCGTGATCGGCAAACTGCGCCTTGATGGCGGCTGCGTGCGGCAAGTTTGCGCGTGGTGCAAACGGGTCTTGGTCGATCGGATGTTGGGCGTCGTTTTTGCTCACCCAAGGCAGGGAATCCAGAGGCAGACGGTAGCCCATGGGCGAGTCGCCAGGCATCAAATACAGGCGCTCATCGCGCACAAACCAAGCGCCCGATTGCCAGCGTGCGCCTCCCAAGAGCGGATCATTCGCGCCCAAGGGCAAGATGTAGCCCACCGGTTGATCCAAGCCATTTTCAAACACGCGGCGCAAACGGTCGCGCTCCAGCGGGTCGTCTAGGCGAGATTCAAACGGGTCGACGTTGACAGGCAAGCGGCGCTCGCGCCACAGGTAGTACCAAGTGTCTTCGTAGCCGGGCATGATGGTTTGACCGCTCAAGCCCAGTTTGTGCGCCAGTGTGCGGGTGAAGGCATTGGCGTCGTCGCTGGTGTAGAAATGCGCATCGCGTTCGTCCGCAAATAAATCGGGGTTGCTCCAACACGGCTGACCATCGGTGCGCCAATGAATGCCCAGCGCCCAGCGCGGCAGTTGCTCACCCGGATACCACTTGCCTTGCCCAAAATGCAAAAAACCACCCGCACCATATTCTTTGCGCAGCTTGTGCACCAACTCGGTGGCAATTCCTCGCTTGGTGGGGCCTAGGGCGTCGGTGTTCCATTCTGGTGCATCGCGGTCACTCACGGCCACAAAAGTGGGCTCACCGCCCATGGTCAGGCGCACATCATCGGCCAACAAGCGCTGATCGACTTGTTCGCCCAAGCTCAGGACTTGTACCCATTGCTCGTCGGTGTATGGCTTGGTCACCCGGGGCGACTCCAGCACGCGGCTGACTTTCATCTCGTGCGCAAAGGTCACTTCGGCTTCGTCCACCAAACCCTCGATGGGCGCCGCGCTGGAGGGTTGGGGTGTACAAGCCAATGGAATATGGCCTTCGCCCGCCAACAAGCCAGAAGTCGGGTCTAGTCCCACCCAGCCTGCGCCGGGCAAATACACCTCGCACCAAGCGTGTAAGTCGGTGAAGTCCACCTCCGTGCCGCTGGGGCCGTCCAGCGCTTTGACGTCGGGCGCGAGCTGAATCAAATAGCCCGACACAAACCGCGCTGCCAAGCCGCAGTAGCGCAGCAATTGCACCAACAACCAAGCGCTGTCGCGGCATGATCCGCTGGCCAGCTGCAGGGTTTCCTCGGCGGTTTGCACCCCTGGCTCCATGCGGATGAGGTAGCGAATATCGTGTTGCAACTGCTGGTTGAGTTGCACCAAAAAATCGATGCTGCGTATCGGGTGTTTGACATCGAGCTTGGCCTTCACAGCCTTGGCATAGGCTTTGAATTTGCTGCCACCCGCCGAAGCTTCCAAATACGGCGCCAACTCTTGCTTGAGCTTGGCCTCGTATTTGAAGGGCATTTGCTCGGCATAGGGTTCCAAGAAAAAATCGAAGGGGTTGTAGACCGCCATCTCGACCACCACATCCACCGTGACTTTGAATTCGGTGGTTTTTTCGTGGAACACCAAACGCGCTTGGTAGTTGGCAAACGGGTCTTGTTGCCAGTTGACAAAGTGCGCTGGCTCCACCTTGAGCGAGTAGGACAAAATTTTGCTGCGGCAGTGCGGCGCAGGGCGCAATCGGATGACTTGCGGCCCCAGTTGCACAGGGCGGTCGTAGCGATAATGTGTGACGTGGTGAAGTGCAGCGTGTATAGACATAGAAATCCTCTAGCAAGACACGCGCCAGCCTGCTTGCATCATGCTGGTGCATTCAAGTTTCCAGCGTTTGTGCCGATCTTTACGTCGAGTAGGTTTCAAACGAGTATCAAACATGGTCTTGCGTCGCTTTTTTTCTGTGCTGTTGGCTTTGGTCTGTGGCTTGCCTTGGGCGGCTCATGCGGACTGGAGCGAGTTGTCCAAAGACGAAGACATCGCATATTACTTTGATAAGAATTCTGTCATGCCTGTGCATGTATCTCGCTATGCTTGGATTTTGAGTGATAACGCCAAAGGCGATAAAACCCCCAATGGCGAGAACTACAAGTCCTACATGATGCGTGTGCGCATGTACTGCAAAAACGACACCGTGGTGCGCCTGTCCATCAGTTACTTCGACCAGCCCATGGGCAAGGGCAAAGAAGTGTCCAGCGACGATGTCCAAGAGTGGCGTTACCGCGAAACCCCGATTCGTCCCAACACCTACATGGCCATGCTCAAAAAAGAGATTTGTAGCAACGCCAAACCGGCTGCATAAATCTCCAAGCAATGGCGTGAACCACCGCCGCTTAAATTAAGCGCCGCTTAGACGCAGAGCGCCCACACATGCCTACATTCAAGCCCCAAGTGCAGGGGCGTGGATGTGTGGACATTGTTGAGCGTATGTTGGGGCGGCATCTTGGGCGTGGCCGTGCAATTGCAGCAAGCGCAGTTGTGGGGCTGGGGAGCTTATGCCGGTTGTGGCTTGGTGGGCGTATGGGTTTTATGTGGGCATGTCAAAACAAGACCCGTGTTACGCAACGCCTTGCTGGCACTTGCCTGCGCCTTGTTGAGTTTTGCGCAAACGGGCTGGCGAGCAGCGCTATATCAACAACAGGCGTTGAACCCTGCGCTGGAAGGTCAATCCCTGCAAGTGCAAGGCGTGATTTCGGCCTTGCCTGATTTAGAAGCAGGCCATTGGCGCTTTCGTTTTGAGGTGGATTCGTCAGCCAATGTTGTGAATGTGCCTTCAAGCCTTTTGCTCAATTGGTATGCCAACGAAGACCCTCGCTTGTCGCCTCCCACACTCAAGGTCGGCCAGCGCTGGCGTTTTTTTGTGCGCCTCAAAGTGCCGCACGGCAGCATCAACCCGCATGGTTTTGACACCGAGCTGTGGATGTGGCAGCAAGGCTTGCAAGCCAGCGGCTATGTGCGCCACAACAAGCAAGAGCCAGAGCCCGTGCTGTTGGGCAACAGTGCCGCTTATCCCGTTCAAGCCCTGCGGCAGCGGGTGCGCGACACCATTGAATCTCGAATTGAAGATCGCAGTGCAGCGGGCATCGTCTCAGCCTTGACCTTGGGCGACCAAGCGGCCATTGATCGCAGCGATTGGCAGGTATTTCGAGCCACCGGTGTGGCGCATTTGATGTCGATTTCGGGCTTGCACATCACAGGCTTGGCGTGGGTCGTGGCGGTCTGCGTGGGCTTTATGTGGCGGCGCAGCGATGCTTGGCAACCGCACAACCCATGGGCATTGCGTTGCCCAACGGTTGATGTGGCCTATGCGGCGGCTTGTGTGTCGGCCTTGTTGTATGCGGTGTTTACTGGCTGGGGCGTGCCAGCGCAACGCACCGTGCTCATGTTGGTTTTGTTCATCCTGCTGCGATGGCACGACAAGCGCTGGCCGTGGTTTTACAACTGGAGTGTGGTGGCTTGGCTGGTGGTGATGTGCGATCCATGGGCGTTGCTGCAAGCTGGGTTTTGGTTGAGTTTTGTGGCGGTGGCCTTGTTGTTTGCTTCTGGGCGCGATGTCTGGCCGCGCCAAACTCCAAGCCTTCTGCGCCAAACGCTCTCATTGTTCAAAGAGCAATGGCTCATGAGCGTGTGCTTGGCGCCACTCTCGCTGGTGTTGTTTCATCAGGTGTCGCTGGTGGGGTTTGCGGCAAATGTGCTGGCGGTACCTTGGATTACTTTGTGGGTCACGCCCTTGTGTTTGTTGGGCTTGATCGTCCCCCAAGCCTGGAGCTTCGCCGCTTGGAGCGTGCAGGTTTCCCAAACCCTTTTGGCCGACTTGAGCGCTTGGCCGCTGGCGCAATGGTCTGGCGCGGCTGCGCCTGCGTGGGCAGGTGTGGCGGCGGTTTTGGGCTTGAGCCTGTGGGCGCTGCGCTTGCCGTGGTGGCTGCGTTTGCTGGGGCTGGTCTGGGTCTTGCCATTGATCACTTGGCAAGTCTTGCGGCCTGAGGCCGGTGAGTTCGATTTGCTCGCCGCCGACATGGGTCAAGGCCATGCTGTGCTGCTCAGAACAGCCAGCCACAGCTTGCTCTACGACACGGGGCCGCGCTACAGCGCACAAAGCGACGCGGGGCAACGGGTGCTTGTGCCGCTCTTGCAAAGCTTGGGCGAACGTCTCACGCGCATCGTCGTCAGTCACCAAGACGCAGACCACAGCGGTGGTTTGGCTGCAGTCTTGGCCACTCAGCCACAAGCACAGGTGTGGACATCCGTTGCGCGTGAGCACCCTTTGCGCAGTTTGGGGGTGATGCACACCTGCGAGGCAGGGCAGCGTTGGCAGTGGGATGGCGTCTACTTTGAGGTGTTGCACCCGACAAGCGATGACTATCAAAAAAAGCTGCCCAGCAATGCCTTGAGCTGCGTGCTGCGCGTGCAAAGCGCCAGTGGCCGCACTGCTTTGTTGGTGGGCGATATCGAGGCCAAGCAAGAGCTTGAATTGCTGGCACGGCAAGCCACTGCAGCAACCGATTTACAAGCAGATTGGCTACTCGTGCCGCACCACGGCAGCGCGACTTCTTCAACGCAGCCGTTTTTGCAGGCCGTGCGGCCTCAAATTGCGGTGGTGCAGGCGGGGTATCGGAATCGGTTCGGGCATCCGCGTGCCGATGTGGTCGCGCGTTATGAGGCCTTGGCCGTGCATTTGGTGCAGACGCCCCAATGCGGTGCGACATTTTGGCAAAGCCAGCAACCCGAATTGGTGCAATGCGAGCGGGCTAAACAAAAAAACTATTGGAACCACCAGTTTTAATACGTGGCACTTTATTTGCTATGGTTAGGGCTAGGAGTTCGCCATGCACAAGTTCGATGAGATGTTCGCTCAGCTTCACCAAGCTGATTTGCTCAAGGGGGAGGCCGATGTTCGCGCCCAGTACAAAAATTACCTGACATGGCTGCAACGTCAAGACCCCAAGCTCATGCAAGGCAGACGCGAGGAGGCCGAAGTTATTTTCAGGCGCGTGGGCATTACCTTTGCGGTCTATGGCGACAAAGACGAAGATGGTGCTGGCACTGAGCGTTTGATTCCGTTTGACGTCATTCCTCGCATCATTCCCGCGCATGAGTGGCGCGATATGCAAAAAGGCTTGGAGCAGCGCGTGACGGCGCTCAACCGCTTCATTCACGACGTCTACCACGAGCAAGAAATCCTCAAAGCGGGCGTTATTCCGGCAGAACAAGTGCTCAACAACGCACAATTTCGCTCTGAAATGATGGGCGTGAATGTGCCCAATCAGGTCTATTCGAGCATCAGCGGGATTGACATTGTGCGAGCGCCCAACGCCCAAGGCGAGGGCGAGTACTTTGTGCTCGAAGACAATTTGCGCGTGCCCAGCGGCGTGAGCTACATGCTAGAAGATCGCAAAATGATGATGCGCCTCTTTCCCGACTTGTTCAGCCAATACCGGGTCGAACCCGTTGCGCATTACCCCGACTTGTTGCTCGACACCTTGCGCGCCAGCAGCCCAGCCACCACCGACAACCCCACCGTGGTCGTGCTCACGCCTGGCATGTACAACAGCGCGTATTTTGAGCACGCCTTTTTGGCGCAGCAAATGGGCGTGGAATTGGTTGAAGGTCAAGATTTGTTTGTCAAAGACAGCTTTGTTTACATGCGCACCACCCGCGGCCCCAAACGCGTGGATGTGATTTACCGCCGCGTGGACGACGATTTTTTAGACCCCAAAATTTTCCGCAAAGACTCCACCTTGGGCTGCGCAGGTTTGATGGAGGCTTACCGCGCAGGTCACGTGAGCATTTGCAATGCGGTGGGCACAGGCATTGCCGATGACAAATCCATCTACCCTTATGTGCCGCAAATGATCGAGTTTTATTTGGGCGAAAAACCGATTTTGAGCAACGTGCCTACATTCCAGTGCCGCAAACCCGAAGACTTGAAATACACGCTGGCGAATTTGGACGAACTGGTGGTCAAAGAAGTTCACGGCGCAGGCGGCTACGGCATGTTGGTGGGACCTGCCGCCACAAAGGCTGAAATTGAAGACTTCCGCCGAGTTCTCATGGCCAAGCCCGAAGGCTATATTGCTCAACCGACCTTGAGCTTGTCGACTTGCCCGACCTATGTCAACAGCGGCATTGCGCCGCGACACATTGATTTGCGTCCCTTTGTCCTGAGCGGCAAACAAGTGCAAATGGTACCCGGCGGCTTAACCCGTGTGGCGTTGAAAGAAGGCTCTTTGGTGGTCAACTCGTCGCAAGGCGGTGGCACCAAAGACACATGGATTTTGGAGGTTTAAACATGCTCAGCCGCACCGCAGACCATCTTTTTTGGATGGCACGCTACACCGAACGCGCGGAAAACACAGCCCGCATGTTGGATGTGAATTATCAAATGTCGCTCTTGCCCCAATCCGCTACCGAGGCCGTGCAAGGCTGGCAGGGTTTGCTGTCCATCAGCGAATTGGCAGTCTCATATGAGGCTTTGTATGGCGACATCACGCCGCGAAAAGTCATGGAATTCATGGTTTTGGACGAGGACAACCCGTCGAGCATCATCTCTTGCATCAAAAGCGCGCGCGAAAACGCCCGTGCCGTGCGCGGCAGCTTGACCACTGAGGTTTGGGAAACCCAAAACCAAACTTGGTTAGAGTTGCGCCGCATGATCAAAGCGGGTGAGTTTGAGCGCGATCCTGGGCAGTTTTTTGAGTGGGTGAAGTTTCGCTCGCATCTCTCGCGTGGCGTGACGGTAGGCACCATGCTGATGGACGAGGCCTTGCACTTTTTGCGCTTGGGGACGTTTTTAGAGCGCGCCGACAACACCGCACGTTTGGTCGATGTGAAGTTTCATGCCGCCGAGACCGAGTTTTTTGGTGGCGAGCAACGCCCCGATTTGGAGTTTGATTTTTATCACTGGAGCGCCATTTTGCGCAGCGTCTCGGGCTTTGAGATTTACCGCAAGGTCTACCGCAACGTGATTCAACCCGAATTGGTGGCCGAGTTGCTGATTTTGCGCGCTGACATGCCGCGTTCTTTACACGCTTGTTTGTGCGAGGTGGTGAGCAATTTGGGCATGGTCTCGTCAGACGCCACGCTGGAGAGCAAACGCCGCGCAGGCAAGCTGTTGGCAGAGTTGCAGTTTGGTCGCATTGACGAAATTTTGGCCAACGGTTTACACGCTTATCTGACGCAGTTTTTAGACCGCGTCAACGATATTGGTGCGACCATCAGCCGCGAGTTTTTGGTGCCGAACTAAGCTCAATAAAGCCAAGCTCGGCACACAGCCGAGGCTTAGCCCCCTCGGCGCATCAAGTCAAAGAAGTCCACGTTGGACTTGGTGGCCTTCATGTTTTTCAACATCAATTCCATCGACTCGATCTCGTCCATGTTGTACATGAATTGGCGCAAGATGCGGGTTTTTTGCAGAATTTCGGGCGGCAGCAACAGCTCTTCGCGGCGTGTGCCGCTGCGGTTGAGTTGAATGGCGGGGAAGACCCGTTTTTCGTACAAGCGGCGATCCAAGTGAATCTCGCAATTGCCCGTGCCTTTGAATTCTTCAAAAATCACTTCGTCCATGCGGCTGCCTGTGTCCACCAAGGCTGTGGCGATGATGGTCAGTGAGCCACCTTCTTCCACTTTGCGTGCTGCGCCAAAAAAGCGCTTGGGGCGTTGCAGGGCGTTGGAATCCACACCACCTGTCAACACCTTGCCCGATGACGGCACAACGTTGTTGTAAGCGCGGGCGAGGCGGGTGATGGAGTCGAGCAAAATCACCACGTCTTTTTTGAGTTCAACCAAACGCTTGGCGCGTTCAATCACCATTTCAGCTACGTGAACGTGGCGCGCGGCGGGTTCGTCAAAGGTCGAGGCAATCACTTCGGCATTGACCGAGCGCTGCATTTCAGTCACTTCTTCTGGACGCTCGTCCACCAGCAAGACCATCATGTGGGCTTCGGGATAGTTGGCTTTGATGGCGTGGGCAATGTGCTGCATCATCACGGTTTTGCCGCTTTTGGGCGGCGCAACCACCAAAGCCCGTTGGCCTTTGCCAATGGGGGCGATGATGTCGATGATGCGTCCGGTGATGTTTTCTTCACCCTTGATGTCTTGCTCCAGCTTCATGTGCTCGCGTGGGAACAAGGGCGTCAAGTTCTCGAACATGACCTTGTGTTTGTTGTTCTCGGGCAAGTCGTCGTTGACTTTGTCGAGTTTGGTCAACGCAAAGTAGCGTTCGCCGTCTTTGGGAATGCGCACTTCGCCTTCGATCATGTCGCCCGTGTGCAGGTTGAAGCGGCGCACTTGGCTGGGGCTGATGTAGATGTCGTCGGTGCTGGCCGTGTAGCTCGTGTCGGGGCTGCGCAAAAAACCAAAGCCGTCGGGCAAGATTTCCAAAACGCCGTCGGCAAACACCTGTTCGCCAGCGCGGGCGCGTTTTTTGATGATGGCAAACATCAGCTCTTGCTTGCGCATACGGCCAGTGTTTTCAATTTCGAGGGCTTCGGCTTGTTTCAGCACTTCAGACACATGGAGTGCCTTGAGTTCGTTCAGATGCATGGAGTTACTCCAGTAGGGAGTCGGCGTCAAAAAAATAGGGGGGATAGAAGTGATGCCGTGAGTTTTGGCACCAGCACTCGCTGCCGTTCGGCGACCCAACACTTCTTGGGTGGGGGCGAGTTGAATGAGATTATGACAGGAAAAAAGCCTGCCCCCGTTTGGCGGGATGCAGGCTTTGTCAAAGACGTTCTAAACGGCTCAGTAAACCGTCAGTTTTCTTGACGAATTAAGCCAGTTGTTGGTCAATGAAAGCGGTGAGTTGCGATTTGCTCATCGCACCCACTTTGGTGGCTGCCAATTGTCCGCCCTTAAACAGCATGAGCGTCGGAATGCCGCGAATGCCAAATTTGGCGGGGATGTCGCGGTTTTCGTCCACATTCATCTTGGCAATTTGCAGCTTGCCTTCGTAAGAGGCGGAGACTTCGTCCAAAATTGGGGCGATCATCTTGCAAGGACCGCACCACTCGGCCCAGTAGTCGACCAAGACGGGTTTGTCGGCTTGCAAAACGTCGGCTTCAAAGCTGGAGTCGGAGATGTGTTTGATCAGATCGCTGGCCATGGTGGGGTTTCCTTGTGTGAATTGGCAATAAGGCTACAGTTGGGCTATTTTGGCAGAAAGCAAGTAGCCCTATGAAAACTTTGAGCATTGACGTGGTCTCGGACGTGGTGTGTCCTTGGTGTTACGTGGGAAAACGCCGTTTAGAGGGCGCTTTGCAGCTTTTTGCCGAAAAATACCCCGACATCACGCCCCAAGTGCGTTGGCACACGTTTCAGCTCAACCCTGATTTACCCAGCGACGGCATAGACCGCGCCAGTTACGTGGTCAACAAATTTGGCGAACGTGGCGCCACCGTCTACGAGCGGGTGGCCGGCGTGGGTCGGGAAGTGGGTTTGTCTTTCGCATTTGACAAAATT
This sequence comes from uncultured Burkholderiales bacterium, assembly GCA_903832625.1. Lineage (GTDB taxonomy): Bacteria > Pseudomonadota > Gammaproteobacteria > Burkholderiales > Burkholderiaceae_C > Limnohabitans. The sequence continues at coordinate 65,134 of CAILCI010000065.1, read as the reverse complement.
GCCCGTCAACCCAATACCTTGCTCGCGCACAGCCTGATTGCAGTGGCCGAGCCTGCGCAGTTGCAAGAGCGCGTGGTGGAAGGCTTGTTTCAAGCCTATTTCATCGACGGCCAAGACCTGACTCAGCCACACACTTTGCTGCAAATTGCCACCCAAGCGGGCATGACCGAGCAACTGGCCACTGACGCCATTGACGACGCAGCCCTGCATGCACAAACCCAAGATGCAGATCAGGCGGCACGGGAAATGGGCATTTCAGGTGTGCCCTTCTTTATTTTTAACAAGCACGTGGGCTTGAGCGGGGCGCATGAAAGTGCGACTTTGCTTGAGGGAATGGAGCAAGCCCTGGCTCAGGCTCTCGATCCAAGCGCTGCGGGTGCAGAATAAGACTTTCATCACTTTGTGGAGCCACTCATGCCTCAAAACGCATCGGACATGGCGCGCGCCTTGGTTCTGCGCGAGTTAGAAGAAGGTAAACGACACGATGGGCTGTGGCTACAGGCCTTGTCAGAGTCCAAACTCAACCAAGACCAAGCCAAGACGCGCTACATTGAATTGCGGACTTCGGCCATGCAGTCGGAGATCAAAAGCTTGTTGCTCCAGCAAATACGAAACCCACAAGGGCGCTGAATGCGGCCGTCGCGTGCGTGTTGAGGTTTCAGAATTGCGAGCGCGTTATGTTCAAACCGATGTCGCAAAGCATGGAAGAGGGGAGTTGACGAGCCTTGACCCCAGCACTGGCTCCACAGTTAGGGCTGCTTGGTTCCCCACCTGACCCGGTTGGCCGCTTCACCATGTGGGAAGGCCCGTCAAGCGCTATTGTAGGTCACTTAGAATGCTTGGCTTATGTCCTACCTCGTGCTCGCCCGCAAATATCGCCCGAAAAACTTCACCGAAATGGTGGGGCAAGAGCACGTCGTGCAAGCACTGACCAATGCGCTCACCACGCAGCGCCTGCATCATGCGTATTTGTTCACCGGCACGCGTGGCGTGGGCAAGACCACCGTGTCGCGGGTATTGGCCAAATCGCTCAACTGCCAAGGCGTAGACGGCACGGGCGGCATCACTGCCGAGCCCTGCGGTGTGTGCCAAGCGTGTACTGACATTGATGCAGGTCGTTTTGTCGATTACACCGAGCTTGATGCCGCTTCCAATCGCGGTGTGGACGAGGTGCAATCGCTGTTGGAACAAGCGGTTTATAAGCCAGTGCAAGGGCGCTTCAAGGTCTTCATGATCGACGAGGTGCACATGCTCACCAACACCGCTTTTAATGCGATGTTGAAAACGCTGGAAGAACCTCCCGAGTATTTGAAGTTCGTGCTGGCCACCACCGACCCGCAAAAAGTGCCCGTGACCGTGCTCTCGCGTTGCTTGCAGTTCAATCTGCGGCCGATGGCGCCTGAGACGGTGCTGGAACATCTGGCGCATGTGCTGGCACAAGAAAATATTCCTGCCGAACCTCAAGCCTTGCGCTTGTTGGCGCGGGCTGCGCGTGGCTCCATGCGCGACGCGCTGAGTTTGACCGATCAAGCCATTGCCTATGGCAGTGGCCAGTTGCAAGAAGCTTCTGTGCGCCAAATGTTGGGCAGCGCCGATCGCAGCCATGTGTTTCGCTTGATCGACGCATTGGCGCAAGGTGACGGCAAAACCGTGGTTGACACCTCTGAAGCTTTGCGCTTGAACGGCATCAGCGCTGCGGCGACGATGGAAGAGATGTCCATGGTTTTGCAGCGCATGGCGGTGCTACAAGCCGTGCCAGACATGGCCGAACCCGACGCCGACCCAGAAGCCACCGAACTGGCGCGCTTGGCGGATGTGATGCCGCCCGACGAAACCCAATTGCTCTACAGCCTGTGCCTGCATGGCCGCCAAGAGTTGGGATTGGCACCCGACGAATACGCTGCGCTGACCATGGTGTTGCTGCGCTTGTTGGCGTTCAAACCTCAAGCCCACAACGCAAGCGCAACGGCTGAAAAAAAAAGCCTGAATGAAACGCGGGCTCAGAACTTAGCGCCGGCTAAGTCAGCCATGCCTGCCCAGCCAGCCATCCCGCCCAGCACCCCAGCGCCTCAGGCTGCACCCGCTGTTCAAGCCAAACAAGCCCCGCCGATTCAAACTTTGCCCGTGCGCGAGATGACGCCGCCGAGAAGCCAGCACACGCACAGCCCCGCACAAAACAGCCGTTTTGAGCAGGACAGCGACCACGACTCTGATGCCGCCGTCGTCGCCATGCCGGTGCGTGAGCAAGCGCCCGTCAGCGCCAAATACGAGGCCGCTGCGCCCACTCAAATCGAGGTCGTTCCCACGCCCGAAGGCGATTTTTGGTTTGTATTAGTGCAACAAATGGCGCAAGCCGAAACCATCAATGCCTTGGTGCGCGAGCTGGCCTTGCAGTCTCAACTCATTGCCCGCGACAGCGATACCTGGATGTTGCGTGTGGAGCGCGAGTCGCTCAACACCACGACGAGCCGCGAGCGTTTGCAAGCTGCCTTGGCGCAAGCAGGTCACGCCGTGCGCCTCATGGTTGAACTTGGCAATGTGCAAGACAGCCCGGCCAAGCGCCATGCGGCAGCGGCCGCGGCGCGCCAGCAGCAAGCGCAAGACACCATCCTCAACGATGCTTATGTTCAAAGCTTGATGCGTGACTTTGGCGCGAAAATCGTGCCCGGTAGCATCAAAGCGATTTAGTTTTATTTCAAGGAAAACACATGTTCAACAAAGGACAACTCGCCGGCTTGATGAAACAAGCCCAAGCCATGCAAGACAACCTCAAAAAAGCGCAAGAAGAATTGGGCAGCATTGAGGTCACAGGCGAATCAGGCTCTGGCATGGTCAAAGTGTTGATGACCTGCAAGCACGAGGTCAAACGCATCAACATCGATCCCAGTTTGCTGGCGGACGACAAAGATTTGCTGGAAGACTTGGTGGCCGCAGCCTTCAACGACGCCGTGCGCAAAGCCGCTGAGACCAGCGAAGCCAAAATGGGCAAGCTCACTGCCGGTTTGCCACCCGGCTTGAAGCTGCCGTTTTAAGCGACAGACGCAATGTCTGACGCCTCAGTGCTCGACGGCTTGATACAAGCCTTGCGCCGATTGCCTGGCGTGGGGGTCAAGTCGGCCTCACGCATGGCCTATCACTTGCTGCAACATGACCGTGACGGCGCAATGGTGCTCTCCAACGCTTTGCAGCAGGCGGCCAGCCAAGTGGGGCATTGTGAGCGCTGCAATACTTTCACTGTGCAAGCTTTGTGCGATACCTGTCGCGACGAGCAACGCGATGCCACGCGCCTGTGCGTGGTGGAGTCGCCTGCCGACCAATCAGCGCTGGAGCGCACGTCGGCCTACAAGGGCTTTTATTTCGTGCTCATGGGGCATATCAGCCCGCTGGACGGCATGGGGCCTAAAGAAATGGGTCTCCAAAAACTCATAGACCGCGCTTGCGATGGCGTGGTGACCGAGGTGATTTTGGCCACCAACTTTACTGCCGAAGGCGAGGCGACGGCACATGTTTTGACCGAAGCGCTCAAGCGAAGCCAAATTCAAGTCACGCGGCTGGCGCGTGGCGTGCCTGTGGGCAGTGAATTGGAATACGTGGATTTAGGCACGATTGCCCATGCACTGGCAGATCGGCGTTGAGTGTGCTTTTTACTTCTTAGACTTTTTGCCGTCACCCTGACTTGATTTGCTTTGCCCGGATGAGGCTGTAGCAGATTTAAGCGTTGTTTTAGCCCCAGTTTTGGTGCTGGATCGGTTGCTCGATTTGGCGCCGTTTTTGCCACCCGCTTTGGCAGCTTTTTTGCGTTTAGCCACGGTTTCGGGGGAGAGGTCTAATCTGCCGTTGTCGGCCAAGTTGGCTTTGACGTCTTCCAACACGCGCAGGCTGCGCAGCACCAATAGTGCTGAGCCCGCTTTGATCAACATGCGCGGTGGGATGTTGTTGAGCGATCTGAATTCTGCTTCGCTCATGTTGTTGAGTTTGGCTGCTTCTGAGACCTTCATGGTGGTCGGCGCCACCCAAGCCGTCCAGCTTGCCATGCGGCCAAGCGTGGAGGATTCGTAATTGCGCTGGAACACCTCGGCATTGTCCCAGGGCAGCAAAATATTGGGCGTGCCTGCGGCCAACAGCACAGGACGACTGGCTGAAGGGTTCAAGGCTTTGAAGTCTTCTAGCGAGACTTCGGCCAACTTGGCGGCAACTTCAACATCCATGTCGCGTGGCAACGGCACGCTTTGAAAATAGGGGTGATTGGGAATATTGGGCAGCTGAAGATTAAAGCTCTGTGGATCGCGCACCAAGTTTTTCATGGCCTGCAACTTGGGCACATACAGGCGGGTTTCCATCGGCATGTTCAGGTCGAGGTAGCCAGTGGGCAAGCCTGCGCGTTGGTTGCGGGCAATGGCTTTGTTGACATTGCCTTCGCCCCAGTTGTAGGCGGCCAAGGCCAAATGCCAATCGCCAAACATGTTGTAGAGGCGTTGCAAATAATCCAGAGCGGCACGGGTGGACGCTTGCACATCGCGGCGGTCATCACGAAAGACGTTTTGTTTCAGATCAAAACTCTTGCCCGTGGCGGGCATGAATTGCCACATGCCGCTGGCGCGCGCGCCTGACACAGCTTGCGGGTTGAAGGCGCTTTCGATAAACGGCAACAAGGCCAATTCGCTGGGCATGTTGCGCTGCTCTAGCTCGTCAACAATGTAGAACAGGTATTTGCTTGAGCGCTCGCTCATGCGTTGGATGTAATCGGGCTTATTGGCATACCACTGGGTGCGGTCTTGCACCAAGTCGCTCTCCAGATCGGGCATGGCGTAGCCCTTGCGGATGCGCTCCCACAAGTCGTTGGCCAGTTTGACGCTCGCCACACCGGGTCGTTGTGCATTGCCCGTGCCCACAGGGCTCAATCCTGGGGCCAAGGGACGTGCGGCGGAAGTTGGCGGGGTATCAACGTTGGGAGGTGGGAGGTTGGCGCAACCGCTGACAAACACAAACACCAAAACGCTGAGAAATGCTTTCATCTGAAATCGTTCTTCCATTGACGCAGGGCGGCAAATACCGCGACTTCGTCGTGTTGAGCAGACTCACTCAAGCCCGCATGACGGGTCACTGAGTGACGGATCGAGGCTTGGTGCGAGCGCAAAAAGGGGTTGATGCGCAATTCGCTTCCAAGCCGAGCAGGCAGCGTGGGCTTGCCTTTGGTTCGCAACTGCTGGCAGTGTGAGCTGTAGGCCTGCAAATCAGTGTTGTCAGGCTCCACAGCAGTAGCGAACCTCAAATTGGACAAAGTGTACTCGTGCGCACAGCAAATTTGCGTGTTTTCTGGCAGCGCACTCAATGTCTTCAAAGAGTGCAACATTTGCGCGGGTGTGCCTTCAAAAATACGACCGCAACCGCCTGAGAACAAGGTGTCACCACAAAACACGACCGGTGCAGGCTGCGCTTCGCTCAGGTAAAAAGCAATATGCCCCGAGGTGTGGCCTGGCACATCGATCACTTGTACGGTCTGCCCCAGCAGCGCAAAGCTGTCACCTCCCGCCAATCGATGGTCGTCTTGTCCCCAGTCTTCGCTGGCTGAGGTATATACGGGCGCGGCAAATTGATGCTGCAAAATTTCTACGCCGCCTGTATGGTCAGCATGGTGATGCGTGACTAGAATCGCGGCGAGTTGCAGATTCAAGCGCGACAAGGCGGCCAAGACGGGCGCTGCGTCGCCCGGATCGACAACCACCGCTTGGTCGTCTTGACGCCACAACCATATGTAGTTGTCTGTGAAGGCACTCAGCGCAATCAATTTCATGACATCTTCACCCTTGTTAAAGCCAGATTTAAAACCCGATAGTTTGCACGATTGGCTGGGCAGCCCTTTGGGGCAGTATTTGTTGGCGTGGGAACAGCAGCAACTCGACACCCATTTGACGGACGTATTTGGTTTTCATGCCCTGCAATTGGGCTGGCCTGAGCTGGATGGCTTGCGCAGCAACCGGATGCCGCACCGCTGGGTGGCGTTGACGCATTCGGCGACCGATTTGACGGCGCAGCCCTGTGTGCTGGTGACGCATGCTGAGGCGCTGCCTTTTGCAGATGCCAGCTTGGACTTGGTGGTCTTGCCTCACACCTTGGAGTTGAGCCACGACCCGCACGCCGCCTTGCGCGAGGTGGAAAGAGTCTTGGTGCCAGAGGGGCGGGTGGTGATTTGTGGCTTCAACCCTTTGAGTTTGTGGGCTTTGAAAAAACAAGTGGCGCAGGGCTTGCCCAAGCGCTCAGAAATGATGGGTTTGTGGCGTCTGCGCGATTGGTTGAAGTTGCTGAGTTTTGAAGTCACGGCGCAAAGCTTGGGTTGCTATCGTCCGGCTTTGCATTCTCCCAGTTGGCTCCAACGCATGGCTTGGATGGACGCTGCGGGCAAGCGCTGGTGGCCGATTTTTGGTGCCAGCTATTGCGTGGTGGCAACCAAGCGGGTGCGCGGTATGAAGTTGATGGGGCCCGCGTGGAAGCGCCCCGCCAGTCGCGCAGCACGTGCCGTGACCACAGCCAGCAAAGAAACCGCAAACCAAGGAGCAAGTCAACGCCTTGCTTCTGAAAGCACAGTATCAAAAGGAATGAAATGAAGGTTGAGATTTACACCGACGGCGCTTGCAAAGGCAATCCCGGTCCGGGCGGGTGGGGCGTTTTGCTGCGTGCCAGCGGTCAAGAGAAAGAGTTGTTTGGCGGCGAGTTGGGCACGACCAACAACCGCATGGAATTGATGGCCGTCATTGAGGCCCTCAAATCGCTCAAACGCCCGTGCGAGGTTGACTTGTATCTAGACAGCGAATACGTGCGCAAAGGCATCACCGAATGGGTGCATGGTTGGAAAGCGCGGGGCTGGCGCACGGCGGCCAAGCAGCCTGTGAAAAACGTGGAACTCTGGCAAGAACTCGATGCCTTGGTGCATGACGGCGTTCATCGTATTGATTGGCATTGGGTCAAAGGCCATGCTGGACACGTCGACAACGAGCGGGCCGACGGCTTGGCCAACCGAGGTGTGGAGCAAGTGCTGTCATCTAGGTGACTCACTTAAAATGTGAAGTTTTTGTAAAAACCAAAGTGTTTAGGGTTTTCGAGTGGTTTGGCTGCGGCTTGTGACTTTTTGAACTGTTACATTGGTGGATTGGGATTTTTCAGATTGATCAGTTGTCATGTCATACGCCTCCAAATCCAGCAAAACTAAACCCTTAGTGGTTGGAATTGCCGTCCTCGTCGTTGCTGCTGTTGCTGCTAAATATTACTGGCCTTCGGCTGCGCAAGAAGTCAAGACGCCGGTTCAAACCGTCACCACCGTGAAGGTCGTGCAACGTGATTTCCCCCTGATTCTTGACACCACGGGTACGACCGTGGCGGCCAATGTGGTGGATATCCGTCCTCAAGTCACCAATGTGGTGACCAAAGTGCATATCAAAGAAGGTCAAATGGTTCACGCGGGCGATGTGTTGTTTTCGCTGGATGACCGCGCTGACCGCGCCAATTTCGAAAAAGCCAAAGCCTCGGCAGATGATGCCAATCGCCAATACCAGCGCTCACAAGAGTTGTTGCGCCAAAACTTTATTTCCCAAGGCGCGGTAGACACCGCCAAAGCCAACGCAGATGCAACGCAAGCCGCAGCCAATGCGGCGCAAGCGGCGCTGAGCTACGACACGATTCGCTCCCCCATCACTGGGCGTGCAGGCATCATCAACGTTTTTGCTGGAGCCTTGGTTCAGCCGGGCAACACGGTGGCCACCACCACAACGGCCACGGCCACGGTGACGCAAGGCGCGATGGTCACCATTACCCAGCTCGACCCGATCAATGTGCAATTCACCGTGCCCGAAACCGCTTTGTCCACGTTGTTTGCAGAAATGAAGGCAGGGGAATTTCCCAAAGTGATGCTCAATCTGGCCGACAATCAAAAGCGTCAAGGCAAGGTTTATGTGGTGGACAACCAAGTCGATGCTTCTATTGGCGCGGTCAAAGTCAAAGCTCAGGTTGACAACGCCGATCACTCCGTCATTCCCGGCCAATTTGTGCGTTTGCAGCTCAACGCGGGCAGCATCAAAGACGCTTTGGTCGTGCCCTCGCAAGCGTTGGTCTCTAACACCCGTGGCGATCAAATTTATGTGGTCGGCGCAGACGACACGGTGGAGCTCAAACCCATTCAAGTGAAAACCCAAGGCCAAGGCTTTGCTGTCATCACCGGAATCGAAGCGGGTGAACGCGTGGTGGTTGAAGGCAAGCAAAACTTGCGTCCCAAATCCAAAGTGCGCGAGGCTGAAGCCAAGGCAGCCAAGGCTGGCGCGAGTGCCGCTGCTGCTGGCGCGAGTGCTGCTGCCTCTAGCGCCTCAGGAGCAGCCTCTGCTGAAACAAAAACCGAAGCTCAAAAATGACGCTCTCAGAACTGTGTATTCGTCGTCCGGTGATGACGATGTTGCTGTCGATTGCGACAGTGGTGGCAGGTGGCATTGCCTACACCAAAATTCCCGTGGCCGCATTGCCCAGTTTCAACAGCCCCGTGATTCAGGTCACAGCCTCGTTGCCCGGTGCTAGCCCTGAGAACATGGCGTCTTCTGTGGCGCTGCCGCTGGAGAAAGAGTTCTCCACGATTGACGGCATGACCGTCATCAGCTCGACCAACTTTTTGGGCAACACCAGTATCACGCTGGAGTTCAACAACGACCGCGACATCGACAAAGCAGCGGTTGACGTGCAAGCTGCCCTGTTGCGCGCACAGCGCCGCCTGCCGATTGAGATGACCACGCCGCCGTCTTATCGCAAGGTCAACCCAGCCGATGCGCCGGTGTTGTTCATGACGCTGAGCTCGCCTTCGATGGACTTGTTTGAAGTCAGCGATTACGCCGAGAACTTGATTTCTCCCAACTTGTCCACCATCGATGGCGTGGCGCAGGTGCTGGTTTATGGCCAAAAACGTTATGCCGTGCGAGTGCGCGCCAATCCGTCTAAATTGGCCATGAGCAATTTGACCTTGGACGACATTGCCCAAGCAGTCAACAAATCCAACTCCAACACGCCTGTGGGTGTGATCGACGGGCCGCGCCAATCCTTGACGATTTATGCCAACCCCCAGTTGGTTCGCGGGCGCGAATATGCCAATTTGATGATTGCCCAGCGCAACGGTTTGCCCATTCGTTTGTCCGACGTGGCAACGGTGAGCGAGAGCTATGAGCAGGTGAAAACCAGTGGCACCTTCATGGGTGAGCGATCGGTCATCATTGCGGTGTTGCGTCAACCCAGTGCCAATACGGTCAAAGTGGTCGACGGCATCAAGCGCATGATTCCGCAGTTTGAAAAGCAAATGCCTGCCTCCATGCAGATCAACTTGCTCAATGACCGCTCGGTGTCCATTCGTGAATCCATCCACGATGTGAACTTCACCTTGTTGCTGACCGTGGCCTTGGTGGTGATGGTCATCTTCTTATTCTTGAAGCATGTGGCTGCCACCGTCATTCCAGCACTGAGCTTGCCGGTGTCCTTGATTGGCGCGTTTTTCTTGATGTATTGGTTGGGCTACAGCTTAGACAACGTGTCGTTGCTGGGCATTACCTTGGCTGTGGGCTTGGTGGTGGACGACTCCATCGTGGTGCTTGAGAACATCATGCGCTATGTGGAAGAGGGCATGGACCCGCTCAAAGCCGCCTTGAAAGGCAGCAAGGAAGTGGGCTTTACCATCATCTCGATTTCCATCTCTTTGGTGGCTGTGTTTATTCCGATCTTCTTCATGCCCGGGCCCATTGGCTTGTTGTTCAGAGAATTTGCGGTTGTGGTGTCTTTGTCGATCTTGGTGTCGGCCATTGTGTCTTTGACCTTGGTGCCCATGCTGTGCAGCCGCTATTTGCCCAAGCACGGTGAAGAGCCTCAAGACTATTGGATTGTTCGCAAATTCGACGCACTCTTTCATGCGGTGCTCAACAAATACGAAACTTCGCTGGATTGGTGTTTGTCGCACCAACGCTATGTGTTGGTGGTGGCCTTGTCCACCTTTGCCATCACGATTGGCATGTACATCTGGATTCCCAAGGGTTTTTTCCCTGAGGAAGACATCAGCCAAATTCAGCTGACCACCGAAGCAGCGGAAGATATTTCCTTCAAAGCCATGCTCGATTTGCAAGACCGAGCCGCCGAGTTGGTGCGCAACGACCCCAATGTGTTGAGCATGGTTTCGTTTGTGGGTGGCGGCGGTGGCAGTGGTAACTTGCCCAACAACGGTCGCATGTTCATCAACTTGAAACCCAAAAGCGAACGCCTGCCCATGGCCAAAGTGCTGGAGAGTTTGCGCGGTAAATTCCGCTCCCTACCCGGCATGAACGTGTACATGCGTCCGGTGCAAAACTTGCAGTTGGGCGGCAAGGTGAGTAAGAGCCGCTATCAGTTTATTTTGCAAAGCGTGGGCTTTGACGGCGTGAACGAATGGTCTGAAAAAATGGTGCGCCAAATGCGTGCGGACCCAATTTTTCGGGATGTGACCACCGATTCGCAGCTCAAAGGCTTGAATGTTCAAATTGACATTGACCGCGAAAAAGCCGCCAGCTCGGGCGTGACAGTGGCCGATATTCGAACCGCCTTGTACTCGGCCTATGGCGAAAAACAAGTCTCCACCATTTACACGCCGGTCAACACCTATCAGGTGATTTTGGAATCTTCCGAAGAAAACCGCCAGTTTGAAAGCGGTTTGAACGAGGTGTATGTGCGTGGCCGCGCCACCGACCGCTTGGTGCCTTTGTCGAGTTTGGCGACCTTCAAGCGCTTCATTGGCCCAACAGCGGTCAACCACCAAGGGCAAATTCCTGCGGTCACGATTTCCTTCAACTTGGCGCCTGATGCGCCTTTGGGCGACGCGACCAAGAAGATTGACCAGTTTCTGACCGAAATCAAACTGCCGCCCACCATCATCACCAGCTATGGCGGCGATGCGGCGGTGTTCCAGAGCGGGCAGTCTGGGCAGGTGATTTTGCTGGTCAGCGCTTTGTGCGTGATTTATGTGCTCTTGGGTGTGTTGTACGAGAGCTATATTCCTCCGCTGACGATTTTGGCGGGCTTGCCCTCGGCGGCCATTGGTGCTTTGTTGTTCTTGCGCATCTTCAACATGGAGCTGACCATCATTGCCACCATCGGCATTTTGTTGCTCATCGGTATTGTGAAGAAAAACGCGATTTTGATGATCGACTTTGCCTTGGAAGCCCAACGTCACCACGGCATGACGCCCGCGCAAGCCATTCGCAGCGCGTGTTTGACGCGGTTCAGACCGATTTTGATGACCACGTTGGCCGCCATGATGGGTGCTTTGCCCATTGCCTTGGGTTTGGGCGCAGGTGCTGAGTTGCGCATGCCCTTGGGGATTGTGGTGGTGGGGGGCTTGGCGTTTTCGCAGGTCATCACGCTCTACATCACGCCTGTGATTTACATCTTGCTGGAGAAATACAGCGGCAAAGGGCCGATGGAAATTCCGGCGGAGATGTTGGACTGAGCGCGAGTTCGTATCGAAGGGCGGAAAAGATTTGCCAACACGGCAATTAATTTCCTCTCAACAAGGCAATAAAAGCCACTTTGATCACTTCAAAGTGGCTTTTTCGCTTCTGGCATGGTGATTGCGTAATGGCCTGACCTTTCCATCTGACAGTCACAAAGGACAGTCGCCATGACTTCAAAGCATTTACTCATCCTCGATTTGCCCGGTGGCAACGACACCGACATCATCCAAGCTGCGCTTGAGCGGGGGGACATCTTTAGCTTTTTGACCTCAGACTTGTCCGTGTATGAGGCGCAGCCCCAGGTGTGGGATTGGGTCAAACAAGCGCGGCATTTGGTGGAGATTGAAAACTACAACGAGGCCGAAATTCACATGTTCATGAAGGCCTTGCATCAGTTTGAGCCGATTCATGCTTTGTTGTGTTTGGTCGACCATCGCCTTGAAGTGGCTGCTCGTTTGGCACAAGCGCTGGGCTTGAATTTTTTGAATCCTGAGTCCGCTCAACTGTTGGGCGATCAATTCAAAGTACGTGAGTTGCTGCAAAGCAAGGGCATTGCGCAGCCTGCACTTGCGCTGATTGGCAGAAACGAAGAACGCACCGCCGAGCCAGGCGCAGTGGCTTTGCCCATGCTGTGGGGTGAACAACAGTTGCAAGGCACGGTGGTGGGATGTGATGTTTTCACCCGCGACGGTGTGCATGAAATGCTGGGTGTGAATGAGAAAAAGTTTTTTGACAGCCCTTCGTTTGCCATTCAAGGCGGCTGCTTTATGCCCATGCACCAAGATTTGGCGTTTTTGCAAGACCATGTGTTTGCCATGCTCGACGCCGTGGGTTTTGACTGGGGCGCGACACATGTCGAGCTGATGCTCACCCCCGAGGGGCCGCGATTGATTGAAATCAACGCCCGTTTGGTGGACGCCAAAATTCCGCGTCTCATGGGTTTGGCCTTGGATGAATCCATCCATTCGCGTTTGATCGACCTACATCTTGGCGTGCCGCATCACATGCCCTCTACCGCGCAACCCAAAGTGGCAGTCACGCGTTGGGTTGTGGCGCATCAACAAGGCATTTTCAACCGCGTCGATTTGCCGCAATGGCAAGACGCAAACGTGCGCTGTGTTGAAATCCTCAAACAACCCGGCGACGCCGTGTGTGTGCCCATGGAAAACGCTGATCGCATTGGCTATGTCATGACCACGGGTGAGGCGCGCCCGCAGGCCGAGCAATTGGCCGAGCGTTTTGTGGCCGATTGCGTGGTGAACTACCAACGCCTGTATTTGGTAGAGCGGCCTGACGTTCAGCGAATGCACGCAGTGGTTCAACCCACGCCCGCTTTGGAAGACGAACAACCCCGCGTCAGATACGGTTGAGCTTGCTCTCCAAGGCTTGCAGTTCTTGCAAAGAGTTGAGGTTGGTGAATGCCTGCGGTAAGTCGTGCGGCAAGTTAAAAGCCACTTGAACGCAAGCCTGTTGCGCTGCCCAAGCACCAATTTTGCGGCCACCTTGTTGCATGAACTGGCGCAGGCTGTGACGCAACTCGGTGCTCATCAAGCAAAACGTGGGCTGAGGCTTGAGCGTTGCGCTTGAAGTTTCGTTGGACTTGGCGTTTTCATCCTCAAGGTAGGGCGCAACTGCCATGGCCATGCGCGCGTTTTGATTTTCTGCACTTGCCTGGCACAAAGCCTCGCTCAAGCGTTGCGCCAAGTCGCTTGGAAATAATGGCGTATCACAGGCCACCGTCAAAATATACGGCGTTGTGGCGTGGGTGAGGGCGCTTAAAAAACCCGACAAAGGCCCGTTGAAAGAGGTTTCTTCTTCATCCGACCAAACCGCAAGGCCTAGATTTCGATACGCCGCCAAATTGCGGTTGGCATTGATCGCCACGCATCCCACTTGAGGTGTTAGACGATGTAGCGCATGTTCCACCAAAGGTATGCCATTGAAAAGCTGCAGCCCTTTGTCCACACCACCCATGCGCGAGCCGCGACCACCCGCCAAAATAAGCCCTGTGATGTCTGAAGACGCAATGCCCATGCGTCTTAGCCGCCGATGTAGCTCATCTCCACCCGTCGGCCTTGGGCAGCTTGTTGCTCTGCGGGCAATAAGGCGCGCAGTTCTGAATAACGGTCGGTGCGACCTTGCCAAATATGGCCGATGGCGGAGGCCAAATCGGCGTCGCTGCCTTGTTTGTCGCGCATGAGTTCGCGCAAATCCCAGCCTTGGCTGGCAAATAAACACAGGTAGAGCTTGCCTTCGGTGGAGAGGCGTGCGCGGTTGCAGTCGCTACAAAAAGCCTGTGTCACGCTGCTGATGACGCCGACCTCGCCCAAGTTCGGATCGAACTCGCCGTGCGCGTTGGCATAGCCCCAGCGTTGCGCGGTCTCGCCAGTGCTGTTGGGCTCAAGCGGCACGAGTGCAAACTCTTGTTGAATATGGCGAATCACGTCAGCAGATGGCAGCACTTCGTCCATGCACCAGCCGTTGGTCGCACCTACATCCATGTATTCGATGAAACGCAGCGTCATGCCGCTGCCTCTGAAGTGGCGCGCCATGGGCAAAATTTGATCGACGTTGGTGCTGCGTTTGACCACCATATTGATTTTCAAACCACTCCAGCGCCCTTGCGCATCAAGCCCCAAACCCGCAGCTTTGGCTGCTTCAATGCCTTCGAGCACCGAAGCAACAGGAAAATCCACATCGTTCATTTGCCGAAACACAGCATCGTCTAAGCCGTCTAAGCTGACCGTCACGCGGTTCAAACCCGCGTCTTTGAGGATGTGTGCCTTGCGTGCCAACAGCGAACCGTTGGTAGTGAGCGTTAAATCGAGCGGCAAGCCCTCGGGGGTGCGCAACTCGGCCAGTTGAGCGACCAGTATTTCGAGGTTTTTGCGCAGCAAGGGCTCGCCCCCGGTGAGGCGAATTTTTTGCACCCCGTGCGCCACAAACACGCGGGCGAGGCGGGTGATTTCTTCAAAACTCAACAAGTCGCTGTGCGGCAAATAGGCATAGTCTTTGTTGAACACTTCTTTGGGCATGCAGTAGTTGCAGCGGAAGTTGCATTTGTCCGTCACGCTGATGCGCAAATCGTGCAAAGGACGTCCCAAGCCATCGCTGAGCAAACCATTGGCCGCAATAGCATGCGAGGGTAAAAGCGCGGGCAGAGCGCGCAGGCGTTGATCGACGAGGGGGATGACGCGTTCGGACATAGGTGGAGATTTTGCCTGAAGGTAGGACAGCTGGTTTCTGAATTGCCCACGCCTTAGAAAAAAGCTCAAATCCAGCTAAAACGCGAAGTGTCCAATCGATTGGACACTTCGGTTTTTAGCATCTCGATAAAACTGACGAGAAATGTTGAAAATGGGTTGTTGGCATTTTTTTGATTTATTGTTTGTTAAATAGAGTTCGCCTGATCAGCCCCTAGGGTTTGCGAGCAAGGCACAATACTGCTCTGTATGACAGTCCATGAAAACTATCAAAAAGAACTCCAAACACGGGGTTTTCAAAGCGATCCAGCGCAGCTTCGCGCCATTGACGCGCTGGAGCGTTGCGCCAACGAATGGGCGCAATACAAAGAAAAGCGCTCCAACTCGATCAAAAAACTCATCAACCGTCCGCCCATTCCGCGTGGCGTGTATATGTTTGGCGGCGTGGGGCGGGGCAAGAGCTTTTTGATGGATTGCTTTTTTGAGGCTGTACCGATCAAGCGCAAAACCCGTTTGCATTTTCATGAATTCATGCGCGAGGTGCACCGCGAGCTGCGCGAGTTGCAAGGCACGGTCAATCCGCTGGACGTGCTGGGCAAGCAAATTTCCGAAAAATACAAACTCATTTGCTTTGACGAATTTCATGTGGCCGACATCACAGACGCCATGATCTTGCATCGCTTGCTCGACGCCTTGTTTCAAAACGGCGTGGGATTTGTCACCACGTCCAATTTCCAGCCCAACGATTTGTACCCCGGCGGTATGCATCGGGATCGCATCTTGCCCGCTATTGATTTGCTCAATCAGGCCTTGGAAGTCATCAATGTGGACAACGGCACCGATTACCGTCGTCGCACGTTGGAGCAAGTCGAGCTCTACCATACGCCTTTGGGTGCGCAGGCCGATGCCGCCATGACCGATGCCTTCAACCGCTTGGCGGAGAGCCAAGATCAAGACCCGGTGCTGCACATTGAGGCGCGGCAAATCAAAGCACGTCGGCGTGCTGGCGGTGTGGTGTGGTTTGATTTCAAAGAGTTGTGTGGTGGCCCACGTTCGCAAAACGATTATCTTGAAATTGCCTCGCAATTTCACACCGTGTTGCTCAGCGATGTGCCTTACATGCCCGTCAAACGCGCCTCAGAAGCGCGTCGCTTTACATGGCTGGTGGATGTGTTGTATGACCGCCGCGTTAAATTGATTTTGTCGGCTGAAGTCGCGCCCGAGTTGCTCTACACCGAAGGTCCTTTGGCACACGAGTTTCCGCGCACTGTGTCGCGGTTGAACGAAATGCAATCGGCTGAATTTTTGGCGCTGGAGCGCCGCACTGTGGATACCTCTTTGACATGAAGCGCGTGTTTATCGGGTCAACTCTGGGTTGTGTTCTATGGGCGTCAACTGTCATTGCGATGGCGCAATCTGCCCCCGATTTGCCCTCGGCGCAAGAGCGCGAGCAAACCCAGAGCCAACTGCGCCAACGTCGCCAAGCGCTGCAAGAAGCCTACAAACAAGATATTCGCCAGTGCTATCAAGAATTTGATGTCACCGATTGTTTGAGCCGCGCCCGTGAAAAACGCATTGCCGCCCATACCGTTTTGCGCAAAGAGGAGTTGCGTTTGAGTGAGATTGAACGCCAAGTGAAGGCTCAAGAAACCAAAGCGCGGCTGGACGAGCGCAACAGCCCTGAAAAACAAGCCGAGGCCCAAGCCCAACGCGACCAGGCGCAACAAGACAGTCAAGCGCGTGCGCAAAGCAATGCCCAAAAAAACGCCGATGCGACCCAGCTAGGCAAAGGCCGCGCAGCCTATGACAAAAAGCAACAACAAGCGCAAGAACACCGCGCCGAATTACAACAACGACTCAAAGACAACGCGAAGTCATCCGCCGCCCCATTGCCATTACCCTCGGGCGCAAAATGAGTGTGAATCTGCGAGAGTCGGTGCTCGACGTTTTCTCTGACACAGGCGTGTTGGCGCAAACCACCGACCAATTCCAACCCCGCGACGGACAAACCCAAATGGCGCTGGCCGTGGCCGACACCATTGCAAACGGCGGCAGTTTGGTGGTCGAGGCGGGCACGGGCGTGGGCAAAACCTTTGCGTATCTTGTGCCAGCGTTGCTCAGCGGCGAACGTGTGCTCATCTCCACGGCCACCAAAACCTTGCAAGATCAACTGTTCGCACGCGATTTGCCGCGCTTGGTTCAGAGCTTGAAGCTGCCCATTCGTTTGGCATTGCTCAAGGGGCGAGGCAGTTATTTGTGCACCCATCGGCTGGAGATGGCGCGCCGTGATGCAGGCGCTGGCGACAGACATATCGCGCATTTGTTGTCCAAGGTCGAGGTTTGGTCACAGTCCACACGCAGTGGCGATTTGGCTGAGATGACGGGCTTGGATGAGCGCTCGCCCATGTTGCCGCTGATCACCTCAAACCGAGAAAACTGTTTGGGCTCTCAATGCCCTAAGTTCAAGGCTTGTTGGGTCAACGCAGCACGACGTGAGGCATTGGGTGCAGATGTCGTGGTCATCAACCACCATTTGTTTTTTGCCGATTTGGCCGTGCGTGAATCCGGCATGGCCGAATTGCTGCCCACGGTGCGTGTGGCGGTGTTTGATGAAGCGCACCAACTCAATGAAACAGGCGTTCAGTTTTTAGGGCAACAAATCAGCACCGCGCAATTGCTCGATTTGACGCGCGACATGCTGGCCACGGGCTTGCAACTCGCACGCGGCTTAGTGGATTGGCAAAAAATTTGTGCCGATTTTGAGCGTGCCAGCCGCGAGTTGCGTTTGGTGGGCGGCAAGCGTGCTGGCGGCGTCAAGTTGCGCTGGACCGATGATGCACCCGAGGGCATTGCCCCTGCCGCGTGGGAGCAAGTGTTGCGAGATTTGGCACTGGCCTGCGACCAAGCCATGGAAGCATTGGATGCGGTGAGCGAAATTGCGCCTGATTTCTCGCGTTTGTTTGAGCGCGTGCATTTGATTGGCAAACAACTCGACAGCTTCACCCAACCGTGCGAAGTAGGCAGCGTGCGCTGGGTCGATGTGAGTGCTTCGCAAATGCGCTTGATGCAAGCGCCGCTGGACATTTCAAACACCTTCAAACAACGCTTGTTGAAAGAACCCGTCGCGCAAGCCACGCACGGAGATGAAAACCATAGCGACACAACTCAGCCAATTGCCGAGCGACCCAGAAGCTGGATATTCACCTCCGCCACGTTGGGCGACGATGCACGCTTGAGCTGGTTCACAGAACCATGTGGCTTGGAGTCTGCACAAGTGTTGCGCGTGAGCAGCCCGTTTGACTATCCCAACCAAGCGGGTGTGTTTGTGCCGCGCAACATGGTCAAACCCAGCGATCCAGCACACAGCCAGCAAGTGGCACAACTGGCGGCTGATTCGACTCGAATTTTGGGCGGGCGCACCTTGGTGCTCACCACCACCTTGCGTGCCTTGCGCGCCATTGGTGAGGCCATGAAACTCGCGCTACAAGACAGCGGCATTGAGGTTTTGGTGCAAGGCGAATGGCCCAAGCGTCATTTGATGCAACGTTTTCGTGAAGGCGCAGAGTCCGTGAGCAGCGGTTGCGTGTTGGTGGCTTCTGCCAGTTTTTGGGAAGGCTTTGATGTGCCGGGCGATGCACTGCAATTGGTGGTCATCGACAAGCTGCCATTTCCCGTGCCCAACGACCCGGTGGTTGAAGCCCGCAGCAAACGACTCGAAACCCAAGGCAAAAGCCCCTTCAACGATTATTTTGTGCCCGAGGCCGTGGTTTCACTCAAGCAGGGCATGGGGCGCTTGATTCGCCGCGAAAGCGATCAAGGCTTGTTGGCAATTTGTGACAACCGATTGGTTTCAACCGGTTACGGCAAACGTTTGTTGGGCGCGATGCCCGATATGCGCCGCATCGACACCCTGCAAGACTGGGACGCCGCCTTGCAAAATTTGGTCTCTACCAGACTTTCCACCAAGGCTTTTTGACAATCTCAATTTTGGCCTGTGGATGCAAGAACTTGCTGCCTGGGTAGGTGTTTTCTAAGATGCGTTGGGTGTCTTCTTTGAGCTGCACCAGCCCGAGTTTTTCATAGCATTGCATGAGCACAAACAAGGCTTCTTCCACGGCAGGAGAGTCACGGTACTCTTTGATGGTGTTTTGCGCCCGGTTGGACGCGGCTATATATGCGCCCTTGTTGAAATAAAACTTGGCCACATAGACATCAGAGCGCGCCAGCGAATTTTTGATGTAAGCCATGCGCTGGCGGGCATCGTCTGAGTACTTGGAATCTGGAAACCGTGTGACCAATTCTTTGAACGCCTCAAATGATTCTTTGGCTTGTTTGGGGTCGCGTTCGGCCAAATCTTGGCTGATGAGGCTGGAGATCAGCCCCAAATCGTCGTTGAAATTGATAATGCCCTTGAGGTAGAGCGCATAGTCCAGCGCTGAGCTGGCAGGATGGAGCTTGATGAAGCGATCCAAGGTGGCAATGGCTTGTATGGGCTCGGCATTCTTGTACTGCGCCCACGCTTTGTCGATTTGCGCTTGCTGCGCCAGCGGTGTGCCTGCGGCGCGGTTTTCTAGTTTTTCATAGTAGCCAATGGCTTTGGTGTAGCCACCATTGTTCATCTCGTCTTTGGCTTCAGAGTAGAGCTTGTCAACAGTCCAATTGGCTGTCGAGTCATAGGTACTGTTGGCGCAGCCAGCAAGTACTGAAACAGTCAAAACAATGGCAAGTTTGCTTAGCGCGGATAATTGAGGGCTAGACACCTTAGGCGACCTTCTTGAACGAAAAACAAACCATTCTATCGGCTTCAACTTCCCCCAGCGATGAGATCGACATCGTCGACGACTCAGAAGTCGAGTTACGCGAGTTTCATATTCCCAGCGAATTGCATGGCGAGCGCATCGACAAAGCGTTGGCCGTCTTGTTGCCAGAGTTCTCGCGCAGCTATGCCAAGCAGTTGCTAGAGGAGGGCGCGGTCGCCATCTTGCGCCCAGAGCCGCAGGTGATGCAAAAGGCGTCGGCCAAGGTGCGTTCAATGGAGCGGTTTTTGGTCACCCTGCGGCCCACACCGCAAAGCCAAGCCTTCAAACCCGAGGTCATGGACATCACGCAAGTGTTCGAAGACGAGCACTTGCGGGTGATCTACAAACCTGCGGGTTTGGTCGTGCATCCTGCGCCTGGCAACTGGAGCGGTACCTTGCTCAATGGTTTGTTGGCCTTGGATGACAAAGCCGTCATGCTGCCCCGCGCAGGTATCGTGCATCGTTTGGACAAAGACACCAGCGGTCTGATGGTTGTCGCCAAAACCCGCACTTGCATGGATGCGTTGGTCGGTCTGATTGGCAACCGAGAAGTGCACCGCGAATACTTGGCCGTGGCCTACCGCGCGTGGAACGGCCCGCGTACCCGCGAAGTTGAAGCGGGCATTGGCCGCGACACCCGCAACCGCTTGCGCATGGCGGTGGTTGATTTGGAGCGTGTGCCGGGCAAAACCGCTCACACCAGCTTTGCCAGCCTAGACTCCAATGAAGCCGCTTGTTTGGTGCATTGCACCTTGCACACCGGCAGAACCCATCAAATTCGGGTGCACATGGCGCACATTGGCCATCCGTTGTTGGGCGACTCTTTGTACGCAGGGCCTATGCAAATGGGCATTGAGCGCCAAGCCTTGCACGCTTTTCGGCTCAGCTTTGAGCATCCGGTGACGCACCAAGCGCTCAAGTTTGAGGCCGAGTTACCGGCTGACATGCAGACGCTTTTGGTGCAATTGGGGCTCAAACTTGTGATTCCTGAGCCACTTGTGGCGCAAGTTACAATATAAGCTCGCTTGTGAAAGCCTTGAGCCTTTGGCTCATTGGTACGCGCTTTAGTCAGCCGAGCAGCCTTGTCTGCTCCAAAGCCTTGCCCTTAACCTTGCCTCAGCTCTTTGAGGCTTACCCCGGAAACTCAGACGATGAACACCGTGGATGCCAAGCGTGTCCTTGAGACCGCATTGATTTGTTCTCACCAACCCCTGCAGGTACGCGATTTGCGCGTGCTGTTTCAAGACGCGTTGGGTGCTGACACCATCAAAACACTGCTCGAAGACATGCAGCTCGATTGGGCGCAGCGTGGCGTCGAACTGGTGCAAGTCGCCACGGGCTGGCGTTTTCAAAGCCGCCCGCAGATGCGCGAGTATTTAGACCGCTTGAACCCCGAGAAACCGCCCAAATACAGCCGCGCAGTGATGGAAACCTTGGCCATCATCGCCTACCGCCAACCCGTCACACGCGGCGACATGGAAGACATCCGTGGCGTGACCATCAACTCCTTGGTGCTCAAGCAACTTGAAGACCGGGGTTGGGTTGAGGTCATTGGCCACCGCGAAACCGTGGGCCGACCCTCGCTCTACGCCACCACGCGTCAGTTTTTGGACGATTTGGGGCTTGCCTCGCTCGACCAGTTACCGATTTACGACACTGAACAAGCACAGGCCAATGCCTTTGCCAAGCTGGGCGAGTCTGACGACATCAACCAACTCAGCATGGCCTTGGAAGATGCGTCGATGCCCCCTCCACCACAAGCCCCCGAACATGCAAGCTGACCACACCCCTGACGCGCAAGCGCCGCAAATCCCCGCCGCCGACGAACCAGAGGCGGTGATCGACTTTGCCGACGTGGTTTCGGGTGAATTCGACCTCGAAGCCACCCGCGAAGACGCCGCACCGCCCACCAAGCGCGTGTTGTTGCCCCAGCCCGAATCGCCCAAGCTGCACAAAGTGCTGGCTCAAGCGGGCATGGGCTCGCGTCTTGAAATGGAAGCACTGATTGAGCAAGGCCGCGTGTCGGTCAACAACGAACCGGCGCACGTTGGCCAGCGCATTCAGTTTGGCGACCAAATTCGTGTCAACGGCAAGCTGCTGAAAGTGCGCATTGCGCCACCGCCACCGCGTGTCATTGCCTATCACAAGCCTGCGGGTGAAGTGGTCACGCATGACGACCCGCAAAACCGACCCACCGTGTTTCGTCGCTTACCGCGCTTGTATCACGGCAAATGGCAGTCGGTCGGGCGCTTGGACTTGAACACCGAAGGCTTGTTGTTGCTCACCAGCTCGGGCGAATTGGCCAATCAATTGATGCACCCCCGCTTTGGTTTGGAGCGCGAATACGCTGTGCGTTCGCTGGGCAAACTGAGCAAAGAGGACAAAGAAAAACTGCTGGCAGGCATTGAGCTAGAAGACGGTTTGGCGCAGTTTGGTGCCATCGAAGACGGTGGTGGCGAAGGCTCCAACTGTTGGTACAAAGTCACCATCTCTGAAGGCCGCAACCGCGAAGTGCGCCGCATGTTTGAGGCCGTGGGTCACGCGGTGAGCCGTTTGATCCGTATCCGCTACGGTGCGATGCTGCTGCCGCGCGGCTTAAAACGCGGCGCGTTTGTGGAGTTGGGCGAGCGCGATATCCGCGCTTTGATGAACGCTGTGGGCATGCAGCCGCCCACGCAAAGCGGCCCCTCGCCTGAAAACCGCATGGAACGCGCAAAAAGCCGCCGTCGCGGCAACAGCACTGGGCCGCGCCCGTCTTTTCCACGCGGTCCTGAGGAATTCTCTAGCGGCCCCGAGCGCTTGGTGCAAAGCCCACGCAAACGCGGCGGCAATCCGGCGGCGCAAGCCCAAAAAGGCAGCCAGCCCGATCCTTTGCGCACCTCGGTGGGTTACATCGGAGCCGACAGCTTTGCCCTCGACCGTGAGCGCAAGCAAGCGGGCTTTAAGACCTTCAAATCTGCCTCCAGCGCCAATCGCCGCAAACCTTCCCGCTGAAGTGCTGTGCTCTGAGCAAAGTGCCACGCAAAGCGGTTAAAATAGCGGGCTTCGCGCTCAACAGCACAAAAGTTTTATTTCGTCTATCAGGAAAACTCCAGCATGACCATCGAACGTACCCTCTCCATCATCAAACCCGACGCCGTTGCTAAAAACGTGATCGGTCAAATTTATGCACGTTTTGAAGCCGCTGGCCTCAAAGTGGTGGCTGCTCGCATGGCGCACCTCTCACGCGGCGAAGCCGAACAGTTCTACGCAGTGCACAAAGAACGTCCTTTCTTCAAAGACTTGGTCGATTTCATGGTCTCAGGCCCCGTCATGATTCAAGTGTTGCAAGGCGAAAACGCGATTTTGAAAAACCGCGACTTGATGGGCGCCACCGATCCTAAAAAAGCCGCTCCCGGCACCATCCGCGCTGACTTTGCAGACAGCATCGACGCCAACGCCGTGCACGGTTCTGACGCCGCCGAAACAGCAGCCGTTGAAATCGGCTTCTTCTTCGCTGGCATGAACGTTTTCGGTCACTAAAAGGCGCGCCGAAGCTGGTCACAGTTTCGGCCACTAGCAAAGACATGACGGCCAACCTGCTCGATTTTGATCTTGACGGTTTGGCCGTTTTTTGTGAGCAACTGGGCGAGAAGCGTTTTCGCGCCACGCAGTTGTTTCGTTGGATTCACCAACGCGGTGCGCAAGACTTTGCGCAAATGACTGACTTGGCCAAGTCCTTGCGCGACAAGCTCAAGACCTGCGCCGAAGTCAAAGCACTCACCCCGATTTCCCGCCACGATTCCGCCGACGGCACCATCAAGTGGTTGTTCGATGTGGGCGAGGGCAATGCGGTAGAAACCGTGTTCATTCCCGAAGATGACCGAGGCACTTTGTGCGTTTCCTCCCAAGCCGGATGCGCGGTGGGCTGTCGTTTTTGTTCGACTGGACACCAAGGCTTTAGCCGTAACCTCAGCACGGGTGAAATTCTGTCGCAACTCTGGTTTGCCGAGCACACCCTGCGCCAGCAGTTCAAGACCACAGAGCGCGTCATCTCCAATGTGGTGATGATGGGCATGGGCGAGCCGCTGCAAAATTACAGCGCCTTGGTACCCGCCTTGCGTGCCATGTTGGACGATCACGGCTATGGCTTGTCGCGTCGCCGCGTCACGGTGTCCACCTCGGGCGTTGTGCCCATGATGGACCGCTTGGGCGAAGACTGCCCTGTGGCCTTGGCCGTTTCTTTGCACGCGCCGATTGATACTTTGCGCGACAACTTGGTGCCGCTCAACCGCAAATACCCTTTGCAAGAGTTGATGCAAGCTTGTCGCCGTTATTTGGCACATGCGCCACGCGACTTCATCACCTTCGAGTACTGCATGTTGGACGGCGTGAACGACCAAGCCGAACACGCGCTGGCCTTGATTGACTTGGTCAAAAGCCACGGTGTGTCGTGCAAATTCAACCTGATTCCCTTCAACCCATTTCCGGCCTCTGGTTTGACGCGCTCTAGCAATGCCGCAGTCAAAGCCTTTGCCGAAGTCTTGGTGTCGGCAGGCATTGTCACCACGGTGCGCAAAACCCGTGGCGACGACATCGACGCGGCCTGCGGCCAATTGGCGGGCGATGTGAAAGACCGCACCGATGTGCAGTCGCGCATCGCCAAGCAGCGGGTGATTCCCTTAACTCAGGTGTTGTGATGCTGAGTTTTTCAATCCGCTTGTTTCGACCTTGGTATGTTTTGTTGGCTCTGTGTGTGAGCGTGTTTGGCTTTTTGGGTTGTGACAGCACCCAAAGCCAACGCATCAACAGCTTGACGCAAGCCGATCCAGATGAGCAACGTAACAGGGCCTCCAAACGATTGGCCTTGGCAAGCGTTTATTTTGAGCAAGAACAAAACGAAGTGGCGCAGCAAGAGGTGCGCGCCGCTTTGTTGATTGACCCCAGCTATGCGCAGGCCTACAGTTTGCTGGGCTTGATTCATCAGCGTGCCCAAGCCCCTGAATTGGCCGAGCAAAGTTTTGAGCAGGCGCTTAAGCTGGCAAGCAGTTTGCCTTCGCGTCCTGCAGAGTTAGCCGATGTGCAGCACAACTATGCCTGGTTTTTGTGTCAACAAAACCGCTTTGAACAAGCCCAAACCCAGTTTGCCCGCGCCTTGAGTCAACCTGGTTATGCACAAGCTGGCAAAACTTGGATGGCGCTGGGTCTGTGTCAAATTCGCGCTGGCAAATTGGTGCAGGCGCGCAACAGCCTAGGTCAAGCGCTTGCACACGATGCGCAAAATCCGTTGGCGCTTTATGAGTTGGCTTCATTGGATTTTCAAGAAGGCAACCCGCGTCGCGCACATGGTTTTTTAAGTCCCCTCAACGCCAGCGCCAACGCCTCTGCCCAAAGCCTGTGGCTGGGAATTCGGTTGGCTCGCGCCTTGGCTCTTGAGCCAGAAATGCAAAGCTTGTCCGCGCTGCTGCAGCGAAAATTTCCCGACTCGGCTCAGGCGCGCTTGTTGGCACAAAAAAACTTCGATCAACCATGATGCAAGAAGAAACCAATTTGAACGAAATCAACTCTCCCACCCGAGAACAAACAGCGGGCGAGGTGTTGCGTTTTTACCGTGAGTCCTTGGGATTAGAGTTAGACACGGTGGCCAAGCATTTACATGTGCCGTCAAGCAAACTCAAAGCGCTGGAAGACAACCGGTTGCACGATTTGCCCGACACTGTGTTTGCGCGTTCGCTGGCGTTGGCGGTGTGTCGCCATCTCAATCAAGATCCGGCGCCTGTGCTGCAACTGCTGCCCCAGTTTGATACCCAGCGTTTGGCAGTTCGCGATGAGCGCGGCTTGAATTCGCCAATACGCCGCCCCGCATTGTCGACGCAGCCGTTTTGGCCAGGTTTTTTGCACAAACTCAGTGGCATGCGCTGGGCTGCCTTGGCGATTGTGTTGTTGGCCGTGTTGATTGCGCTTTGGCCAGAAATTCAGCGGCAGTGGGCTTCGCACGAATCCTCACTTGTGGTGGAGCCCAGCACACCGCAAATTCGTCCCGAGGCGCAAGAACAAGAGCCCGAGTTGGTGCAAGGACAAATGGTCATCACGCCCGTGCATTCGACCTTGCTTCAAGCCCTGCCCAGCGCCTCGGATGCCAGCACACCAGGAGATGCCAATGTCCGTTGATTCTTGCCTCACGCCCATTGCTTTATCAAATCCAAAGGCGAGAAAAAGCCTGCAAGCCCGCGTGAGTTGGGGCGATCATGTGGTGACCGTGGGCGGTGACGCGCCCGTGCGGGTGCAGTCCATGACCAACACTGACACGGTGGACGCCGTCGGCACAGCGATTCAAGTCAAAGAACTCGCGCTGGCGGGCTCAGAATTGGTGCGCATCACGGTCAACACGCCAGAAGCGGCGCAGGCTGTGCCGTATATCCGCGAGCAACTCGACCGCATGGGTGTGAATGTGCCGCTGATTGGCGATTTTCATTTCAACGGCCATCGTTTGTTGACAGATTTTCCCGAGTGCGCCAAGGCGCTCTCCAAATACCGCATCAACCCCGGCAACGTGGGCAAAGGTGACAAGCACGACAAACAATTTGCGCAAATGGTGGAAGCGGCCGTGCGCTACAACAAAGCGGTGCGCATTGGTGTGAACTGGGGCAGCCTAGACCAAGAATTGCTCGCCAAGCTAATGGATGACAACGCCCAACGCGCACAGCCCTTTGATGCCAAGCAAGTCATGTACGAGGCGCTCATCACCTCGGCCTTGGATTCCGCCAGTTTTGCCCAAACTCTGGGCTTGCCTGCCGAGCAAATATTGCTCAGCTGTAAGGTCAGTGGCGTGCAAGATTTGATTGCCGTTTATCGCGAGTTATCGCAACGCTGCAACTACGCGCTGCACTTGGGGCTGACCGAGGCGGGCATGGCCACACGCGGTACGGTGGCCTCTGCCACAGCCTTGTCTATTTTGTTGCAAGAAGGCATTGGCGACACGATTCGCGTCTCGCTCACCCCTCAACCCGGCGAAGCGCGCACCCAAGAGGTGGTGATTGCCTCTGAAATTTTGCAAGCCTTGGGTTTGCGCGCCTTTGTGCCCAGCGTCACGGCTTGCCCCGGTTGTGGCCGCACCACCAGCACCACGTTTCAAGAACTCGCCAAAGAGATTGACGACTATTTGCGCCAGCAAATGCCTGTGTGGCGTCATCAATACCCCGGCGTTGAAGGCCTCAAAGTGGCGGTGATGGGTTGCATCGTGAACGGTCCGGGCGAGAGCAAACATGCTGACATCGGCATCAGCCTGCCCGGCAGCGGCGAAGTGCCTGCTGCGCCCGTCTTCATCGACGGCCAAAAAGCCATGACGCTGCGCGGCGACAACATTGCGCAAGAATTCCACGCCATTGTTGAAAACTACATTCAAAAGCGCTTTGCTCACAGCGCTTGATACACCTGCTTTTTGATTTGCAATGACTGCTCAAACCTCCGCCACCAAACCCGCCAAAGCCGCGCCCTT
Organism: uncultured Burkholderiales bacterium; assembly: GCA_903832625.1. Taxonomy (GTDB): domain Bacteria; phylum Pseudomonadota; class Gammaproteobacteria; order Burkholderiales; family Burkholderiaceae_C; genus Limnohabitans. Next base: position 38,157 of record CAILCI010000065.1, on the reverse strand, counting down.
GAGCGCTGTCAAAGGCATGAACGACTTATTGCCACCCGACTCCGCACGTTGGGAGTGGTTGGAAGATAAAGTGCGCCACCTCATGGCCAGGTTCGCTTATCGCAATTTGCGCACCCCCATCGTCGAACCCACGGCCTTGTTTGTGCGCGGTTTGGGCGAGGTGACTGACATTGTTGAAAAGGAAATGTATTCCTTTGAAGACCGCTTGAATGGCGAACAACTCACACTGCGCCCCGAATCGACTGCCGGCGTGGTGCGTGCGGTGGTGGAGCACAACATGCTCTATGACGGCGGCAAGCGCCTCTACTACATGGGGCCTATGTTTCGCCATGAACGTCCGCAGCGCGGGCGCTATCGCCAGTTTCACCAAATCGGTGCTGAAGCGCTGGGCTTTGCAGGCGCCGAGGTGGACGCCGAACTCATCTTGATGGCCAATGCTTTGTGGCAAGAGTTGGGCATCAAAGATGTGGTCTTAGAGCTCAACAGTCTTGGCCAACCGCAAGAACGCGCCGCACATCGCGCGGCGTTGATTGCTTATTTCGAGCAGCACACCGACGTGATGGACGAAGAAGCCAAACGCCGTTTGCACAGCAACCCCTTGCGTTTGTTAGACACCAAAAACCCAGCCATGCAAGCCATGGTCGAAGCAGCGCCCAAGCTGATCGACTTTTTGGGCGAGGCTTCACTGGCGCATTTCAATGCGGTGCGCGCCATCTTGGACGCCTGCGGTGTGGCTTATCGCATCAATCCGCGCTTGGTGCGCGGGATGGATTACTACAACCTCACCGTGTTTGAGTTCGTGACCCAAAGTTTGGGCTCGCAAGGCACGATTTGCGGAGGCGGACGCTACGACTATTTGATTGAACAAATGGGCGGCAAACCCGCGCCGGCTGTGGGCTGGGCTTTGGGCGTTGAGCGCGTGCTAGAACTCCTGAAAGAACAAGGCGAACAACCCCCTGTGCCTGGGCCACATGTTTACGCCATCGTGCCTGATGCCTCTGCGCTGCCCTTGGTGCATCACACGCTGCAAGGCCTGCGGGCTGCGGGCGTGAGCGTGCAAATGCACGCCGGGACAGGCGAGGGCATGGGCAGCATGAAATCGCAGTTCAAAAAAGCCGATGGCAGCGGCGCGGCCTTGGCCTTGATTTTTGGCGCCGACGAGTTGTCGCGCGGCGAAGTGGTCATCAAACACCTGCGCGACGGTGCGGGTGCGCAAGAAAATTGCCCGCTGAGCCAAGTCTCAGCCCGCTTGCAGCAACTCCTTGGCATGGCCGCTGTCTAAAACCAGCTGCGGCCTACAATCTCTCTTTTATCCGATACATCAATTTGACTATGGCTTCCCACCTCGACCTTGAAGAACAAGAACAGATAGACGAACTCAAGCACTTTTGGAAGCGCTGGGGCGACCTCATCACGTGGGTGTTGATTGCCGTGTTGGCCGTCTACGCAGGCTGGGTGGGCTGGCAAGCTTGGCAAAACAAACAAGCAGCGCAATCGGCCGTGTTGTTTGACACGGTGGATCGCGCAGCGGCCAGCGCTGACATGGCTCTGCTCGACCGTGCTGTGGCCGATATTGAAGACAAGTTTGCGTCAACCAACTATGCGCAACAAGCAGCTTTGTTGGCTGCGCGGGTCTACCAAGACAAAAACCGTGCAGCTGATGCGCGCAAACACTTGGCTTGGGTGATCGACAAAACATCGGACCAAGGCTATGAGTCATTGGCGCGTTTGCGTTTGTCCGCTTTGCTGATCCAAGATAAAGCCTTTGATGAAGCAGCCAAACAAGTCAGCGCCAAAGCACCAGCCTCTTTTGAGCCCTTGTTTGCGGACCGTTTGGGCGACATTGCCATGCTCCAAGGTCAAACAGACAAAGCGCTAGAACAGTATCAAAAAGCTTGGAAAAACTTGGATGCCCGTTCTGACTACCGCCGCTTGGTGGCCGTCAAACTTGCAGCTTTGGGATTCGATCCCGAAGAAACCCCCGCTGTAGAGACTAAAAAGTGAAGACCTTGAAGCAATTTTTTAAATTCTCTTTTGTGATCGCCAGCCTGGCCTTGGTGGCTTGCTCTGGTCCGTCACGTCCAAAAATTGCTGAGGTGAATCTGCCTCAAGTTTTGCAAGACGTTCAAACGAGCTGGACGGCTCAAGTGGGACCGATTGATTTCCCGATGGTGGTTGCTGCGCAAAACAACACCGTGGCTTTGGCCAATGCCCAAGGCGTCGTGAGTGTTTTGTCGGCCAGCACTGGCAAAGTGATGTCACGCCTTGAGCTCAAAGAGCGTTTGAGCGCAGGCGTTGGCAGTGACGGACAACAAGTGGCGGTGGTCACTCTCAACGGTGATTTGGTCGTTGCCGCCAATGGCAAAGAACAATGGCGAAGTAACCTGAATTCAGGCTCCTTCACGCCGCCTTTGGTGGCGGGTGGGCGTGTGTTTGTGCTGACCTCGGACCGATCGGTTTTGGCCTTTGATGCGCAAACCGGCAAAAAACTTTGGCAACAACAACGCCCCGGCGATCCCTTGGTGCTCAAAAACCCGGGCGTGTTGATGCCCTTTAAAAACACCTTGCTCGTCGGCTTGTCAGGTCGCTTGGTGGGCATGGATCCTGACTCAGGTTTGATTCGTTGGGAAACCGCCATCGCCACGCCACGTGGCACCAACGATGTGGAGCGTTTGGTCGATTTGGTTGGCCCAGCTGATCGCGTGGGCGATGTGGTGTGTGTTCGTGCCTTCCAGTCGCAAGTCGGCTGTGTCGATGCCCAACGCGGTCAAGCTCTTTGGACACGCGCATCGGTGGGCGAACGCGGAATTGATGGCAATGAAAAGCTCGTGATCGCACCCTTGGCCAACGGCGTGGTTCAGGTCTGGAACCGCAGCACAGGCGAGCGTGTGTGGGACACCGAGCGCTTGAAATATCACCAATTGGGTACGCCCTTGCTCACGCCACGCGGTATCTTGATTTCTGACCATGGTGGCTGGCTCTACCTGCTGTCCTTGGCCGATGGCGCACTGCTCAATCGCATCAAATTGAGCGGTGATGAGTTGGTCGGACCGCCTGTTCAAGCCGGCTCTACCTATGTGGTCGTGACCCGCCAAGGCGCGGTCACTGGCCTGCAAATTCCTTAAGGATCGTATTTTGAAACCCGTTTTGGCCTTGGTAGGCCGCCCCAATGTGGGCAAATCCACGATGTTCAATCGGCTCACCAAGTCGAGAGATGCCATCGTGGCCGATTTCGCGGGGTTGACCCGTGATCGGCATTACGGGAATGCCAAGTTTGGCAAATACGAATTCATCGTGATTGACACCGGCGGTTTCGAGCCCGATGCCGCCGACGGCATTTACAAAGAAATGGCGCGTCAAACCCAACAAGCCGTTGCCGAGGCTGATGTGGTGGCCTTTGTGGTGGATGCCCGTGCGGGTGTGTCTGCGCAAGACCACGACATTGCCAATTACTTGCGTCGTTTGGGTAAACCCAGCATCTTGGTTGCCAACAAAGCTGAGGGTATGCAAGACAGCCCGCATTTGTCCGAGTTCTACGAACTGGGCTTGGGCGAAGTTTTGCCTGTGTCTGCCTCGCATGGACAGGGCATTCGCTCCATGATTGAACAGGCCTTGGCCGCGCTGCATTTGCCCGATGTCGACCAAGAAGATGAAGTTCTCGAAGAAGGCGTGATCAAACTGGCCGTCGCTGGCCGCCCCAATGTGGGTAAATCCACCCTCATCAACACTTGGTTGGGCGAGGAGCGCTTGGTGGCATTTGACTTGCCAGGCACCACGCGCGATGCCATCAGCGTGCCGTTTGAACACAATGGACAAAAGTTTGAGTTGATCGACACCGCAGGGATTCGCCGCAAAGGCAAGGTGTTTGAGGCGATTGAGAAGTTCTCGGTCGTGAAAACCTTGCAAGCCATCGAAACCGCCAATGTGGCCTTGCTCTTGCTCGACGCCACCCAAGGCGTGACCGATCAAGACGCACACATTGCCGGCTATATCTTGGAGAGCGGCCGCGCTGTGGTGCTGGCGGTCAACAAATGGGATGCGGTCGATGCCTATCAGCGCGAACTGCTGCAGCGCTCGATTGAGATTCGCCTGTCATTTTTAAAATTCGCAGCCATTCACTTCATCTCGGCCAAAAAACGCCAAGGTTTGGGGCCTTTGTGGGGTGCGATCACGCAGGCGCACAAAGCGGCGACTTGCAAAATGACCACTCCCGTGCTTACCCGTTTGTTGCTGGAGGCCGTGCAGTTTCAGTCGCCCCAGCGCTCGGGCATGTTCCGCCCCAAAATGCGCTATGCCCACCAAGGCGGCATGAACCCGCCCGTCATCGTGATTCACGGCAATTCGCTGGAACATGTGAGTGAGACTTACAAACGCTTTCTTGAAGGGCGCTTTCGCAAGGCCTTCAATTTGGAGGGAACACCGCTGCGCATTGAAATGCGCACATCCCATAATCCCTACAAAGATAAAGATGATTAAAAGTTGAACCTCCATGCGACTGTGGTATGGTCTAACTTTTACTCATGTCTGAAACACGGAGAATATCGTGAACACTGAAAATTCGAAGAACAAAGGCCAATTGTTGCAAGACCCTTTCCTCAACATATTGCGCCGCGAGCATGTGCCAGTTTCCATTTACTTGGTCAACGGCATCAAGCTCCAAGGACAAATTGAATCGTTTGATCAATACGTGGTGTTGTTGCGCAATACCGTGACGCAAATGGTTTACAAACACGCCATCTCCACCATCGTGCCAGGCCGCTCGGTCAATTTCAGCAATGGCGACGGTTCGGCGCCAACGCTTGAGGCTTAAGCGCTCAAAGCTCTGACAAAAGGGCTGTTTCAGCCCTTTTTTATTTTTAAATTCACACTTGAACGATATTTCAAAAACTCCCAAAGTTCCTGCCATTTTGGTGGGTGTTGATTTTGGGTTGCCGCATTTTGACCGAGAGCTCGAAGAACTTGGGCTTTTGGCGCAAACCGCGGGCCTCACGCCTGTGGTGCGCCTGACCTGCAAACGCCAAGCACCCGATGCTGCCTTGTTTGTGGGCAGCGGCAAGGCCGACGAAATCAAAGAATTGGCTCTTTTGCATGGCGCACAAGAGGTCTTGTTTGATCAGTCCTTGAGCCCTGCGCAGCAGCGCAATTTAGAGCGTCACTTGGGGCTCGCGGTCAACGACCGCACCTTGTTGATCCTCGAAATTTTCGCCCAACGCGCGCGCAGCCACGAAGGCAAGTTGCAAGTCGAGTTGGCGCGTTTGCAATACTCCAGCACCCGGTTGGTGAGGCGCTGGTCGCACTTGGAGCGACAAAGCGGTGGTATCGGGATGCGCGGTGGTCCGGGTGAGACACAAATTGAGCTTGACCGGCGAATGATTGCAGACGCCATCAAACGCACGCGCGAACGCTTGGAAAAAGTCAAGCGCCAGCGCAGCACCCAGCGCCGTCAGCGGCAGCGACGCGATGCATTCACCATTTCTCTGGTGGGCTACACCAATGCAGGTAAATCCACCTTGTTCAACGCGTTGGTCAAGGCTCGTGCCTATGCTGCCGATCAGCTGTTTGCCACTTTAGATACAACCACGCGTCAGCTCTATTTGGGCGACAGCCAAGGTGCTGGGCGGTCGGTGTCGTTGTCTGACACGGTGGGGTTTATTCGCGATTTGCCGCACGGCTTGATTGACGCTTTTCAGGCCACGCTGCAAGAGGCGGCAGATGCCACTTTGCTCATGCATGTGGTGGATGCGTCCAACATCAATTTCCCTGAGCAAATTGCTGAAGTGCAAAAAGTGCTGACCGAGATTGGTGCAGACCAAGTGCCACAGGTGCTGGTATTCAACAAACTCGACGCTGTACCCGCTGAAAAGCGTCCCCGTGTTTTGCAAGACAAATACGAGCTGGGCGGGCAGGTCATGCAACGCTTTTTTGTCAGCGCTCAAGACGGGCAGGGCCTCGCCGAATTGCGCGCGTACTTGGCACAACAAGCGTTGACAGACTTCACGCCCGAATGGGCGTTGGACGCTGAAATTTAAGTCTCAATTTTGGGGTTTTGCCGTTTAGGCACAATCTGATCTTTAGTGAAACTGCAGACCATGCACATGAATTCAAATCTTTCCACCACACCACACAAGGCCTCGCGCCTCAAACGCTGGTTGGGCATGTTCAATCTCAATGATGGCCGCTGGGGGCGCGAACCCAACAACGGCGCACATTCTGATGGCCAAAACCCGCAAGAAGACAAACCCAATCAGCGTCCAGCTGCGGGTGGACCGCCTGATTTGGATGAGTTGTGGCGCGACTTCAACCGCAAGCTCGGCGGTTTGTTTGGCAACGCGGGCAAGGGCGGAGGCAACAACAACGGCGGCAATCCACCTCCGTCTGGCGATCAACCGCCCTCTGGCGGGCCAGACATGAAGGTCGCAGGCGTGGGCGTGGGTTTGGTGCTCGCAGTGTTGTTTGCGATTTGGATGTGCACTGGGTTTTTCATTGTTCAAGAAGGTCAGCAAGCCGTGATCACCCAGTTTGGTCGCTACCACTCGACGGTGGGCGCGGGCTTTAACTGGCGGCTTCCCTATCCGTTTCAACGCAATGAGTTGGTGTTTGTGACGCAAATCCGCTCGGTCGATGTGGGGCGCGACAACGTGGTCACCACCACGGGCTTGCGCGAGTCGGCCATGCTCACCGAAGACGAAAATATTTTGGAAATCAAATTTGCCGTGCAATACCGTTTGACCGATGCGCGCGCGTATTTGTTCGAAACCAAAAACCCCACCGACACCGTGGTGCAAGCGGCTGAAACCGCAGTGCGCGAGGTGGTGGGCAAGATGCGCATGGATTCGGCCATGTCCGATGAGCGCGATCAAATTGGCCCGCGTGTGCGCGCCATCATGCAGTCGATTTTGGACCGCTACAACGTGGGCATTGAGGTGGTGGGCATCAACTTGCAGCAAGGCGGCGTGCGTCCGCCCGAACAAGTACAGGCCTCGTTTGACGATGTGCTCAAAGCCGGACAAGAGCGCGAACGCGCCAAAAACGAAGCCGAGGCTTATGCCAATGACGTGATTCCCCGCGCCGTGGGTACGGCTTCACGTTTGAAACAAGAAGCCGATGGCTACAAAGCCCGCATCGTGGCGCAAGCCCAAGGCGATGCGCAGCGCTTTAAGCTGCTCGCAGCCGAGTACCAAAAAGCGCCGCAGGTCACCCGCGATCGTTTGTACATCGATGCCATGCAGCAAATCTACAGCAATGTCACCAAGGTTTTGGTGGATTCCAAGCAAGGCTCTAACTTGCTGTATTTGCCCTTGGACAAAATCATTCAACAAGCGTCGCAAGCCGCCACGCCTGCGGCCAATCCGGCACCTGCGGCGAGCGAAGGCTCCGCCAACAGCGCCAACAACAATGCGTCTGCTGACGCCCGTGCGCGCGATGGCCGCACCCGTGATCGCGACATGCGTTGAGGACATACGACTATGAATAACAAAATCGGTTTTTACATCACGTCCATTTTGGTGGGCTTGTTGGTCATCAACTCCATGCTGTTTGTGGTGGATCAGCGCCAGTTCGGCGTGGTCTATTCATTCGGCCAAGTCAAAAACGTCATCACCGAGCCCGGCTTGAGTTTGAAATTGCCTCCTCCATTTCAAAACGTGATTTATTTGGACAAGCGCTTGCTCACACTCGACAACGCTGACACCGAGCCCATGCTCACCGCTGAAAAGCAACGTGTGGTGATTGACTGGTATGCCCGTTGGCGCGTCACCGATCCACTGCAATACATCCGCAACGTGGGCATGGATGAAGCCGCAGGTTCTGTTCAACTCAGCCGCGTGGTGCGCAATGCATTTCAAGAAGAGATCAATAAGCGCACCGTCAATGAATTGCTCTCCAGCAAGCGCGAAGCCTTGATGCAAGACGTCAAGCGTGAAGTGCTTGAAGTGGTCAAAGGTGCCAAACCGTGGGGCATTGATGTGGTCGATGTGCGCATCACCCGTGCGGATTATGTGGAAGCCATCACCGAGTCGGTCTACCGTCGCATGGAAGCCGAACGCAAACGGGTGGCCAACGAGTTGCGTTCTACCGGAGCGGCAGAGGGCGAAAAAATCCGCGCTGACGCCGACCGTCAACGCGAAGTGACGGTGGCCAACGCCTACCGGGATGCCCAGCAAATCAAAGGCGAGGGCGATGCCGAGGCCGCGCGTATTTACGCAGAATCTTTTGGCCGCGATCCGCAGTTCGCTCAGTTCTACCGCAGCTTGGAAGCCTACAAAAGCACCTTCAACAAAAAATCTGACGTGATGGTGGTCGATCCTTCGACAGACTTTTTCAAAGCTTTTCGCAGCAGTGGTTCAGGCGGTGCGCCTGCACCCAGCCATAAATAAAGGCTGGCAATGAATTTAGACAGCGACGTGCTGTGGGCCGCAGCGGGTTTGATGCTGATTTTTGAAGGCATCTTCCCGTTCTTGTTTCCCAAAGGCTGGCGTCAACGCATGAGTCAGTTGCTGGCCTTGGAAGACGGGCAAATCCGTTTTTTTGGGCTGGTCTGCGTCTTGGCGGGTCTTTTGGTGCTTGCGTGGCTCGCCTGAGCAATTTGGGCCTTCAAAGCCCTGTAAAATCTCATTTTTAACAGCCTTACATATTTCACATGTCTGCCTGGGTCCTGCCGGATCACATCGCTGATGTTTTGCCTTCCGAGGCCCGGCACATCGAAGAACTCCGTCGTCTTTATCTTGACACTGCTCGCCGCTTTGGCTACGAGCTGGTGACGCCGCCTTTGCTCGAATACCTAGAGTCTTTGCTCTCTGGGACTGGGCGAGCCCTTGATTTACAAACCTTCAAACTGGTCGATCAACTCTCGGGTCGCACTTTGGGTTTGCGTGCTGACACCACGCCGCAAGTGGCGCGCATCGACGCGCATTTGCTCAACCGAGCCGGTGTCACGCGACTTTGTTATTGCGGCCCTGTGCTGCACACCCAGCCGGACAGACCTTTTGCCACCCGCGAACCCTTGCAATTCGGTGCCGAAATTTATGGCCATGCGGGCTTGGAAGCCGATTTGGAAATTCTGGAGTTGGCGCTCGGTGGCTTGCAAGCCGCAGGTTTGCACCATGTCAGCGTGGACCTGAGCGATGCGCGCATCTTGCCTGCTTTGCTCGAAGGCTTGTCCTTGAGCAGTGCCGAGCAAGAAGCATTGCACCAAGCCTTGGCTGTCAAAGACGCGCCCCGCGTGCGCGTCTTGACCCAGCATTGGGACGCGCCTCACAAAAACGCCTTGTCTGCCTTGACGCAACTCTATGGCGATGTGTCGGTGCTCGACTTGGCTGAAAAAACCTTTGCCGCATGGCCCAAAGTGGTTCACGCCATCCAACAGTTGCGCCAAGCTGCGCAAGCCTTGCGTGGTGTGAATGTCACCTTCGACTTGGCCGATTTGCGCGGCTACGCCTATTACAGCGGTCTGCGTTTTGCCGTTTACGTGAGCGGTGCCAGCGACGCCTTGGTGCGCGGTGGCCGCTACGACGAAGTGGGCGCCGTGTTTGGCCGCAAGCGTCCCGCCGTGGGCTTTAGCTTGGATTTGAAAGAGTTGGTTGGCGTGGTGCCTGCCTTGCCCCTCAAAGCCGCCATCCGTGCGCCTTGGGCGGCTGATGCTCAGTTGCGCCAAGCCATTGCCGCCTTGCGCTCGCGTGGCGAAACCGTGGTGTGTGTGTTGCCCGGCCACGAGAGCGAAGTGGACGAATTCGATTGCGACCGTGAGTTGACCCATGTCTCGGGTCAATGGGTTGTCAAATCCCTTTGATGTTTTATTTGCGATTGATTTGATATGAGCACAAGCACTGGAAAAACTGTCAACGTCACCCGAGGCCGCAACGTGGTTGTGGTCGGCACGCAATGGGGCGACGAAGGCAAAGGCAAGCTGGTCGATTGGCTGACCGAAACCGCCACCGGTGTGGTGCGTTTTCAAGGGGGCCACAACGCTGGCCACACCTTGGTCATCAACGGCGTGAAAACCGCGCTGCACCTCATCCCCAGCGGCATCATGCGCCCGGGCGTGAAGTGCTACATCGGTAACGGTGTGGTGCTCTCGGCCACCAAGTTGCTGGAAGAAATTGCAGGCTTAGAAAAAGCAGGCGTCGAAGTGCGTTCGCGCTTGCGCATCAGCGAAGCCTGCCCCTTGATCTTGCCCTATCACGCCGCCATCGACATTGCGCGTGAATTGGCCAAAGAAAAAGCGGGCAACGCCAAAATCGGCACCACGGGTCGTGGCATTGGCCCCGCCTACGAAGACAAAATTGCCCGCCGTGCGTTGCGCGTGCAAGACTTGAAACACCCCGAACGCTTCGCCACCAAATTGCGCGAAAACCTGGAGTTGCACAACCATGTCTTGACCGACATCTTGCACGCCGCTCCCGTTGACTTTGACGCCGTTTACAACGAAGCCATGGCTTATGCCAAAGAAATTTTGCCCATGGTGGCCGACGTCTCACGCGAGTTGAATGAAGCCCATCAGCAAGGTGCCAACCTGTTGTTTGAAGGCGCGCAAGGCACGCTTTTGGATGTGGATCACGGCACTTACCCGTTTGTCACGTCGAGCAACTGCGTGGCTGGCAATGCAGCGGCGGGTGCGGGCGTGGGGCCGGGCTTGTTGCATTACATCTTGGGCATCACCAAAGCCTATTGCACCCGTGTGGGCGGCGGCCCATTCCCCACCGAACTCGATTGGGAAACCCCCGGTAACCCCGGCTACCACATGAGCACCGTGGGCGCAGAAAAAGGCGTGACCACAGGCCGCAGCCGTCGCTGCGGTTGGTTTGACGCGGCTTTGCTCAAACGCAGTGCGCAGGTCAACGGCCTGAGCGGCTTGTGCATCACCAAACTCGATGTGTTGGATGGCTTGAGCGAGTTGAAGCTGTGTGTGGGCTATACCTTGGATGGCGAAAAAATCGACATCTTGCCCATGGGCGCTGACGAAATTGCGCGTTGTACCCCCATCTACGAAACCATCCCCGGCTGGAGCGATTCCACTGTGGGCGTGACCGATTACGCCAAGCTGCCCGCAGCGGCGCAGCACTACCTCAACCGCATTGCCGAGACCACTGGCGTGCCCATTCACATGGTCTCGACCAGCCCTGACCGTGACCACACGATTTTGCTGACCCACCCCTACGTCGCCTGATAATTTTCAAAAAAAGGACTGCTCCCATGTTGACCGAAGATGGCAAACACCTGTATGTGTCGTATGACGAATACCACAACTTGATCGAAAAACTGGCGCTCAAAATCCACCAATCGGGTTGGCAGTTCGACACGATTTTGTGTTTGGCGCGTGGCGGCATGCGCCCGGGCGATATCTTGTCGCGCATTTTTGACAAACCCTTGGCGATCATGTCCACCAGTTCTTATCGCGCCGATGCAGGCACGGTGCAAGGGCATTTGGACATTGCCCGCTTCATCACCACGCCCAAGGGCGAGATTGCGGGCAAGGTGTTGTTGGTGGATGACTTGGCGGACACTGGCCACACCTTGAAGGCGGTGGTGGATCAGCTCAAGAACAATTACAAACCCATCACCGAGCTGCGTAGCGCGGTGATTTGGACCAAGGGCGTGTCGTCATTTGCGCCTGATTATTCGGTGGAGTTTTTGCCCACCAATCCTTGGATTCATCAGCCGTTTGAGGGCTACGACTCTTTGCGGCCTGATGCTTTGGCTCAAAAGTGGACCGTTTGATTTTTTAGTATTCGCCGCAGAGCCTGCCTTGGCTGAGGCGCTGCGGCTCACAGTCGCTGCGCGCCTGGACATCGCCTCATCGCCTCAGCCAAGGCAGGCTCTGAGGTCAATACGTGGTTTGCATTTTTTGGGCGCATGTCGCTAACATCGCAACATGACCAAAAGCACATTCCTGATTCACCACCCGTACCTCGCCCCGAAAGACTTCGAAGCCCCGCAAATGGGCGTCTTCAAAGCCTCGACTGTCATCTTCCCCAATACCGCCGCCATGCGCAGCCGCGACTGGATGAACAAGTCGGCTTATACCTATGGTCTGCACGGCACGCCCACCACATTCACGCTCGAAGAGCGCTTGGCCACTTTAGAGGGCGGCACGCATTGCTTGCTCACCCCCAGTGGCTTGGCGGCGATTGCCCATGTGGATTTCGCCTTGCTCAACACCGGCGACGAAGTACTCATTCCCGACAACGCCTATGCGCCCAACAAAAGCTTGGCCGAAGGCGAATTGGCGCGTTTTGGCATCACTCACCAGCTTTACGACGCCATGAATCCCGCCGATTTGGCTGCGCGCATCACTCCGCGCACCCGCTTGGTGTGGCTTGAAGCTGCGGGATCGGTGACGATGGAGTTTCCTGATCTGGTTGCCTTGGTTCGCATTTGCCGAGAACAAGGCGTTTACTGTGCCTTGGACAACACCTGGGGCGCAGGCTTGGCCTTCAACGCCTTTGATTTGACGCCGGGGCAGGGCGATGCACCCTTGGGCGTGGACATCACCATTCATGCGCTCACCAAATACCCCAGCGGCGGCGGCGATGTGCTCATGGGCAGCATCATCACCCGCGACGCGGCGCTGGATGAGCAACTCAAACTCTCGCACATGCGCTTGGGCACGGGCGTGGGCGGCAACGATGCAGAAGCGGTTTTACGCGCCTTGCCAAGCCTTGATTTGCGCTACCGTGCGCAAGACCAAGCTGCGCGCGCCCTGGCGCAGTGGTGTGCTGAACAAGCCGCTTTTGTGCAGGTGCTGCATCCTGCGCTGGAGTCTGCGCCGGGGCATGCGCATTGGCGGGCTTTGTGTGTGAACGAGGACCAGCCGCAAGGCTTGGCGGCAGGCATTTTCAGCGTGGTCATGCATCCCAACTACAGCCAAAAACAGATCGACGCTTTTTGTGATGCGCTGCGTCTGTTCAAGCTGGGCTACAGCTGGGGCGGGCCCATGAGTTTGGTTGTGCCGTATCAACTCCAGCACAGCCGCCAGCGCTCGACCCAGCATTTGCGCGGCTCGCGGGTGGTGCGCTTTTGCATTGGCTTGGAAGCGGTGGCTGATTTACAGGCCGATGTGGCGCAGGCCTTGGCTTTACTGGGCGCGCCTTGATGCTCACAAGGCTTTTTTGACCTCCGGCCAAACATTGTTGAGCATGCGCGGATGGGCTTCTTCTTTGGGGTGAATGCGGTCGGGTTGAAACAGCTTGTCGGCGTCTGGCGCGTCGGCCACGCCTTTGAGGAAAAACGGGACCAAACCCGTGCGGTACTTTTTGGCGAGGTTGGAGAACATCACCGAGAATTTGGCCGTGTAGTCGGGGCCATAGTTGGGCGGTACTTGCATACCCACCAAGACCACGCGAGCGCTCACGGCTTGGCAGGCTTCGATCATGGCTTGCAGATTGTCTTGGCTGACGTTGAGGTCTAGACCACGCAAGGCATCGTTGCCGCCCAATTCGATGACCACCATGATGGGTCGAATTTGCTCCAGCAGCGCGGGTAAACGGCTGCGACCGCCCGCTGTGGTGTCGCCACTCACGCTGGCATTGACGACACGCACATCAGGTCGCTCAGCCAAGAGTTTGGCGCCCAGCAAGGCGACCCAGCCTTTGCCGCGCTGCAAGCCGTATTCGGCACTGAGAGAATCGCCCACGACCAAAATGGTGGCCGCAGCCACCGCGCCGGGTGGGGGCGCAAAGTTTTTTTGCAAGCGCCGGCGATGAGGGTCGGTCGAGATGATCTCGCCCTCCATGCCTTCGCCGCGTGAGGTGATGACTTGTTGCTGCGCCCGCGCCCAAGGACTTGCCAACAGACCACCTGCTAAGGCGCTGAATGCGCTCAAGTTAAAGTGTCGTCTTAACATGGATGTTTCCTTATGAACCTGATTGACGTTTCTCATGTCTTCAAAGCGGTGCAAGATGCCAGCGGCACGTTGGAGATTCTCCGCGATATCAATTTTGAGCTGCAGCCTCAAGAGACCTTGGCCATTGTCGGCGCTTCGGGCTCTGGCAAAAGCACCTTGTTGTCAATTCTTGCCGGATTGGACACGCCGACGTTGGGCAAAGTGGTGCTGCAAGGCGTCGATTTATTTGCTTTGAACGAAGACCAACGCGCGGCGGTGCGCGCGAAAAACATGGGTTTTGTGTTTCAAAGCTTTCAGTTGTTGGGCAACTTGACCGCGCTTGAAAACGTGATGTTGCCGCTGGAGCTGGCAGGCGACAAGCAGGCGCGTGCCGCAGCCACTGAGATGCTGGAGCGCGTGGGCTTGGGGCAACGCTTGAACCACTATCCCAAAGTGCTGTCGGGTGGCGAACAGCAGCGCGTGGCCTTGGCCAGAGCCTTTGTGGTGCGACCTGCGCTGCTTTTGGCCGACGAGCCCACGGGCAGCTTAGACCACGCCAGCGGTGAGCGCATCATGGACTTGATGTTTGAGCTCAACCAAGAACTCGGCACGACCTTGGTGTTGGTCACGCACGATCTGAAATTGGCTGAGCGCTGCCAACACATCATCACGATTGAGGCGGGGCAAATAAAGGGGTGAATGAATTAAGGGGAAAAGGCGGTGTAGCCGTTGCCGATGGTGTTGCCCGAATAGTCTTGCTGTTCAAAACCAACATAGACTTTGTGGGCGTAGAAAAAGGGCAGACCCCAATCGAAATATTTGCTGAGATAGCCTGCTAAATTGGGACGGAAAGCCGTTGCAGCACCCGAGTAATTTCCTACAGTAAAAGGGATGGAAATGGTTTGATTGTTGTTCTGACCGACGATGCTTGCGTTGAGGATAGACGCCGTCAGATTCAATGGGCTGGTAGGGCAATAAAAACTAAAGCTGTTTCCAGTGCATGTAGTAATGTCATTGTCTGGAAAGAAATAGGCATTGGAGCCACTGTCTATAAAACTGGTCAAGGTTCTTTGTGAACTGCCCACAGTTTGAGCTGTGTATCCGGTATAAAAGTGAGCACTTGAGTTCAAGGCCAGTTTGACGGTGCGATTGGGTAACGCCGTCGGCGGCACGCCCAGTACAAACCCAGCCGCTGCACTCACGCCACCGATGATGGTTGTGCGTGCGCTTGGGGTTAAATCAATTTGAATGCCACCTGTGTATGCCGCGTTACTCAACTTGGCGACAGGGTTGGGGATTTGCTGCGAAATAGGGAGTGCGGTTTGCGTCACCGTGCCGCTCGCGCTGTCATAAGTGTAGTAAGGGCTGTTGAACGCTGAGTACGCACAGGACGCGCCGCAGTCTTGCAGCAAAGCGCCCACACCAAGGATGCCGTTGGCTCCTAACGCGTTGGGCGTGGTGTAAAAGTTTGCTGTGCTCGACGTCATGCTTTGCGGGTAAGTGGATTGCATCAACTGAATCTGGATGTTGGGGGCTTTTTGATCGGCCAAATACACATCGGCATTGACCACACTGCCCCACACTGAGCCGCTCAGAAAATCGGTTTTCTCATACAGCGGCTTGCCCGCTACGCTGTTTTGCGGCAAATTCAAACTCAGCAAAGAAGAGAAAAGCCGCAGTCCGTAAGAGCCCGTGTCAAGCAACACATTGTTGATGGTGTTGCAACGGCTTGCGTTGCCGGGCTCACACACTGTGACGCTGATCAGAGGCAAGTTAGCCGATGAGCCGCTGATGCTGATGCTCGTGCTGAAGGCCGATCCCGAGGGCGCTGAGACTACGGCGATGCTTGAATTGGTTTGAGAGCTGGGCGCGCTGTAGATATAGGTATTTGGGGTGGGCGAGTAAGAATCGCCGGATGAGGAACCGCCTCCGCCGCCGCAAGAAATCAGCACACTCGAAAAAAAGACGTTCAGCGCGAGAGCGAGCCATTTTTTCATGCCATTCTTTCTGCGTGCTTCACTCATTGCGCCAAGCTGTTGATGTCAACATTGCTCGGTAGCAAAGCGGGTACATAAGCGAAGCCTGAAAAAGCACGCATGTGGCCTGACTCTTCTAAAACCAATTCGCCGCTGCTGCCTTGGCGCGGCGTATTCAAGCCTTTGTTGGTGCTTTGCATGGATTTGTATTGGGCGAAATATCGACCCAACAAAGCGCCTAAATTGGGCTTGACGGGGCCTTGCCAACCCACGGCGAAAATTTTTCCATTGCCTTGAAAATATTCGCTGACAGTCAAACCTGTGTTGTCTACAAAGCTGCGCACTTGCGCATTGCCTTGGTTGCTGGTGTTGACAGAAGCAAAGGTGGCTTTGTGCGTCCACCAAGAAGAATTTGCCTGCGGCTCGCCGAGCTCAGCGTGGCATAGGCCTGCGCTTGCCCCCAAAAATGAGGCAAAAAGAATGGTCGAAAAATTGAGACAGAGCTTTTTCATACTCGTTTTATTCTATGCTTGCCTGATGTCTGCCTTCTGATCGCAAATACGGAGAAAGAAGGTGACGCCAAGCAAGCGAATTTCACAAGGGATAATCAGGACATGTCCTCTACCCCCAAAGTCTTATTCGGTTTTCATGCCGTGGGTGTGCGTTTGAAAACCGCGCCGCAGTCCATCATTGAAATTTATTACGAACCCACGCGCCGCGATGCGCGGATGCGGCAGTTTTTAGAACGTGCCAACGAAGCCGGCGCGCGTTTGATCGAGGCCGACGGCCTGCGTTTGTCTAAGCTGGCGGGCAGCCACGGCCATCAAGGTGTGGCGGCGCGGGTCACGCCCATGCCGCAAATTCATTCCTTGGACGAGTTGTTGGAGCAAGTGGAGGGCGTTGAATCGCCCTTGTTGTTGGTGCTCGACGGCGTGACCGATCCGCACAACTTGGGCGCGTGTTTGCGCGTGGCTGACGGGGCGGGTGCGCATGCGGTTATTGCGCCCAAAGACCATGCGGTGGGCATCAACGCCACGGTGGCCAAGGTCGCCAGCGGCGCGGCCGAGACGGTGCCGTATTTCATGGTCACCAATTTGGCGCGCACCTTGAACGAACTCAAAGAGCGCAATATTTGGATTCTTGGCACCAGCGACGATGCGCCCAAAACCTTGTACCAAGCCGACCTCAAAGGCCCCACCGCCTTGGTGCTGGGCGCCGAAGGAGATGGCATGCGCCAGCTCACCCGCAAAACCTGTGACGAGCTCATCAGCATTCCCATGAGTGGCGCGGTGGAAAGCTTGAATGTGTCGGTGGCCAGCGGCGTGTGCTTGTACGAGGCCAGACGTCAACGCAGTTGAAAGCCCACCATGAAGCCCAAGCTAACGCACCTTTTTAAAAATACGTCGCGCTCTGTTTTGGCGCTGACGGTGTGTTTGACGACAAGCGCTTGGGGTGCGTGGACAAGACTGGGCGATGTCTATGGCAACGCTGATGTGTATTACGACAATCAAATTGACAACACAGGCAAAAATTCGGTCATCCGTACCTTTATGACTTTGCCAGTTCGGGCGCAAGCCCCCATTTTCGATCCCAAGCTGCCGCTCAAGGTTCGCTTGGTAACGTACCGCTCTGAGCTATCGAGTTATGAGTTTGACTGCAAAAATAAAACGGTTCAACTGGGCTATCGTGTTTTTTACGAAGATGTAGACGGCAAAGTTCCTTTGATCACCCACAAAGCCAAAGACGAAGCCATCACACAAAGTAACTCTGCTTTTTCGCAGCAATTTGAGCGCAAGCCCGTGTACCCGAACAATTACCAAGGCGTCAAGCTCATGGGTTTGGCGTGTAAGTGAGCGCAGTTCAAGCTTTTTCTAAATCACACCCAAAGTGCCCAATACTGCGCCTGCGGTGAGCAAAATCAACAAGTGCGTTCGGGTGCGCCAAACCACCAGCGTGGTCACCGCCGTGACCGCCCACAGCGGCCACTCAAGGCTTGGGTTGTCGTGTTGACCCGTGAGCAGCCAGCCAGTGGCAATCAGCAAAGCCATGACGATAGGCGCCATTCCCGCTTTGAAGGCTTTGATGGCGCGCATCTCGCGGTTTTTGTGCGCCCATTGGGTGGCGACAAATGTCAAGGTGGCCGAAGGCAACATGATGCCAAACATGGTGACAAAAACGCCCAACAAAGCAGACGCAAGCGCAGAGCTTCCAGCGTTGATACCACCCGCAGCGTTCAAGCCGACATTCCAGCCCATCAAGGCAATGAACATCACATTGGGGCCGGGCGCGCCTTGAGCCAGCGCGATGGATGAGCTGAATTGGGCGTTGCTCAGCCAACGCTGTTCTTCCACCAAATAGCGATGAATGTCCGGTGCCACAGTGATTGCGCCACCAACCGCCAGCAAAGACAAAGACACAAAATGCACAAACAGCGACACCCAGTCGCTCCACATCAAGCTAATGCTCATGAGCCGCTCCTGACTTGCAAGCAATGCCAAGCCCAAACGCACGACAGCGGCCCCAGCCCCAACAACACCCACGCCAGCGGCACGCGCAGCCAAGCCACGGTGACAAATGTCACTGCCGCAATGCCCAATCCTGCCCAGCGGCCAACGGGGTTGGTTTTCAAAGAAGTCATCATCTTGATGCCTGTGGCGGCGATCAAGCCCGCTGACACAGCGCCCATGCCGCGCAAAGCGCCTTGAGCTGCCGCCGTGTCGGCCACATTGGCGACGGCAGCGGCAATGATGAGCACCAAGATGGTGGGCACAAGCAAGATGCCCGCAAGCGCTGCCAAGGCACCGGGAAGGCCAAATTGTCTGCCACCAATCATGAGCGAGAGATTGACCACATTGGGTCCGGGCAAGATTTGAGCGACCGCCCAGTCCTCCACAAACTCATCCAAAGTGAGCCATTTTTTCTTCTCCACCAACTCACGCTGCACCACGGCCAGCACGCCACCAAAGCCTTGAAGTGCTAACACGGTAAAGGAGACGAACAAATCGGTTTTGTTGCGTGGGGAGTTCTTGAGAGCGGTGTCCATCATTTGAGTTTAGTTCTGCTTCGATTCGGGAAACTACGGATGGTCGTGATACATTAATTAATTAAAAATTAATGCACTCAAATGATTCGTTTGAGATATCACCAATAATTTCCAGGAAAGAGTTCCCTATGAAACTGAATCGCGTTTTGTTGGCCTGCGTGGCAGCCTTGTCTGTGTCTGCTGCCGTTGCTGGCGAAGTGGAAGTGTTGCACTACTGGACTTCGGGCGGCGAAGCCAAATCGGCTGCTGAACTGAAAAAAATCATGGCTGCTAAAGGCCACACTTGGAAAGATTTCGCCGTGGCTGGTGGCGGCGGCGACAACGCCATGACCGTGCTCAAAAGCCGTGTCGTGTCTGGCAATCCACCCTCAGCGGCTCAAATCAAGGGCCCCGCGATTCAAGAATGGGCGCAAGAAGGCGTGTTGGCGAATTTAGATGGCGTGGCCAAAGACGAAAAATGGGACAGCTTGTTGCCCAAAGTCGTGGCAGATGTCATGAAATACAAAGGCTCTTATGTGGCTGCTCCCGTCAACGTTCACCGTGTGAACTGGGTGTGGGCCAACCCTGAAGTGCTGAAAAAAGCAGGCGTCAACGCCATGCCAGCGAACTACGACGAGTTTTTCGCAGCAGCTGACAAAATCAAAAAAGCGGGCTTCATTGCAGTGGCGCACGGCGGCCAAAACTGGCAAGACTTCACCACCTTTGAATCGGTGGTGTTGGGCGTGGGCGGTGCCAAGTTCTACCAAGACGCTTTGGTCAAGCTCGATGGCAAAGCCATTGACAGCGCCACAATGAGAAAGTCTTTGGAGACCTTCCGCAAAATCAAAGGCTACACCGACGCAGCTTCTCCTGGCCGCGATTGGAACTTGGCCACTGCCATGGTCATGCAAGGCAAAGCGGGTTTCCAATTCATGGGTGACTGGGCCAAAGGCGAGTTCGTTGCGGCTGGCAAAAAACCAGGCAAAGACTTCTTGTGCGCTGCCGCTCCCGGCACAGCCAATGCTTACACCTTCAACGTGGACTCATTCGCCATGTTCAAGTTGAAAGACGCTGGCGCTCAAAAAGCCCAGAACGATTTGGCCGCAGCCATCATGAGCACCGACTTCCAAGAAGTGTTCAATTTGAACAAGGGTTCCATCCCCGTGCGTTTGAACATGTCCATGGCCAAGTTTGACGATTGCGCCAAATTGTCCAGCAAAGACTTTGTGGATACCGCTAAGACGGGTGGCTTGGTGCCTTCAGTCGCCCACGGCATGGCCATTGCGCCCGCTACCGAAGGCGCGATCAAAGACGTGGTCAGCCAATTCTGGAATGACGACAAGATCAGCGTGGAAGATGGCGTCAAGCGTTTGGTCGCAGCCGCTAAAACCAACTGATAGTTTGAGCGTTTAGCACCTGGGGAAGGGCTTGTCCCTTCCCCGATTTTTTTCTACGAAAACGGTTGACATGAAATTTTTGCCTCAGCTTGAAAAGCACTTGCCCAAATTGGTCGTCGCACCGGGCTTGATGCTGGGCTTTGCGTTTGTCTATGGCTTCATGATTTGGAACGGCATTTTGTCTATCAGTGCCTCCCGCATGTTGCCCAGCTATGAATTGGTCGGCTTGGCGCAATATGCCAAGCTGTGGGAGATGGATCGCTGGTGGGTGGCCTTGAAAAACCTGGGCATTTTTGGCGTGGGTTATGTGTCGGGCTCAATGATCATCGGCGTGTTTTTGGCTATTTTGTTAGACCAAAAAATTCGCGGCGAAGGCTTTATTCGCACCGTGTATTTGTACCCCATGGCCTTGTCCTTTGTGGTGACGGGCACGGTGTGGAAGTGGATGCTCAACCCCAGCATGGGGCTTGAGAAACTCGCCCACGATTGGGGTTGGGAGAGTTTTCATTTCTCATGGTTGGTGGACAACGAGATGGCGATTTACTGTGTGGTGATTGCAGGTATTTGGCAGTCCGCAGGCTTTGCCATGGCTTTGTTTTTGGCGGGCTTGCGCGGCATTGACGACAGCATCATCAAAGCGGCGCAAATTGACGGTGCATCGCTGCCGCGCATTTATTGGCGCATTATTTTGCCCACTTTGCGGCCTGTGTTTTTCTCAACGCTGATGGTGCTCTCGCACTTGGCGATCAAAAGCTTTGACTTGATCATGGCCTTGACCGCAGGCGGGCCAGGATACGCCACCGATGTGCCTGCAACCTTCATGTATGCCATGAGTTTCACGCGCGGCCAAATTGGTTTGGGCGCGGCCAGTGCCACCGTGATGTTGATGACCGTGGCCGCCTTGGTCGTGCCTTATTTGTACAGTGAATTGCGGAGTAAACCACATGAGCACTAAAAAAGTGAACGTCGCGTGGTTGTGGCGCGGATTGATTTATTTGACCTTGATTGTGGGCGCGTTGTTGTTTTTGGCACCGCTCTACGTCATGGTGCTGACCTCCCTCAAAGATGCAGAGCAAATTCGCCAAGGCAATTTGCTGGCCTGGCCGACCTCGCTCAATTTTGAATCTTGGTCGCTGGCTTGGTCATCAGCTTGCACAGGCGCACAGTGTTCGGGCTTGGAGCCGTATTTTTGGAACTCGGTGATGATGGCCGTGCCTGCGGTGTTGATCTCCACCACGTGGGGCGCGATCAACGGCTATGTGCTGAGTTTGTGGAAATTTCGCGGCAGCGAGACGCTGTTTGCCATGCTGCTGTTTGGCGTGTTCATGCCGTTTCAAGTGGTGCTTTTGCCCATGAGCCAAGTCTTGGGTTGGTTGGGGCTGTCTAGCTCAATTGTGGGTTTGATCTTGGTTCACTTGTTGGCCGGCTTGCCCAGCACCACGCTGTTTTTCCGCAACTATTACGCTGCCATTCCCAAAGAGTTGCTCAACGCAGCGCGCATGGATGGCGCTGGGTTTTGGAAAATTTTTGTGCGCATTATTTTGCCCATGTCGCTGCCCATTGTGATGGTCACGCTGATTTGGCAGTTCACCCAAATTTGGAACGACTTTTTGTTTGGCGTGGCCTTCAGTGGCGCGGACTCCAAACCCATCACCGTGGGCTTGAACAATTTGGCCAACACCACCAGCAGCGTCAAAGCCTACAACGTGGACATGGCGTCTGCGCTGATTGCAGGCTTGCCCACCATGCTGGTGTATGTCTTGGCGGGACGTTATTTTGTGCGCGGCTTGACGGCTGGCGCAGTCAAAGGTTAAGGGAAAGAAATCATCATGTCTTCGGCATTAGAAATTCGTGGCATTCGTAAGTGTTTTGGCAAGGGCGACAAAGCGGTAGAAGTGCTCAAGAGCATCGACATCCAAGTGCAACCCGGTGAGTTTTTGATTTTGGTGGGGCCTTCGGGCTGCGGCAAATCGACCTTGCTCAACCTGATTGCAGGTTTGGAAGAGCCCACCGAAGGGCAAATTCGCATTGGCGACCGCGACGTGGTGGGCGTGCCGCCCGCGCAGCGCGATATTGCCATGGTGTTTCAAAGCTACGCCTTGTATCCCACCATGAGCGTGGCCGAGAACATTGGCTTTGCGCTTGAGATTCGCAAAATGCCCAAGGCGCAGCGTGAGGCGCGTATTGCCGAAGTTGCCGCCATGTTGCAAATTGAGCATTTGCTCGACCGCCGTCCCTCGCAACTCTCGGGCGGTCAACGCCAACGGGTTGCAATGGGCCGCGCTTTGGCGCGTGATCCGCAGTTGTTTTTGTTTGACGAACCGTTGTCAAACTTGGATGCCAAGTTGCGCGTGGAAATGCGCGCTGAGATCAAACGCTTGCACCAAATCAGCGGCATCACCAGCGTGTATGTGACGCACGACCAAATTGAGGCCATGACCTTGGGCAGCCGCATTGCGGTGATGAAGGGCGGCGTCTTGCAGCAACTCGGCACACCTGACGAAATTTACAACCGTCCGGCCAATACCTATGTGGCGACCTTCATGGGTTCACCCACCATGAACTTGCTAGATGGCGCTCCTGCTGCCAATGCCGCTGGATTTGCCTTGGCCGGTGCGGTGCTTGATGTGGCCTGTCCTGCCAATGCAGGCCAAGCCGTGAGTTTGGGTTTGCGTCCCGAGCACATTCAGTTGAGCGACAGCGCTTCGTGGCGCGGCGAAGTGAACTTGGTGGAGCCAACAGGTGCAGACACTTATGTGGTGGTCAAAACCGCTGCGGGCATGGTGACGGTTCGTGCAGCACCTCAAACCAAGGTGCGCGTGGGCGAACAAGTGGGCTTGGCCGTGCGACCCGAAAACATGGCTTGGTTTGACAAGGCCTCAGGCCTGCGTTTGTAATTTTTCGCCAGCCAAAGGCAACAACAAACTCACCCGCAGCCCTTGTGGTGTGATGGGCGAGAGCAGGGCTTGTCCGTCGTGGCGCTGGGCAATGCCTTGCACAATGGACAGGCCGAGGCCGCAGCCACCGGGCATGTCGCTGCCGCGCCAAAAGCGTTCAAAGGCTTGTTCGCGTTGGTTTTCGTCCAGACCTTGGCCGTTGTCTTCAATGCTCAGTTGCGCGAAATGCCCCAACGGATTGACCGACACGGTGATGGTCGGCTCTGGGTTCACGCAGCCGTAGCGCAGCGCGTTGTCAATCAAGTTGCTGATGGCTTCGCGCAGCAGCAACTCTGAGCCTTGCACCCACACATGTTGTGCGCCTTCATAGCCTAAATCGACCTTGAGTGCGATGGCTTTGGGGCTGTATTCACGCGCCACCGTTTGTGCGAGCTGCGCCAAATCGATGCGTTGCATCTGAACTTCAGAACCGCCTGAGCGCGCTAACGCCAACAATTGATTGACCAAGTGCGCGCTGCGCTGTGCGCCTGAATGCACTTTTTGCAAACGCGCTTTGATCAAAGCCAATTCGTTTTCTTTCAACGCCAAATCAGATTGGTTGATGAGTCCTGCCAACGGCGTGCGCAGTTGGTGCGCGGCGTCGTTGATGAAGCGTTTTTCTTGCACCACATTGCGTCGCACGGCAGCCAACAAGCGGTTGATCGACTCGACCAAGGCGTGCACTTCTTTGGGCGCGGTGGTGAGCTCTAAGGCGGTGAGGTCTGAGCTGGAGCGGCTTTGCAATTGCGATTCAAGTTTGGTGAGAGGCTTCATGCCGCGTTTGATGCCGCCATACACCAGCAAGCTGAAAATAAAGCCCAGCACCAACAAAGGCGCGAGCAAGTCTGCGATCAATTCGCGCGCAATGCGGTCACGCGCCACATAACTCTTGGCGAGTTGCACCCGCAGCAGTTGCGCCTCTTGGCCGTCGCCATAGGCCAAGTCCAGAGCCACTGCACGCATGGTTTTGCCATGTAACTCAATCCGATACACCGCTGGCACGCCGGGGTTGAGCAGCAAAGGCGGTTGGCTGAAATTTTGGTTGCCAATCAAAAACATGCCCGGTGGCGACGACACCATGTAGCTCACGCGGTCGTCCGGGTCTTCTTCGATGATGGCTTGCGCGGCTTTGGGGAAATCCACCAACAGCCCCGAGCCAATCGGTTTGATTTGCCGTGCCAGCGATTTGACCGATTGCAGCAGCGATTGATCGAGCGCTTTTTCCGCATAGTTCAAGGCAATGCGGTAAGCCAGAGCACCGCCGACCAGCCACAACACCAATTGCGGCAGCAGCAACCAAATGAGCAATTGGCGACGCAGAGAGAGTATGGGCTTCATGCGGTGTCAGGCCAACTCAAGCATATAGCCCAAACCCCGCACATTGCGAATGTTCATGCCCGAGCGCGCCAGCTTGCGGCGCAAGCGGTGCACATACACCTCCAGCGCGTTGGAAGCGATGGGTTCTGAGGACTCCGTGCCTTGCCAAGTTTGCATCACGCTTTCGCGGCTGACGACTTGGTTCAAGTTGTGGTGCAAGAGCTGGAGCAACTCCCATTCGCGTTGCGTCAATTCGGTGAGCTGGCCTTTGATCCACGCCCGCGCTTGCGTGGCGTCTATTTGCAGCGCTTCGGCTTCAATTTGTTCATCGCTGGCCGCTGTTTGCGATTCAAAGGCGGGCAAGCGTGCGCGACGCAGCAGTGCTTGCACACGGGCGCTGAGTTCGGCGTTGTCAAAGGGTTTGGTGAGGTAGTCGTCGGCGCCTGCCATGAGGCCATCGACGCGGTCGTCCACGCCGTCGCGGGCGGTCAAGATCATGACGGGCATGTTGTCAAACCGCGAGCGAATCCAGCGCAGCAAACTCATGCCGTCCATGTGCGGCAAGCCGAGGTCGAGCAGCACGGCATCGACGGCGTGCGCGGTCAAGGCCTGTTGGGCTTGCAAACCATCGGCGCAACTCGACACCGAGTGACCTGCGTTTTGCAGCAAATCACTCACGCCGTCGCGCAGCAAGTCGTCGTCTTCCACAATCAAGAGGTGTGCCATGCGACGAATTTTGCCTCACTGCCGATGCGTACTTACCCCGTGTTGCGCAAACCCGCCGCAATGCCGTTGATCGAGATGTGAATGCCGCGTCGTGCGCGTTCGTCACGGTCTTGCGGGCGTGTGCCTTCGCGAAAACGGCGAATCAACTCAATTTGCAAATGGTGCAAGGGGTCGATGTAGGGGAAGCGGTGGCGGATCGAGCGTGCCAGCGCTGCGTTGTTGACCAAGCGTTGTTTGTCGCCCGTGATGTGCTGCAAAGCCGCCGAGGTTTTGTGCCATTGCACTTCGATGAGCGCAAAAATCTTTTGGCGCAAGCGTTTGTCTGTCACCAACTCGGCATAGCGCGAGGCCAGCGCCAAATCGCTTTTGGCCAAGACCATGTCCATGTTGGAGAGCAGGGTGCTGAAAAACGGCCATTGGCGTTGCATTTTTTGCAGCAAGGCCAGCGCTTCTTTGGGCGACAGGCTGGGGTGGTGTTGGATGAATTCTTCCACCGCTTCGCCAAAGCCCATCCATCCGGGCAAGGTCAGGCGGCACTGGCCCCAACTGAAGCCCCACGGAATGGCCCGCAAGTCTTCAATGCGCGGTTGGCTTTGGCCGTCTTTGGGGCGCGTGGCGGGGCGTGAGCCGATGTTGAGTTCGGCAATTTCGCGAATCGGCGTGGCGGCGAAAAAGTAGTCGGTGAAGCCCGGTGTGTCGTAGACCAGCTTGCGGTACGCGGCCATGCTGTGTTCGGACAGCCATTGCGCGGCTTCTAAAAAGGCTTTGGGCGCTTTTTGTGTGGCGGGCAGCAAAGTGGCTTCGAGGGTGGCGGCGACCAAGGTTTCGAGGTTGCGTCGGCCAATTTCGGGGTTGGCGTATTTGGAGCCAATCACTTCGCCTTGTTCGGTCAGGCGAATTTGCCCGCGCACCGTGCCGGGGGGCTGCGCCAAAATGGCTTGGTAGCTCGGCCCACCGCCACGCCCGACCGTGCCGCCGCGACCGTGGAACATGCGCAGCGTGATGCCGTGTTGGGTGAAGAGCTGATCGAACAATTCCACCAAGCCCATTTCGGCGCGGTACAACTCCCAGTTGCTGGTGAAAATGCCGCCGTCTTTGTTGCTGTCCGAGTAGCCCAGCATGATGTCTTGTTCGCCACCGCTGCGCTGCACCAAGCTGGCCACGCCGTCAATCGCATAAAAGCCGCCCATGATGCTGGCCGCACGGCGCAAGTCGTCGATGGTCTCAAACAGCGGTACCACCACCAAATCGCAGACGCTGCGTTTGTCTTGCAAGCTGCCGCGCAGCAGGCCGGTTTCTTTTTGCAACAACAAGACTTCGAGCAAATCGCTCACGGTTTCGGTGTGGCTGATGATGTAGTGGCGAATCGCGTCTGCGCCAAAGCAAGCGCGCATGTCGCGTGCGGCCTCAAAAATCGCCAGTTCTTTGCGTGCCAAGTCGCTGTACTGAACACCCATGACGCGCAAGGGTCGCGCTTCGCGCAGCAATTGGGTGAGCAATTCCACCCGCGCGGCTTCGTCGAGTTTGGCGTAGTGTTTGTGCACGCCTGCGGTGGCTAGCAATTCGGCAACCACCAATTCGTGTTGGTCGGAGCTTTGGCGCAAATCGACGGTTGCCAAATGGAAACCGAACACAGACACGGCACGCATCAAGGGGCGCAAGCGTTGCGCCATCAAGGCTGCGCCGTGCTGGGCTTGCAGCGAGTCGGCAATGGTTTGCAAATCGGCCAGCAACTCTTGCGCGCTGGCGTAGGGGTTGTGGGGCGCGACCGCATGACGCGCGGCATCGCCCCCGGTGAGTTCTTTCAAACTCGCGGCCAAACGCGCATACATGCCGGTCAGGGCGCGGCGATAGGGCTCGTCTTGGCGGTGCGCATTGGTGTCGGGCGAGCGCTCGGCCAAGGCTTGCATTTCGGGCGTGACCTCAATCAACATGGCCGACATGGACAACTCTGAGCCCAAGTAATGCAACTCGGTGAGGTAGTGGCGCAGCGCCACCTCGCATTGACGTTTCAAGGCGTAGCGCAGCGTGTCGGCGTTGACATTGGGGTTGCCGTCGCGGTCGCCGCCAATCCATTGCCCCATGCGCAAAAAGCTGTGGATGTGCTGTTGACCCAACTCGGCTTCGAGGTCGGCATAGAGCTTGGGGATTTCGTTCAAAAACGTGGCTTCGTAGTAGCTCAAAGCGTTTTCAATTTCGTCCGACACGGTGAGCTTGGTAAAGCGCAGCAAGCGGGTTTGCCACAGTTGCAAGACGCGGGCGCGAATTTGCAATTCGTTGTGGTTCAATTCGCGCGTGGCCAAGGCGTCGAGCCCGGTTTTGGCATTGACATACACCGCGCTGCGGGCTTTGATGTCGTCGCGCTCGGCCAACAAATTGGCAATGTCGCGCTCCGCGTCCAAAATGCTTTTGCGTTGCACTTCGGTGGGATGCGCTGTGAGCACAGGCGAGACATGGCTGTGCGCCAGCGTTTGCACAATGGTTTTGGGCGCAATGCCCGCTGTTTTGATGCGCGACAACGCCAGCGACAAGCTGCCGTCTTGCACCCGCCCTGCGCGTTCATGCACGGCGCGGCGGCGAATGTGGTGGCGGTCTTCGGCCAAGTTGGCCAAATGGCTGAAGTAGGTGAAGGCGCGAATCACGCTCACCGTGGCTTCACCGCTGAGCGAGGCCAAGAGTTTTTTCAGCGCTTTGTCGGCCTGTGCGTCTTCATCGCGCCTGAACGCCACCGAGAGCTTGCGCACTTGCTCGACCAATTCGTAGGCGGGCTTGCCTTCTTGTTCGCGAATCACATCTCCCAACAGCCGACCCAGCAAACGGATGTCTTCGACCAAGGGACGTTCGTTGTCTTTGTCGCGGGCAGCGGCGCTGGAGGCTTTGGAAATAGTTGGTTTGGCGCGTGTGGTCATGGTGTTTGGGGTGTTTACCACTGGGTGAGTGAAAGTGCTTGTGATGCACCTTGGAGTGCAGGCGACACGGGGCTGTGAATCACCCAGGTCGGAATCTGGGACAAATAGGTTTTGAAGCGCCCTTTGTCTTCAAAACGCTGGCGAAACGGCGAGGCGTCAAAGCGCTCGCCCAAGCGCGGCACAATGCCGCCGCCAATGTAGATGCCTCCGCGTGCGCCCAGCGTCAGCGCCAAGTCGCCCGCCACGCAGCCCAAGAAGCCGCAAAACATATCTAGCGCTTGGTTGGCGGTGGACAGCGGCAACTCATGGGCGCGTTCAATCACTTCGGCGGGCGTGGTGATTTCGCGGCCTTGTCCGTCCTTGAGTTCGCACAAGGCGTGGTAGAGATCGACCAAGCCCGCGCCCGACAAAATACGTTCTGCCGACACATGGCCGTAGCGTTTGCGCAATTGCTCAATCACGGCAAACTCCATCGCGTTGTGGGCGCTCAGGCTGACATGGCCGCCTTCGCCCGCAATCGGAATCCATTTGTTTTGATGCCCCACGGGCAACAAGCCCGACACGCCCAAGCCCGTGCCTGCGCCAATCAGGCCAATGGCGGCGTTGTCGGCGGCTTGTCCGCTGCCGACTTGGCGTTTGTGCGCTTGGGGCAACTGCGTCAACGACAAGGCCAAGGCGGTGAAGTCGTTGAGCAACAAAAAGCGTTGCAAGCCCAAGGCTTGGCGTACCTCGCTGACCGAGAATTTCCAATGGTGGTTGGTCATCGACACCTGATCGCCCGTGACCGGGTTGGCAATGCCAAACGCGGCGCTGGGCGGTGTGGGCAAGCCTTGTTCTTGCAAATAAACACGCGCCGCATCGACCAAGGTGGCGTGTTCTGCGCAGGGCAAAATTTGCACATGGCTGATGTCTGCATCGGCACTGGTTTGCCAACCAAAGCGGGCATTGGTGCCGCCAATGTCGCCCAGCCAGCGCGGAAAAGCAGCGGCGTTGGGCTGGAGAGGATCGCGAGATTCAAACATGGTGTGATGCCCCGTGACCTTGTTTGGCTTCGATGGCTTTGGCCATGGTTTTGCCCAGTTCCACGCCCCATTGGTCAAAGGCGTGAATGCCCCAAATTGCGGCTTGGCAAAACACCTTGTGTTCGTACAAGGCCATCAAAGCGCCCATGCTGCGCGGTGTGAGGGCATCGATCCAGATGGTGGTGCTGGGCACATTGCCGGGATAGCTGCGGTGCGGCGCGAGGCGTTGAATTTGCGCTTCGTCCATGCCGCTGCTGCGCATTTCTTGTTGGGTTTCTTCCAAGCTGCGGCCAATGGCCAGCGCTTCGGCTTGGGCTTGCATGTTGAGCAAAACCACGCGGTGGTGTTCGGGCGCAAAAGGCAGGGGGCTGCGTTCGGTTCGCAGGCCAATGAAGTCCATCGGCACCAAATGTTGGCCTTGGTGGATGAGCTGAAAATAAGCGTGTTGCCCGTCAATGCCCAAACCGCCCCACAGCACGGGCGAGGTGGCAATTTCTACCGGACTGCCGTCGATGTGGGTGCGCTTGCCGTTGGACTCCATGTCCATTTGTTGCAAGAACGAAGCGAACTTGCCCAAGGGCGAGGCGTAAGGCGCAATGTTGTGCGTGGTCGCACCCAAAAAATTGCGGTTCCACACGCCAAACAAGGCCATGAGCAGCGGCAAGTTTTGCGCATTGGGCGCGGTCATGAAATGCTCGTCCATGGCGCGTGCGCCCAACAGCATGTCTTGAAACGCAAATGCGCCAATCGAGATGGCGAGCGGCAAACCAATGGCCGACCACACCGAGTAGCGCCCGCCCACCCAATCCCAAAAGGTGAAGGTGTGATCTGGCGAAAACCCTTCGGCGCTGGAGATTTGGGGGTTGGCTGTGACGGCAATCAGGTGGCGGTGCAACAACTCATCTGGACAACCCGCATCGCGCAACCACCGTTTGGCGGAGGAGGCCAAGGTCATGGTTTCTTGCGTGGTGAAGGTTTTGCTTTGCACCACAAAAGCCGTGCGTGCGGGGTTCAAGGTGGCGAGCACGGTGTAGAGGCTCCACGCATCGACGTTGGAGACGTAATGCACCCGCACCTTGTTTTTGAAACTCTCGCGGGTCAAGTGACTCAGCGCTTCGGTGGTCATGCGCGGCCCCAAGTCGGAGCCGCCAATGCCGAGGTTGACCACATCGGTGATGGCCTCGTCTTGGTAGCCATTGAGTTGGCCTTCGCGCACCCGTTCGGCAAACATGCACACGCGCAGCAATTCGTCGGCCACTTGTTTGGAGATGGCCGCACCCCACGGCGGATTGGGCACATGGCTGCCGCGCAAGGCCACATGCAGCACAGCGCGGTCTTCGGTGGCGTTGATGTGTTCGCCCTTGAACATGGCTTTGGCTTGCGCTTTGACGTGACTCTCGTCGGCCAAATTCAGCAGTTCCTGAAAAATCGTCGCATCGACGCGCTGCCGCGCAAAGTCCAAGGTGATGCCCGCGCCGCTGGCGGTCATGTGTTCGTGGCGCAATTCGTCTTGGAGCAGTTCGCGCAAATGCTTTTGTGGTTGCTTGGCCAAGGCGTCCAGCGCTTGCCAAGACTTGCGTTGTTGGGGGGGCGTGAAGTGTTGCATGGCAGTGCTCGGTGTGGGTTAAACAGCGTGGGCGGCTTGGGTGGCTTCGCGGGCGAGTTGGGTGATGTCGGCCCAGCGGCCTGCCTCAACCAGATCGACAGGCGTGAGCCATGAGCCGCCAATCATGGCGACATTGGGCTGCTTCAAAAACTCGCCCATGTTTTGCAAGGACACGCCACCCGTGGGGCAAAAACGCATGTCGCCCAAAGGCCCGGCCATGGCTTTGAGCATGGCCAAACCGCCCGCTTGTGCGGCAGGAAACAACTTGACCAAGCCAAAGCCATGATCGCGTGCGGCCATGACTTCGCCGGGCGTCATCACGCCGGGCATGAAGGGCATTTGGTGGTCTATGGCCGCTTGCACCAAAGCCTGTGTCATGCCGGGCGAGAGCGCAAAGCTTGCGCCAGCGTTTTTGACGCGCAACATTTCTTCAGCGCGGGTGACGGTGCCAGCGCCGACGTGCATCTGCGGCACATGTTGGGCAACGGCTTCGATGGCGGGCAAACCTGCGGCGTGGCGCAAAGTGATTTCCATCACATCCACGCCGCCTTCTAGCAGCGCATGGGCCAGCGGCACGGCTTGGTCGACATGGGTGATGACGATGACCGGCACCACGCGCGAGGTGAATGCGGGGCGGCTGAACGTGGGGTGTGTGGCGGTGCTCATAGCGTTGTAGGTATAAAAAATGTTCTTAAAGATGATGCAACAAAGGCGAAGCGCCTTCTTCGGCTTTGGCGGCGTGTTGGCGCATGAGTGCAAACAAATCGCGCCCGGTGCCGCGTTGGTAATGCGACAAGTCTGGCGTGACGACCTGACGTGCAGCTAACTCCACCTCGCTGACTTCCAGCGTGAGGGTTTGTTGGTCGCAGTCCAGCGCAATCATGTCGCCGTCGCGGACTTTGGCAATCATGCCGCCGTCTAACGCTTCGGGGCTGAGATGGATGGCGGCTGGCACTTTGCCCGAAGCGCCCGACATGCGGCCATCGGTGACCAAGGCCACTTTGAAGCCCTTGTCTTGCTGCGAACCCAAAATGGGTGTGAGCTTGTGCAACTCGGGCATGCCGTTGGCTTGCGGGCCTTGGTATCGCACCACGGTCACAAAATCGCGTTCGAGCAAGCCTTGTTTGAACAACACGGCCAATTCTTTTTGGTCGTTGATGACCACCGCAGGCGCACGCACTTGGCGGTGTTCGGGTTTGACAGCGGACACTTTGACCACCGAGCGACCCAAGTTGCCGTGCATCACGCGCAAGCCCCCATCGGCGCTGAAAGCATGGCTGACGGGACGCAGCACTTGGCTGTCGAGCGATTCGGCAGGCACATCGCGCCAAGCCAACTCGCCGTTGTTGAGCCAAGGCTCGACCGTGTAATGCTGCAAACCAAAGCCCATGATGGTGTTGACATCGTTGTGCAACAAACCTGCGCCCAAGAGTTGCGCCATCAAATAGCCCATGCCGCCTGCGGCTTGGAAATGGTTGACGTCGGCGCTGCCGTTGGGATAGACCCGCGCCAGCAAAGGCACGACCGCCGAGAGATCAGAAAAATCATCCCAATTCACGCGCCAACCTGCGGCGCGAGCCATGGCAATCAAATGCATGGTGTGGTTGGTCGAGCCACCTGTGGCGAGCAAACCCACAATGCCGTTGACAATCACTTTGGCGTCTATTTGGTAGCCCATGCCCGTGGGCTTGTCCGTGGCGTTGGTGCTTTGCGACAACGCCACCGCACGTTGAACCGCCGCGATGGTCAAGGCTTGGCGCAAGGGCGTGCCGGGGTTGATGAAGGAAGACCCGGGCAAATGCAGTCCCATGATTTCCATCAACATTTGGTTGGAATTGGCCGTGCCGTAAAACGTGCAAGTGCCCGCGCTGTGATACGCGGCTTGTTCTGCGGCCAAGAGTTCTTCGCGGCTGGCCAGGCCTTGCGCGTATTGCTGGCGTACTTTGGATTTTTCGTCGTTGGACAAACCCGAGGTCATGGGCCCCGCTGGCACAAACACCGCAGGCAAATGCCCAAACTGCAATGCGCCCATGAACAAGCCCGGCACAATTTTGTCGCACACACCTAAAAACAAAGCCGCATCAAACACGTTGTGCGACAAACCCACGGCGGTGGCCATGGCAATCACGTCGCGAGAAAACAGCGACAACTCCATACCGTCTTCGCCTTGGGTCACACCGTCGCACATGGCCGGCACGCCGCCTGCAACTTGCGCGGTGGCGTTGGCTTGGCGCGCAGCTTGGCGAATCAACTCGGGGTAATGCTCATACGGGTGATGCGCCGACAACATGTCGTTATAAGCCGTGATGACGCCGACATTGGGCTGACGTTCTTGGCGCAAAACCAGTTTGTCGTTGGCGGGCATGGCGGCATAGGCATGGGCGGCATTGGCGCAACCCATGCCGCCGCGATACGGGCCGGGTTTTTTGGCGTTGGCCAACACATCTAAATACGCTTGGCGCGAGGCTGTGCTGCGTGCGGCAATGCGCTCGGTGACAGCTTGGACGCTGGCGTGGAGGGGGGCGTGAATCGGTGCGGTCATGGGGTGATCCAAAGTTCGACAGGGGTTTGTGTTTGGTGCAACACAAACGAAACCGGCCAGCGCATGTCTGCGCCCACACAGGCCTGTTGCAAGGTGGCGAGTTTGTCTGCGCCCGAAATGGGCAAGACGATGTGCTTGGCCGACACAATGGCCGCCAAGGTTTGGGTAATTCGCGCATAAGGCGCATTGGCTGGCGGATGGGCCAATTCAATCGCTTCGCAAGTGTGTGGATTGTTCAAATCCAAGGCCTCGGCCAAATTGGGTGCCTCGGGAAACAAAGACGCCGTGTGGCCGTCGGCGCCCATGCCCAGCACCAACACATCGGTCGCGCCTGCGGCGTTCAGGCTCAAACCTGCGGCTTTGGCCAAAGTCATGGGTGAGGGCAGGGGATCGGTTTCTTGCGTCACCATGCCGACAAACGCAGCATGTGCCGCCAAGTCTTTGAGCAAATGGGTGCGCACCAAATGGGCATTGCTGTCGGCGTGGCTGGTGGGCACACAGCGTTCGTCCACCAAGGTGATGCGCACTTTGCGCCAATCCAGCACTTGCTTGCGCAGCGCTTCAAACATGGCGATGGGCGATTTACCGCCCGACACACTCAACACCGCCACGCCACGATCTGCAATGGCTTGGCGCAGGTGTTGGGCAATGTTCAAGGCCAATTCGGTGGCGGCGTGTTGCGCAGCCACTTGGCGCACATGCACACGCGCAAAATCTTGGGGTATCCAAGCGGGGGTGTGCATCAGGTCTCCTCAAACCACATCAGGTTTTCGCGTGCCATCAGGGCCGATGAAGCGGCGGGGCCCCAGCTTCCGGCGGAATATTCGCGGGGTTTTTCGTCCAACTCTTTCCAGCCCGCCAAAATTGGATCGACCCATGTCCATGCGGCTTCGAGTTCGTCGCGGCGCATGAAGTGCGTCAAGCGGCCTTTGATGACGTCCATCAACAAACGCTCGTAAGCTTCGGCGCGGCGTTTGTCTGAGGATTGCTGCAAATCCAACCCCAGCTTGACCGGGTGCAAGTGCATGCCCGAGCCGGGTTCTTTGACCATCATCTCCAATTGGATGGATTCTTCCGGCTGCAAGCTGATGATCAAACGGTTGGGCTGCTGGTTGGGCGTTTTGCCAAAAATAGAAAACGGTTGATCGGCAAATTCAATGATGATCTCGGACTGGCGTTTTTGCATCCGTTTGCCCGTGCGCAAAAAGAACGGCACATTCGCCCAACGGGCGTTGTCGATGTGGGCGCGCAAGGCCACAAAGGTTTCGGTGCGGCTGGTGGCGGGCACGTTGTCTTCTTCTTTGTAACCTTTGACGGCCACGCCCTCAGACGCGCCGGCGGTGTATTGGCCGCGCACGGTGTCGCGCTTGATGTCGTTCAAATCCATTTTGCGCAGCGAACGCAAGACCTTGAGTTTTTCGTCGCGCACATCGTCGGCATGCAGCGAAATGGGCGGCTCCATGGCCACAATGCAGAGCAATTGCAGCAAGTGGTTTTGAATCATGTCGCGCATGGCGCCCGCGCCGTCGTAAAAACCAGCGCGGCTGCCCACGCCCACGCTTTCGGCCACGGTGATTTGAATGCTCTTGATGTTGGGCGCACGCCAAAGTGGCTCAAAAATCGCATTGCCAAAGCGCAGCACCATCAGGTTTTGCACGGTTTCTTTGCCCAAGTAATGGTCGATGCGATAAATTTGCTGTTCATCAAAATACTTGGCCACATCGGCGTTGATGCTGCGGGCGGAGGCCAAATCGACCCCCAGCGGTTTTTCCAGCACCACACGCGACTGCGCGTTGATCAAACCCGCGCCCGAGAGGTTGGCGCAAATTTGGGTGAACAAACTGGGCGCCGTGGCCAAATAAAACACTTGCAAACCATTGGGCGTGCAGGCTTCTTTCAAGCGCGTGTAATCGCTGGCTTTGGTGACGTCTAAAGACACATACACCAAGCGCTGTAAAAACTCTTGCCAGTCGTGCGCGGTGAAAGATTCTTTTTCGATGAACGCGGGCGAATGCTGGTCGATGAACGCCAAGTATTCTTCGCGGCTCCACGCTTGGCGGCCAATGCCCACGATGCGTGCGGGTTTGGGCAGCTTGTCGTGGATGTGCGCCATGTACAAAGCAGGCACGAGTTTGCGAAACGACAAGTCGCCCGCGCCGCCAAAAATCACAATGTCTGTGTCGGTTGTCATAAAAGTTGTGGTCATGAGTAACGTTTCTTAAGAAGGTTGTGTTTCATGTTGCGCAGCATGGGTTGCAAGTTTTCACTGCCAATGTGCAAGGCCACGCGGGTGGCCAAGATGTCGATGATCATCAAATGCAGCAGGCGCGACACCATGGGGCTGAAGCGCTCGTAGTTCTCGGGGTGATCTGCCGCCAAATGGATGTCGCCGCTTTGCGCCAAGGTCGAACCCGAGGCGGTGATGACCACCGTGGTGGCGCCGTTTTTGCGGGCAATTTCGCAGGAATCGAGCAAATCGCGGGTGCGCCCTGAGCTGGAGATGACGACCAAACAATCGCCCGCGCCCAACAAAGACGCACTCATGATTTGCAAATGCCCATCGCTCAAAGCGTTGGTATGAAACCCCATGCGAAAAAACTTGTGCTGCGCGTCTTGCGCCACGATGCCGGAGTTGCCGACACCAAAAAAATCGAGCCGTTTTTTGTGTTTGTGCACGTAGGCCATGGCTTCGACCGCTTTTTCTAGCGTGGCGGTGGAGGCATCGTTGCGGTATTTGAGCAATGCGGCCACGGTGTTGTCCACCACCTTGCCCAGCACATCGTCGGCAGAGTCTTGCGCGTTGACGTTGCGGTGAATGAAGGGCACGCCCTCGCTCAAACTGCCCGCGAGTTTGAGCTTGAAATCGCTCAGGCCGTCATAACCCATGCTGCGACAAAAACGCACCACCGTCGGTTTGCTGACCTGCGCACGTTCGGCCAAATCGGTGACGGGTTGATTGCAAAAACTCCGCGCATCGTCAAGCACCAATTGCGCCACCCGCTGTTCAGAAGGAGACAGCGTGTGAAGCGTGGCTTGAATGCGATCTAGCATGGGCGTAATATACCCGATTGTGTAACTTAGTTACATAGTATTTGCGCTAGTTTGTTGTTTTTTGAGTTGGTGGGGTAACTGAGTTACGTTCGAAAAGCTTGAGACTTCAAGTGTAGACTTTCGGAAGAGTTCAATTAAGTATTTATAGAACTCTTCTTTTGCGTACCCAAATAGTTAAGAATTGGGCGTGTTGTTTAATGATTTGAAAAAAGTTGTTTTCGATAAGGTCAATCCATCACTGGCTGGTTTGTCTTTGGAAACAAGAGGTCTTCTATCTTTGCCAAATTTGCGTTGGTGTAGTACAAATCCGGCTCATGTCTTGAAGGGCGAACATTGATTCTGAAATCGGGGGATTCAGGGTCATCTGCATTGAACAAGACTAAACCTATGCCAAATATTTGGCAAAGGGCATCAAGTCGAGATATTTCTTCACTTGGTGATTTTTTGGGCACAACCAGATAAACCTTGTGACTGAAAAGCTTGTAGGCACATGCTTGGCCAAACGCAGTGACCAGTTGGGCAGTTTCTGTTTTAATTTCAGCGGACACAATTTCAATGGGACCTTGAATGATGTCGCTGCGCTTGGACTCATTTTTTCCTATCACGTCAGGTGTTCCCCATTTGCCACCAAATTTATTCCCCCCTAGTGAAATCGCATGAGTAACGTCCTCGATGTCATTGATCAGCCAGTTGGCAAATGGTAGGTAGAAATTTTTTTCTGAAGTTTTACTATTTGTTGTATCAGCTGCAGGACTGGTTGTATCGTTTTCGGTTTCTTGGGCTCTGTATTTAAGAAGTTGAAAAATTCCCTTGGAGGGTTTGTAAACTTCTTTAGGATAAGTGACCTCAAGATCCCAAATCGAACCGCTTACTGTGTTGGCATTAAAGGTTGGATCGGAGTCTCTAATCGCTTTGTGCAAGTCTGAAAAGCGCAAACCTTCTGGATGGTTATCAAGTAGTTCTAGTGCTTTGGTTTTGATACGTTGAGTAATTCTTGGTTGCTGCATTTTGTTTGATATGGATGTGCTATGTGAAGAGACTCAAAAGGTTGAATCTGAACAACACTGTGATTCAATTTTGCATCAAAAAATTTCTATTTCTGCAAAAATATGAAAAATGTTGTACTTTTTCTAGCAAGTTCTTTCGCTACCGAAGCTAACAAATATTTACAACTTTTATAAGTATTGACGAGATGCTAAAAACCGAAGTGTCCACACTATGGACACTTCGGTTTTTAGCATCTTGTGAGAAACGCGCCAGTTGGTATTTTTCAAGATTTTTTAGAACGCCAAAAATGCTAAATCCAGAATCATTTTTTCCGGTAGTTTGCAAAAAATAAAGTTTGATAAAAACCTGAAGTGTCCAGTCCCTGGACAGTCAAGGTTTTTATCAAACTTGGAATTAGGTTGAATTTTGGGTTTGAAATGCTGCAAGGGGTGTTAAACCGCCGAAGTTGCTTACTCCACGGTCAGCTTGGCCGCCGAGTTGCAAAAAACAAAGTTTGTGCAGTCAAAACATGAGCATCATCTGGGCGTTTAATACGTGCCAGCCTTCACATAGGATGACTTTGCTACACCTGCTTTGCATTTGCGTTTGGATTTTATAAATTTTCTCAACTCAAGCCCAGATTCTTTGGGTTTCTGAACCCAACCAGAAATTCCAACGCAATCGCTAATTTTTAACCGCCCAAACCACTAAAAATTTACAGCTTTTATAAGTATTGACGAGATGCTAAAAACCAAGGTGTCCATAGTGTGGACACTTCGGTTTTTAGCATCTTGTGAGAAACGCGCCAGTTTGCAGTTTTAAAGGTTTTTTGGAACGCCAAAAATGC
>CAILCI010000064.1 GCA_903832625.1 uncultured Burkholderiales bacterium | reverse complement strand
GCATCCACCAGGGCTTCTCTGATGGCCGAGAGACGTTCCTCACCCGAAATGTCAGCCGCTGCAACGCCTCCAACACAACCCAATAAGCAGGCCATCAAGGCCGCTTGCTGGCGCCAACTGCGCAAGGGTTGAAACAAATGAGTCATGTCAGACACCTCAGATCAAGCTCAGCGATTTTTGCTGTTGAGATGCGCAATATAGAGCGAGCGAAGCTCCTCCACCACATGGCGATCCAAGGACAAGGTGGTCTCGTAAGTGTCATCGCCCACAGGCGTGATGCTCACCAGCACTGCGCCATAAACCACGCCCTCAACCCGCGCACGGAAGGTGTCGCTCATGATGGTCATATCGGCCACTGTGGTGTTGGCGTCAAGCTGTTGGCCGTAAACCTGCTCGGTCAACGCACGGTAGGCATCTAACTTAGAGGCACGAATGGCCAACAAGCGTTGTTGCGCGGGCAATTTATGGTTTTGAATGCTGATAACGGCATAGCCCGTTGCAACCAAGGTCTCACGTTTTTCCGTCATCGGCGTGATCATGGTGGCCTTTTCTGGCTCTTTGACCGGCTCAGGTTTGGGTTTTTGAAAAACACTGCAAGCGCTCAGTAATAAAACCAAGACCAATGCGGTCAAATTTCTAGTAAATGTCATGGCTATTCCTTTGGCTGTCTTGCACTCGATTCGACACCAAGCGTCTCATCTTTAGCAAAGTGATGCCCAAGCCGTGGCTTAAACCCCATGCGACGACTTTGCTTAATATTATTTTGATACTTTATTTGCTCTTTTTTTCTTTAAACTCCAGAACCTTTGTAAACCTTAAAGTTCAAAATTTTGAATGTTTAGAACGATTATCAAAAAAAATATGCTTTTTTCTAACTTGTCGATTTACAAGAGAAACCGACAATGGCTTATGGAAATTTGTAAATGAAATCAAGCACGTATTACATCGGTTCGAGTTCTACCGCTAAGGCATTGCGCGAACTCGTTGCCAATATGGCCAATTCAAATGCCACCGTGTTGATCACGGGGGAAAGCGGCACCGGAAAAGAGCTGGTGGCGCGCATGCTGCATGAGCAATCCAACCGCTGCGGGGGCAATTTTGTGCCCATCAATTGCGCGGCCATTCCAAAGGATTTGCTCGAAAGTGAGCTATTTGGTCATAGAAAAGGCGCATTTACGGGTGCTGTTGCCGACCGCATTGGTCGTTTTGAGCTGGCCCACGGGGGCACAATTTTCTTGGACGAAATTGGTGACATGTCGCTGGACATGCAGGTCAAGCTGTTGCGCGTGCTGCAAGAACGCTGCATCGATCCCATTGGCGGCAACCGACAAGTTCAGATCGATGTGCGTGTGGTCGCGGCCACACACCGCGACTTAGAAACCGAAATCAGCGCCGGAAGATTCCGCGAAGACTTGTATTACCGACTCAATGTGCTGCCTTTGGCGACCCCAGCGTTGCGTGAACGCCACGAAGACATCGGCGAATTGCTAAATTTTTTCGCCAACAAAATGGTGACCTTCGCCAAGCAACCCATTCGATTTAACTCGGATTTCTTACAAGCACTCAATAAGTATTCATGGCCGGGCAATGTGCGTGAATTGTCGAATTTGGTAGACCGCTTCAGCACCTTGTATGCGGGCCAAGAGCTTGACTTGCGCGCCATCCCGCCCACACTTTTACCCAAAGGCTTGGTTGCGGCGCAAATTGAACTCCAAGCGATCTCTCCTTTGCTTGCGAAAATGGAAGTCACACCGCCCCCAGAAGTGCTTCAAGAAATGCAAAACCAGCCTGAGCCAGAAGACAACGAAATCGAAAGCATCATCATGCTGGCGCAAGGCATGCCACATTTGCCACCCGAAGGGGTGTCGCTCAAAGAGCGCATGGCGCAAATTGAGCGCAGCATCATTGAGCAAGCGCTAGAGCGCAACTCAGGCAACGTGTCACGCACCGCCAAGCTGCTCAATTTGCAACGCACCACATTGATCGAAAAGATCAACAAATACGAATTGCGAATGGCCTAGACGCTGGCTTTGGGACTCAGTCTTGGTCTTGGTATAAGACTGTGATGCTCATGCGGCGGTTGCGCGGATCGAACGGATCTTTGGGATTGAACGGATCGGTGTCGGCCACGCCTTCAATGCGCGCAAAGCGACTCTCAGGAATCCCACTTTTTTGAAGCAAGGCGCGCGTCGCCTCAGCCCGATCGGCCGACAAAGTCCAGTTGTTACGGCCACCTTTGTCTTGAAACGGCACGCTGTCGGTATGGCCGCGAATTGCAATTTTGTTGGGCATCTCGGCCAAAGAGGCAGAAATTTCAGCCATGAGCTGCGCTGCCTTGCCTTGCATGCTGTTGCTGCCACTGGGGAACATCGCGAAATCGGCCTTGTCGATGATCTCAATGCGCAAACCTTGCTTGTCGCGCGTCACCGACACCTGGTCTTTCATATCTTGCAACTTTTTGTTTTGCGACAACTTCTGTTCTAGCTCTTTTTCCAGCTTGTCAAAATTGGCTTGTTCTTGTTGCGCGGCAATCTCTTTGCGTTGCTCTTCGGTCAGTTTGCCGTTTTGCTCTTCGGAATAAGGGTTTTCGTTTTCTTTGCCCGGTTCGGTATTGGGATTGGGGCCGCCTTCCGAACGCGGCGTCAAACGCTCCAATAAACCAGTTTGCTTAGCGGCAAAAGGAAAACCATCGGGATCAATGATGGAGCGACCGCCAAAGGGTCCGTTTGAGCCCGCCAGTTGGCCAATGGCAATCAAACTTTGCGAGGTTGGCCTGAAGTAATCGGCAATGCTTTTGCGCTGGTCTTCGTTGGAAGCACCCAACAACCACATCAACAAGAAAAAGGCCATCATGGCCGTCATCATGTCGGCCAAGGCAATTTTCCAAGCACCACCGTGGGCACCACCGTGGCCGTCATCGATGATTTTTTTGATGACGATCACCGGTGCGGGAGCAGTCTCTTTGGCCTGCTCGCCAGCACCTTCGGCGTCGGGCGTTTTATCTGGCTCGGTCGCCATTATTTTCTCAAGCTGTCAAACAACTCAGCAAACGAAGGCTGGTTGTGGTGGCTGATACAGACGCGGGCGGCCTCAATGACCAAGGGCACAGGATGTCCGTGCATGTTGCCAATGATGATTTGTTTGACGGCCTTGAGCACCTCACCATCCTCGTCAATGATTTGTTTGAGGCGTTGACCAAACGGCTCAAAGATACCGTAGGCCATAAACACGCCCAAAAACGTACCGACCAGCGCTGCACCCACCATCGCACCCAGCACAGGTGGAGGTTGGTCAATCGCCGCCATGGTTTTCACCACACCCAACACGCAAGCCACAATCCCCAACGCAGGCAAAGCGCCTGCCAAGCTGGCAATAGCCTCGGCGGGTTTGAGTTCGTTGTGGTGATGCAGTTTGATGGAGGCGTCCATGACGTCTTCAACCGCATAAGGACTCAAGGTACCAGAGGAGACCACCATCAAGCGGATGGTGTCGCAAATCAAGCCCACCAATCCGTGGTCGTGCAGCATCTTGGGGCATTCGCCAAAGATGGCGCTGGCCTCAGGGTTCTCAACATGCGACTCCATCGCCACAGCGCCCTCAGCCTTCAAGGTTTTCATGAGCTTGGAGACGACCGACAAAATTGCTGTGTAGTCGTCTTTTTTGTATTTGGGGCCTTTGATCACGCGTCCAAAACCACCCATCGCACCTTTGAAAATATCAAAGCTGTTACCTGTCAGCATGCCGGCAATGCCCGCACCCGCAATCACAAAGATTTCACCCGGTGCCGCTTCGATGATGGGCTCCATTGATCCGCCCTCGGCCACATAGCCGCCGAACACGCAGACAAACAGAACAACGACACCAATGATTGAAAACATCTAGCCCTCCAAGACTCTTCTCATCACTGCAAATTTTGCAGTTTTAACAACATTTTGACAGAGCTCTCAATCAACTACTTTAGTTCATCAAGTTTGCAGGTCGGCTGCTGGCCGGAACCAAGGAAGGAACGCCTTCCCAGGCATCGCGGATTTCACGCATCAGACCGTGCACTTCGTCAACAGCTGCTACATCGTTTTGTGCATTCGCTTGAAACAAGCGACGTGTCACATAAGCATAAAGTTCGTTCAAATTGCTGGCCAAATCGCCACCTTTTTCGAAATCCAATGCGCCTTGCAAGCCCAACACAATGCGTGTGGCACGGGTCAGGGCTTTGGATTTTTCTGAAATGTTCAGATGCACGATGTGACCACGTGCCACCACCAAGCTCTCTAACAGGCCATCAAAAAGCATTTGAATGAGCTGCACATTGTTGGCAGAGGCTACGCCGGTGGTGTTTTTGACATCGCCGTAACTTTGAATGGCTCGTTGATTGGTACGCATGTGATCTAACTCCTGTTAATTCTGCTTGACACAGAGAGTATCGGAAGCGTTAGATCAAACTTGAGAGTTGTCATGATTAAAACCATTACTTCAAACCATTTTGAGTTCAGCACTGGGTTCAATGATTTC
The DNA here is from genome assembly GCA_903832625.1 of uncultured Burkholderiales bacterium. Lineage (GTDB taxonomy): Bacteria > Pseudomonadota > Gammaproteobacteria > Burkholderiales > Burkholderiaceae_C > Limnohabitans. The sequence goes on along the minus strand of CAILCI010000064.1, from coordinate 1,788 downwards.
AGCCGTCATGTTGAGCGCATCTTCTTCAGCGGCAATGTCTTGCCGCTGTTGTTCTTCGTAGGCATTAACTTGCTCAAGACCTTGCGTGAGCGGTGCTTGTGTCTGCGATTGATCGGTCAGCGCCAAAGTATCGCTATCTGACGCTTTGGTGGGCCTTTCGGGGCGGCTTGCATCATCGAGCAACCATTCCGAATAAGGAATATCCAGCGCAATGCCCGCTCGTTGGTGCAACATTTGAGTGACGCTATCCAAGGTTTGTTGCAAGCGCACCAAATCTTCTTCTTCGCGCACATCTTGGTCAAGTTCCGCAAACTCATGCGCAACACGATAGACACTGCCCAAGTGTTGCGAGGGCAGCCAAGAGTTCACAAAGCCACGTGGCGTGTCAATTTTTCGCTGCGAGGCAGGACTGTTAGAGACTTTGGCCACACCATCGTGCAAACCATCTTTAAAAGTCGCGCCAATGTGCTCACGCAATATGGGCTCAAAGTGCACCCGCAAGGCGTCAATCAATTTGGCATCAAAACCTGCAATGGGTCGCCCATTCATGGCGTCCCACAAACGCTTGCCTTCTAGTCCTGCGAACAAAATATCGCCAGGAGGCTCCATGTCTTCCTCAGCCTCAACTGGTTTTTCAGGCGAGCTGAGTTTGGACAAGTGATTGACTTTGTCGATCAGGTACAGAGTCAAGATAATCAGGATTAGCAAAATCCAAGAAATCACATTCATCATGAAGTTACTCATGCGTGTCTCCTTTGCCCTGCGCTTTCAGACACCAATCCATCGACTTGCAATGTGCCGCGCAATTTTTTGACGACGGCAGAAAGAATTTGACTCACGCGCGATTCGCTGACACCCAAGGTCTCGCCAATTTCTTTGAGGTTGAACTCTTCTACGTAGTAGAGCTGCATGACCAGTTGTTCGCGTTCGGGCAAATCTGCAATGGCCGAGGTCACTGCATCCATGAACTGCGCCTCTTCGACGATGGCGTCGGGCTGCTGTGAGGTGTCATCAGCGATGCTCATGACTTCTTCGGTCACGACTTCCATCGAATAGGTTTCAAACAACTTGGCTTTGCCGCGTTCTTTGTGAAAGTCTTCTAAGTCTTTGCCCATGTAATCGGCAATCTCCGCTTGACTGGGCGTGCGGCCCAACTCTGCGGCCAGCGTGTGGATGCTTTCGTTGTGCGATTTGTTGAATGCCACAGCTGAGCGGGGCAAGAAAGACAAACGCCTGACTTCATCAAGCATCGCACCACGCACGCGGCTGTGGGCAAAGTTTTCAAACTCCACGCCCTTGACAGGATCAAATGCGCGCGAGGCTTCCAGCAAGCCAATCATGCCCACTTGCACCAGCTCATCGAGCTCCATGAAAGCGGGAATACGTGCCTTCAAATGCAGCGCGACGCGCTTGACAAGACCCAAGTGAGCCATCACCAAGTCCTCGCCTTTGGGCTTGAGGGACTCGTACATTTGAACGGGCGACATGGGCTTCATGATTCAGCCGGACTGGTTTGCATCAGCCGTTCCATAAAAAATTGCATCCCGCCAGACGCATGGTCAATGGGACGCAGCTGCGTACACAGCTCAGCCAAGCGCCGGTAGTCGCGGGCGGCTCCGGTGCCAGGTGCCATCTCCATGACGGATTGGTATTTTTTGAGCGAACGCAACACCATTTCATCTTCTTCAATAGAAGTGAGGTATTGCACAGGTGCACCTAAGAAACGGACACAAACGTCATTGAGTTTTTTGTAGAGCTTCCAGCCTTCGGTTTGACTGGCCACCATGT
>CAILCI010000063.1 GCA_903832625.1 uncultured Burkholderiales bacterium | reverse complement strand
GCTGCGATAAAAAAATATTTTATGCGTTTACTTTGCCCATCATGCTGTCGTCGCTGTTTACTGTGACGTGGCGATCAGATGCATTTCCTTGGCCATTCTCGGTTGGGTTGGTGTCGTTGTATTTAATTGTGATTGGCATTTCTAAAAACTTTGCAAATATATTTGAGAAGTCTGTAAGCTTGGGTTTTCGCAATGAGGAGCTGTATAAAGCCTTGGCGCATGAACGTGATATTTCTATTGCCGCCAACATCGCAAAATCAAAATTCATCGCAACCGCCAGCCATGACTTACGCCAACCGATGTACGCCATCAACTTGTACCTTGATTCAATTGATTACAAAGAGATCCCAAGTATTCTGAAAGACAAACTCAGCAAAATAAGCAAGAGCGCCAATACATTAAATGTTATGTTTGAATCCTTGCTGACCATCAGCAAGCTTGATGCACAAAAATATGAAACAGCAGAACATTGGATAGACATTCGCTCTGTCATGGATTCAATCCAGGTTCTGTTTGAGTCGCAGACTGCTAAGAAGGGCTTGACATTCAATCTCGCTACGCCTGACATAAAGATATTCGCCAACAAAAGTATATTGACGCAAATAATAAGCAACTTAATCTCAAACTCAATTCAATACACGGAAGCAGGATCTATTCATGTTTTTATGGAGGATGTGGCTGGCAGTCTGGCGATCCGAGTGCAAGATACAGGCAGTGGTATTCCAGAGATCGAGCAAGAAAAGATATTTGAAGAGTTTTATAGATCAAACACCACAAGAGACAAACATGACGGTCTAGGACTGGGCTTGACCATTGTGAAACGTCTTTGCAGCCATATTGGAGCTAGCATCGAAGTGAATTCAATGCCATGTAAAGGCGCCACTTTCATCATTAAAACAAACTATAAAATTTTAGAAAATGACAAAGGCTCAGCCGCAGCCAATACAGCCTTGCAATTAGAAAACAAAAATCATCGGCTACTTCATGGCAAAACCATTGCGGTCATAGAAGATGACCAAACGTTGATCAATGCTTACTGTGAAGTTATCACCCAATGGGGTGGGGTGCCTTGTGTGTTATCAGAGAGTTTGGAATTATTAGAAAATGAATTACTCAGTCTTGATGAAATTCATTGCATTTTGTGTGACTATCGATTGAGAAATACAACCGGTGATTTGATAATAGAAAAAATAAGAGATTCATTTAATAAAAAAATACCCGCAATCATCGTCACAGCTGACACCGCGCCACAGCAAATTGAGTTATTTTCTAAATTAAATATACGTGTATTGCACAAGCCCATCAATTTCCAAGAAATCCTGCGAGTGATGGCAGGTTTGCTCAAAATAAAACCCAACTCAAAAGCCAGCAGCGCCGCATCATAATGCGTCTGGCAATATTTCAATCCGCAAAATGGGGTAATGGTTGTAGCTAGGGTCGTGGTAGGGAATTTCTCGAATCCAATAATCCAAGCGCTGCTCAGGGTCTTCTCTGAAACGGTCGTCCCTGTCCATGCGTATTTGGTAGTCTTTACGAAGTTTGGGCAGCTTTTTATACAGTGTTTCTCCATAGCTTTCTCGTATCAAACTGTCTTCTTGGTACATCCATTGCGCAATTTGAAGTTGACGGTGGTTTGAAATGTGATCGGTAATTTCGTATGCGGTGTTGAACAAGCCCCAGCTTGACAATGAGTCAGGCCCCATGGGCTCGAGCAAGTGAGCGGCCAGCAATGAAAGGCTTTGTTGCATGGGGACGTAGATCGAACCTTTGAGCAGTTCCACGCTTGTCTCTTTCCATTCGCCATAGAGATGGGTTCTCAATCTGCCTTGAAAAGACCGCGATTCAAACGAGATGCTATCGGGGTTGACTTGAAAAAGCTGAACACCCACGTTTTTCAAATTGTGTGGAATGGTTTGGTAGCTAATCCCATGCTTTCGCAGATAAGGCAGCACGACGGAAACCCAACCCGCTGGAATGATGTATCCGCTTTGAGGCAAGGTCACAAACGCATCGTTGACAGGCTGAATATCGCCATAAACTGGCGTCTTCCACACCTGCGGTTGATTGAGGTGGTAGGTAATGTGGCGTCCGCCCACGATGGGGGCTTGCGCATGAGTGGTGTAGTTGTAGCCCAGCAAATCTGTATATCCCGTGGGAATGTCAATGTTTTCTTCGAGAGTGTTGTGCCAATCGAGTGCAACGGTTTCATTGCCCATCGTTTGCGCATGTTGGTCGGCTTGTATGGCCACTTTCAACAGCCGAGCGCCATCTTTGGCGATCAATTCAAGCGCGGCAATCAAGACATCTTTGCTGGTCTGCACACGTTGGGCGTAAGGCGACCATGCATGGTCTTCAATCAACACCCCGATGCGATTTCTCAAAACCGCATACACATGTGAGAAACGCGGCGCGTCCGCATCGCGCATGATGCCGGCGCGGGGGTCTTCAAGGTCTATCAACACCGGTGTGAAGTCCAGCGGGTGATGCCCCTTTTTGTCCAAGCGCGACATCATGTCAGACATGAATTGCTCGGATGCGTCGTGCAGCGCATGGTCGGCGCTGAACATCGCAGACATTGACAAGGAAACATCGTGCCGAAAACGTACCCCGTCTGTGACGTGCAAATCCAGCGTCAGCAAAGGATCCCAGTGCGACACCAGTTCAAGCATGGCGTTCATTTCTGCCGTCTGCCCCAGCATCCAATCACGGTTTAGGTTGATACGCTGTGCTGTGACCCGTTCTCCCTGAAGGCTTGGGCCGTTTTGATTGGGACGGTTGAAGGGGCTGGGCCGTTCATGTCCATCCACATTGAATACCGGGACAAATAGTAAAACTTGGTTTCGAAGTGGATCGTTGGCTGGCGGTTTTTTCAGCCAATCGCGAATCAGCATCAGGCCAGCGTCTTTGCCGTCAATTTCGCCGGAATGTGTGCCAGCAATGGCAAGAACCACTGGGATGTTGCGTTGTTTTGCTTGTTCTGGCGTTAAAGCACCGCTTCTGCTCACCGCAATCACCCAAATGGGGCGACCTTCGGCTGAGCTTCCCATGCTGAAACACCGAACCGAATCTGGGTAATTTTTACCCAAGGTTTGACACATGCCCTCAACTTCGGCATAGGTGCCAGTGAGATGGTAGTTACTCGTTTCGGCTTCGAGCTGAAGGCCTGAATTGATGGGCGTTTGAGCCAGCGCACTGACAACTGCAAAGCAACCCAAGCCCAACCACGGCGTCTTCATGCACTTGATCGCGTGTATCAAGCTTGACTTTTGAAGGTAAGGCACAGGCTGATTTGAGGGTAAATTGCATTTTTAATGAAAATATATTTTAAACATCAAAAATGACAAATCAGGCCGAGCAATCACGGTGTTGATCAAGAGAAAACAAAAGCCAACATCGCTGCATCATCCATCACGTTGAATGTGATGTACGTAGCCACTTGGTAGACCCAAAACAAAACCCGCTCACGAGGAGCGGGCTGATCATGAGGCCACGTTACATCAACACTCATCCGTCCCATGCCCCGGCGCAGCTTGTGTCGGCACATGGTGACGCAAGCCCACTTGCTGGTTGTTCTCATCCACAAACACCAATTGCGGCTCATGCTTGGCCACATCAGCTTCAGCCACTTGCGCGAATGACGCAATGATCAACAAATCACCCACGCTGGCGCGGCGTGCGGCTGAACCGTTGACCGAAATCATGCCCGAGCCACGCTCGCCTTTGATGGCGTAGGTGATGAAGCGTTCGCCGTTGTTGATGTTCCAAATGTGCACGTGCTCGTTTTCGCAAATGTTGGCGGCGTCCAGCAGGTTTTCATCGATGGCGCAGGAGCCTTCATAGTGCAGCTCGCACTGTGTGGTGGCGACGCGATGAATTTTGGATTTGAGCAGAGTGCGAAACATGGCGAAAAAAGGTGCAGGAAAACCCTCAATCATAGACTGCAAAATTGCTCGGAACCAACAAAATCAACCAAGACTTACGACCTTAAGTAGGCCGCAGCACCTAAGCCCGCCACGCGACCGCTGGCCAAACAAGCGCTGAGTAAATAACCTCCTGTGGGCGCTTCCCAGTCCAGCATTTCGCCCGCCACAAACAAACCTGGCTGTGCAAGCGTCATGAGGTCGGGCGTCAAGGCCTCTAGCCTCACGCCACCAGCGCTGCTGATGGCCTCGTCCAGCGGACGGGTAGCACTCAAAGTCAGAGGCAAATGGCCAATGCCGTGCGCCAATTGCTGGGGATCATTCAACGCCTCTTTGCTCAAGACCTCATGCAGCAAAGTGGTGTGTAGCGCACTCAAATTGAGGCGACTTTTCAAGTGGCCTGAGAGGGATTTGCTGCCTCTGGGGTGCGAAACCTCTGCTAGCAAGCGTTCTGGCGTCATGTCGGGGCGCAAGTTCAAAAACAAGGTGGCTTGGCCGTTGCGTTCAATTTCGTCGCGCAATATGCTGGAGGCGGCATAGATCAAGCTGCCTTCCACTCCGGTTTGGGTGATCACAAATTCGCCTTTGCGCTTGAATCGCTTCCCGGTGCTGTCGGTGAATTCAAGGCTGACCGATTTGAGTGGAGCGCCAGCAAATTTATCAGCAAAAAAAGTGCTCCAACCTCCGCGCACATCAAATCCGCAATTGCTGGGACGAAGAGGTAAAAGCTCAATACTCAAAGCTTTGAGCCAAGCCTGCCAGGCGCCGTCAGAACCGAGGCGCGACCAACTTCCTCCACCCAAGGCCAACAACAGGGCATCAGCCTCAAAGCTATGTAAGCCTTGTGGGGTTGTGCATTCAAACCAAAAACCTTGAGTGGGCGTGCGCCTGATACCTCCTGTCCAGCGATGGCGCATATGAAATGTGACGGGCGTGCCCGCCGTGGGGTGGCGCAAACGGTGCAGCCAAGCACGCAGTAGCGGCGCGGCCTTCATGTCGGTGGGAAACACACGCTGAGAGCTGCCCACAAAGGTCTCAATGCCTAAGCCTTGCGCCCAATTGCGAATGGCTTGGTTGTCAAAGGCTTTGATCCAGCTTGCACACTGGGCGCTGCGTTCGCCAAAGCGGGTGACGAAATGCTCAAAGTCTTCTGCATGGGTGAGGTTCAAGCCGCCCAAGCCTGCAAGCAAAAATTTGCGCCCGACCGAGGGCATGCCATCAAACACATGCACTGAAATGCCCGCTGCGCTCAGGACTTCTGCGGCCATGAGGCCAGCGGGACCCGCGCCGATGATGGCGACTTGTTTGGAGTTGTTGGAATTGTTCACGGCTTCACAAACTTCAAAGTCATGCGGTCGCTCTCGCCAATGGCCTCGTATTTGCTGCGGTCTACGTCTTTGTTGAAGTAACTCGGCGGCAGCGCCCATACGCCGCCTGGGTGATCGGCTGTGTCTTTGGGGTTGGCGTTGATTTCAGAGCTGCCTGCCAGTTGAAAGCCCGCTGCTTTTGCCACTTGCACCACATAGGCTTGGCTGACGTAGCCTGTGCTGGTGGTTGCGTCTTGCACTTGTGTGGCTGGCAAGCGGTGCTCCACCACGCCAAACACGCCGCCGTGCTTCAAACTGCGAAAAGCGCTGGCAAACACAGCCGCCACCACGCCGTCGCCATCGTCCATCCAGTTGTGGATGTTGCGAAACGTCAACACCAAATCTGCGCTGTTGGGCGCTGCATAGGCCAATTGTGCGGGTGGCACAAACACGCCCAGCACCACTTTGTCATAGCGTTGCGGGCTGGCTTTGAACTTGTCCACCAGCCGTTGTCTGCGGTTGACAAAGCCCGCGTTGCTCGACTGCGGGTCGTCCGCGCCCACAATGAGCTGGCCTTTGTCGCGCAAGTAGGGCGCGAGAATTTCGGTGTACCAACCCGCGCCGGGGCTGAGTTCAACCACCGTGCTGTCGGGGCGAATGCCAAAAAACGACAAGGTCTCATAAGGATGACGCCAGACATCGCGTTGCGCAAAAGCAGGCGTGCGCTCAGGGCTGGCAATGGCGGCTTTCAGGGCTTCGTCGGCTTGCGCATTGCACAGCACGCACAAACTAAAAAGAGCGGGTAATAAGAATTTCATGGCGCTGACCGAAAAAAATAATCAGCCCATTATGAGGCGGCAGCTAAGAGCCTGCACAAACTCCCCTCACTTATCCGAAAACAACTCAACCCACAACTGCCGCAACCACATATTGGCGGGCTCTCGGTTGAATTTCTCGTGCCAAAAAAGATGAATCGCAATGTCCGGCAGCTTAAATGGCAGCGCAGAGCGCACCAAACCAAACGGTGCTTCGCATTTATCGGCAAAGCGTTCGGGCACGGTGGCAATCAAATCAGAGCTTTGCAAAATATGCCCCACCGCCACAAAGTGCGGCACATGCAGGCGAATATCCCGCGCAATGCCTTTGCGCGCCATGAGCTCATCGATTTCACCATGCCCCGTGTTGGCTGAGGTGATGCCCACATGTTGCAGCGCTTTGAACTGATCCAGCGAAATTGGCGTGCTGGCCGTCGGGTGGCCTTGACGGAACATGCAGACATAGCGCTGCTTGAACAATCGACGCTGAAAAAAGCCTGTGGTCAGGCTGGGAATGAGGCCAATCGCCAGGTCTACGCTGCCCGCAGCCATGTCTTCTTTGAGGTTGCCCAAATTGTTGCGAACGGTGCTGATGTTGATGCTGGGGGCTAGCCGCGAGATCGCTTCCATCAAAGTGGGCATGAAATAAATTTCGCCAATGTCGGTCATCGCCAAGGTAAAGGTGCGCTCGCTGGTGGCGGGGTCAAAGCTGTCGCGACGGTTGAGTGCTGTCTGCAACGCACCCAGCGCATAGCCAACCGGTTCGGCCAAATGCAGGGCATACGGCGTGGGCGACATGCCGCTGGCAGTGCGGACAAACAAAGGGTCGTCCAACAAAGTGCGTAAGCGCTTGAGCGCGTTGCTGACCGCAGGCTGAGTCATGCCAAGCTTGTCAGCTGTCGTG
>CAILCI010000062.1 GCA_903832625.1 uncultured Burkholderiales bacterium | reverse complement strand
GTGTTTGACGATTGCCAAGATTTGGTCAAAGCCGTCTCCAACGATTTGGCGTTCAAAACCCACTACAAAATTGGCACGGTCAACTCCATCAACTGGGCGCGATTGTTGGCGCAGGTGGTTTATTACTTTGCGGGCTATTTCCAAGTCACCACGGACAACGCACAACAGGTGAGCTTCACCGTGCCCAGTGGCAATTTTGGCAATGTCTGCGCCGGCCATGTGGCGCGCATGATGGGTTTGCCGATTGCGCATTTGGTGGTCGCCACCAACGAAAACGATGTGCTCGACGAGTTCTTCCGCACCGGCGTCTACCGCGTGCGCGGCAGCGTTGACACGCACGAAACCTCTAGCCCGTCGATGGATATTTCAAAAGCCAGCAACTTCGAACGCTTTGTGTTTGACCTGTTGGGACGCGACGCAGCCCGTGTCAAAGATTTGTTTGGCACACAAGTCAGCGGCCAAGGCCGTTTCGATTTGAGCCAAGAACCTTTGTTCGAGCAAGCGGCCAGCCGCTTTGGTTTTGTCAGTGGCAAGAGCACCCACACCAATCGCTTGGACACCATTCGCAGCGTGTTTGCGCAGCATCAGCAAATGATCGACACCCACACCGCAGACGGCGTGAAAGTGGCGCGTGAACACCTGCAAGACGGCGTTCCCATGATCGTGCTGGAGACGGCGCTGCCCATCAAATTTGCCTCGACCATTGTGGAAGCCTTGGGGCAAGAGCCCACGCGCCCCGCCAAGTTTGACGGCATCGAAGCCTTGCCCAAACGGGTGTTGGTCATGCCCGCCGATGTGGCGCAAATCAAGGCTTACATCACCCAGCATTGCCAACAGGCCTAAGCCGCCCCGCACACCATGAACCGTCCTGCCTTGCTGACTTTGGATGACGCGCTGGCGCAGTTGCTGGCGCATGCCACGCCGCTGACGCACGATACGCAGCGCGTGCAAACCGTCTCCACTTTTGAGGCCGATGGCCGCGTGTTGGCGCAAGCCGTGGTGTCGGAGTTGCAAGTGCCGCCGCACGACAACAGCGCCATGGACGGCTATGCCGTGCGCGTCGCCGATTGCCAGCAAGCGGATGCGGTGTTGCGTGTCACGCAACGCATTCCTGCGGGCAGCCACGGTACGGCCTTGAATGCGGGTGAAGCGGCGCGTATTTTCACGGGCGCACCCATTCCCGAAGGCGCCGATGCGGTGGTCATGCAAGAAGACTGCGAAGCGCTGGACAACGGCGAGCGCGTGTCCGTGCGCAAAGCGCCGACCTTGGGGCAATCGATTCGCCGTGCGGGAGAAGACGTGGCTTTGGGCGCAGAAGTGTTGGCCCAAGGCACGCGGCTCAACCCCGCGTCTTTGGGACTGGCCGCCAGCATTGGTTTGGCGCAGCTTCGCGTGGTCGATCAGCCGCGTGTGGCCTTGTTTTCCACGGGCGACGAGTTGGTCATGCCGAGCGACGTCGCGCCCAAGGACATGCCCGCCGGTGCGATTTACAACTCCAACCGTTTCTTTTTGCGCGCCATGTTGCAGCGCATGGGCTGCGCCGTGACGGACTTGGGCATCGTCCCCGATCAACGCGAGGCCACCGTGGCGGCTTTGCGCGATGCTGCGCTGTCGCACGACTTGATCGTCACCAGCGGCGGTGTGTCGGTGGGCGAGGAAGACCACATCAAGCCAGCGGTGCAGGCGCTGGGTGAACTCAACTTGTGGCAGTTGGCCATCAAGCCGGGGAAGCCCTTCGCGTATGGAAAAATTCATCAAGCAAATCGCGCCTGCCACTTCATGGGCTTGCCCGGCAATCCGGTGTCTAGCTTTGTCACGTTTTTGCTGTTGGTGCGGCCCTTCCTGTTGGCCTTGCAAGGTGTGACGCAAACGGACATACCTCGCACGGCCATGACCGCGCATTTCGATTGGCCACGAGCCGACAAGCGCCGCGAGTTTTTGCGTGTGCGTCGCAACGCACAAAGTGGCTTGGATCTGTTTCCCAACCAAAGCTCGGGTGTCTTGACCTCGGCAGTATGGGGCGACGGCGTGGTCGATCATCCCGCAGGACAGACCATCCAACACGGCGACACGGTGCGCTTTATTTCATTTGCGGAGTGGTTGGCATGAAAGTCAAACTCAAGTATTTCGCCTCGATTCGCGAAGCCATCGGCCAGGGCAGCGAAGAGCTGCTCACCCAAGCAAGCACCGTGGCGCAACTGCGTGCCGAGTTGATCGCCCAAGGCCAGCCCTACGCCGATTGTTTGGCCGAAGGCAAGGCCGTGCGCATGGCGCTGGATCAACAGTTGGTCGAGCCCAGTGCGGCTCTGCACGACGGCTGTGAAGTGGCCTTTTTTCCGCCCGTCACCGGAGGCTGATCGTGTCCTTCAGCGTTGTCGTTCAAACCCAAGATTTCGATGTGAGCCACGAATTGGCCGAGTTGCGCCGAGGCGACGCCCGCGTTGGTGCGGTGTGCAGCTTTGTCGGCACGGTGCGCGAACGCAACGAGGGCGCAGCCGTCTCCAGCATGGAGTTGGAGCACTATCCGGGCATGACCGAAACATCGATCCAAGCCATCTTGGAGCAAGCCAGAGAGCGCTTTGATATTTATGCCGCCCGCGTGATTCATCGGGTGGGTTTGTTGCAGCCGCTGGAGCAAATTGTGTTGGTGGCCGTGACTTCGGCGCATCGCGGCATGAGTTTTCAGGCCTGTGAGTTCATCATGGACTATCTCAAAACCCAAGCGCCATTTTGGAAAAAAGAAGTCACTCCCGAGGGCGCACGCTGGGTCGACGCCCGTGTGAGCGACGATCAAGCGCTGGCGCGCTGGGGCATTGAAGCACACAATGCCGCTTGACTTGATCTAGCGCAAAGTGCTGCAGCCGCTTGGGGCTTGAAATGTGGGGCATAGGCCTCAGCTACGAGGCAGTTCATTCATTCGTCTTGGAGCATTCATGCGTGTAGACAAACTGACCACCAAATTTCAAGAAGCCTTGGGCGAAGCGCAAAGCTTGGCGCTGGGCGCGGACCACGCCTACATCGAGCCTTCGCATGTGCTGCTGGCCATGTTGCAGCAAGACGATGGCCCCAAACCCATGCTCGAAAAAGCGGGCGCCAATGTGAGCGGCCTGCAGCGCGACGCGCAAGCAGCCATGGACAAGCTACCCAAAGTCCACGGTCAAGACCAAGTGCAGGTGGGGCGCGACCTCATCACGTTGATTCAAGCCTCGGAAAAAGAAGCCATCAAACGCGGCGACCAATACGTGGCCAGCGAATTGTTCTTGCTTGCGCTGTGCGACCACAAAGGCGATTGGGGCAAGCTCGCGCTGGCCAATGGCTTGAACCGCAGGTCTTTGGAGTTGGCGATTGCTGCCCTGCGCGGCGGCCAAAAAGTAGACTCCGCAGAGAGCGAAGGCCAACGCGGTGCGCTCAAAAAATACTGCCTCGATTTGACCGAACGCGCCCGCCAAGGCAAGCTCGATCCCGTGATTGGCCGTGATGACGAAATTCGCCGCGCCATCCAAGTGCTGCAGCGGCGCAGCAAAAACAATCCTGTGCTCATTGGCGAGCCAGGCGTGGGAAAAACCGCCATCGTCGAAGGACTGGCGCAGCGCATTGTGGCGGGCGAAGTGCCCGACTCGCTCAAAGGCAAACGTGTGTTGTCGCTGGACATGGCGGCCTTGTTGGCAGGCGCGAAGTTTCGTGGCGAGTTTGAAGAGCGCTTGAAAACCGTGCTCAATGAACTGGCCAAAGACGAAGGCCAAACCATTGTCTTCATTGACGAACTGCACACCATGGTGGGCGCGGGCAAAGCCGAAGGCGCGATGGACGCGGGCAATATGCTCAAGCCCGCTTTGGCGCGTGGCGAGTTGCATTGCGTGGGCGCGACCACGCTGGACGAATACCGCAAATACATCGAAAAAGACGCAGCGCTGGAGCGGCGTTTCCAAAAAATCATAGTCGGCGAGCCGACCGTGGAAGCCACCATTGCCATTTTGCGCGGCTTGCAAGAAAAGTACGAAGTTCACCACGGCGTGGAGATCACCGACCCCGCCATCGTCGCGGCGGCGGAGTTGTCCAACCGCTACATCACCGACCGCTTTTTGCCCGACAAAGCCATTGATTTGATTGACGAAGCTGCGGCCAAAATCAAAATCGAAATTGACTCCAAGCCCGAAGTCATGGACAAGCTGGATCGGCGCCTGATTCAACTCAAAATTGAGCGCGAAGCGGTGCGCAAAGAAAAAGACGAGGCCTCGCAAAAACGCTTTGAATTGCTCGAAGAAGAAATCGACAAAGCCAACCGCGAATACGCCGATCTGGAAGAAATTTGGAAGTCCGAAAAAGCCTCGGCTCAAGGCGGTGCGCTCATCAAAGAAGAAATTGATCGGCTGCGCCACCAAATTGAAGAACTCACCCGCAAGGGCGACTTCAACAAAGTCGCTGAGCTGCAATACGGCAAGCTGCCCGAGTTGGAAAAACGCCTCAAAGAAGCCAACGCCAAAGAAAGCGCCAAGACCCTCAAAGCTGGCGCGCACCGTTTGCTGCGCACCCAAGTGGGCGCGGAAGAAATTGCCGAAGTGGTGGCGCGTGCCACCGGCATTCCCGTCTCCAAGCTGATGCAAGGCGAGCGCGACAAACTGCTGCAAATGGAAGACAAACTGCACCAGCGCGTGGTGGGGCAAGAAGAGGCCATCACCGCAGTCGCCAACGCGATTCGCCGCTCGCGGGCAGGCTTGGGCGACCCCAGCCGCCCGACCGGTTCGTTCTTGTTTTTGGGCCCCACGGGCGTGGGCAAAACCGAGCTGTGCAAAGCCTTGGCCGCGTTCTTGTTTGACAGTGAAGACCATTTGATTCGCATCGACATGAGTGAGTTCATGGAGAAGCATTCGGTAAGCCGCTTGATCGGCGCGCCGCCCGGCTACGTGGGCTATGACGAAGGCGGCTACCTGACCGAAGCCGTGCGCCGCAAGCCCTACAGCGTGGTGCTCTTGGACGAGGTGGAAAAAGCGCATCCCGATGTGTTCAACGTCTTGCTGCAAGTCTTGGACGATGGTCGCTTGACCGACGGCCAAGGCCGCACGGTGGACTTCAAAAACACCGTCATCGTGATGACTTCCAACATCGGTTCGCCCATCATCCAAAGCATGGTCGGCCAAGACGCGCAAGACATCAAAGACGCGGTGTGGGACGAACTCAAAGGCCATTTCCGCCCCGAGTTTTTAAACCGCATTGACGAAACCGTGGTGTTTCACGCTTTGGATGCGCAACACATTGCCAACATTGCCGGCATTCAGTTGCAGGTGCTGGCGCAGCGCATGGCCAAGATGGACTTCACTCTGGACGTGTCGCCGCAGGCCTTGGCTGAATTGGCCAAAGTCGGCTTTGACCCGGTGTTTGGCGCACGTCCCTTGAAACGCGCCATTCAGCAACGCATTGAAAACCCGCTCTCCAAGCTGTTGTTAGAAGGCAAATTCCTGCCCAAAGACACGGTGCAAGTCAGCGTCGATCCGGTGCTGCGCCCGGGCGAGTTCGATTTCAAGGTCGTCACGCCTGCCAAGTAAAGCTCGGAGTTTTGTCTCTTAGCTGACCCGAGGGGGTGGCAATCGGCGCTAGCATTGGTGCCATGACCACCTTTGCCCAACCCCCTCAAGTCGCGCCCTTGCGACAAGACGCCGCTGTGATTGGTTTTGTCGGTCTGGCACACGCCAGCTCGCATTTTTCGCACCTCTTGCTGCCGCTGATGTTTCCGGTTTTCATGAAAACCTTTGGACTGAGTTACTCAGAACTGGGTTTGCTGATGTCGGTGTTTTTCATCGTCTCAGGCGTCGGCCAAGCTTCGGCGGGTTTTTTGGTCGATAAGCTGGGCGCGCGTCCGGTGATGTTTGCTTCCATGACGCTGTTCACCGTCGCCAGCGTGATGGCGGGCGTGGCGCAAAGTTACACAGGCTTGATGTTGGCCGCAGCGCTTTATGGCTTGGGCAATTGTGCGTTTCATCCGGTGGACTACACCATCTTGAACCAGCGCGTCTCCACGCCGCGCTTGGGCTATGCCTATAGCGTGCATGGCTTGACAGGCAATTTGGGCTGGGCGCTCGCGCCGGTGTTCATGGTGGGATTGAGCACCGCGTTTGATTGGCGGGTGGCTTACTTTGGTGCGGCCATGTTCTTTGTCACGATTTTGTTGCTGCTCATTTGGCAGCGTTCCAATTTGGTCACACATGTGGTGCAACACGCGCACGACGAGGTCAAAGAACACAGCTTGGCCTTTTTGAAAATTCCTGTGGTCTGGTGGTGTTTTGCGTTTTTCTTTTTGTCCACCATGACTTTGGCAGTGGTGCAAAGTTTCTCGGTCTCCATCTTGCAAGCCATGTACCACGTCAGCTTTGAAGCGGCGACGGTCACGCTCACCGCCTACATGCTGTGCGCGGCAGCGGGCATGTTTTTGGGCGGTTTTGTGGCGGCGCGCTTTCCCACCCACAGCGACCGCGTGGTGGCGGGCTGCATGACGGCCGCGGCGGCTTGTATGGCCTTGTGCGGCAGCGGTTGGTTGAATGCCGATGTAACGATGTTGGTCTTGGCGGCAACGGGTTTGGCCATCGGCATTGGCGGCCCCTCACGCGACATGATGATCAAAAAAGCCACGCCCAAAGGCGCAACAGGGCGCGTCTACGGCATGGTGTATTCGGGCTTGGATGTGGGCTTTGCCACGTCGCCCTTGATTTTTGGTGCCTTCATGGATCGCGGCTGGTATGGCGCGACCTTGATGGGCGCGGCAGTCGTGCTCTTGATGAGTGTGTTGGTGGCCCTCGGCGTGGGGCGACGCACCGTTCACGCTTGACGCGGAGTCCAACAACATGACGCAACAAATTGCAGGGCATTTATTGGTCGAGTGCTTGATTGAACAAGGCGTGACCCATGCCTTTGGCGTTCCGGGCGAGAGCTATTTGGCCGTGCTGGACGGCTTTCATGCCTACCAAGACCGGATTCGTTTTGTCATCAACCGACAAGAGGGCGGGGCGGCCTTCATGGCCGATGCGCAAGGGCGTTTGACGGGGCAACCCGGCGTGTGTTTTGTGACGCGCGGGCCAGGGGCTACCAACGCTTCAATTGGCGTACACACCGCGTTTCAAGACAGCACGCCCATGGTCTTGTTTGTGGGCGATGTGGGCAGCGATTTTCGCGACCGCGAGGCCTTTCAAGAAGTCGATTACAACCAGTTTTTCGGCCCCAGCACCAAGGGATTTGCCAAGCGGGTGGAGCGCATTGACGACCCCGAGCGCATTCCCGAATACGTGGCTCGCGCCTTCGCCACCGCCATGAATGGCCGACCCGGCCCCGTGGTGCTGGTCTTGCCCGAAGACATGTTGGTCAAAACCGTGCGCGCACGGCCTGTGGCGCGTGTGGAGCCGGTGCAAGCTTGGTGTGACCCCGGCAGCTTGCGCCAGTTGCGCGAAATGCTCTTGGCCAGCCAGCGCCCGTTTGTGATTGCCGGCGGCAGCGGCTGGACGCCGCAAGCGGCGCAAGCCCTGCAACGCTTTGCCGAAAACTGGAAGCTGCCCGTGGGCAATGCGTTTCGCTTTCAAGACACCTTTGACAACCACCATCCGCAATACGCAGGCGATGTGGGCATTGGCATCAACCCGAAATTGGCGCAACGCATCAAAGACAGCGATTTGGTGATCGCCATTGGCGCACGCTTGGGCGAGATGACCACCAGCGGCTACACCTTGCTGCAAGTGCCCAAACCCACGCAAAAACTGGTGCACATCCATGCCAGCGCGGAAGAACTCAACCGCGTCTACCAAGCCGATTTGGCCATGTGCGCCACCATGAACGCCGCTGCGCGTGCGCTCGAAGTGCTCACAGCGCCCACGACCTTGCCTTGGGAGGACTGGACTGCGAAAGCCCACGCCGACTACCAAACCAACTTGCAACCGCAAGCCTTGCCGGGCGACATCGACATGCCCGCCATCGTCAACACCATCAGCCGCTTGTTGCCCGACGACGCCGTGCTCACCAACGGCGCGGGCAATTTTGCGAGTTGGGTGCATCGTTTTCACAAGCACCACGGCTTGGCGCGAGGTCACAAAACCCAGCTCGCACCCACGGTGGGCGCCATGGGTTATGGCGTGCCCGCAGGCATTGCAGCCAATTTGCTCACAGGGCGTACAGCCTTCACCATCGCAGGCGACGGTGATTTTTTGATGAACGGACAAGAACTCGCCACTGCCGCGCAGCACGGCGCCAAAAGCATCATCGTGCTGTTGAACAACAGCATGTTTGGCACGATCCGCATGCACCAAGAGCGCGAATATCCGCGCCACAAAAGCGGCTCGCACTTGAGCAATCCCGACTTTGCTGCTTTGGCGCGCGCCTATGGCTATGCAGGCGTGCGCATCACCCGCACGCAAGAATTTGAAGCGGCTTTCAAAGAAGCCTTGGCGCGGGAACAAGGCACTTTGATTGAGGTGCTGCTGGACGAGGAAGTCATCACTACGCGCGGCACCTTGAGCGCCATCACTGAGGCGGCGCTCAAGCGGCTAGGCACATGAAAAAGGCCGCTCAAGAGCGGCCTTTTTTTTCGGCGCAACCCTTGGCGGGGCGCACCTGACACACGCTGATTAGCTCAGGTGTTTGCCAATCAAGCCAGCCAATTCGAACATGGTGACTTGTGCTTTGCCGAACACGGCTTTGAGTTTGTCGTCCGCGTCGATGTTGCGTTTGTTGGTTTTGTTTTGCAGGCCGTGTTTTTTGATGTACGTCCACAGCTTGCTCACCACTTCTGTGCGGGGCACAGGTGTGGCGCCAATGACGGCGGCCAATGCGGCGCTGGGTGTCATGGCTTTCATGAAGGCTGCGTTAGGCGTGCGCTTTTTAGCGGGCGCTTTTTTCGCTGCTGCTTTTTTGGCGGGAGCGGCTTTTTTAGCAGCAGGCTTTTTCGCTGCGACTTTTTTAGCAGGCGCTGCTGCTTTTTTCGCTACGACTTTTTTAGCGGGTGCAGCTTTTTTAGCTGCGGGTTTTTTTGCTGCCACTTTTTTAGCGGGAGCTTTTTTTGCAGTT
>CAILCI010000061.1 GCA_903832625.1 uncultured Burkholderiales bacterium | reverse complement strand
GCTTGGCGCTGAACTTGCCAAAACTTGCGCAGTCAAGCGCCGCAGACCATGAGTTGCCGCGCTACACCTTCAGCACCATCGCCTTGTACAAGCGCGCATTTTTTGAAGCCGCTTGGTGCAATATTCCGGCGGGCAACCCAGCAGGCATCAAAGCGCCACTGGCGTCCATGTTGCGAGCGGCGATGGATGCAGGGGCAGTGAGTGCCTCTCTGTACGAGGGCGCTTGGACAGATGTGGGAACGCCGCAGCGCTTGGCGCAACTCAACTGAGTGCATCCCCACTCCTACAATCCGCCAATGACCACCCATTCCACTTCACTCTACGCCCAACGCCGCGCCAAGTTGGCAGCGCAATTGGGTGCTGATGCAGTTGCCATCATCCCTACTGCGCCCGAGCAAGCGCGCAATCGGGACAGCGATTTTCCGTACCGCCACGACAGTTACTTTTACTACCTCACCGGCTTTAGTGAACCCCATGCGTGGTTGGTGATCGACGGGCAAGGCCGCAGCAGTTTGTTTTGTCAGCCCAAAGATCTGGAGCGTGAAATTTGGGACGGCTACCGTTTGGGGCCGGATGCAGCGCCAAAAGCTTTGGGTGTGGACGCAGCTTTTTCTGCGTCCGACTTGGACAGCCAATTGCCCAAGTTGTTGGAAAACCAGCACACCGTGTGGTATCCGTTTGCCACGCACAAAGGTTTGGAAACTCGCGTAGACGGCTGGCTCAACAGCGTGCGCGCCCGAGTGCGCTTTGGCGCGATTTGTCCCTCACACCAACGCGATGTGTGCGCCGTGTTGGACGAGATGCGCCTCATCAAAGACGTGCATGAGCAAGACACCATGCGCCGTGCCGCACGCATCAGCGCGCAA
The DNA here is from genome assembly GCA_903832625.1 of uncultured Burkholderiales bacterium. Lineage (GTDB taxonomy): Bacteria > Pseudomonadota > Gammaproteobacteria > Burkholderiales > Burkholderiaceae_C > Limnohabitans. Next base: position 20,307 of record CAILCI010000061.1, on the reverse strand, counting down.
GCACACATCCGCGCCATGCAAACCAGTGCGCACATGCTGCGCGCGGGTCAAGACGTGCGTGAATACCACTTAGAAGCCGAGCTGCTGCATGAGTTTCGCAAACACGGCTCACAGTTTCCGGCCTACACCTCCATCGTGGCCGCTGGCGCCAACGCTTGCGTGCTGCATTACCGCGCCGACACCGCGCCGGTGCGCAGTGGCGATTTGGTCCTGATCGACGCAGGCTGCGAGTTAGATGGCTACGCCTCCGACATCACCCGCACCTTTCCGGCCAATGGCGTGTTCAGCCCCGCGCAGCGCGATGTGTACAACTTGGTCTTGGCCAGCCAAGAAGCCTCCATTGCCGCCACCCGTCCTGGTGCGCGGTTTATTGACCCACACGAAGCCGTGGTGAACGTGTTGTCACAAGGTTTGCTCGACCTAGGGTTGCTGAACGCCAAGCAGCACGGCACGGTGGACGACGTGATTGAGAAACGCGCTTACTTTCGCTATTACATGCACCGCACCAGCCATTGGTTGGGCATGGATGTGCACGATTGCGGCAGCTATGTCGAGCCCAGTGAATTGGGTCAGGTCAGTACGCGCCAAGACCCGCTGTCGGGCGAGACCATCACCAACCGCCCCAGCCGCATTTTGCGCGAGGGCATGGTGTTGACGCTGGAGCCAGGCTTGTACATTCGCCCCGCCGACGATGTGCCCGAGGCGTTTTGGAACATCGGCATTCGGGTTGAAGACGACGCCCTGGTGACGGCCAATGGCTGTGAACTGATGTCTCGCGACGTGCCTGTTTCAGTGGCAGAGATAGAAGCCTTAATGCGTTCTTAAGCAACAACTTCCAGCATTTGCTGCTGGGGTGTGTGGGCTAGGGCTCATCTTCAGCTTCGCTTCAGAAAATCGCCTACGCCCACACACCCCAGCAGCAAATGCGGGCGAACGAAACCTGCCGATAGAAACTATCAATCAGTTAGGCAATATCAATTGGCATAAATAATAGATTATCCCTATCATTCCTCCTGTTCCGATTAATTTCTTTAACAACAGGAGTTTGAAATGACCAGCAACCAACGCCCCGAAATCAAAACCATCGCCAACCTCGAAGCCGCCTTTGCAGGTGAGTCTATGGCGCACATCAAGTACCGCTACTTCGCCAAATTAGCCCGCGCCGCAGGTGACGAAGAAACCGCCCGCACCTTCGAAGAAACCGCCGACCAAGAAGTCCAGCACGCCTTCGGTCACCTCGATTTGCTCTACCCCAAAGCCACCATGACCCCGGCCAAGGCTTTGCAAATCGCTATTGACGGTGAAACCTATGAGTACAGCGAGATGTATCCAGGTTTCCGCAAAACCGCTGAAGCCGAAGGCAATGCCGCAGCCGTGGCCGAGATCGACGAGCAAATCGAAGAATCCAAAGTCCACGCAGCGCAATTCAAAGCCACATTGGAAAAGGCGCAAAAACGCTTTGCCGCTTTGGCCAAAGTTGAAGAGCGCCACGCCAACCACTACAAAGCGCAACTCGCCAAAGTCGCCGCTTAATTCGAATCTGACCCCAATTAACTTATTCTGGAGAAAACACCATGAACAACAAATCTTTCATCTGCATCGTGTGCGGTTTTGTGTATGACGAGGCCGCTGGCCGCCCGGAAGACGGTATTGCTGCTGGCACAGCTTGGACCGATGTCCCCGCAGATTGGGCTTGCCCCGAATGCGGCGTGGCCAAGGCCGATTTTGAGATGGTTGAAATCTAAACGAGGAGTCGCGCATGTCCGAGCAAGCAATGACAAGTCCCAACAAGCACCCACAAGGGCCTGTGTTGGTGGTGGGTTCTGGGCTGGCGGGCTGGTCGCTCGTGCGCGAGTTTCGCAAGCTAGATGCCGAAACGCCCGTGCTGATGGTCACCGCGGACGCGGGCGACTTCTATGCCAAGCCCGCGCTCTCAAACGCTTTTGCACAGAATAAGCAGCCCGAGCAACTGGTCACGACGCCCGCCGAACGCATGGTGTCCAACTTGGGCGTGACCTTGTTGCAGCGCACGCGGGTCGAGAGCATTGATGTGCAAGCGCAAGAAATCAGCACCTCCAAAGGCACGTTTGGCTACCGCCAACTGGTGCTGGCCACGGGCGCACAAGCCATCCGTTTGCCTTTGCAGGGTGACGCCGCAGAAGCGGTGCTGTCCGTGAATTCATTGGAAGACTATGCAGCCTTTCGCGCCCAACTCATGCCTCAGGCGCGGGTGCTTATCATGGGCGCGGGCTTGATCGGCTGTGAGTTTGCCAATGATTTGGCATTGGGTGGCTACGCTGTGCAAGTGGTCGACCCCAATGCCGCTCCCTTGGCTGCGCTGCTGCCGGAGGCCGCCAGTGTGCAATTGCGCCAAGCCTTGAGCGATTTAGGCGTGCGCTGGCATTGGCAAACCACCGTCAAAGCCGTGCACAAGCAAGGCGACGCCTATGCGGTAGAACTGAGCAACGGTCAAATACAGACGGTCGATTTGGTGCTCTCTGCTGTCGGTTTGAGAGCAGATACAGCCTTGGCGCAAAGAGCGGGCTTGGACGTGGAGCGCGGCGTGTTGGTCAATGCGCAGCTCAAAACCAGCGCCGATCACGTCTACGCCTTAGGCGACAACACCCAATATGCCAGCGCTAGCGCAGGTGGAGTCTCGCGCACCTTGCCTTACGTCATGCCCATCATGGCAGCAGCCAAAGCACTGGCGCAGACCTTGGCTGGCAAAGCTACCGATGTGGTGTTTCCTTTGATGCCTGTGGCGGTCAAAACGCCTGCGTTGCCCTTGGTAGTTGCTGCTCCTGCGCCTGACGTAGCGGGAGAATGGCAAGCGCGTGAACAGGGGATTTGGCAATTCATAAGCAACACGCATGTGCGCGGATTTGTGCTCAGCGGCAAGCAAACCGCGCGGCGTGCAGAGCAAAGCAAATGCGTGGCGATTTGATGGCTTTTGCTCAAAAGTAAAAAACAAAGCCACTTTCATGCGCATATCTAGCAGCGAAATGGCCATCGCAAGCGCCTAAAATGCGCCAAAGCAAGGGCTGTTGCTTTCTTTCAGAGCAACAGCCCTTTGTGTCTTTAGGAGATTTCAATGAGTACGACCCCCACACAAAAAAGCGCACAGGCACGTGACGAGCTGCGCCGCGCAGCCCTCGAATACCACGAGTTCCCCACGCCCGGAAAAATCGCAATTCAGCCCACCAAACAATTGATCAACCAGCACGATCTGGCGCTCGCATACTCGCCAGGTGTGGCCGCTCCGTGCGAGGAAATCGTCAAAGACCCTACAACCGCCTACAAATACACCAGCAAGGGCAATTTGGTGGCCGTCATCACCAACGGCACAGCGGTGCTGGGCTTGGGTGACATTGGCCCCTTGGCGTCAAAGCCGGTGATGGAGGGCAAAGGCGTCTTGTTTAAGAAGTTTGCTGGCATCGATGTGTTTGACTTGGAGATCAACGAGAAAAACCTCGACAAGTTGGTCGACATCATTGCCTCGCTTGAGCCAACTTTTGGCGGCATCAACTTAGAAGACATCAAAGCACCCGACTGTTTCTACGTTGAGCGCAAGCTGCGCGAGCGTATGAAGATTCCAGTTTTTCACGACGACCAACATGGCACGGCCATCGTCGTGGGCGCGGCGATTTTGAATGGCATCAACGTGGCGGGTAAAGACATCAAAAAAGTCAAGCTCGTCACTTCGGGCGCAGGCGCTGCGGCGCTGGCTTGTTTGAACTTGCTGGTCAAAATGGGCGTGCCACGCAGCAATATCTATGTGACCGATTTGGCGGGCGTCGTCTACGAAGGCCGCACCGAATTGATGGACGAAGACAAAATTCAATTCGCCCAAAAAACCGCCGCACGCACACTGAGCGATGTGATTGAAGGCGCAGACATTTTCTTAGGCTTGTCCGCAGGCGGCGTGTTGAAGGCAGACATGGTCAAGAAAATGGCCGCCAAGCCGTTGATCTTGGCGTTGGCCAATCCGACGCCCGAAATCTTGCCCGAAGAAGTCATTGCCGTGCGCGACGACGCCATCATCGCCACTGGTCGCAGCGACTATCACAACCAAGTTAACAACGTTCTGTGCTTCCCCTACATCTTCCGTGGGGCTTTGGACGCTGGCGCGTCGACCATCACCGACGAGATGGAAATCGCCGCCGTCTACGCCATTGCTGAGCTGGCGCAAGCCGAGCAAAGCGAAGTGGTCGCCGCCGCTTATGCGGGCGAAAAACTCGCTTTTGGCCCCGAATACCTGATCCCCAAGCCGTTTGATCCGCGCCTGATGATCAAAATTGCGCCTGCCGTCGCCAAAGCAGCGGCTGACAGCGGCGTGGCCACGCGCCCGATTGCCGATATGGACGCTTACGTCGAGCGTTTGCAAAGCTTCGTTTATGCGTCGGGCTCCATCATGAAGCCGATTTATGCAGCCGCCAAAGCGGCTAGCAAAAAGCGCGTGTGCTATGCCGAGGGCGAAGAGGAACGTGTCTTGCGCGCCGTGCAAATTGTGGTGGACGAAAACTTGGCGCATCCCACACTCATCGGTCGCCCCGCCGTGATCGCGCAGCGCATTGAAAAATTCGGCCTGCGCCTCAAAGAAGGCGTGGACTACCAAGTTGTCAACGTAGAGCAAGACCACCGCTACCGCGACTTTTGGCAAACTTATTACAAAATGACCGCCCGCAAAGGCGTGACCGAGCAGCTTGCCAAAATTGACATGCGTCGCCGCCTCTCGCTCATTGGCACCATGATGTTGCACAAAGGCGAGGTCGATGGCCTGATTTGTGGCACTTGGAGCACCCCGCTGACGCATTTGAACTATGTTGATCAAGTCATCGGTCATCGCCCAGGTGTGAGCACTTACGCAGCCATGAATGGCTTGTTGTTGCCAGACCGCCAAGTGTTCTTGGTGGACACCCACATCAACTACGACCCGTCCGCCGAGCAGTTGGCCGAAATCACCATCATGGCGGCCCAGGAAATGCAGCGCTTTGGCATCCGTCCCCGCGCCGCCTTGCTGTCGCACTCCAACTTTGGCTCCAGCGACAAGCCCTCAGCCATCAAAATGCGCGAAACCTTGGCTTTGGTGCAGAAAAAAGCACCTTGGCTCGAAATCGATGGCGAAATGCACGGCGATGTGGCTTTGGATGCCGACATGCGCTTGGGTCTCATGCCCGACACCAGCTTGATTGGCGAAGCGAATCTATTGGTGCTTCCTAATTTAGATTCGGCAAACATTGCCTATAACTTGCTCAAGACGGCGGCTGGCGGCAATATTGCCATTGGCCCCGTGCTCTTGGGTGCAGCCAAGCCGGTTCACATCTTGACAGCCAGCACAACCGTGCGTCGGATTGTGAATATGACAGCTTTGACAGTTGCCGACGCAAGCGCCAGCCGTTAAGCACATTTAACGGTTATTTGGCAACTTTTCGCCAAATAACCCCTGCTAGCCCGTCTGTTAACTGACGGGCTATTGCTTTTTTGCCGGGTTTCGAAGAAACTAGCTCACTTGATTCAGGGGTTTACCCCAAATCTTGAAGATAATCCTGCGCTTTTTTACACAAACAAAATCAATATGCCACTGAGTACAGTCAAAACCAACATCGTCCAATCCATCCGTGCTTTTCGCGTTCAAGAATTGCAAGATGCCGCGCAAGCCTTGGGACATCATTTTTTGTACGCCAATTTGGCCAATACACAAAGCAAACAAGATGTTCTGGATTTGATAGCAAAAGAATTTACTTTTCCTGCCCAAGCCAGCAAAAACTTTGACTCTTTGTACGACGGCATGACCGATCCTTTGTACAAATCGGGTCCTCAACCCGGCTTCATCTTGGTGTTGGAGCACATTCCCGCACACGCCAAGTTTGACAAAGAAGCGCGCGAGCAATTGCTCGACATCTTCCGCGAAGCAGCAGATTACTGGTCGGATCGTAAAGTGCCTTTCCGTTGCTTCTACTCATTCTCGGTGGCGCGTGCGCCGTCGGCTGACAAACTCGCCATTGGCGAAGCAGAAACCACCGAGTCTGGCGAAAAAATGCCCACTGACAAATTGGTGGACGTGTCGCCCGAAGCCTTGCGCATGAGCAGCCCCTTCAACGCGGGTTATTGGTTGACGGCCGCTTAATCAGAGCACGTTCGACCCATAAAAAAAGGGCATCTTGGATGCCCTTTTTTGTTGCTTGAAAACATTTATTGCAGAGTCAATGCTGACGCACATTTGCTGCAAGTCATGCGCTTAAACCACGGCGCCCGAGTTTGGATCATCTGGTTGGCCTTCGGTTTTGACCACAGCGGTGGACTTGATCAAATCTTCGCGGCGAATGCCCAGCCACATGGCAATAGCCGCAGCCACAAATACCGATGAGTAAATGCCAAACAAAATGCCAATGGTCAGTGCCAGCGCGAAATAGTGCAGCGTTGCGCCACCGAACAGCAGCATAGACAACACCATGAGCTGCGTACAGCCGTGGGTGATGATGGTTCGGCTGATGGTGGAGGTAATGGCGTTGTCAATGATTTCGACCGTGTTCATCTTGCGATAGCGGCGAAAATTCTCGCGGATACGGTCAAAAATCACCACCGATTCGTTGACCGAATAGCCCAACACGGCCAGCACCGCAGCCAGCACGGGTAGCGAAAACTCCCACTGGAAGAAGGCAAAAAAGCCCAAGATGATGATCACGTCATGCAAATTGGCAATGATGGCGGCCACCGCAAACTTCCATTCAAAGCGCACCGCCAAATACAACATGATGCCGACGACCACGAAGGCCAGAGCCTTCAAGCCGTCCACGGCCAACTCGTCGCCCACTTGAGGGCCGACAAATTCGGTGCGGCGCAGCTGCACATTGGCGTCGGTATCTTTGAGCGCGCTCAACACCTGTTCGCTTTGCTGCGCCGAGCTTTGCCCTTTGATGGCGGGCATACGAATCATCACATCGCGGGCGGTGCCAAAGTTTTGCACCTGCACGTCGCTCAGACCCAGCTTGGCAATTTGGCCGCGCACCTGGTTGAGATCAGCCGCTTGCGAGTAGCTCACTTCCATGAGCGTGCCGCCCGTGAACTCAACGGACAAATGCAGCCCGCGACTGAACAAGAAAAACACCGCGGCCAAGAAGGTGATGAACGAGATCGCGTTGAACACAATCGCGTTCTTCATGAACGGAATGTCTTTGCGGATTTTGAAAAATTCCATGATCAAGCTCCTGAATTAGCGCGCCAAACCGTGCCGATGGACACGCCCTTGAGCTTTTTCTGACGGCCATACCAAAGGTTGACCAAACCACGCGAGAAAAACACCGCTGAAAACATGCTGGTCAAAATGCCCAAACAGTGCACCACGGCGAAGCCGCGCACTGGTCCCGACCCAAAGGCCAGCAAAGCCAAGCCAGCAATAAGCGTGGTCACGTTGGAGTCCAAAATGGTCGCCCACGCACGGTCGTAGCCCGCGTGGATGGCCGATTGAGGCGATGCGCCATTGCGCAACTCTTCGCGTACACGCTCGTTGATGAGCACGTTGGCGTCAATCGCCATGCCCAAGACCAAGGCCATCGCCGCCATGCCAGGCAAGGTGAGGGTGGCTTGCATCATGGAGAGCACAGCCACCAAGAGCAACAGGTTGATCGCCAGAGAAATGCTGGAGAACATGCCAAACAGCATGTAGTAAACACACATGAAACCAGTCACCGCCACAAAGCCCCAGGTCACGCTGTTAAAGCCTTTGGCGATGTTTTCAGCGCCAAGGCTCGGGCCGATGGTGCGCTCTTCAATGATTTCCATGGGCGCAGCCAAAGAACCTGCACGCAGCAAGAGTGAGGTGTCGTTGGCTTCGGCCGTGCTCATACGGCCAGAAATTTGCACGCGGCCACCGCCAATTTCGCTGCGAATCACAGGCGCGGTGACGACTTCGCCCTTGCCTTTTTCGAACAGCAAAATCGCCATGCGTTTGTTGATGTTTTCGCGTGTGACGTCTTTGAAGATGCGCGCGCCTTTGGCGTCCAAAGTCAAGTGCACGGCGGCTTCTTGGGTTTGGTTGTCAAAGCCGGGTTGGGCGTCGGTGAGGTTTTCACCGGTCAGAATGACTTGTTTTTTGACCACCACGGCTTGGCCGTTGCGGTCTAGAAAACGCTCATCGCCAAAGGGCACAGCGCCCGAAGCGTTTTCGGCAGAGCGCGCTTCGGTGCTTTCGTCGACCAAGCGAATTTCAAGCGTTGCGGTGCGACCCAAAATGTCTTTGGCCTTGGCGGTATCTTGCACGCCGGGCAACTGCACCACGATGCGGTCAGCGCCTTGTTGTTGAATCACAGGCTCGGCCACGCCCAACTCGTTGATGCGGTTGTGCAAGGTGGTGATGTTTTGTTTGATGGCCTGCTCTTGCACGCGCTTGGCCGCCACGGGGTTGATGTTGGCAGTGAGTTTGAACTCTGCGCCATCAGCCGCGCTGGTGGTTTGTAAGTCGGCAAATTGTTCTTGAATCACGCGCTGCGCGGCCAACAAGGTTTCGTTGTCGTGGAAACGAATGTCTATTTTTTGCCCATTTCGGCTGATGCCGTTGTGGCGCACGTTTTTCTCGCGCAAACTTGAGCGCAAATCGCCCGCTAAGGATTCGGCTTTTTTGTCCAAGGCTGCAGGCATGTCCACTTGCAGCATGAAGTGAACGCCGCCACGCAAATCCAAACCCAAGTACATGGGCGCAGCGTTCAAGGCCGTAAGCCACGCGGGAGAGCGTGCCAACAAGTTGAGCGCAACCACATAAGAAGGATCGTTGACGTCGGGCACCAAGGCGTGCTGGATGGCGTCTTTGGCTTTGAGTTGGGTGTCGGTGTTGTCAAAGCGAACTTTGAGCGAGCCGCCCTCCAGCGCCACCAGCTCTGGCTGGATGTTGGCGGCTTGCAGGGCTTGCTCCACGCGGGCTTGGGTCGAAACATCAACTTTGATGCTGGCCTTGCCCGGCGAAATTTGCACCGCCGGAGCTTCACCAAAAAAGTTAGGCAGTGTGTAGATACTGCCCACACACAACGCCAAAACAATGATGGCGTATTTCCAAAGCGGGTAACGGTTCATTATTTGATCGAGCCTTTGGGCAGCACTTGCACCACGGCGCTGCGCTGCAATTGGACTTCCACACCGGCTGCGAGTTCCAGCGTGAGGGTGGTGTCACCGATTTTGCTGACTTTGCCGAGCAAACCGCCTGCGGTGGCCACTTCGTCGCCTTTGGCCAGGGCGTCAATCATGGCTTTGTGTTCTTTTTGACGTTTCATTTGGGGGCGAATCATCACAAAGTACAGTACCACAAACATCAACACCAAAGGCAACATGCCGGTGAGTGAAGACATGATGTCGCCGCCGCCAGTGGCAGCAGGAGCGGTTTGAGCGAAAGCAGAGGAAATTAAAAACACGGTTGAACTCCAAAAGCCAAAGATTCCCGTCTGGGTGCAAAACGCCCCAACGGGTCAACCGGACATTGTAGTGTTCAAGAACGGGTCATTTTGTGACCCAATTCCCGTGCGAAATAGCGTGTTTTGTCAGGCCTTCCACTGTGCCAGCAGCGCATCCCATTTGGCTTGAACGGCCTCCAAGTGACGCGCTTTGACATGCCCAAAGCCCTTGATGCCATCGGGAAGGCGCGCCAACTCCAAGGCTTGTGCATGGTTGTTGGCGCTGAGTTTGCCCAGCAACGCGGTCACGGTGGCGCGGTAATCGGCAATCAAGCGGCGTTCGCTGCGGCGTTCTTGGCTGTAGCCAAACACATCCAAAGCCGAACCGCGCAGTCCTTTGAGGTGCTTGAGCAGGCCAAACACGCCCACCATGTAAGCGCCAAATTTTTGCTTTTGTAGCTCGCCTTTGGCGTTGGTGCTGGCAATCAGCGGCGGAGCCAAATGAAACTTGAGGCTGAAGTCGCCTTCGAACTGCGAAGAAATCTTGGCCAAAAACTCTGGGTTGCTGTGCAACCGCGCCACTTCGTACTCGTCTTTGTAGGCCATGAGTTTGAACAGGTTGCGCGCCACGGCTTCGGTGAGCGAGGTTTTGTGCAGCGCGGCCTCGGCCTGGCGCACTTGCGCCACCACGTCGCGGTATTGGCGGGCGTAGCCTGCGTCTTGGTAGGCGGTCAAATAGTCCACGCGTCGCTCAATCACGGCGTCTAAGCCCTCGCCTTTGTGGAATTGCACGACTTGCGCGGGCGCGAGCAGTGCTTGAACCGTGGCCCAATCGTGGGCGCAGTGTCTTCCCCATTCGAAAGCGGCCAAGTTGGACGCGACAGCCACGTCGTTGAGTTCAATGGCGCGGTGCAAAGCAGTCAATTGCAAGGGAATCCAGCCCTTTTGCCACGCAAAGCCAAGCAACATGGGATTGACAAAAATACTGTCGCCCAGCACTTGGGTTGCGACACGGTTTGCGTCGAAAGCGGCCAGTCCGTCAAGCCCCACGGTCTGGGCGATGTCGGCCAAGCATTGTTCGGCGGGGTTTTGCCAATTGCCGTTTTTCACAAACGCGGCGGTGGGCGTGCTGTGGGCATTGAGGGCAACGCGGGTGCGGCCTGCTCTCATGCGTTGCAGGGTTTCTTTGCCGGCGCTCACAATGGGGTCGCAGCCCAAAATCAAGTCGGCGCTGGCCATGCTCACCCGCGTGGTGCGGATGTGTTCTTGTTGGTCAGCGATCAGCACATGGCTCCATGTAGCGCCACCTTTTTGTGCCAAGCCCGCCGAATCTTGGGTGACGATGCCCTTGCCCTCGATGTGCGCGGCCATGCCCAGCAATTGCCCAATGGTGATGACGCCTGTACCGCCCACGCCCGCCACCACCGCGCCCCAAGCCTGACCGCTGGCCAAGGCCAAGGGGTGTTCGGGCAAATCGACCTTGGGTAGGGCGATGCGCGAGACGCCTTTGGCTTTTTTCTTGAGCTGCCCGCCTTCGACGGTGACAAAGCTGGGGCAAAAGCCTTTGAGGCAACTGGTGTCTTTGTTGCACGTGCTTTGGTTGATGGTGCGTTTGCGGCCAAACTCGGTCTCCAGCGGCTCCACGCTCAGGCAGTTGCTTTGCACACCGCAGTCGCCGCAGCCTTCGCACACGGCTTCGTTGATGAAGACGCGCACGGCTGGATCGACCATGGTGCCGCGTTTGCGGCGACGGCGTTTTTCGGTGGCGCAGGTTTGATCGTAAATGATCACGGTGGTGCCTGTGATCTCCCGCATTTCGCGCTGAATGCGGTCGAGCTCGTCGCGGTGAAACACCTCCACGCCGCTGACCAAATCTGCGCCTTGGTATTTTTCAGGCTCGTCGGTGACAACCACAATGCACTGCGCGCCTTCGGCCTTCATGCTCTGCGCAATTTGCAGCACGCTGTGGCCTTCTTTGCGCTCACCAATTGGCTGTCCGCCTGTCATGGCCACGGCATCGTTGTACAAAATTTTGTAGGTGATGTTCACCCCCGCAGCCACGCTTTGGCGCACCGCCAAAATGCCACTGTGGAAATACGTGCCGTCGCCGATGTTGGCAAAAATATGCGCGTCGTTGACAAACGGTTGCTGCCCGACCCAAGGCACGCCCTCGCCGCCCATTTGGGTAAAGCCCGCCGTGCTGCGGTCCATCCACAAAGACATGAAATGGCAGCCAATGCCCGCCATCGCCCGTGAACCTTCGGGCACGCGGGTGGAGGTGTTGTGCGGGCAGCCCGAGCAAAACCACGGCTGGCGCTCCGCCGCGACTTGCACCACCTGCATGGCCTGTTCTTTGTCGTGGATGATGGCGAGTTGCACGTCCATGCGGGCTTGGGTGTCGGCGTCGAGTCCGAGTTTTTTCAGGCGTTGGGCAATCGCTTTGGCGATGAGGGACGGATTCAAGTCGGCATTGGCACGCAACAAGGTGTTGGCGCTGGGGTTGGGTTGTGACCATTCGCCGCCCGAGAAATCGCCCTCCACCTCGTTGAATTTGCCCAGCACATGCGGGCGCACATCGGCGCGCCAGTTGTAGAGCTCTTCTTTGAGTTGGTATTCAATGACTTGACGTTTTTCTTCGACCACCAAAATTTCTTGCAAACCTTGCGCAAACTGGCGCGTGAGCTGCGCGTCCAGCGGCCAGACCACGCTGACTTTGTGCAGTCGAATGCCGAGTCGCCGACACGTTGCATCGTCCAGCCCCAAATCGAGCAAGGCCTGGCGGGTGTCGTTGTAGGCCTTGCCGCTGGCGATCAAGCCAAAGCGGTCATTCGGCCCTTCAATCGCGTTGTAGTTGAGCCGATTGGCGCGCACATAGGCCAGCGCGGCATACCATTTGTAGTCGAACAAACGCGCTTCTTGACTCAGCGCGTCATCCGGCCAGCGGATGTGCAAGCCGCCTCGGGGCATTTCAAATTCGGGGGTGATGATGTTCACGCGCTGCGGGTCAATCTCAGCCGTGGCACTGGACTCGACAATTTCTTGGATGGTTTTCATGCCCGACCACAGACCCGAAAAACGGCTCATGGCAATGGCGTGAATGCCCAAGTCCAACACCTCTTGCACACTGCTGGGAAAAAACACCGGCGTACCGCAGGCTTTGAAGATGTGATCGCTTTGGTGCGCGGCGGTGGAGCTTTTGGCGATGTGGTCGTCGCCCGCGACGGCCAGCACGCCGCCCCAAGGCGTGGTGCCAGCCATGTTGGCGTGTTTGAACACATCGGAACAACGGTCTACGCCTGGGCCTTTGCCATACCAAATGCCAAACACGCCGTCAAACTTGTTGCTGCCCGCAGGCGCAAAGCCGAGTTGCTGTGTGCCCCACAAGGCCGTCGCGGCCAGCTCTTCGTTGACACCCGGTTGAAAAACGATGTGTTGCGCCTGCAAATAGTCTTTGGCTTTCCACAGCGCTTGGTCATAGCCGCCCAATGGCGAGCCTCGATAACCGCTGATAAAGCCCGCCGTGTTCTTGCCCTGCAAGGCGTCGCGCTGGCGTTGCAACATGGGCAGCTTGACCAAGGCTTGAACGCCACTCATGAAGGCGCGGCCAGTGTCTAAGCTGTATTTGTCGTCGAGCGTGACGGTTTGTAAAGCGCGACGAATGTGTTCGGGCAGTGGGGCGTTCATGGCGGTCTCCTATGACCCAAAGTGTGAGTCAAAGTGTAGGCGCGGCAAAGCCCTTGGCGTTACCCATGCGACAAGCATTTACCCTCAGTGCAAGTGCAAGGGCGGTTGTGTAGGTGTTTCTTCTAGGAGGCTTGGGCTTTGTTCAAGGCCGACGCCCCACTTGGCGCTTTCTTGCAGCTTGTCGAGCAGGGTGATGAGGATGAGCAACATGGGTTGCGGCAGATGCAAGGCAATGTTGCGCTGATCCACCAATTGCAAATCGACCGTGGTTTGCTCGTTTTCTTGCGTCATTTTGAGGCCGACCACCAAAATGGGCAGCTCGCCCATGGGTGCTTGTTTGGCACCTTCATAGGTTTGGGTGAAGTTGGCTTGCTGTTTGGCGGTTTGTGCTTCAAACGCCGTCAAGGCTTGCGCCACCTCTGGCGAGTGCTCCTGCGCAAGCCGATGAAAGCCCAAATGCTGCGAGCCCTGAATCAAACCCTGCACGATCACGCGGGTGAGCCAAAAGGCATAGCCTTCGCCTGTGTGGGTGTTGAAGCGAAACAGCACGCGGTCTTCTTGCGCCACCCATTCGCCGTTGAATTGTTTGATGCTCATGGTTTTGGCCACAGCGCCCAAAGGCGTAAAGTTTGTTTCATACGTCCAGCAAAGTCGCCCGCTTCGCTGCCTGTGCCAGCATAGTAATCGGCACGGACCGCGCCCACAATGGCGCTGCCTGTGTCTTGCGCAAATACTAAGCGCTGCAAGCTGGCATTGCCCCCAGAGCTTACCAGCCACAGCGGCGTGGCGTAAGGCACAGAATCTTTGTCCACCGCGACCGATCGACCCGGCGTCAAAGGAACCCCTTGTGCGCCGCGGGGGCCAGAATCGGCGTCCAAGGTGTTGCGGGTTTCTTCGCGGAAAAACACATAGCGCGGGTTGCTCCACAACATTTCTTGCACCAAGGCAGGGTTGCTGGCTTGGGTGGCGGCAATCCAAGCCTTGATGCCCGGCCAAGAAGCGTCGCGCACATAGCCACGATCGAGCAACCAGCGACCCACGCTTTGGTAGGGCTGTTCGTTGGAGCCAGCAAAAGCCATGCGAATCACCCGAGACGAGCCGTCTGCCTGGGTCATGCGCAGCCGCCCCGAGCCTTGAATATGTAGCACCAGTGCGTCCACCGGATCGGCCAGCCATGCCACTTCATGGCCGCGCAAGGCTTCTTGCGCTTGGGGTTGGGTGTCAATTTCTTGGCGAGTGAACCACGCGCGGCCTGCGCGCTTGGTTTGCGCCAAGTTGTCTGGCGGCGAGTACAAAGGCACTTCAAAACCGGGGCGCTTTTGCGCGGAGGCTTCAAGCAAAGGTTCGTAGTAGCTGGTGAGCAAGCCGTCGGCGTTTCCTTCTAGGCTTTCTAGGCGGTAGGGCTGCAAATGAGCCATCATCCAAATGCGGCGTTCGTCGTCGCTGGCGAGCACAAGTTGGCGCACATCGCGGCACAGTGGCAAAAACAAAGGGCCAGGGCGTTCGCAGTTTTGCAGCCAAGCATTCCAAGCCTCTTGCAAGTTGTCGTCTTGCCAACCGGGTAAGTCGCTCCATGTGGCGGCGACCCAGCGGCTGCGGTAAAAGCTCTGCGGGTTGGGCGTGCCCGCCATGCCTGCCAAGGCACCACTGGCTTTGGGCGCAGCGCTAGGTGTTGACGCGACGGGCGGCTTGGCGCTGGGTGTTTGCGCCTCATTGGGCTGGCGAGGTGGGCTGGAGCAGGCCACCAAACTTCCTACAATCAGCGCCCACGCGGTATGCCACAGGAGTTGTCTCATGTTGTTGATTTTGCTTGAAGCGCTAGCCGCTGGTTGCATTTTGGTGCTGATTGTTTGGTGGACCATGTTTTCGGGTCGCAGCGAGGCTGAAAAAGAGCATGAGCGCGTGAGCCAAGAAAACGAACAGCGCAAACTTTGAGCCAAAGATAAAGCGCAATGCCAAGCAAGGTGCCTAATCACGCCGCATCAAATTGGCTAACTCTACAGCCGACTTGACCGCCATTTTGTCAAACACGCGGGCGCGGTGAACTTCCACTGTTCGCACGCTGATGTCGAGCTGGTCGGCAATCAATTTGTTGGGCAGGCCTTCGACCACCAAGCGCATGACATCGCGTTCGCGCTCGGTCAGCTCGGACAGGTTTTGTTGCAAGGTTTTCTTGGATTTGAGCGCCGCTTGGGTTTGCGCCGAGCGCAGCAAAGCTTGCTCAATGCGATCGACCAAGGCGTTGTCTGAAAACGGTTTTTCACAAAAATCAAAGGCGCCGCGTTTGACGGCGTCTACCGCGGTGGGTACATCGGCGTGTCCGGTGAGGAAAATCACGGGCAGCACATCGAGTAGTTGGCGCTCAATGAGTTGCTCAAACAAGGCCAAGCCGCTCAGGCCAGGCATACGCACATCGAGCAACAAGCAGCCGGGTTGGTTGGGCGTCCATGCAGTGTTGGGGTTGCGGTTGAGAAAGCTCACAAACTCATCGGCGCTGTCAAACGACTCGCTGGGCAAACGGCGCGAGCGCAGCAGCCACGCCAGTGCTTCGCGCACGCCTGCGTCGTCGTCAACAATAAAAACCAAAGCGTCTTGGGTGGGTTGCATGGATGTCCCTTTCTCAGGATTGGGGCAAGGTAAAACTAAACACCGTGCCGCGTGGCGTGTGTGCGGTGTGGCTGAGCAAGCCGCCGTGCTGTTCCACGACGGTGCGGCACAGGCTCAAGCCCAGCCCCATGCCCTCAGATTTTGTGGTGAAAAACGGCGTGAAAAGTTTTTCGGCAATTTGCGCGTCAATGCCCGACCCCACATCGGTGACGGAAAACTCTAGCCAACGGCTGGTGGCATTGGACGCGGCGCGGCGTACCGCCAAGGTGAGCACTTTGCGCGGTGTGTCCTCGTTCATGGCTTGCATCCCGTTGCGTGCCAAGTTGAGCAAGACTTGTTCGACCATGGTGCGGTCGCACAAGACCTGAGGCAGATCGGCGGGGCATTGCACCTCAACGCGCACGCCTAATTTGCGGGCTTGCAGGCTCACCAAAGGCATGACGTTGTCGAGCAAGGTTTTGGGGGAGACCGACTCGCGGGCTTGGTCGCGTCGGCGCACAAAGTCGTGCACGCTTTTGATGACCTTGCCCGCCCGCTCGGCTTGTTGGGCAATGCGTTCAATGGCGCTGGACAAGCTTTGCGCCAAGTGTTTGTCATGTAGGCCCAAGTCTTGCAGCAAATTCAAGCTGCCCGTGGCGTAGCTGGAGATGGCCGCCAGCGGTTGATTGAGCTCGTGACTCAGCAATGACGCCATTTCGCCGACGGTGGCCAAGCGAGCCGTGGCTTGCAGCCGCTCTTGGCTGGCGCGCGACATTTCTTCCACGCGGCGTTGTTCGCTGATGTCCAAAATCGCACTCATCCAGCCGGTTTGTGCGCCCGCGGCATTGATGAGCGGGGCTTCGAAGATCAGCACCGCAAAGCGTTCGCCATTTTTGCGCATGAAGACCGACTCCATGCCTTCGCGTGAGCTCAGATTGCCCGCCAAGCGCAAAGCTTGGCGTTTGCCGTATTCGTCAATCATCTCTGGCGGCCAATAGGGCGCGGGCATGCTGTGGCCCAGCAGCTCTTTGCTCTCAAACCCCACCATCTCGCAAAACGCGGGGTTGACGTAGGTGATCATGCCTTGGTTGTCGCGCGCGCGCAGGCCGGTGACTAAGGAGTCTTCCATGGCTTTGCGAAACGCCAAGGCGTCGGCCAAGTCCAGCTCTACTTGTTGGCGCCGACGCATGTCACGCGCCAACATGATCAGTACCGTGACCAAGGCCATCGCCATCGCCATGACCAAGGCGGTCAAGACATTGGGAAACACATCAGGTGCGGCGCGCCAACTGTCCACCCGCAGCACCATGGTGTGCCCGGGTAAGTCGAGCAACTGCACGCCCGTGAACAGGCGTGAACCACGGTGCTGCATACCGTTAACCGCCAGCCTTGTGCCGTCGGCCTCGGTGAATGAAATTTCACGGCTGCGCAGCAAGGCGGGGCTGATTTGGTTGATCAAAATTTCATTGAGCGCGTAGCTGGCCAAGGTGTAGCCCGTGACTTGACCGTCATTGATAACGGGCAAGCACACATCCATGATTTCCAAGCCCATGCCATCGCTTTGTGGGATGTAGCTGCTGTTGCTGTAAGCCGGGCTGCTTTGCCGTTTGGCAATGCTGCAAGCTTGGGCGACTTCGGGTTGCAGAACGCCACGATCAAAGTTTTTGAACACTGGCGCACGGTAAGGCGTGTCCACGCTTTGGATGGTTTTGAGCTGGCTATCGCGCCACTCCAGACGCATCAACTCGCGGTGATCGCGCAGCACGACGCTGGCTTGTTGTCGCCATGGGGGTGCGTCCGCTGCGGCAAATTGCAATGCCTGCAAAGTTTGCGCATTGCGGGTGAGCGCGGCGCGGATGTCGCTGGTGGCGTCGCTGGCGTCGCGGTCGAGTCGGGTTTGGACTTGGCTGGCTTCGTAGCGACCGGCCAGCCATAGCAGCACGCTGAACATGCTCAAAATGAGCGTGACCAACATGATCCACAAAATCCAGCGTCGCCAAAGCGTAGCTTGCCAAAATCGCATCAATGCACCTTGGTCACACGCGGGTTGGCCCACGTCCCATCAATGTGGAACTCGTTGGTCGTTGCTTTCACCAAGGGTTTGCTCAAAACCAACTGCGCCAAATAGCTGGTCAAGCCCACCAAGGGATTGATGGTGGCCATATAGAGCGAATAGGCGCTGGCGCTGATTTCCGGCGCAACGACGACTTTGAGATCTTGTGTTTCGCGGCTCAGATCGGCTGAGCCCTCCATGACGGCGCCAGCGCTGACGCCTTTCATTTGCAAGTTGTTGGTGTAGGCAATGCCTTGATCAATGCGCACATCGCCGCGTAAAAAGTCAAACGCAAAGCCCTCGCTGAAGACATCGCTGAAATCCAAACTCAAGCGCCGCGGCAAAGCTTGCAAACTCAATACCCCGAGCAAGCGCGCTGCACCTGGTTCGGTTTTCAAGAACTGCCCTTTGTCGATACTCAGATTGAGTTTGCCCGACAGCGTTGGGTAGTCAAATGCCATGGGAGAGCCAGCCCAAGACACCATGCCCGAGACTTTGCCATGCCCCGATTTGATGGCATCAGGCGTGCCAAACCGGCTCAACAATTCGCCGCTGTTGCGCACATCCATGCTGAAGTCGAGTTGGGTGCGGCGATTTTTGGCGCCTGTGGTCTCCCAGCTTCCCGTTGCGGTAAAGGTGGCCTCGGGCACCGTGATGTTGAACTTGTTCAAATGCCACTCACGCACATTGTTTGCATTGGTGCGGTTGATGGCGTCCATCTCAAGACGGCCGAGTTTTTTGCCACGCAAAGTGAGCTCATTGATGACCACATCCAAAGCCGGAATGGTGTTGGAGGATTCGTCCAGCAAATTCTCCACCTCGCTCACTGCGCTGGGCGGAATATTGAGAAAAGCCATGCGTGCAAACAACTGCGCTGGCGCGTTGTTCACACCAGGGCGTACTTCGGCGTAACCGTTGAGCTCTTGGGCGCTGAGGTTCAAGCGCCAAATATCGCCCAAGCGCGTGCCTGCTGCCACCACTTGGTGCAAGGTGCGGTTGGCCACGCTGAGCAGATCCACTTGCAGCGAGATTTGCGAGGGCAGGTATTCCAAGGCCGAGCCATCATCGGTTGGCGCGGCGTATTTGCTCAGACGGTTAGGCCGCACCACGGCCTTGCTCAAAGGCGTGCCGCTGAGGTTGGTTTGGATGTCGTTCCACTCATCCAAATCAACACTGGGCAACTGGAGGTTCAAAACTACCGCGCTGTTGTTGCGCAAATTGGTCCCCTCGGTCAGGGCTTGACCAATCGCAATGCTGCCACGCAAAACATGAGACTTGTTGGCGCTGAGGTCGCGCACATAGTTGGCCGCTAGCACTCGCCCGAGCGAGACTTTGATTTGGTCTTGTAACACCTTGGCCTGTGCGCCCACGGAGTCGCGGGTGAGCTGCATTTCAATGCGCAAGGGCATGGGCGTGGCGGCGGCTTTGTTCAAGGGCGAGGGCAAATTCACGCTCATGCCTTTGAGGTCGCTGGTGATGAGCATCTCCAGCTGTCCGCGGCGCACACCCAGTCGCGCCTCGTAATTGGCGCGTCCATTCGCCCGCAAGGCCAAGCGAGGCACAAAGCCAAGTTCACGCGCCTGACGTAAACCCTCTGCGCTCATGCGGCCTGAGATTTTGAGCGGCATCACGGCATCGTTGGTGTTGTTGAAGTTCAGGCTGCCTTGAATCAGCGCATCGCCGCCCAAGACAATGCCGCGCAAATCTTTGAAGCTCAGCGACTGTTCGTTGAACTGCAAGCTGCCCTTGGCATGGCTCAGCACGGGTGCGGCGGGAATGATTTGCAAATCGTTGTCAGCAAACTCCACGCTGCCTTGAACCTTGCTGTTGTTCATGTGTTGAATGGGCAGTTTCAGGCTGAGTTTGTATTGCGCATCCCCGCTGACCAAGGTTTTTTCGAGCGCACCTTGGGTCAAGTCGTTGAGTGCGCTGCGCGAGACCACATCGGTCACTTCCGACAGCGGCCCTTTGCCTTGTGCGTTGATCACCACCTCGGTGTTCATCAAGTCTGCAATGCTGGCCTCGACTTTGGGCCAAACCAGTTTTTGTGTGCCTTGCAAGCGCAAGTCGCCTTTGAAGTTCATGGCTTGTTGCTCAAAAGTGAGCTCGCCATGGATGTCGTTCAACGCGGGCCAAGGCAATTGTTTGGGCGCGGCAATTGAGGCGGGAACATAGACGAGTCGGCCTTTGTCAATTTGGGCGCTGAGTTTGAATTCGCCTTGGCTTTTGTTTTTGAAAGGAAAGTCGTTCAAGTCGCCCCTCACCTTCCACGCCACATGGCTGGCCGTGCCTTGTTCAATGGCCTCACGTAAATAATGCCGCAAATCGGCCGGCAGCACATCGGGCAAATAACGGTGAACTTGGCCGACCTCTACTCGCTCAAATGTTCCACTGAGATCGACCACACCGGGAAGTCGCCCAGCGCCCATGCCATGCTTCCAGCTGCCGCTGAACCTGCCCTCTGCGTGTGCGTTGCTGAATTGGGCTTGGTTGATTTGCAGCGACACATCTTGCCCCTGAATTTTCCAAGCCATCTGAGCCTGCGCAGCGTTGAAAGACAGCACTGGTTCGTCCAGACCTTTGGGCACGGTCAAATGCCCGTCT
>CAILCI010000060.1 GCA_903832625.1 uncultured Burkholderiales bacterium | reverse complement strand
AGGAGGAGAGGGGCTTGACACCTGAAGCTGATGGCGCTCAGAGCGCAGGAGCCACTTCGCCAGCAGAAGGGGGATGGATTTAAAAGCCTTTTCGCTATCTCACTATTACAGTACATCTCCAAGCAAAGGTATGGGAAGAATCTGGTATTCGGGATTGAGGAGCCGGAGGCACATTTGCACTCTTCGGCAATCTACGAGATCAAGTCCACACTACGGAGCTTGTCCAGTTCATTTCAAGTAATCATCACTACGCACTCGCCAATTTTGATTCAACGCGATGACATTCCTGCAAACGTCATTGTTGAAAGCGTTGATGGCACGGAGTTTTCTTCTAAGACACGCTCTGCACAAAACCTTTCGGAAATTCGCAAATCACTTGGTATCCGCGCTCACGAAAATATGACGACAGCTGAAGTCGTCCTAGTTGTAGAAGGTGCTAGCGAGGAAACTGCTCTCCCATCAATTTTGGTAACAATGAATTCAAGCTTGGCTGATGCTTTTTCGTCTGGCCGAGTAAAAGTTTTATCTGCTGGTGGCGCATCAAACATACCGTCAGTAGTACGCGCACTTGCGAGGGACGCAGCGACTTGTCTAGTGTTCGTTGACTCGGATACTGAAGGGTCAACAGCTGCTGATAAAGTTCGCAATTCCGGATTGCTTCAACCCGCCGACGTCTTTCGAGTACCTGAGAGGGACGGTTGTGAAGAATCAGAATTCGAAGATATCTTCAATCCATCTGTCTATTTGCAAGCATTGTGCGAAGTTACAGGTATGACGATTTCGACAGAAGAGTTTTCCTCTTTTCAAAAGAAAACCGGAAGCAAAGGCTCGAAATTTGCGAAGTGGTCGAAGGTAATGTTATCGATAGCCAATAGCCAGTCCTTAGACTGGGCGAGCGTTGAAGATGATGCGAAGACAGCGGTTGCTAGGGAGCTAGCGCAAAAAGCAGCGACATTGTCGCCTGCTGAATTGGCGTGGGCTCGTGCGATTTCCACAAGGCTTACTAAGTACCTAAGCGAAAACTGAGTCGCAATGGCCAAACGAGTAGGCAATGGCTTCTAACCGCCCCCGAGGATCGCAACTGAACGACATCGGGTTTCCTCGAGATACGCTGCAAGCTGACTCTGGTCGACAGGCACCTTTCGTTCAACGTCAGCTTCTTGGTACCGCCGTAAGCTCACCCCTACGGACAAAAACCGACCTTTACTCTGAGTTCCCCGAAGCGGTCATAGAGCTCGTCATTCGTACGGTATATTAGAGCCGTTGTACTGACATGCGGAGCATTAAGTGGCTGAAAACCACGGGCATAGTTTTGTATCAATATCAATTGTTATACGGCTTCCGTGTCCGTTTAAACACAGTTAGGCAGGAGCAGTCAGTGGCGCTAACACCTGAAACTCATCTGTCGATCGATGAGCTTACGAAGCGATTCCTCGTTCCATTTTCCATAGAGGATGATGCTACGGCCATTCGAGATTGCCTGCCCCTTTTACCTCTTCCATTCCGCGGCATTGCTGAAACATTCATTGATCGGCTTCGGGCCACGATCCAAACAACCGCAGCACCTTTTCTTCTGGCAAATCAAGCGGCGCATGATAAGCAATTTCAGCGCTTCTCAATGGCTGAGCGAATTCGAGCACGGTCGATAGATGAAGAGCCTAATGAAACCGAAGATGAGCTTGAAGCTCGCCGTAACCAAGCCGCTCGGGTAATCGCCAATTCGAAAATGGACGTGTTTTCAAAATCTGAGGAAGGCATTGATTCACTGGTTGCAGAAACAGCTAGATTTCTACTACATTTGCACAACACACCTGAAATTCAATCTGTTGCGCGTGAAACTTTACTACAAGGCACTGTGGCAACGTGGTCTACTTTGGAAATGCTGGTCGGAGATGAACTTACATTATTATTGGATAGCCGTCCTGATCTTGTGACCAAGTTGCTTTCGGACGAAAATGCTAGGCGCAAATTTGAGTTACCGAAACTCAACGTTGACTATCTTGCCTCACGAGGATTCGATCTTTCTAAGCAAATGGGGCGCATCTTGTTCGAAGATCGGGACCTTAGTAGCCTCCCAACGCTCAAATGCGCCTGCGAAGCACTCATTGATTCCTCTTGCCTCCGCCAGAAACTGGCTGCCCCAACAGCTTGGCGTCTCAATCAGAATCGGCACCTAATTGTTCATCGCCGAGGAATTGTGGATGAGGAATACCTTCGTAAGACAGGGGCCGAACTAAGCGTTGGAGATCAACTTATTGTGTCGCCCACCGAGTTTGAAGAGCTTTTGTTGCACGCTCTATCTATCGGAAGTGAATTCTTGGCTGGGTTAGCTTCACTTGTATTACCTAACCCATCCATTAAAACTGACGCCGCGCGATTCAAGCCGGTTTCGCGCCCCTGAGCTATTCACACGGCAATTAAATATTGATCGAGCAGCATACCTGAGCTTAGGGTATTGAAAGTAGGAGCGCACACGCTCTGGGTTGTCCTGAAGCATGTTCATGTGTGCTGTCGTGACCTGTTTAAGTTTGTCCTTGGTGCGCACTTGCACCCGTGAGCCCAATGCGCACTTGAGATCGGCGTTCAAGTTTTGTTGGACCTGGTGGGTCAGCCTTCTTCCGTCTTCTTTTTCCAAGAGCCCCATTTGCGGATGATTAGGAAATTTAAAGTATTATTTTTCCGATTCTATAGTACGTTAGAAATCTCAAATGCCCAATATCCCATACCACGCATCGAATTTCCCTCCACACTACAGAGTGGCGCTCTTCGGTTCCCACAACTTGTCCGTCACTTGGTCGGAATTGGTATGGGCGGCAATTACCGTTGGAAAGCCTGGACTCGCGCACCTTCTTGTGCACGGGATGCACTCGATCAGTGACATGATTGTTCGATCGCACATGGTGTATGCAAACTTGCGTCAAACCAATTCGCACTTTGAGAAGAGTGCTTTATATGAAGATCTGGATCCTACTGAGAAGGGTGCGTCATCCTACTTTCTAGGAATGATGGCGGCAAAGATTGTCTGCTCTCGGTTGCTTGACACACCGTTTGTATTCCACCTGTCAATGTTGAAAACTTTGGGAGGCATGCCAGTCCTACGCACGAAATCACAGCCGGACCTTATTGGCCTTGACAGAGCAGGCAACTGGATCGTAGCCGAAGCGAAGGGCCGAACAAACGGATACAGCCCAACCGCAATGACAAAGGCAAAGTCTCAGACGTACCAGCTGCGAACAATTAACGGAAACTTCCCCTCACTGCGCGTCTGCATACAGGCTTACTTTTCACCTGAGTTGAACTTCGCCGTGTCAGATCCTGATGGATACGGCGAGGATGCAAAAGACATTGTTTTTGACCTTCGGGCTGCAATACGTGACTACTACTCATTCGTACTAGGTTCATCGCAAGTAGCCCGCGCTTCCCGCAAAATTCATGGGCGAGAGTACCAATTCCGCGCGATTGAGGAGACAGGTATTTCTATAGGCGTTGATACCGCGACCCTCAAACGACTGGAGCAGGACGGTGATTTTCAAGTCCCTTTCGTGTACGAGCAGTCGCAAGCGGTTGTTAGCGATGACGGGCAAGAAACTGTGGCATTCCCCGACGGACTTGCTGTTTCGCTGGATCAACGTTGGGCAGAAACTCTAATGCGTCTGGATCCTCGCGCCCGGAGAGGTGGCTAACCAATAATTCCAGCGGACCGCCTTCGGTGGCCGCTGAATTCAAACGTTGAACCTGCGTTTTGAGCGTCAGGTTTGGAGCGCAGCAACTGACCACTTCTGGTCGATGGTCGGTGTCCACTATGAAGATAGGTTGCACGCAAGCAGTCGTTGCAACGTTGATTGTGGCGATCAGCAAATGTCAGCTAACAGTCGCTGAGTTCGAATACCGCTATGACTCCAATGGGTCGGAAACCGCCGATCGCTTGTCCTGACTAAACGACCGCAATCAGCCTAGTCCGAACCCCTAGGTCGTACACACCAACGCCGGCTACTACCTGAAAGTAGTCATCAGCAACGCTGCCTGTCTCTCTGGTCAAGTCCGTCATACTTTTTAACCTTGGTCACATGGCTGGACTGAGTGGTCAGCTCCGACTGGAAATGGTGGTCATGAATGTTTGCATAATGGAGAAATGAACAACATCTTGTCCATCTTTATGCTGGCTGCCTGCACCCAGGCTTTTGCTGCGTCAGCCATGAAGTTGGAGTCCTCTCCTCAAGCGTTCGTGCCTGCGCCCTATGTCGTTGTTGAAAAAATTAAGGGGGATTTGAATGGCGACGGTGTTTCAGATGCAGTGCTGCTCATCCAAGATACCGATAAAACCAAGTTTTCCAAGCATGAGTTTCGAGGGGAGTTAGACCGCAACCGCCGAGGCATTGTGGTCGCCTTGGGTGGGACGCATGGATACCAACTTGTCGCCAAAAACCTCAAGTGCTTTTCTTCTGACAATGAAGATGGCGGTGTTTACTATGCCCCCGAACTCAGTCTTTCCATCGTCAAAGGAACGCTGCGCATCCATTACGCCCACGGCAGGTATGGCTATTGGACTTATATTTTTCGCCTGCAAAACTCTGACTTTGAGCTGATCGGGTTTGACAGCAGCGAAGACCATGGACCTGTGGTTGAGCGCTTCATCAGCATCAACCTGTTGACCCAAAAAATGCGGGTCAAACACAACGTCAATACGAATGCGCGTGGTGGCGACGAAAAGTTCGTAGAGCGTTGGCAAAACTTCACGCTCACCCAACCCATCAAACTCAGTGAAATCAAAGACTTTGACGGGTTTGATGTTGAAGATTTAATTCATACACGGTAGTTCAGTGGTCAACAGCACCAAGCAATTTCAGTAATTTTTCAATTTCTGCCGCGATTTTGTCGAGATGCTAAAACACGAAGTGTCCATTCGAATGGACACTTCGTGTTTTTTCTGGATTTGAGCGTTGAAATGCGCGTGCGACAAAGCTAAAAAGCGGTGTTTTCCCGTTTACTTCTTTTGCGCAAGAGCCTGCTTGTCCTCTTCTTCATGCAGCTTGATCAAATCCGCCGCCGTCAATTCAACATCTTTGCCATTCATTGAGACGAGAACACTAGTGTTGGTTTTAATTGCCAACTCCTCTGCCGAACGCGCCGCACGAAGCATTGCCGCATAAGAGCCTGCTAAGTCTGGGTCAGAGGATGTACGTATGTCTTGGGGGTTCATGGTTTGCTCCAGTCAATCAGTTTAGGTGGACGGTCATAACTGTCATAGAAAGCCCATGAGTCCACCACTTTACTGTACCGCTCATGAAAGTTTTCTAACCCTGCTTTGAAGCGTCTGCGAATCACTGCTTCGGGAATATTGTGCCCCCCCCTTGCAAAACACGTCTTACCACTCTTGATACAGCAAGATCCTCATTGGGCAAGGACAAGAACCACAGCTTGACTTCATAGCCTAAGCGTTGCCAGACAGCAATTTTCTTTAAATAAACCAAGCCCGAAAGCGTGGTTTCAAAAGCAAAGCAATGTCCTGCGGCGACACACTCATCAATCACCTCCAGCATGAGACGACCTGCTTTGAAAGCCGCAGACTCTGGATTGAACGGTGCCAAGCCAGCAGCGATCAAATCAGCATTGATAAATCTGAGTGTTTGGGCTTCAGCAGGCAAAAAGTCGCGGGCAAAGGTGGTTTTACCTGCGCCGTTGGGACCTGCAATGATGATAATTTTTTTCAAAGTTAGCTCGCGTTTCAACAATTTTATGCGCCGCAGCGTTTGTTTTCCACATCAAGCGACTTTCAAAAAATGCTTCACAGCTTCCTATGCCCCACCAAAAAATCATTCCCCCCCGTCCTATCCTCCCCCCGCAACAACCACAAGGGTCGGGTGGCGAAGCTCACGGGGACGCCTGTTTGGCCATCGGCGGGGCGTAAATTTCTGTCGAATAACGAGGTGCCGGGCATGTAGCGCAAAGCCACGCCGGTGCGGCGTTGGGTCGAGGTGTTGGCTTTTGCGCCGTGAATCATGTAGACGTCGTGCATGGACATTTGGCCGGGTTGCAGCTCCAAGTCCACGGCTTGGTTTTCGTCAAACGTGCCTTGCGCCATGCGTTGGTTGAGCACCAAGTCTTGGCGGTCTTCGTGCAGGTGTTCGTGCAGTTCTTGGTTGCGGTGCGATGCGGGAATGACGCGCAAACAACCGTTGTCGCGGGTGCTGGGTTCTAGCGCCACCCACACGGTGCATGTGGCCAAGGGACGAATGGGCCAGTAGTGGCCGTCTTGGTGCCACGGGGTTTCAAAACCTTCACTGGCGGGTTTGCAAAACACATGGCAGCCCCACAAAATAATGTCGGGGCCTATGAGTTGCGACACCAAATCGACAATGGGCGGGTGCATGGCCAGATCGAGAAACTTTTGGCTGCCGCGCACGCCTTCGTCGTTTTGTCCTTCAATGTGCGCGCTGACGAGTTTTTCTGGGCGCACGCCCGGGTTGTTGTCAATCAGGCTTTGTAGGGCTTGTTGCAACTCGCGCAAGAACTCGGGTTCGAGTCGGTATGACGGTATCAAATAGCCCTGCGATTGGTAATGCGCAATGTCCGATGCTGTCAATGCCGTCATGAACTCACTCCCCTAAATAAGCTTCCCTGACTTTGGGGTCGTGCAACAAATCGTGCGCGGCTCCGCTCAAGCTGATGTTGCCAGATTCCATCACATAGCCGCGTTGGGCAATTTGCAGTGCGCGGCTGGCGTTTTGTTCGACCAACAAAATCGTCACGCCTTGCGCGGCCACGTCTTGGATGACGTCAAAAATTTTGTCCACCATGATGGGCGACAAGCCCATGGACGGTTCATCCATCAGCAGCACCTTGGGGCGACTCATCAAGGCGCGGCCCATGGCCAGCATTTGTTGTTCGCCGCCAGACAAAGTGCCTGCCAACTGGTTGCGCCTTTCTTTGAGGCGCGGAAAAGTGGCGAAGATGCGTTCCATGTCGGCGTCAATGGCAGCTTTGTCGTTGCGAATGTAGGCGCCCATGTGCAGGTTTTCGACAATGCTCATGCGGGTGAACACGCCACGGCCTTCGGGCACCATGGCCAAGCCTTGGTGCACCAAGTCCCACGGGCCTAAACCGGCAATGTTGTGGCCGCACAGCTCAATCTGGCCTGACTGCACAGGCAGCAAACCGGTGATGGCTTTCATGGTGGTGGTTTTGCCTGCGCCGTTGGAGCCGATCAACGACACCAGTTCGCCCTCGCGCACTTCCAAGCTCACATCTTTGACGGCTTGAATGCCGCCATACGAGACCTTGAGGTTTTGCACGCGCAGCAAAACAGCTTTGGGGTGTTGTGTGTGTTGCATCTCAGTGCGCTCCCGTGCCCAAATAGGCTTCGATGACTTGCGGGTTGGATTGCACTTGGGCGGGCGTTCCTTGGGCGATGACTTTGCCGTAATCGAGCACCGTCACGCGGTCGCACAAACCCATGACGAGTTTGACATCGTGTTCGATGAGCAAGACCGTGCGTTGGTCGTTGCGGATTTTGTCGATCAGTGCGCGCAATTGAATTTTCTCGGTGGCGTTCATCCCCGCTGCGGGTTCGTCCAGGGCAATGAGTTGCGGGTCGGTGGCCAAGGCGCGGGCAATTTCTAAGCGGCGTTGGTCGCCATAACTCAGGGTACGGGCTTTGTAATCGGCCAAGGCGGCAATGCCCACGTAGTCGAGCAATTCGCGGGCGCGTTGCTCAATGGCGGCTTCTTGTGTTTTAAAACCGCGTGTCCTGAAAATAGACCCCCACACGCTTGACGCGGTGCGCACATGCCGCCCGACCATCACGTTTTCTAGTGCGGTCATTTCGGCAAACAAGCGGATGTTTTGAAAAGTACGCGCAATGCCCGCTTGCGCCACTTTGTGCACTTGCGTGGGCTGATAGGCTTTGCCCGCCAATGCAAAACTGCCGCTGTCGGGCGCATACAAGCCCGTCAGCACATTGAAGAAGGTGGTTTTGCCTGCGCCATTGGGGCCAATCAGGCCATAGACTTGGCCGCGCTCAATGTGCAGCGCCACATCGCTCAAGGCTTGCAAGCCGCCAAAGCGTTTGTTCACGCCCGTCACATGCAGCACGGTAGAAGGCAAGGCACTCATGCTTGGCCTCCTTGGGTGTCTAAGTTTTTACCGTGTTCGGGCGCTGGCCACAGGCCGCGAGGTCGCACCAACATCACGCCCACCATGGCTAAGGCAATGAGCAACTGGCGCAAGATGGCAGCGTCCAAACGCCCGCCCGTCAATTCTTGCAAAGGTCCGGCCACAAAGCGCAACACTTCGGGCAAAGCGGCCAACAACACCGCGCCCAAAATCACGCCCGGCAAATGCCCCAAGCCGCCCAGCACCACCATGGCCACAATCATCACCGACTCCATGAGGCTGAACGACTCGGGCGAGATAAAGCCTTGAAACGCAGCAAACATCGCGCCCGACACGCCGCCAAACATCGCGCCCATGCCAAACGCCATGAGTTTTAAGTTGCGGGTGTTCAAACCCATGGCTTTGGCGGCAATTTCGTCTTCACGAATTGCCATCCAAGCGCGCCCCAAACGCGAGTTTTCTAAACGATGGCAAATGATGACGCTCACCACCACCAAGCACAAAAACAAGTAGTAATACAAAGTGACCGAGGGCACTTCAAACCAGCCCAAATCCAGCTTTTTAGACAGCGGGTAATGAAACAGCGTGACCGGATCAATCGGGCCAATGCCTTTGGGGCCGTTGGTGATGTTGTAGGGCTGATCCAAGTTGTTCAAAAACACGCGAATGATTTCGCCAAAACCCAGCGTCACAATGGCCAAATAATCGCCACGCAAACGCAGCGTGGGCGCACCCAGCAACACGCCAAACAAACCCGCCACACCCGCCGACAAAGGCAGCACCCACCACAAGCTGAGGTGCAAACCGTTGGGAAACGCCGCCGCGATGAGCGGAAAATTTTCCATCAAATGCGGCGAGGCCAGCAGCCCAAACAAATACGCGCCCACGGCAAAAAACGCGACATAGCCCAAATCGAGCAAGCCCGCATAACCCACCACAATGTTGAGCCCCAAGGCCAACATCACATAGAGCAAAGACATGTCGGCAATCCGCACCCACGCATTGCCAAAGTGTTGCAACACCAAGGGCAGCACCAAAGCCAGGGCCACGACTAGCCAAGGTTGTTGAGAAAAAGTATTTTTCATGCGCTCAAGCCCTGTCTGCCACACGCTCGCCCAGCAGCCCCGAGGGTCGCAAGGTGAGGATCAAAATCAACACGATGAAGGCCAAAATGTCTGAATATTGGCTGCCCAACACGCCGCCGGTGAGTTCGCCCAAATAGCCCGAACCAATCGACTCGATCAGCCCCAGCAACAAGCCGCCCACCACCGCGCCGCCCAAATTGCCAATGCCGCCAAACACCGCAGCGGTAAAGGCTTTGAGGCCGGGCAAAAAGCCCATCGAATGGTGCGCTGTGCCGTAGTTGGACGCCCACATCACACCCGCAATGGTGGCCAACACCGCGCCAATGATGAAGGTGGCGGAAATCACCCAATCGGGCTTGACGCCCATGAGGCTGGCCACGCGCGGGTTTTCGGCGGTGGCCCGCATGGCGCGTCCGAGCTTGGTTTGGTTGACCAACCACGACAACACGGCCAAGGCCACAGCGGTGACGCCCAAAATCATCAACTGAATCGGGGTGATGACGGCCTCGCCAATGGCGATGGGGTCTGTGGGCAACAAGGCGGGGAAAGGTTTGTAATTGGGCTTCCACACAATCATGGCCAGCGTTTGCAACAAAATCGACATGCCAATGGCAGTGATGAGCGGCGCGAGTTTGGGCGCGTTGCGCAAGCGCTTGTACGCAATTTTTTCGATACAAAAATTCAGCGCAGCCGAAGCCACACAAGCCAACACCGTGGCAATGAGCAACACCAACCAACCCGGCGCATCGGGCATCAAAGGCTGCACAAAGCCAATGATGGACCACGCGCACAAAGCGCCCACCATGAGCACCTCGCCATGCGCGAAGTTGATGAGGTTGATGATGCCGTAGACCATGGTGTAGCCCAAGGCCACCAAGGCATACATGCTGCCCAGCACCAGACCGTTGATGGTCTGTTGTAGCAATACATCCATGAATTACTTTCTAGCGTAGGAGTTTGTGTTGCTTATCGTGTGCAACTATGCGGTAATTTTCGACGCTAAATTGGGTGCTTCAGATTGGTAGAAGCACGTAAACTTTTTATCTACATTCGCTTACTTTTTTTCGGCGTCTTTATCCCATTGTTTGAGAACCGCCAGCTTCTCAGCGATCTTCACTTCCAAGCCTCGCGGCACGGGCTTGTACCACGCGGGTTCTGACATGCCTTCGGGCAAATACGTCTCCCCCGCCGCATACGCATTGGGTTCATCGTGCGCGTAGCGGTATTCATGTCCGTAGCCCAGTTCTTTCATGAGCTTGGTGGGTGCGTTGCGCAGATGCACCGGGACTTCGCGGCTTTTGTCTTGCTTCACAAAGGCGCGGGCTTGGTTGTAGGCGTTGTAGCCGGCGTTGCTTTTGGCGGCGACGGCCAAGTAAATCACGGCTTGGCCTAACGCCAATTCGCCTTCGGGGCTGCCCAAGCGCTCGTAGGTCAAGGCGGCATCGTTGGCGATTTGCATGGCTCTGGGGTCGGCCAAACCAATGTCTTCCCACGCCATGCGCACAATGCGCCGCGAGAGGTAGCGCGGGTCGGCACCGCCGTCGAGCATTCGCGTGAGCCAGTACAGCGCAGCATCAGGGTGCGAGCCGCGCACCGATTTGTGCAGGGCTGAAATTTGGTCGTAAAAGTTGTCGCCGCCTTTGTCAAAGCGACGGCTGTTGAGGGTCAAGGCGTTTTGCAAAAACTCAGCGCTGATGTCGCTCACGCCCGAGGCCTGCGCAGCGGTGCTGGTTTGTTCCAACAAATTCAGAAAACGTCTGGCATCGCCATCGGCATAGCCCACCAGCGTGTCGGTGGCGGCATCGTCAAAACGCAAATGGCTCAAGGTGAGGCATTGTGCGCGTTGCAGCAACTGCTTCAACTCATCGTCGCTCAAGGACTTAAGCACATACACCTGTGCTCTGGAGAGCAAGGCGGAATTGACCTCGAACGACGGGTTTTCGGTGGTCGCACCAATGAAGGTGACCAAGCCACTTTCGGCATAGGGCAAGAGCGCGTCTTGCTGCGATTTGTTAAAGCGGTGAATTTCGTCCACAAACAAAATCGTGTGCTTGCCCAGCGCCAAGTTTTGTTCGGCTTGCTCCATCGAAGCGCGAATGTCTTTGACGCCAGAGAACACCGCCGACAAAGCAATGAATTCGCATTTGAACGCGCTGGCCGTCAAGCGCGCAAGCGTGGTTTTGCCCACGCCGGGCGGGCCCCAAAAAATCATGGAATGGGGCTTGCCCGATTCAAACGCCAGCCGCAACGGTTTGCCCGCGCCCAGCAAATGCGACTGCCCGACCACATCGTCCAAGGTCTGAGGCCGAAGGGCTTCGGCCAGCGGCGCCTTGGGTTCTTGGGTGAAGAAGTCAGACATGGTGTTTGCGCGCAGCGTCTGCAATGGCGACTAAGGCCGAATCACGTCCACCCCTTTGGGCGGCACAAAGGCAAAAGCAGCCGCGTTCAAGCCCACGGGGTTGACGCTGAATTTGTCAAAACTCAGCACCGAGTTTTGCCCGAGCGCGTCTTGAATTTCCAGCTTGGCCAAGCTCACACTCGATGCGTCTTGCTTCAAGCCAATGCGCACCGATTGCAAACTGCCTTCGCGGTTTTTCGGGCTGGCCACAACCCATTGCAAACCGTCGCTGTCGTTTTGGGCTTGGAGCACAAAATCTTTTTCCAAAGCGGCAAGGCTGGAGGCCGTGGCGATCAAGGCTGCAGGCGTGCTGCCCAGCGCTTGGCTTTGGGTGCGCGCGGTGACTTGCTCTAAATCGACGTCGTAGAGCCACAGGGTTTGTGAATCGGCAACGATGGTTTGTGCAAACGGTTTTTGGTAGTCAAAGCGAAAACGGCTGGGACGCAAAAACGCAAATGTACCGGTCGATTTTTTGACCTTGGCCGCCTGCCCTTGTCTTGGCGCAGAAGTCACCACTTGGGTGAATTCGGCGCGGGCGCTTTGGGTGTTTTTGAGAAACAGCGCGAGCGCGTCTAAGCTGTCGGCCCAGGCTGCTGTGCTGATGCAGGCGCAAGCCATCAAGGCTACTTTTGCCAGCAACTTTCGGAGCTGAGTTGTTGGGAGCGAATGGCTTGTCACGTTGTTGTTCTCATTTTTTTGGAGGCAGGGCTTGTCGCCAAACAGCGGCTTATTCTTCACGCTGCGGCACCAAAATTTCACGCTGGCCGTTGCTGCTCATGGCGCTGACCATGCCCGCTTTTTCCATGTCTTCCACCAAACGCGCAGCGCGGTTGTAGCCAATTTTCAGATGCCGCTGCACCAGAGAAATACTGGCTTTGCGGTTTTTCAGCACGATTTCCACCGCTTGGTCGTAGAGCGGGTCTTTCTCGGCGGGGGCTTCGCCAAACAAATCGGTGCCGCCACCCGGCGCGTCGCCGTCCACCGTGCCGCCTTCGAGCACGCCCTCGATGTAATCGGGCTCGCCTTGGCTTTTGAGGTAGTTGACCACGCGGTGCACTTCTTCGTCGCTCACAAAGGCGCCGTGCACCCGAATCGGGAAACCCGTGCCGCTGGGCATGTAGAGCATGTCGCCCATGCCCAGCAAAGCCTCTGCGCCCATTTGATCGAGGATGGTGCGGCTGTCAATTTTGCTGCTGACTTGAAACGCAATGCGCGTGGGAATATTTGCTTTGATCAAGCCTGTGATGACGTCCACGCTGGGGCGCTGCGTCGCCAAAATCAGGTGAATGCCGGCGGCGCGGGCTTTTTGCGCGAGTCGCGCAATCAGCTCTTCAATCTTCTTGCCCACCACCATCATCAAGTCGGCCAACTCGTCAATCACCACCACAATGTGCGGCAAGCGTTGCAGCGGCTCGGGTTGCTCAGGTGTGAGGCTAAACGGGTTGTAGATGAACTCTTCGCGGGCGGCGGCTTCGTCAATTTTGGCGTTGTAGCCCGCCAAGTTGCGCACGCCCATTTTGCTCATGAGTTTGTAGCGCTTTTCCATTTCGGCCACGCACCAGTTCAGGCCGTGCGCGGCTTGGCGCATGTCGGTCACCACGGGCGCGAGCAAATGCGGAATGCCCTCGTAGACCGACATTTCCAGCATCTTGGGGTCGATCATGAGCAAGCGCACATCGCGCGCTTCGGCCTTGTAGAGCAAGCTCAAAATCATGGCATTGATGCCCACCGATTTGCCCGAACCCGTCGTGCCTGCCACCAAGACGTGCGGCATTTTGGCCAAATCGGCCACGATGGGGTTGCCAATGATGTCTTTGCCCAAGCCCATGGTGAGCATGGATTTGGCTTCGTTGTAAACGTCAGAGCCCAAAATTTCGCTCAAACGAATCGACTGGCGCTTGGCGTTGGGCAACTCCAGCGCCATGTAGTTTTTGCCGGGAATGGTCTCAACCACGCGAATAGAAATCAGCGACAGCGAACGCGCCAAGTCTTTGGCCAGGTTGAGCACTTGCGAGCCTTTGACGCCAGTGGCGGGCTCAATTTCATAGCGGGTAATGACCGGGCCGGGCGACGCCGCCACCACACGCACTTCGACGCCGAAGTCTTTGAGTTTTTTCTCAATCATGCGGCTGGTCATCTCCAGCGTTTCGGGCGAGACCGTGTCTTGTCGGCCCGTCGCGCCATCGAGCAAATCAACTTGCGGCAAGCGCGAATCGACCATGTCGGTGAACAGCGGTTTTTGGCGCTCTTTGGCCACGCGCGCGCTTTTGACCACGGGCTCTAGCGCAGGCTCGATTTGCGGCTCAATCACCAATGGCGCGGGATGGTGTTCTTGAATCTCGACCCGTTCTTCAAACAACACTTCTTCGCGTTCGCGGGCAGCGGCCAAGCCGTAGGCTTTGTCTTGTTCTAACTCGCGGCGTTCACGCCACACGGTGATCCAGCCGTCAATCGCTGCGCCAATGTTCTCTGCCGTTTGGCTCCAAGAAAATCGAAACACCCACGACGCGCCCACCACGCCAAACACAATGAAACACAAGCCCGAGCCGTTAAAGCCCAGCCATTTCAAACTCGACGGCCCCACCACATAACCCAACACGCCACCGCTGACATGGCCGGGCAAGCGGTCTTCAAAGCGGTAGAGGCGCGTCCACTCCATGCCGGTGCTGCAAATCAGCAACATGACCAAGCCCGCCCAAAACGCAAAACGGGTGTTGCGCCACAGGGTTTCGTCCATTTGTGGCGCGTCGCCCTCGCGCAGACGATTGGCCAGCGCAGCCAGCCAGCTCAACAGCGCAGCGGCATAGCACCACCAGACCGAATAGCCCAGCATGAAAAAGCTGATGTCCCCCAGCCAAGCGCCCAAGCGTCCGCCAAAGTTGTGCACGCTGCCTCCCGAGCCCGAGGTGGTCCACGCGGGGTCTTGGGCGTTGTGTGTGAGCAGCGACAACAGCCAAAAAGTCATGAACACAAAGCCCAGCGTGAGCGCAATTTCTTGCGCAAAACGTCTGAATCCTGTGGGTTCTTGCGCGGTTTCTTGACCAGCGCGGCCGTCGTTTTTAAGTGTGTTGAGCGAATACGTCATGTCAGGTGAGAAGCTTAACCCAGCCGCAACCCCCGCTTCCACGGGGCTTTGAGCCGACTTCTACAATGGCGGTTTTATTGTTTTGATTCTCCTCTAAATGGTGACCGCTATGTCTACCCCCCAACACGCCAAAGTTTTAATCCTCGGTTCAGGCCCTGCGGGCTACACCGCCGCCGTCTATGCCGCACGCGCCAATTTGAAGCCTTTGCTCATCACCGGCATGGCCCAAGGCGGTCAATTGATGACTACCACCGAGGTGGACAACTGGCCGGCCGATGTCCACGGCGTGCAAGGCCCCGAGCTGATGCAACGCTTTTTGGAGCACGCCGAGCGCTTCAACACCCAAATCGTGTTTGACCACATCCACCAAGTCGATTTCTCCAAACGACCCTTCACCTTGACGGGCGACTCAGGCACTTACACCTGCGACAGCCTCATCATTTGCACTGGCGCATCGGCCAAATACCTGGGTTTGCCGTCTGAAGAAGCCTTTATGGGGCGCGGCGTTTCGGGCTGCGCAACTTGCGACGGGTTTTTCTACCGCGATCAGCCCGTGTGCGTGGTCGGCGGCGGCAACACCGCTGTGGAAGAAGCTTTGTACCTCTCCAACATTGCCAGCGTGGTGCACCTCATCCACCGCCGCGACAAGTTCAAGGCCGAGGCCATCTTGATTGACAAGCTCATGGACAAAGTCGCCAGCGGCAAAATCGTGCTGCAAACCCACAGCGTGCTGGAAGAAGTGCTGGGCGACGCCTCTGGCGTGACCGGCGTGCGCCTCAAAAGCACCCAAGACGACAGCACCCGCGATTTGCCGCTGCAAGGCTGCTTCATTGCCATTGGCCACCATCCCAACACCGATATTTTCCAAGGCCATTTGGAACTCAAAAACGGCTACATCACCACCCAAGGCGGCTTGCAGGGCTTTGCCACGCAAACCTCGGTGCCGGGCGTGTTTGCCGCAGGCGACGTGCAAGACCATGTGTACCGCCAAGCCATCACCAGCGCAGGCACGGGCTGCATGGCGGCTTTGGATGCCCAGCGCTTTCTTGAACAGCACGATCTTTGAAAAAAGCGCTATAATTTCAGGCTTTGCTGAATTTGCCGAGTGCTGAATTCAAAAAGCAATCATGGGTTACCGCCACCCTTTCTGGCGAGGTGAGGCGGCCACGTCAGTGGCTGCTGTTTGAAAAATCATGGAGTGTCCACATGGCACGCGTATGTGAAGTAACGGGCAAAGGCCCGATGACTGGGAACAATGTTTCCCACGCCAACAACAAAACCAAACGTCGTTTTTTGCCTAACCTGCAATACCGCCGTTTCTGGGTCGAAACAGAAAACCGCTGGGTGCGTCTGCGCGTGTCAAGCGCTGCTTTGCGCCTGATCGACAAAAACGGTATTGACTCTGTGCTGGCCGATTTGCGCGCCCGCGGTCAAGCCTAATCCCCGAACTCTTACAAGGAAACGATCATGGCATCCAAAGGCGGACGTGAAAAAATCAAGCTGGAATCTTCAGCAGGCACTGGTCACTTCTACACGACCAGCAAAAACAAAAAGACAATGCCCGAGAAAATGACGATCATGAAATTTGATCCCAAAGCTCGCAAGCATGTCGAATACAAAGAAACCAAACTGAAGTAATTCAGATTTGCCCAACAAAAAACCCGCCTCGGCGGGTTTTTTGTTGGCTGCTAGCGGCGCGTTTTACACATGAACCGCACGCAAGCGCAGCGCAAACTCTTGCAGGGCTGCGATACCGCTTTCTTCTGCGCGTTTGCACCAGGCTTGCAAGTCAGCAACCAACTGAGCGCGAGACAAATTGGTGTTGAGCCAGAGTTGGCGCAGCTCTTCGCGCATGTGCACCATGGTGTCCACGGCGGGCAGCAAGTTGCGCGCTTGTTCGAGTTGGCTCAGCACTTTGGCGGGGACTTTCTCGACATCGCGGTGCATCCAGCGCTTGGCGGCGGCCAGCACGCCATCGGCGGGCATGGTTTGCAGGCTGGCGATGTCTTGTTTGACCGCCAGACGCATTTGGCGGGCGTAGTTGGCCATCACTTCGTAGCGGTTGGCAATCAAGGCTTCGAGGGTTTTTTCGTCGGCCACGGGCTTGACGTCGCCAAAAGCCAGCTTAGGCGGTGTCTTTTTGACGCTGGCCAAACCGAGCATTTCTAGGCCACGGATATAGGCCCAGCCCAAATCGAACTCGTAGGGCTTGACCGACAACTTGGCCGACGTGGGATACGTGTGGTGGTTGTTATGCAATTCTTCGCCGCCAATGATGATTCCCCACGGCGAAATATTGGTGCTGGCGTCAGCCGCTTCAAAGTTGCGATAACCCCAGTAATGCGCTGCACCGTTGATGATGCCCGCCGCAGTCACGGGAATCCACATCATTTGCACCGCCCAGACCGTCAAGCCCAAAGCGCCAAACAAGGCCAGGTCGATGATCAACATCAGCGCAACACCCTGCCACGAAAAGCGGGTGTACAGATTGCGCTCGATCCAGTCGTTGGGCGTGCCGTGGCCGTAACGCGCCAAGGTGTCGAGGTTTTTGGACTCTTTGCGATACAACTCCGCGCCTGTGAACAACACGGTTTTGATGCCGTGAATGTGCGGGCTGTGCGGGTCTTCGGCTTGCTCGCACTTGGCGTGGTGTTTGCGGTGAATGGCGGTCCACTCTTTGGTGACTTGCCCCGTGGTCATCCACAACCAGAAACGGAAGAAATGCGAGGCTATTGGGTGCAAGTCCAAAGCGCGATGAGCGCTGTGGCGGTGCAAGTAAATGGTCACGCTGGCAATGGTGATGTGGGTCAGCACCAAAGTTACCGCCAGCACCTGCCAGCCCGAAAAATTCAACAAACCATTGCTGAGCCAATTCAACACGGCGTCGAACACAGGCCAATCAGGTACGAACATAGGTATTCTTTCGAAATGATAGTTTCAAGATTTTACTTTAATACCCAAACGGCTGCAAAGAAGCCGTCAGTTGCGTGCAAATGAGGCCAAAGTCGCAGATAAAGACCATCAGATGTGCACAAACTGTCGGCTTTGTCCACTTTCAAGCTGCTCAGCAATTCGCTCACGGGCAGCGGCACAAAGTCAGGGTGCGACTTGCTGAAAGCTTGAGCGATGGCTTCGTTTTCTTCGGGCAAGACGCTGCATGTGGCGTACACCAAGCGACCGCCAGACTTCACCAAACGCGCGGCGCTGTCCAAAATGGCGGCTTGTTTGACGGTCAACTCGGCCACATCTTTGGGCGACTGACGCCATTTGAGGTCAGGATTGCGGCGCAACGTGCCCAAGCCCGAGCATGGCGCATCGACCAACACGCGGTCGATCTTGCCGCTCAAGCGCTTGACGCGGTCGTCACGCTCATGCGCAATGGCTGCAGGATGCACGTTGGAGAGCTTGCTGCGTGCCAAGCGAGGTTTCAAGGCGTCGAGACGGTGCGCAGACACGTCAAACGCATACAAGCGCCCAGTGTTGCGCATGGACGCGCCGATGGCCAAGGTTTTGCCGCCAGCGCCTGCACAAAAATCGACCACCATCTCGCCGCGTTTGGCGTCTAAGAGCAGCGCCAAGAGTTGCGAGCCTTCGTCTTGCACTTCGACCGCGCCCCGCGCAAAAGCGTCGAGTTGGCTCAGGGCAGGCTTGCCGTCTATGCGCAAACCCCAGGGCGAGAAAGGCGTGACGCGGGCTTTGATGCCAGCGAGCGCTAACTCATGCTGCACGTCTTCGCGCTTGTCGTGCAAGGTGTTGACCCGCAAGTCGAGGGGCGCGTTGGCATTCAAGCGCTCGACCAAGGGCCAAAAGCCAGCGCCCAATTGGGCTTTGAGCGGCTCTACCAGCCATTCGGGCAAGTTGTGACGATGGCGCTCCATCAAGTCGGCGGTTTGGATGTGGGCGCAGGCGTCGAGCCAAACCACTTCCGGGTTGTTGAGCGCGCTTTTCAAAAAGTCACGCGGCCCCGAGGCGTCAGACTTGCGCTTGCCCGCCGAGGGCTTGCTGGTGTCTTTGCTGGGCGCGGCGTGGGCTTGCTGGTCGAGGTAATCGGCAAAGCCCAAAATGGCCATGCGGCGCTCTTTGGGCCCCGAGCCAGACGGCGCGAAGTGGTCGTAACGCAGTTTGTTGCGCAAGACGTTGTAAACCGTCTCGGCCAACACGGCACGCTCGCGCGGGCCAAAGGCGTAGGTTTTGCGGTAATCACGGAAAAACTTAGACACCACGGCGTCAGCCGGATGCTCAAACTTCAGGGTGAGGCGGACAAGCTCGGTACAAGCTTCTAACAGGGCTTTAGGATGCATGGGTGTATTGTCCCATCCATTCGTCATGAACAACCCAAGCCTAACTCCCATCCAAGAAACACCCCAAGGCACCTACCGCCATTACAAAGGCGGCCTGTACGAAGTCATAGGCACAGCCCGCCACAGCGAAACGCTCGAAGCCATGACGGTGTACCGCGCTTTGTATGGTGAAAAAGGCCTGTGGGTACGACCAGCCGCGATGTTCTTAGAGCAAGTCAACATCGACGGCGTGGTTCAGCCTCGGTTTGTCAAAATATCAAACTCTTGATCTTCTTCGAAGTTGTTAAGTTCACTTCTTAACTTGCCGACGACGTTTAATTTCGGCCAAGGCTGAACGAGCATCTTTGACCTTGCCCGCAGCCACATCGATCAAACCTCGACGAGCATCAGCGATCAACATCTGGTAGATGCGTTCAATCGCTGACGTCTCTGAAGCATTCATATTAAGCAAACACCCCCGCCGTATCCTGCATCTTCGCGCTCACTTCGCCCAAATGGTGCAAGGTGTCGCCAAAGCTCATTTCGAGTTGGGTGAGTTTCTTGAAATAGTGGCTGACGATGTATTCGTCGGTCACGCCAATGCCGCCGTGTAGTTGCACCGCTTGTTGGCCGACAAAGCGCATGGACACGCCCAGTTGGTATTTGGCGCGGCTCATGGCGGCGCTGCGTTCTGCTGCGGGTGCGTTGAGTTTGAGGCTGGCGTAATAGCTCATGGAGCGCGCCAATTCAAGCTGCATTTTCATGTCGGACACACGGTGACGCAGGGCTTGGAAAGTGGCGATGGCCACGCCAAACTGCTTGCGGGTGTTCATGTAGTCCACGGTGATGGTCATGGTTTTGTCCATCACGCCCACGGCTTCAGCGCACAGCGCAGCAATGCCTATGTCATGCGCGTGTTGCAGTGCCGTGGCGCCGTCGAGTGTGACCAAATGCGCGGGCGTGTTGGCGAGTGTCAACTCAGCCGCACGCGAGCCGTCTTGGGTGACATAGCCGCGTGTAGCCGCGCCAGCGCTGGCTTTTTCAACCAAGAAGAGCGCCAGTTTGCCGTTGGCGACGGCGGGCACCAGCCAAGCGTCGGCTTGGTCGCCTGCGGGAACAATGCTTTTGTGGCCGCTCAAATTCCAGCCCTTGCCTGCTGGCTGGGCTTGGGTGTCGCAAAGCAGCAAGTTGTAGCGAGCTTTGCGTTCTTGGTGCGCCAACACCACCAAGGCTTCGCCGCCGGCGATCTTGCCGCAC
Organism: uncultured Burkholderiales bacterium; assembly: GCA_903832625.1. Taxonomy (GTDB): domain Bacteria; phylum Pseudomonadota; class Gammaproteobacteria; order Burkholderiales; family Burkholderiaceae_C; genus Limnohabitans. The sequence continues at coordinate 54,251 of CAILCI010000060.1, read as the reverse complement.
CATGTGCTTTGCACTTCGCCGCTGGCGTAATGGGTGAGCAATGCGCCCGCGATCAAGGTTTGCGCCACGGGTTCGAGCACAATGCCGCGCCCGAGCTCTTCCATGACCACCATGCCTTCGACGGGGCCCATGCCCAGACCACCTAATTCTTCGGAAATGTAGAGGCCGCCCAAGCCCAATTCGGTCAATTCGCCATAGGCTTTGGCGGAGTAGCCGCCTTCTTGCACGATGCTGCGACGGCGTTCAAAGTCATAGCCCTTGTCCACCCATTTGCGCACCGCGTCGCGGAGTTGTTCTTGTTCGTCTGAAAAGTTGAAATCCATGATTTATCCCAATACGGTTTGAGCCACGATGTTGCGCTGCACTTCGTTGGAGCCACCGTAAATGGTGGTTTTGCGCATGTTGAAGAAGGTCGATGCCAGCGGCGCACAATGCGCTGCGCCAACATGGTCGCCCTGCCAGCCAGCGTCCATGGCTTCTTCGATGAAGGGCAGGCTGTAAGGGCCTGCGGCGAGCATCATCAGCTCGCTGTAGCGTTGTTGAATTTCGCTGCCTTTGATTTTGAGCAAGCCCGCAATGTCCAGCGTTTGCTTGCCTGATTTTTCAGCGCTCAAAACGCGCAGCACCAGCATTTCCAGCGCCACCACATCGACTTCGAGCTTGGCAATTTCGTCGCGGAAACGCACATCGTAGTACACGCCTTCGGCTTTGGCGATGCGCTTGAGGCGCTCCAACTCACGCTTGGCGCGGTTGACGTCGGCAATGTTGGTGCGTTCGTGCGCCAGCAAATGCTTGGCGTAGGTCCAGCCTTTGTTTTCTTCACCAATCAGGTTTTCGGCGGGCACTTCCACGTTGTCAAACCAGACTTCGTTGACTTCGCATTCGCCGTCGAGCAGCTTGATGGGACGCACCGTCACGCCGGGCGATTTCATGTCAATCAGCAAGAAAGAAATACCGGTTTGCGGCTTGCCTTCGTTGCTGGTGCGCACCAGGCAGAAAATCCATTCGCCGTATTGACCCAGCGTTGTCCAAGTTTTTTGGCCGTTGACAATGTATTTGTTGCCCACGCGCTCGGCTTTGGTTTTGACAGACGCCAAGTCGGAGCCCGAGCCCGGTTCGCTATAGCCTTGGCTCCACCAGACTTCGCCGCTGGCGATGCCGGGCAAAAAGCGTTGTTGTTGCTCGGTGTTGCCAAAAGCCATGATGACCGGCGCCACCATGACCGGACCAAACGGCACCACGCGGGGTGCGCCCGCCAAGGCGCATTCTTCTTCAAACAAATGCTTTTGCACCGCTGTCCAGCCCGGGCCGCCAAATTGCGTGGGCCAGCCGTAGCCGAGCCAGTTTTTGGCACCCAAAATTTTGGCCCAACGCTGCATGTCGTCGCGCGTCAAACGCAGCGCATTGTGGACTTTGTGGGACAAATCTTTGGGTAAATTGGCGTGCACCCAAGCACGCACTTCCTGGCGAAACGCCTCTTCTTCGGGGGTAAAAGCCAAATCCATGGTCTAGTGTCCTTGTTGATACTTCCTCGTTTTTAGCACGATCGTTCGATTTTTTCGGTACAAAACGCGACAACCTAGGGCAAGCCCTGATAATTCGCCGACATGAAAAACATTGTGATCTTGATTTCAGGCAGCGGCTCCAACATGGCCGCCATCGTGCAAGCCGCCCAGCGCGAAGACTGGCCGCGCCGCTTGGGTGCTCGCGTGAGCGCTGTCATCAGCAACCGCGACGATGCGCCGGGGCTGGCCTTTGCCCAGACGCAAGGCATTGCGACAGCGGTGGTCGATCACAAAGCCTTTTCTAACCATGCCAACCCACGCGAAGCATTTGACGCCGCCTTGATGGCTGAAATTGACGGCCACCAGCCCGCGCTGGTCGTGTTGGCGGGTTTTATGCGGATATTGACGTCAGGCTTTGTGGCGCATTACCAAGACCGTTTGATCAATATTCATCCGTCTTTGTTGCCTGCCTTTGCCGGACTGAACACCCACCAACGCGCCATCGATGCAGGCTGTCAATTCGCCGGCGCCACCGTTCACCGCGTCACCGCCGAGCTAGACCACGGCCCCATCTTGGCCCAAGCCGTGGTTCCCGTGCTGCCCGACGACACCGCGCAGAGCTTGGCCGCGCGGGTGCTCTCGCAAGAGCACCTCATTTATCCGCGAGTCATTCGAGAGCTGCTTTAAGCCATCAGGCAGGCAGATGGCAAGCCGCCTCGATGTTGTTGCCGTCAGGGTCGATCACAAACGCGCCGTAATAGTGTTCGTGATAGTGCGGGCGCAAACCCGGTGAGCCATTGTCTTTGCCACCTGCGGCAATGGCGGCTTGGTAAAAGGCATCGACCTCGGCACGATTTTTAGCGCTCCAGCACAAATGGCATCCTGCCGTTACAGGATGCCCGCCATAGGGTGAATCGCCATCGATGAACCAAGTGTCGAGTTTTACGCCCGTGGGGTCTTGATCGCTTGGATAGCCAAAGCCCAGCATGTTGCCGCCATGAAAGCCTTCGACGACCAAAGCATAGCCTAGGGTTTTTAAAACAGGTTCGTAAAAGGCTTTGGTTTGAGCAATATCTGCAACGCGAAAAGTCATGTGGTCGAGCATGAGGGAATCCTTTAAGTTTTTTACTTCTTAAGTATTCAATTTATTCTGTGCTCAAACAATCCGTGTTTTCAACCTTGCTCAGAACGCCTAGTCAAGCCACCAAGCGCGAAGTCCTCGGCACATGCGCCATCAAAAACTCCATTTGGTCGGCCAGAATGCGGCGGTTGCGCAAAATGAAGTCTTCCCAGAGGCTGGGCACATACGGCGTGTAGAGCAGCGGCATGTGGGCTTGCTCGGGCGTGCGATTGCCTTTGCGGTGGTTGCAGGCTTTGCAGGCGGTGACGACGTTCATCCAGTGGTCTACGCCATGCTGGCCGAAGGGGCGGATGTGTTCGCGGGTGAGTTCGGTTTCGTGGAATTCGTCGCCGCAGTAGGCGCAAATGTTGCGGTCACGGGCAAACAGTTTGCTGTTGGTCAAGCCGGGTTTGAGCTCAAAGGGATTGATTTTGGGCACGCCCTTGGTGCCGATGATGCTGTTGACCGTGATGATGGACTGCTGCCCCGTGATGGCGTTGGTGCCGCCATGAAACACCGCCACCTCGCCGCCAGACTCCCAGCGCACCTCACCGGCGGCGTAGTGAATCACCGCTTGTTCGAGCGAAATCCATGACTGGGGCAACCCTTGGGCTGACAACTTCAAGACCTTCACAACAGAGCTCCTTCGCGTAATGTCACGACCGATCCAACTGCATTTGTCTATCAGAGACAATATAACCTGTTTGGATGACGACTTGGTCATTCCCCTTTTGAAGCTGCCCCATGCAAATTTTTAGAGGTTTTCAGCACCGCCAACTCGCCAGCGCTTGCGCTGTGACGATTGGCAACTTTGACGGCGTGCATCGTGGCCACCAAGCCATGTTGGCGCTGCTCAAGAGCGAGGCGCAGCACCGTGGCGTGCCCAGTTGCGTGATGACATTTGAGCCGCATCCGCGCGACTTTTTTGCCCAAACGCTGGGCAAACCCGAACTCGCCCCTGCCCGCATTGCCACTTTGCGCGACAAGCTGCACGAACTCGCTGCTTGCGGCATTGACCAATGCGTGGTGCTGCCCTTCAACGCAGCCTTTGCAGCCCAGCCACCGCAAGATTTTGTGGCCGACATTTTGGTCAACGGTTTGGGCGTGAAATATGTGTTGGTGGGCGACGACTTCCGATTTGGCGCCAAGCGGGCGGGCGATTACGCCATGCTCGACGCGGCTGGAAATCAACACGGTTTTGATGTGGCGCGCATGAATAGCTACGAAGTGCGCGGTTTACGGGTATCGAGCTCCGCCGTGCGCGAGGCCTTGGCGCGGGGCGACATGCAGGCCACCGCGCAATTGCTGGGTCGGCCTTACGCCATCTCGGGCCATGTGGTGCATGGGCGCAAGCTCGGGCGTGAACTCGATTGCCGCACCCTCAACTTGCGCTTTAGCCATTGGAAGCCTGCGGCCAGCGGTATTTTTGTGGTGCGCGTGCATGGCTTGGGCAGCCAGCCCCTGCAAGGGGTTGCGAATTTGGGCATTCGACCATCGCTCGACGCCAACGACGTCAACGGCGGGCGGGTGTTGCTGGAGACGCATTGCTTGGACTGGCCGGCTGAATTGGGCGTGGATGGGGGCTACGGTAAAATCATCCGCGTGGAACTGCTGCACAAATTACACGACGAGCTCAAATACGACGGTCTGGACGCCTTGATGCAAGGCATACACCAAGACTGCGAAGACGCTCGCGCCTGGTTCGCAGCCCGAATTTGACAGGGCACGCCCGACGCACCTTGCCCCGCGTCTGTCTTTCTGGCCAAACGGCATACACCGTCTGCGCTCAGACCCTTAGCGCTTGATCCTGCCATGGACTTGGCTCAAGCCACAAGCCTTCAAAACGTATATCGCAAGCACCATGACCGACACCACTTCTTACCGCGACACGCTCAATATGCTCGACACGCCGTTTCCCATGCGTGGCGATTTGCCCAAACGCGAAGGCGCTTGGGCAAAAAGCTGGAGCGACCAAGGCCTGTACAAAAAACTGCGCGTGGCACGCCACGGCGCGCCCCTGTTTGTGCTGCACGACGGCCCGCCGTATGCCAACGGCAAGCTGCACATTGGACATGCGCTGAACAAAGTGCTCAAAGACATGATCGTCAAAAGCCGCCAGTTGGCGGGCTTTGATGCGCAATACATTCCCGGCTGGGACTGCCACGGCTTGCCCATCGAAAACGCCATCGAAAAACTGCATGGCCGCAAACTCAGCCGCGACGACATGCAGGCCAAAAGCCGCGCCTTTGCCACCGAGCAAATCGAGCAACAACGCGAAGACTTCAAGCGCTTGGGCGTTTTGGGCGACTGGGAGCGTCCTTACCGCACCATGGACCCCGCCAACGAGGCAGGACAAATTCGCGCCTTCAAACGTGTGATTGAACGTGGTTTTGTTTATCGTGGCTTGAAGCCCGTGTACTGGTGCTTTGACTGCGGCTCGTCCCTAGCCGAGTTTGAAATTGAATACGCCGACAAGAAAAGCGACACGCTGGATGTGGCGTTTTTGTGCGCCCAGCCCGACAAGCTGGCCGCCGCCTTTGGTTTGGCCCAGCTGAACAAAGAAGCCTTTGCCGTGATCTGGACCACCACCGCATGGACCATTCCCGCCAACCAGGCCTTGAACCTCAACCCCGAGTTGACCTACGCGCTGGTGGACACCGAGCGCGGTCTTTTTCTATGCGCCGAAAGCTTGGTGGAGTCGTGCCTGAGTCGCTGGCAATTGCAAGGCCAAGTGCTCGCCACCACGGTGGGCAAACACCTCGACTTGATCGAATTTCACCACCCGCTCTCGCAGGTCGATGCGGGCTATCAACGCACGGCTCCTGTGTACTTGGCCGACTACGCCACGGCCAGCGACGGCACGGGCATCGTCCACAGCGCCCCCGCTTACGGCGTCGATGACTTCAACTCCTGCATGGCGCATGGCATGAAGTACACCGACATCTTGAACCCCGTGCAAGGCAATGGCGCGTATGCAGCCGACTTCCCGCTGTTTGGCGGTTTGCACATTTGGAAAGCCGTGCCCGTCATTTTGGAAGCGCTGCAAAATGCAGGCCGCTTGATGGCCACGCAGACCATCAGCCACAGCTATCCGCATTGCTGGCGTCACAAAACGCCGGTCATCTACCGCGCAGCGGCGCAGTGGTTTGTGCGCATGGACGGTTTTGACAGCACGACCGAAAAAACCACGGGCAGATTCATCACCGACAAGTCCAGCCAGTCGCTGCGCGAGTTGGCTTTGAACGCGATTGAGCACACCCATTTCTACCCCGAAAACGGCAAAGCGCGTTTGCGCGACATGATTGCCAACCGACCCGACTGGTGCATTTCACGCCAGCGTTCCTGGGGCGTACCCGTGCCGTTTTTCTTGCACAAAGACAGCGGTGAGTTGCATCCGCGCACCATGGAAATTTTGGACCAAGCCGCCCGCATTGTGGAGCAAGGCGGCATCGAGGCATGGAGCCGCGAGACGGTGGAAAGCATCCTCACCCAAGCCGGAGACGATGCGTCCAGCTACACCAAGAGTACCGATATTTTGGAGGTCTGGTTTGACTCAGGCTCGACCTTCCAACATGTGCTGCGCGGCAGCCACAAAGACGCTTACGACCGTGCGCCCTATCACGACCAAGGCCCCGAGGCCGACTTGTACTTGGAAGGCCACGACCAGCATCGCGGCTGGTTCCACAGCTCTCTGTTGCTGGGTTGCGCCTTGTACGACCGTGCGCCCTACAAAGGTTTGCTGACCCACGGTTTTGCCACCGACGGCCAAGGCCGCAAGATGAGCAAAAGCTTGGGCAACACCATCGCGCCGCAAGAGGTCAGCGAAAAAATGGGCGCTGAAATTGTGCGTCTGTGGGTGGCGTCTACCGACTACTCGGGCGACTTGAACATTGACGACAAAATCTTGGCGCGGGTGGTGGACGCTTACCGCCGTATTCGCAACACGCTGCGCTTTTTGATGGCCAACATCAGCGACTTCAATCCCGCCACCGACAGCGTGGCGTTTGAACAATTGCTGGAAATTGACCGCTACGCATTGAGCCGCGCCGCCCAATTGCAGGCCGACATTTTGGGCCACTTCAACGCCGACACAGGCGTGTTTGAAGGCGGGCATTTTGGGCGCTACGAGTTTCATCCCGTGGTCTCCAAGCTGCAAATTTTCTGCTCCGAAGATTTGGGCGCGTTTTATTTGGATGTGCTCAAAGACCGCCTCTACACCAGCGCCGCCAACTCACTGGCTCGGCGCAGTGCGCAAACCGCGCTGTACCAAATCACCCAGGCTTTTGTGCGCTGGATGGCACCGTTTTTGTCGTTCACGGCAGAAGAGGCCTGGGGCTTCTTGGGCACATCGGAATCCGTGTTTTTAGAAACCTTTGTGCACTTGCCCGCTGGCGACGATGCGTTGCTCCACAAATGGGCGCTCATCCAACAGGTGCGTGAACTGGCCAACAAAAACATCGAAGAAAAACGCACGGCGGGCTTGGTCGGCGCATCGTTGCAAGCCGAATTGGTCATCACCTGCGACGGCGAAGTGTTCGACGCCTTGCACAGCTTGGGCGATGACTTGAAGTTTGTCTTCATCACCTCCAAGGTCAAACTCATCAAGCTGGCGGGTGCTGCGCTGGAGGTCGAGGTACAGGTGAGCCACGCCACCAAATGCGAACGCTGCTGGCACTACCAAGACGACGTGGGCGCAGACAGCGCGCACGCGGGCTTGTGTGGCCGTTGTGTGAGCAATGTGTTTGGCCACGGCGAAACACGCCTTTTTGCTTGAGGACGCGCACATGGCTCGCTGGCAACACAACACCCCGCGCTACTGGATTTGGCTGGGATTGGCCTTGATCGTGATCTTGGCTGACCAGTTCACCAAGGTGTTGATTGTGGGCAACTACGCGCTGGGCGAGGGGTTTGCAGTCACCTCGTTTTTCAACATTGTGCGGGTGCACAACACGGGCGCGGCCTTTTCTTTTTTGGCGGCGGCGGGTGGTTGGCAACGCTGGTTGTTCACTGGATTGGGGCTGGCGGCTGCGGGCGTGATCGTGTGGATGCTCAAACAACACGCCGGACAAACACTGTTTGGCTTTGCTTTGGGCTGCATTTTGGGCGGCGCATTGGGCAACGTGATTGACCGCATGATCCACAGCTACGTGGTCGATTTTTTAGACTTCTACTACGCAGGCGTTCATTTCCCCGCCTTCAACGTGGCCGATAGCGCCATCACGCTGGGCGCAGCTTGTTTGATTTTGGATGAGGTGTTGCGCGTGCGGCGGGGGCGATGAGGGAAGTTTAAACGCTGCCCACGGCAGCGTTTTTTCGAACCGACGCGGTTTACAAGGTAATGACCGTGCAACCCGTGGTTTTGCGGGCTTCTAAGTCGCGGTGCGCTTGTGCCACGTCTTCGAGCTTGTAGGTTTGGTCGATGTGAATGTGCACTTTGCCGCTGGTGACGGCAGCGAACAAATCGTCGGCCATTTCTTGGGTGCGCTCGCGGGTGGCGATGTGGGTGAACAAAGTTTGGCGCGTCAAGTAGAGCGAGCCTTTGGGGCCCAAGATGCCGGGTGCCATAGGCGCCACGGGGCCTGAGGCATTGCCAAAGCTGACCATCAGACCCAGGGGCTCCAAGCAGTCCAGCGATTTGTCCCAGGTGTCTTTGCCCACGGAGTCATAAACGACTTTGACGCCTTTGCCGCCGGTGATTTCTTTCACCCGCGTCAAGAAATCTTCGGTGCTGTAGTTGATGACAAAGGCCGCGCCATTGTCTTTGGCGAGTTGGCATTTGGCGTCGCTGCCGGCTGTGCCAATGAGCTGCAAGCCCAGGGCTTTGGCCCATTGGCAGGCGATCAAACCCACTCCGCCTGCTGCGGCGTGGAACAACACAAAGTCGCCTGGTTTGAAGCCGCCAAACGGCACGTTGCGTTTGAGCAAGTACTGCGCAGTCAAGCCCTTGAGCATCATGGCTGCGCCGGTTTCAAAGGAAATGGCGTCGGGCAGTTTGACCACGCATTTGGCGGGCAAAACACGCTCTTCGCAATAGCTGCCGGGCGGGTTGCTGGCATAGGCAGCGCGGTCACCAACCTTGAGGTGGGTCACGCCCTCGCCCACAGCTTCGACCACGCCGGAGGCTTCCATGCCCATGTGCAAAGGCATGGCCAATTGGTAGAGGCCGCTGCGTTGGTAAACGTCGATGAAGTTCAGGCCAATGGCTTTGTGGCGAATGCGAATTTCGCCCGCAGCGGGCTGGCCGACTTGAACGTCCACAATTTTGAGTTCTTCTGGGCCGCCGTTTTTCTCAATGATGACTGCTTTGCTCATGTTTTTCTCCAAAGATTGAATTTGCCAAAACTGGCGAATCCTGCCATGAAATGGGTCGCCTGCTTGTCACGCAGGTTATCTGAGCTGCAGTAGAGTCTGCCCCCATGTCTGTTGCTCACCCCCATCTTTCTCTGCCTTCCGCGCTTTTATTGACCTTGCCGCCCCTGCTGTGGGCGGGCAATGCAGTGGTGGGTCGTTTGGTGCATGAGCTGATTTCGCCGATGACGTTGAACTTTTTGCGCTGGGCGCTGGCCTTTGTGTTGTTGTTTCCGCTGGCCGGATCGGTGCTGCGTCGCGCCAGCCCGATGTGGCCTCACTGGAAGCGCTATGCGCTGCTGGGCTTGTTGGGCGTGGGGTGTTACAACAGTTTGCAGTATTTGGCGCTGCAAACGTCCACGCCCATCAACGTGACCTTGGTCGCGTCAAGCACGCCGGTGTTCATGTTGATGATTGGCGCGGTATTTTTCAAACAAAGCATTCGCAAGCGCCAAATCGCAGGCGCTTTGCTGTCGATTGCTGGCGTGTTGTGGGTGCTGGGGCGCGGCGATTGGCAAACCCTGCTGCAAGTGCACTGGGTGCTGGGCGATGTGTATGTGTTGATGGCCACAGCGTCGTGGGCTTGGTACAGCTGGTTGTTGGCGCAGCCCAGCGACCCGACGCACATTCGCAGCAACTGGGCCCTGTTTTTGATGGCGCAAATGGCTTTGGGCTTGGCTTGGTCGGGCGCTTTCACTGGCTTGGAATGGCTCAGTGGCGCGGGCTATGTGCAATGGGGTTGGCCGCTGGCTGCGGCCTTGTGCTACGTGGCTTTGGGGCCTGCGCTGCTGGCTTACCGCTGTTGGGGTTTGGGTGTGCAGCAAGCGGGGCCAAGCGTGGCAGGTTTTTTTGCCAACCTCACGCCTTTGTTTGCGGCCGTGATGTCATCCGTGGTGCTGGGTGACAGCCCGCAAAGCTACCACGCGTGGGCGTTTGCGCTGATCGTGGGCGGGATTGTGGTGTCGTCTAGCCGACGCGGCAGGTCAAATCAAGCGGGATGATTGGTTTCTGGTTGTTTCTCGACGGGTTTTGTTTCCCGTGTGACCATCCACAAGCCACCAAAAACGACCAAGCCAGCGACAAGGCTTAAAAACAATACTTCCATGTCACTCTCCTTTGCTGAGCAGGGCTCCAACCCAAAATAGTAGCACGCCCCAAAACATCAAGGCGGATAGTTTGAAGACCAACAGGGCATTCAAAGGAGTCTCAGCAAAAATCAATGTCACGCTACCAATCAGACTTGCCGCACTGAAGGTGTGAGACAACCTGCCATACGCTTCTTTTTGCTTCAAGGTGGGTGTGCGAAACGCGTTAATCGTTTCGACACACAGTTTTTCATGCCAATCGCTCATGCCCTACAGTCCTCATCCCATCACGCATGGGTCAGAAAGTATGGCCAGAACTTAAGTGACTGTCAAAACGTCCCCGGATACGCCCCGCCATCGGTCAAGATATTTTGTCCGGTGATGTAGCCCGCTTGCGCCGAGCACAAAAACGCACAGGTGTCGCCAAACTCGTCGGCTTGACCGAAACGTCGCGCGGGAATGCCGCTTTTGCGTGCTTGGATGATTTGCTCCAGCGGTTGACCTGTTTTTTGAGCGCCGCCTTTGAGGGTGGTTTGCAACCGGTCGGTGTCATAGGCGCCGGGCAGCAAGTTGTTGATCGTCACGTTGCGCGACACCAACTGGCTGGTGCGTGCCACGCCCGCCACAAAACCTGTCAGACCAGATCGTGCGCCATTGGACAAACCCAGAATATCAATCGGTGCTTTGACCGCGCCCGAGGTGATGTTGACAATGCGCCCAAATCCGCGCTCGGCCATGCCGTCTACTGTGGCTTGAATCAGATCGATGGGGGTGAGCATGTTGGCATCCAAGGCTTTGATCCACACCTCGCGGTTCCAATCGCGAAAGTCGCCGGGGGGCGGACCGCCTGCGTTGGTCACCACAATGTCAAAGTTCTTGCCGGGTGCGCCTTGCGCCGACCAAATGGCTTCACGGCCTTGGGGCGTGGTGATGTCGGCTGCCACAGCAATGATGTGTGTGCCAAATTCGCGCAATTGCTCGGCAGCGGCTTGCAGCGCTTCAGCGCCGCGTGCCACCATGACCACATGCGCGCCTTCGCGCGCCAAAGAGCGTGCGCAGCCCAGCCCCAAGCCCTTGCTCGCACCGCCCACCAATGCCCATTTGCCTTTGAGTCCCAAATCCATCACTTTGCTCCGTATTTAGAAACGATGAAAACGCCGCCCAGCACCAACGCCGTGCCCACGCCAATCCACACATTGAGCGGTTCGCCCAAAAAAATCACGCCCATGCCAATCGTCGCCATGGGGCCAATCATGCCAGTTTGTGCGGTCAAGCCCGCGCCGATGCGTTCAATCGCCAGCATGACCATGAGCACGGGCGCTACCGTGCAGGCCACAGCATTCAGGGCTGCAAGTTGCCACACTTCAGGCTGCACCAGCGCCGCCGCCAACGGACGCAACACCACAAACTGCGCAATACAACACACACAGGCCACACTGGTTGCCCAACCAACCAAGCGGATGGAGCCAATGCGCTGCACCCATTGGCCGCTGAGCATCAAATAAAACGCATAGCTCAAGGCGCTGGCAAACACCAAGGCGCCACCCAGCACCACGTTGTCGCCCGCCAACGTCAGCTCGTGCGCAAACACCAAGAGCACGCCGCTGTAGCTCACCGCCATAGCCACCATGCGCATGGCGTTGATGGGCTTTTTGTAGAGCAACCAACTCAGCACCACGACCAAGGTGGGGTTGAGGTACAAGATGAGCCGCTCCAAGCTGGCGGTGATGTATTGCAAGCCTAAAAAGTCCAAATAACTCGACAAGTAATAGCCGACAAAGCCCAGCCCCACAATGCGCAACCAGTCAGCCCGATGCAGTGGGTTGGCGCGGGCATGGGCTTGACGTTCGGACCAAAACCCCATCACGATGAAAAACGGCAGCGCCAACAACATGCGCAGCATGATGACCGTCACCGCATCCACGCCATAGCGATAAGACAGCTTGACGATGATGGCTTTGCCGCTGAAGGCGATGGCGCCAGCGGAAGCCAAAATGAGTCCACTCACAATGCGCTGTCGGTTGTCGAGCATGGAATTTTGAAAATGTTGAGGCCAAATAAAAATACGTCGCAAATGATTTTTACAATCAAGCGGATGTGGAGTTTAGTCGCCGCAGCTTTTATTTCCTGTCACGCTCGTTTTATACCCACGCTCCTACATGACCTCACTCGACCTCACCCTGCTTTACTTATGCGCGGCGGTGGTGTGCGTGGTGGCTTCTCGTTTGATGCACTTGCCCGTCATGTTGGGCTATTTGTTTGCAGGTCTGCTGATTGGCCCCAACGCCTTGGCGCTGATCCAAGACTCAGTGGCGGTGGAGCATTTGGCTGAATTTGGCGTGGTGTTTTTGATGTTCGTCATTGGGCTGGAGTTCAACCTTCCCAAGCTGCAGCGTATGCGCAAGCTGGTGTTTGGACTAGGTTTGGGACAAGTGGTGCTGACCTTGCTGGGGGCGGTGGCACTGAATATGACAGTTGGCTGGGCGCTTCACCAATTGGGTTTGACTTGGCGGGTGAGTTGGCAAACCGCACTGGTTTTGGGCAGTGCGCTAGCCATGTCGAGCACGGCCATTGTGGTCAAGCTCATGGTGGATCGGGTGGAGTTGGAATCGCAACACGGCCAACGCGTCATGGGCGTGCTGCTGTTTCAAGATTTGGCCGTGGTGCCGCTGCTGGTGCTGATTCCTACTTTGGCTGATTTGGGCGACAACAACATGGGCGAAGTGTTGTCCAAAGCCTTTGTCAAAGCCAGCGTTTTGGTGGGCGTGCTGCTGTGGGGCGGTCAACGTGCCATGCGAACTTGGCTGCATTTGGTGGCCAAGCGCAAGAGCGACGAGTTGTTCATGCTCAACCTCTTGCTCATGACCTTGGGGCTGTCTTGGTTGACCGCGCAAGCTGGTTTGTCGCTGGCGATGGGTGCGTTTTTGGCGGGCATGTTGATTGCCGAGACCGACTTCAAACACAAGGTGGAAGCCGATATTCGGCCTTTTCACGACTTGTTGCTGGGGCTGTTTTTCATCACCATCGGCATGAAGCTCGATTGGGAAGTCGTGTTTGAGAGTTGGGCTTGGGTGCTGTCCTTGAGCCTGTTGCCCGTGCTCATCAAAGCGGCTTTGGTGTTTGTGTTGGCGCGGTTGCAAGGCGCGCCGGCGGGCGTGAGTTTGCGCACAGGGCTGTATTTGGCGCAAGCGGGTGAGTTTGGTTTTGTGTTGTTGTCGCTCGGCCAGGTTCACCAGTTGGTGCCTGCGGCTTGGGTCAGTCCCATCTTGGCGTCTATGGTGTTGTCCATGATTGCCACGCCGTTTTTGGTGCTCAAGGCCGATGCCATCGTCAACCGCTGGGTCAGCAGCGATTGGTTGATGCAGTCGCTCGCGCTCACCGGCATGGCGCAGCGCACCATGCAGATTGAAAACCACGTCATTGTCTGTGGCTACGGGCGCAGCGGGCAAACCTTGGTGGATTTGCTCAAGCTGGAAAACATTGGCTACGTGGCGCTGGAGTCTGACCCCGACAAAGTACAAGCCGCCCGAGAAGCGGGCAACCATGTGGAGTTTGGCGACGCCACACGGCTGGCCAGCCTGATGTCGGCTGGCTTGGTTCGGGCGGCGGCGGTGGCGGTAACTTATCCTGACACGCCTTCTGCTTTGAAGGTGCTGGCTTGGGTGCAAGCCCACGCGCCACAAGTTCCCGTGATTGTTCGCACTCACGACGACCAAGACCTAGAAGCCCTGCGCCGCGCAGGTGCCGCAGAAGTGGTACCCGAAGTGATCGAAGGCAGTCTGATGCTGGCCAGCCAAACATTGGTTCACATTGGCATTCCGCTCAAACGGGTGATTCGCTTGGCGCAAGCCCAGCGCACGGCGCGCTACAGCATGTTGCGCGATCCTCAATCGCCTGACGCCGCAAACCCTTAACGCCCCATCACCACGCCTTCGCGCCGCGAGTCTGCGCCGCCCATCCACACGCTTTGACCGTTGATCTGTGTGCGCACAATGGCTTGCAAGCCGCTGGTCAGCTCTTGCTCGCTGAGTTCATGTCCGGCTTGGCGCAAGGCGTTCAAGGTGTCGGCTGGAAACGCATTGGCTTCTAACCACAACGCACCTCCAATGCTCACAAAGTTGGGCAAATCGATGGCTTGCTGCGGCGTCAAGCCCCATTGCCAGACGCCGTAAAAAGTTTTGGTGGTGAAAGGAATGATCAACGCGCCGCCAGGGCTGCCCAAACTCATGAGCAATTCGCCTGTGGCCTTGTCAAACACCAAGGTGGGCGACATAGAAGAGCGTGGCCGCTTGTTGGGCTGCACACGGTTGGCCACGGGCTTGCCCGCTGCGTCTCGTGGCACAAAACTGAAGTCGGTCAACTCGTTGTTGAGCATAAAACCCTGCACCATTTGGCGTGAGCCAAAAGAGCTCTCGACCGTTGTGGTCATGGCCACCGCATTGCCCTGCGCATCGACCACGCTGATGTGCGAAGTGCCGTGTTCTTGCTGCTCTGGACTGGGCGAAAAGCTGAGGTTTGATGCGCCTTGCGGCGTGCCTGCAGGCGCAGTGTTCATACGCTGCTTGCCTATGCGTTGGGCGCGTTGTTGCAAATACTCAGGCTGCAGCAAACTCGCCCAATTGCCAGCGGGCGCTGGCACAAAGTCAGGATCGCCCACGTATTGAGCGCGATCAGCAAAAGCCAAGCGAGAGGCTTCGAAATAGCTGTGCAGCCATGCGGCAGACGGCAGTCCGTTGACCCATGTTGTCTGACTGTTTGGCACATAGCTCAACATACCCAAAATTTGCCCCATCGCAATCAAACCAGAACTCGGAGGAGGAAAACCGCAGACCCTCAGCATCCGCTGCGCGGCGGCGTACTCAAAGCACATGGCCTCGCGGGTTTTGGCTTGGTAATTGCGCAAATCACTGAGCTGCAATTGCCCCGGATTGCTGGGGTGGCGCTGCACTTTGTCCACCACGGCTTGCGCAATCGCGCCGCTGTAAAAAGCGTCCACGCCCTCTTTGGCAACGCGTTGCAGCACCTGCGCATAGGCTGGGTTTTTGAGCACAAAGCCTATCGAATGCGGCTCGCCATTGGACTCATAAAAATACGCCAAGGCTTGTGGGTCTTGGCGCAAAAAAGGGTCTGCTTTGAGCTGCGCAAACAAGCGCGGGCTGATGGCAAAGCCTTGACGCGCCAGCCCAATAGCAGGCTCAAACAAGCGCGCCCAAGGGAGTTTGCCAAAACGCTGATGCGCCAGCGCCAGTACCCGCAAAGTGCCGGGCGTGCCGACCGAGCGACCACCCACCACGGCATCATAAAAAGCCAAGGGCTTGCCTTGGGCGTCTAAAAACAAATCTTCTTGCACCAAGGCAGGTGCGGTTTCGCGGCCATCCAAGGCCACGACGTGTTGGTCATGGCTGTGCAAAATCAAAGCGCCGCCGCCAATGCCACTCGATTGAGGCTCTACCAACCCGAGCACCAGTTGCACGGCAATGGCAGCATCCATCGCGGAGCCGCCTGCGTCCAATACGTCAAAGCCCGCTTGAGTTGCCAAGGGATTGGCAGATGCAACCGCAAAGCGCTGGGCGATCACGTCTGGCTTGCTGGGTTTGCCGTTGGCAGTTTTGACAGAACGTGTACTGGCAATTTCGGGTTGATTGGCCAGCACGTCTTCGTTGGCGAGGCTTTGCGCGGTTGCGATCAGCGGCGCAAACACGAGCACGCCCATCAGTGCCTGCGCGCGCAGGCTGCCAAGCCGATTCAAGCGCAGCCACAGCACGGCTTAAAACCCCGCCACCAAACCATCGCGGCGTGCATCGCTGGCGGCGACATAGCCTTGCACCGAGGGATCGCCTGCGCGCCAAATGAATTGACCAGCACCAAAGTCTTGGTAGCTGTCGTTGATGACCTCCACCTTGTGACCCATGGCTTGCAAGCCCTGCGCAGTGTGCGGATTGAGGCTGGCTTCCACATTGATTTCAAGCCCTGCGTTGTAGCGCCAGCGCGGCGCGTCGCAAGCGGTTTGCGGATTTTGTTGGTAATCCAACATCCGCACCAAGGTTTGCATGTGAGCTTGCGGCTGCATGTTGGCGCCCATCACGCCAAAGCTCATGACGGGCTGGCCGTCGCGCATGAGAAACGCCGGAATGATGGTGTGAAAAGGCCGCTTCCCCGGCTCCACCCTATTGGCCGGATTCAAGCCTTGTGCTTGCAAGCCAAAGCCGTGGCCTCGGTTTTGCAAACTCACGCCAAATTCTGGCTCGACGCAGCCTGAGCCAAAACCCATGTAGTTGCTTTGAATGAAGCTCACCATCATGCCGTTTTCATCGGCGGCAGTGAGATAAATCGTGCCGCCTTTGACGGGGTTTCCTGCGCCAAAGTCTTGGGCTCGCTTCATATCGATGAGTTTGGCGCGGCTTTGCAAATACGCTGCATCCAGCATTTGCGCGGGGGTGACTTCCATGCTGGCGGGTTCGGCCACGTAGCGATAAACATCGGCAAAGGCGAGCTTCATGGCCTCGATTTGCAAATGCTGCGAGTCAACGCCATCGCGCTGGAGGCTGGCGACATCGAAGTTCTCCAAAATCCCCAGAGCAATGAGCGCGGCAATGCCTTGCCCGTTGGGGGGAATTTCGTGCAGGCTGTAACCACGGTAGTTTTGAGCGATGGGCGTGACCCATTCAGGCTTGAAAGCCGCGAAGTCTGCCGCACTGATGCTGCCCCCATGTTGCGCCGAGAATTTTTCAATGGCCTGCGCAATCTCGCCGCCATAAAAGGCTTGACCTTTGGTTTTGGCAATGGCGCGCAAGCCCTTGGCAGCGGCGGCAAATTGAAACAACTCGCCCACTTGCGGCGCACGTCCCCACGGCAAAAAGCTCTGGGCAAAGCCCGGTAAATTTTGCAGCTCAGGCGTGGCGGCAGCCCATTTTTGTTGCACCACCACGGGCAGCAAATAGCCGCGCTCGGCCATCTCGATGGCGGGCTGCATCAGGTCTTCAAAAGGCAGCTTGCCAAAACGCTCGCTCAAGGCCACCCAGCTTGCCACCGCGCCCGGCACGGTCACAGAATCCATGCCGCGTTTGGGCGGTGTTTTGGCGTCAGCGCCGTATTTGCGTTTGAAGTATTCTGGCGTCCACGTTTGTGGCGCCGTGCCTGAGGCGTTCAAGCCGTGCAAGGACTGGCCGTCCCACAAGATACAAAACGCATCTGAGCCCAAGCCGTTGCTCACAGGCTCCAAAATCGTCATCGCGGCTGCAGCGGCCACTGCTGCGTCTACGGCATTGCCGCCTTGCCACAACATACGCAAACCCGCTTGTGCAGCTAAGGGATGCGAGGTAGACACCAAGTTGCGCGCGAATACAGGCAAGCGCGTGCTGGTGTAGGGATTGGAGAAATCAAAGTTCATGGTCATAGCAAAACGGCACCCCAAGGGTGCCGTTTTTAGATGTTGCAAAGTGAAGTCAAGAAGATCACTCTTCGACGAAGGCTTCTTCTCGCTTGGAGCGAATCGAAGGCAAGAGCACGATGATGAGCAACAACACCGCCGCCGCCAACAAGCCGCCAGACAAAGGACGGGTGATGAACACCGACCAGTCGCCACGCGAGAGCAGCAATGCACGGCGCAAGTTTTCTTCCATCATGGGTCCCAAAATAAAGCCCAGCAGCAAAGGCGCTGGCTCGCATCCGAGCTTGAGGAACAAATAGCCCACAAAGCCCAAGGCAGCCACCATCCAAATGTCAAAGGTGTTGTTGTTGGTCGAGTACACGCCAATCGCACAGAACAAGACAATGGCGGGGAACAAGAAGCGATAAGGCACAGACAACAGCTTGATCCACATGCCAATGAGCGGCAAGTTCAAAATCACCAGCATCAAGTTGCCAATCCACATCGAGGCAATCAAGCCCCAAAACAACTCAGGGTTGCTGGTCATGACTTGGGGGCCGGGTTGGATGTTGTGAATCGTCATCGCGCCCACCATCAAGGCCATCACCGCGTTGGGTGGAATGCCCAAGGTCAGCAATGGAATGAACGATGTTTGCGCACCCGCGTTGTTGGCAGACTCGGGCGAAGCCACGCCGCGAATATTGCCTTGACCAAAGGGCACTTCACCGGGTTTGAGTTTGATTTTTTTCTCAATCGTGTAGGCCGCAAACGCTGCCAACAATGCGCCGCCGCCGGGCAACACGCCCAACACCGAACCCAACGCCGTGCCGCGCAGCACCGCGGGCAACATGTTTTTGAAATCTTCTTTGGTCGGGAACAAGCCTTCGACTTTGCCGGTCAGCAACTCGCGGTCTTCCTCGGGCTTAGACAGGTTGGAGATGATCTCGCCATAGCCAAAAATACCCATCGCCACCGTCACAAAGCCAATGCCGTCAGTCAACTCTGGAATGTCAAAGCTAAACCGTGCTACGCCCGAGTTCACATCGGTGCCCACCAAGCCCAAGAGCAAGCCCAGCACAATCATTGCAATCGCTTTGAGCAAAGAGCCTGAGGCCAACACCACCGCGCCAATCAAGCCCAAAATCATGAGCGAGAAATATTCAGCGGGGCCGAACTTGAAGGCCAACTCGGTCAAAGGAGGCGCAAACGCCGCCAAGATCAAGGTGCCCACCGAACCCGCAAAAAACGAACCCAAGCCCGCCGCTGCCAAAGCCGGTCCTGCGCGGCCTTTGCGTGCCATTTGGTAGCCGTCAATCGTGGTCACGACCGATGAGGCCTCGCCCGGCAAGTTCACCAAAATGGCGGTGGTTGAGCCACCGTACTGCGCACCGTAGTAAATACCGGCCAACATGATGAGCGCCGACACGGGTGGCAAAGCGTAAGTCGCTGGCAACAGCATGGCGATGGTCGCCACCGGGCCAATGCCGGGCAACACGCCAATGAGCGTACCCAAAATACAACCGACCAAGGCGTACATCAGGTTGATGGGCGTGAACGCCACGCCAAAGCCCAATGCGAGGTTTGAAAATAAATCCATGTTTTATCTCTCCCGAATCAACCGGTGATGAATGTTGGCCAAACGGGCATCTGCAATTTGAGCAGCAAGATGAACGCCACATAGCTGCCTGCGGACAACACAAGAGCCAGCAAAATCACATCCTTCCAAACAAAGCTGTCTCCCGCTTTGCTGGCAATGATGGTCAAGGCAAAAATGGCTGCAATCAAGCCCATCGCAGGCAAGCCGATGCTGGGCAAGCCGCCCAACAACACGCCAAAGGCCAAGTTCGCACCCAGCACATAGCCCAAGGGTCGCCATGCAAAAGCACCGACTTTGTCACCGTCTTCAGTGTGTTCGACCAAAGAATAAAAGGTCACAAACGCACCCAGAACAGCCAACACAATGCCCAGCATCATCGGAAAGTAACCAGGGCCCATGCGAGCCCCTGTTCCGACAGAGTAGTTGCTTGCACCTAATGCAAAACCTGCGCCGACCAATGTGAACATCAGGCCGGAGTAGAAGTCTTTTTGACTTTTGATCATTTCATTCCCTCGCTCCAAAAATATATCTCTCAAATTGTGGCGCTCAGCCCCAAGTCTTCGGATGTGGGTTACACCTAGGAATAGGCCTCTCACAGACTAGGGAAACCCCTAGTTCATGCGGCAACAGATTTGAACACCCGCAACCATTTGGTGGCGGGCAGCGGCCACTTGGCTTGAATCGCTTCGGCGCGTTCGAGCAACTCGCCGCGCTTGAAGTGCTGCGGTGTGCGCAAGGCCAAGATGACCGTATTGCCTTCGCGCGTGGGCTTGAACGCCCAGACCGAAGCTTCGCCAAATACCGCACAGATTTTTTTCAAGCTTTGCTCATAGCTGGAGCTGCGGCCAAACAGGTTGACTGTCATGCAGCCTTCGTCGGTGAGGAGTTGTCGGCAATCGGCATAAAAGGCTTCGCTGTCGAGCACGGGGCTGGCGGCTTCGTGGTCGTACAAATCGACTTGCAGCGCGTCAATTTGGCCGCGCCACAAATCATGCCGCGCCACCTCGGCGGCGTCGCCCAAAACGACTTGCAATTTGGCGCTGTCGGCAGGCAGTTTGAACCACAAACGACACGCGGCCACCACTTGCGGGTTGAGTTCGATGGCCGTGGTTTTCATGCGCAAATGTTTGTGGCAAAACTTGGTCAGCGAGGCCGCACCCAAGCCCAGTTGCATGGCGTGGAGTTTGCCCACTTTGTCAATGTCCACAAACAAAAGCCACGCCATCATGCGCTGCACATACTCCAAATGAATGTCAAAGGGGGCGTCAATCAACATCGAGCCTTGCACCCACTCCGTCCCTAAATGCAAATAGCGCACCGCACCGTAATCTGAGAAATTGACTTCGGGCAGGGCTGGTTTTTTGTTGCTGGCCATCGTTTTTCCTCAGTCTTGTGCCATGGCTTCAATCACAAACTGAACCCGCTTGACGCCTTGCCATTCATCGGCTTGCAAGCGGTAGGCCAAATGGGCTTTGGTGGGCAGCGGATCGACGCGGCCAAACCAAATGCCGTCAACTGGCTGGCCTTGGTGTTTCAAGCGCAGCGACAAGTGTTTTTCGCCCACGATGCGCTGGCTCACCACTTCCAACTCTTCGCTAAAAGTAGGCGCGGCAAAGCCCTGCCCCCAGACTTCGCGCAAAAGGGTGTCGGCCATGTCAGGGCGGCGGTATTCAAGCGGAAGCGCGCCATCGGTTTGGAGTTTGCGCTGCAAAGTGGCTTCGTCCAACCATTCTTGCGCGACTTGTTGCAAGGCGGCTTCAAAGGTTTCCAGATGCTCTTCTTCTAAAGTGCAACCTGCGGCCATGGCATGTCCACCAAAGCGCTGCAATACCTCAGGGTGGCGCTTCGCAATCAAATCCAAGGCGTCGCGCAAATGAAAGCCGGGAATGGAGCGCCCCGAACCTTTGAGCTCATTCTCTTTACCCGCCGCCTGGCTGGGCGCAAACACAAAGGTGGGTCGATGGTGCAAATCTTTGAGCTTGGCCGCCACAATGCCCACCACGCCTTCATGAAAGTCAGGATCAAACACGCACAAGGCGGGGGGTGCGGGCTCGTCGGGGTCAAACATTTGTTGCGCCAATTCCAGCGCTTGTTCACGCATATCGCCTTCAATGTCGCGCCGCTCGCGGTTGATGCGCTCAAGCGCCGCTGCCAATTCTGTGGCCTTGCCCATGTCGTCGGTGCTCAAGCACTCAATGCCCAGAGTCATGTCGGACAAACGCCCGGCCGCATTGATGCGCGGCCCCATGGCAAAACCAAAATCTTGCGCACTGCATTGCGCACTTTGCCGGCCTGCTACCGACAAGAGAGCAGCCATGCCAGCAGGCATTTGCCCCTTGCGAATCCGCGCCAAACCTTGCGCCACCAAGCGGCGATTGTTGGCGTCGAGCTTGACCACATCGGCCACCGTGCCCAAGGCCACCAAGGGCAAAAGCACATCGAGCTTGGGCTGGGTTTGGGCATCAAATACGCCGCTCTCGCGCAGCTTGGCGCGAACGGCCAGCAACACATAAAACATCACGCCCACGCCGGCCAAGGCCTTGCTTTCAAAGTTACAGCCCGGCTGATTGGGGTTGACGATGGCATCGGCCTCGGGCAGCGTTTGCGCAGGCAAATGGTGGTCGGTCACCAACACCGTCAGCCCCAAAGCTTTGGCTGCTGCCACGCCAGCAACGCTGGCAATGCCGTTGTCCACCGTGATGAGCACGTCTGCGCCACTGGCTTTGACGCGCTGGGAAATGGGCGGCGTCAAGCCGTAGCCGTCCACCACGCGATCGGGCACGATGTAGCTCACATGCTTCGCACCCAACATGCGCAAACCGCGCAAGGCCACGGCGCAGGCGGTTGCGCCGTCGCAGTCGTAATCGGCCACGATGCAGAGTTTTTTCTGTTCTGCGATGGCGTTCACCAAAATTTGCGCGGCTTCGTCGATGCCCTTCAAGCCCGCAGGCGGCAGCAAATGCGCCAGCGAGGTGTCCAAAATTTGTGCATCGTTGACGCCGCGTGCGGCATAAAGCCTAGCCAACAAAGGATGAACGCCCGCTTGCTCAAGCGCCCAAACGCTGCGCGGCGGAATGTCTCTTGGAATCAGTTGCATGGGGGTTTAATCTTCTTGCGGGGAAATGAACAATGCTTGGTCAAGCGTGTTCGGTGACCAACGTTGGCGCAGCTTGTGCCACCAACTCGGCGTGAACGACTCATACACATGAAAGGCATCTTCGCCACACAAGATCAAACGTTTTGGCGACTGCAGGGCTGCGAAAAACTCACTGCCATCGAGCTGCTTCCAAGCCTCAAGCCAAGCCAAAAAGTCGTGCTGCAAAGCGCTCTCGCGCAAAGCTTCTTGCAGCACCACGGGTTGCGGAGTTGCGTTTGTTGACAAGCTGCCCGTGCCATGCAGCCAAAACGAGTTGATGCTCACGGCACGCTGCGCATTGACTTGGTGTGTGTAGAGCCACATTTGCATTTCGTTTTGCAAACGTCGCACCAATTGCGCCTGTGCATTGGGATGTTCCCCGCCAATCAGCCAAGCATTGATGTTGCGCCCCAGCACACGCTCCAGAGAAGCCGTGGGTAAGTTCACAAAGGTTTTGGATTTCGCCAACCAATGCCCAGTGCGCCATGGAAAGAGGCTCACACCATCTTCGGCAAAAAACGGCTGCATGGCTGCAAACAATTGCGCGTCGGTGGCCTCGTCTAACAGCAACTGCTGCGGGTCGCCCAAAATCACTTGACCGTTGCTGACCTGCCAGTGACACAAACTCAGTATGGCCCAGCCTTCATCGGGGGCGCTCGTCAAACCCAATGTTTGCGCGGCCAATGCGGCGCTGGGCAACAAACCATCTTGCAAACCGCTTGCGCCTTGGGCTTGCGCCAGCGCCCATTCATGAGCAGAGGTCAAGGCGGTTTCGGGCAAGCGGTGCTGGCTCACGCAACGCGCCTGAGCCAGCCATTGGCTTAGATGGGGCAAAGCAGTTTGCGCCATTTGAGCTGCATAGGGCTTGCGCTCAGCCGCAGGCAAGAGCCACAGAGAGAAAGGCAAAACAGTGGTCAACATGGCCTCATTGTCCGTGATGACACAATTGCGCTCAGAGCTATGACAAAACCCTTCCAAATTCCTTATGAGCTGATCATCGGCTGGCGCTACACCCGTGCTGGGCGTTCGTCCGGTCGCAATGGCTTTATTTCCTTTATCTCCGGCGTGTCTATGTTGGGCATTGCGCTGGGCGTGGCGGCCTTGATCATTGTCTTGAGCGTCATGAATGGTTTTCAAAAAGAGGTGCGCGACCGCATGCTGTCGGTGGTCTCGCACATCGAGCTCTCTGCCGCCGACGGCCAAGGCTTGCCAGATATGGACCATTTGCTGCAACAAGTGGCGCAGCACCCGCAAGTGCTGGCTGCCGCCCCCTTTGTCGGCCAGCAAGCCTTGATTGCTCGAGGCGAAGACATGCGCGGCGCACAAGTGCGCGGCATC
Organism: uncultured Burkholderiales bacterium; assembly: GCA_903832625.1. Lineage (GTDB taxonomy): Bacteria > Pseudomonadota > Gammaproteobacteria > Burkholderiales > Burkholderiaceae_C > Limnohabitans. The sequence goes on along the minus strand of CAILCI010000060.1, from coordinate 30,753 downwards.
GACCCGCAGCGCGAAGTCTTGGTGGCTGACTTCATGCAGCAGATTCCTTCCGAAACGCTGCACACCTTGCAGCCCGACAGTTTCAATGTCATTTTGGGTGCGGAATTGGCATCCATCTTGGGCGTAAAAGCGGGAGACTCGGTCACACTGGTCGCGCCCGGCGGACAAGTTACGCCAGCAGGCGTGTTGCCGCGCTTAAAACAACTGCATGTCAGCGGCGTGTTTGACTCGGGGCATTATGAATACGATGCCACTTTGGCGCTCATGCACGTGCAAGACGCGCAGCGCATTTTCAGGCTCGAATCGCCCAGCGGCTTGCGTTTAAAAATCAACAACCCACAAGACGCACGCTGGGTCGCTTATGAGCTGGCCACGCAACTCGGCTCAGACGTGGTGGTACGCGATTGGACCCGGCAAAACCGCAGTTGGTTTGCCGCCGTGCAAGTTGAAAAACGCATGATGTTCATCATTCTGACCTTGATCGTGGCGGTCGCCGCCTTCAACTTGGTGACCACTTTGGTGATGACTGTGACCGACAAACGCGCCGACATCGCGATTTTGCGCACCTTGGGCGCCAGCCCCAAAAGCATCATGGCAATTTTTGTGGTGCAAGGCGCGACCGTTGGTGTGCTGGGCACTTTGCTCGGGTTGGCACTGGGTTTAGGTGTTGCCTTAAACATTGATGTGATCGTGCCCGCGATTGAACATGCTTTGAACACCAGCTTTTTGCCGCGCGACATCTACCTCATCAACCGCATGCCCAGCGATCCGCAATCGGGCGATATTTGGCCAATTGCTTTGATTTCATTGGCCATGGCCTTTGTGGCCACGCTCTATCCCAGCTGGCGCGCCAGCCGTGTTCAACCTGCACAGGCGCTGCGCTATGAGTGATACCTCAACCCTTCAACCCGTCTTGCTGGCGCAAGGTTTGGAGCGTCGCTTCACCGAAGGCAGCTTGGACGTGACGGTGCTGCAAGACGTCAATCTGCAAATTCAACGCGGCGAAACGCTGGCCGTAGTGGGCGCTTCTGGCTCGGGCAAAAGCACGCTGCTGCATTTGCTGGGTGGCTTGGACAGCCCGACGCGCGGCACAGTCACCCTGATGGGGCAAGCGCTGGCGGGCTTGAATGCACAGCAAATGGGCGATTTGCGCAACCAACATTTGGGCTTTGTTTACCAATTTCACCACTTGCTGCCTGAGTTCACCGCACTAGACAACGTGGCCATGCCGCTGTGGATTCGGCGTAATTCGCGCCACGAGGCCGCAGCCCAAGCGCAAGCCATGCTGCACGCCGTGGGATTGGGCGCGAGGGTGAACCACCGTCCCGCCGAGCTGTCTGGCGGTGAGCGCCAGCGCGTCGCCATTGCACGGGCTTTGGTCACGCATCCAGCTTGCGTCTTGGCCGACGAGCCCACAGGCAATTTGGACAGCAGCACAGCCACCCAAGTGTTTGATTTGATGCTCCAACTCGCCCGCGAACAAGGCACGGCGTTTGTCGTGGTCACGCATGACATGCGTCTGGCCGCACGCTGCGACCGGCAACTGCAATTGGTGCAAGGCAAACTTTGATCGGTTTTTATGCACTGGATTGACACCCATTGCCACTTAGACGCCGCAGAGTTTGACGCCGACCGTTTGCAAGCTCGCGTCCAAGCACGTCAACGCGGCGTGGCGCAATGCGTGATTCCAGCGGTTGAGGTGGCTAATTTTCAAGCTGTGCGGGAGTTGGCACATGCGTGTTCTGATGCCGACTCACAACCGCATTCTGGTGCGTACGCCCTTGGCATTCACCCGCTCTACACGCCACGCGCCAAAACCGAAGATTTACAAACCCTGGACGAACAGCTGACAACGCACTTGGACGACCCAAAACTCGTGGCCGTGGGCGAAATCGGCTTAGACGGTTTTGTCCCCGAACTCAACACAACCGAGGCGTTTGAACGCCAGCGCTATTTCTACCGCGAACAACTCAAAATTGCCAAACGACATGGCCTGCCAGTCATTCTCCATGTACGCCGAAGCGCTGATGCGTTGCTCAAAGAACTGCGGCAAATTCAAGTTGGGGGCGGCATCGCCCATGCCTTCAACGGCAGCTTGCAACAAGCGCACAACTTCATAGACCTAGGCTTTAAGCTGGGCTTTGGCGGCGCGCTCACCTTTGATCGCGCCTTGCAATTGCGCCGCTTGGCAGCCGAGTTGCCAATTTCAGCCTTGGTGCTGGAGACCGACGCGCCTGACATCCCGCCACATTGGCTCTACACCACTGCCGAGCAACGCGCCGCAGGCACGCCGCAAGGTCGCAACAGTCCCGCAGAGTTGCCCCGCATTGCGCAGGTCTTGGCCGATCTGCGCAGCATCAGCTTAGAAGAACTGGCCGCTGTCACCACGGCGAATGCCCGCGCCGCCCTGCCCCGCCTACAATAAGCGCGTGAGTACAAACATCCTCAACGCCGATTTGCATTGCCACTCCGTCATCTCGGATGGCACGCTCACACCCGAAGTCTTGGCAGCGCGTGCCAAAGCCAACGGTGTTGAACTCTGGGCATTGACCGATCACGATGAAATTGGCGGGCAACACCGCGCCATGGCCGCAGCCAAAGCGTGTCAACTTCCCTACCTCACAGGCACCGAAATTTCCATCACCTTTGCAGGCAAAACCGTGCACATCGTGGGCTTGGGTTTTGATGCTGACAACACCGACATGGTGCAAGGCCTGCGTAGCACTCGCGGGGGTCGCAGCGAGCGAGCGCAAGAAATGTCAGACGGCCTGGCCAAAGTCGGCATTCGTGATGCCTACCAAGGCGCTCTCAAATACGCGGGCAACCCAGAGCTCATTTCTCGTACCCACTTTGCACGCTTTTTGGTCGAAACAGGCGTGTGCCAAGATACTTCCGAGGTGTTTCGACGCTACCTCACCGAAGGCAAGCCCGGCTTTGTGCCGCACCGCTGGGCCAGCCTCAAAGACGCTGTCGGCTGGATCGTCAACGCACATGGCGTGGCAGTCATTGCACACCCGGGACGTTATGGTTTCACAGCCAACGAGGAATATGCGCTCTTTACCGAATTCAAAGCTCACGGTGGCCGCGCGGTTGAGGTGGTCACAGGCTCACACACACCCGACGAATACGTGAAATACGCCGACATGGCGCAAGAATTTGATCTCGCCGCATCACGTGGCAGCGACTTTCACAGCCCAGACGAAAGCCGCATCGACTTAGGCGCGCTGCCTTGGCTGCCCGGTCAACTCACACCCGTGTGGGATTTGCTGGCCGAGCGCATTCAGTGACATGGCGCAGTTCCTCCAAGTTCACCCCGACAACCCCCAAGCGCGTTTGCTCAAACAAGCCGTCAATTTGTTGTCCCAAGGCGGCGTGGCCGCTGTGCCCACCGACTCTAGCTATGCGCTGGTGTGCCACTTAGACGACAAACTCGCGGTTGAAAAAATGCGCCGCATTCGGCAAGTCGATGAGAAACACCACCTGACGCTGTTGTGCCGCGATTTGTCTGAATTGGCCAACTACGCGCGGGTAGACAACCGTCAATACCGTTTGCTCAAAGCCGTAACGCCGGGCGCGTACACCTTTATTTTGGAAGCGACCAAAGAGGTGCCGCGCCGTGTGAGCCATCCGCAGCGCAAAACCATTGGTCTGCGCGTGCCAGACCACCGCACGCTGTTGGATTTATTGGCCTTGCATGGTGCGCCGCTGCTGGCCACCACCCTCATTGCGCCAGATGAAACCGACCCCATGAACGACGCCGAAGAAATTCGCGAGCGCTTCGAGCACGACTTGGCCGTCATCATCGATGCAGGCGCCTGCCCGCTTGAGCCCACCACCGTGGTGGACTTGACGCCCATGGGCGCAGGCGGCGACCCAGAGTTGATTCGCCAAGGCCGTGGCGATTTGCAAGTTTTAGGGCTTTGAAGCACAGCCCCACCCAATGAGACAATCGAGCCGTGAATTTCCCTGACCTCATCCAAACCATCTCGATTTACGCGATTCCCGCGATTTTTGCGATCACCTTGCATGAGGCCGCGCATGGGATTGCCGCCTACCGTTTGGGTGACAACACGGCGTGGATGATGGGGCGCGTGTCCTTGAATCCGATGTCGCACATCGATCTCATGGGCACGATGGTCATGCCCATTGCCTTGTTTTTGGCCACTGGCGGCAATTTTTTGTTTGGCTACGCCAAGCCAGTTCCCGTGCGATTTGGCAATCTCAGGCATCCTAAACGCGACATGGTGTGGGTGGCTTTGGCTGGGCCGGCCTCCAACTTTGTACAAGCCTTTTTGTGGGGCTTGGCCTTATATGTGTTGCTCGGATTGAACTTCGACGAAAAATTCTTCATCGAAGTATGCAAGGCAGGTATCAAAGTCAATGCCATTATGTTTGCGTTCAATCTATTTCCAATTCCGCCGCTCGATGGCGGAAGAATTTTGGTCGGCTTGTTGCCCATGAAGCAAGCGCTCAGCTTTGCCAGAATTGAGCCTTGGGGCTTTTACATCGTCATGGCTTTGGTGGTCTTGAACGTCATCAATGCGTTTTGGATGACGCCACTGATGGGCGTGACTTTTGAGTTACTCAACCTGTTGTTGAGTCCATTTGAATTTTTATTACCGAAATAATATGAAAGAACGCGTTCTCTCTGGCATGCGCCCCACGGGCGCTTTGCACCTCGGCCACTACCACGGCGCTTTGAAAAACTGGGTGCGATTGCAGTCCACCATGGATTGCTATTACTTCGTTGCCGATTGGCATGCGCTCACTACGCATTATGAGAATCGTGAAGTCATAGAAAAAAATGTCTATGAAATGGTGATCGATTGGCTTGCCGCTGGTCTTGACCCTAACCAATGCACGATTTTTCTGCAAAGCCGCATTCCTGAGCACGCCGAGTTGTTCACGCTGTTGGCCATGGGAACACCGCTGGGATGGCTGGAGCGCGTGCCGACCTACAAAGATCAACAAGAAAAGCTCAAAGACAAAGATTTGTCTACCTACGGCTTTTTGGGCTACCCGCTGCTGCAAGCGGCAGACATTTTGATCTACAAAGCCAAATATGTGCCTGTAGGCGAAGACCAAGCCAGCCATGTCGAGCTCACGCGTGAAGCCGCCCGACGCTTCAATCACTTGTATGGTCGTGAAACCCATGCGCAAGAAAAGTTACAAATCAGCCTCAATAAGTTGCAAAAAGACAACATTAAACGATTTGAAAAATCTCGTAAAACATACCAAGAAACCGGCAATACCCAAGCTTTGGAAGGTGCGATGGGATTCATTGCCAGCGCACCCGAACTCGACGCCACCGACCGTGAGCGTTTAGAAGGCTATTTCAAGGGAACAGGCAAAACAGTGTTGCAAGAACCCCACGCTTTACTCACAGAAGCGAGTCGTTTACCAGGCTTAGACGGCGCAAAAATGAGTAAAAGTTACAACAATTCCATTGCAATTCGTGAAGATAGGGCAAGTATTGAATTAAAAATAAAACGTATGCCCACCGATCCAGCGCGCATCAAACGCACCGATCCTGGTCACCCTGATAAGTGCCCTGTTTGGCAGTTTCACCTTGTCTACAGTGACGAAAACACCCGCCAGTGGGTCAATCAGGGCTGTACCAGCGCTGGAATAGGTTGCTTGGAATGCAAGCAACCCATCATCGATGCGGTGTTGCGCGAACAGCAACCGATGCTTGAGCGCGCAGCCCCGTATATAGATAACCCACGCATCATTCGTGATATCGTTGACGCCGGAACGGACAAGGCTCGACAAACGGCTCGTCAAACAATGCACGAAGTTCGTCAGGCAATTGGGCTAAACTACTAAAATTGATACCGGAGAAGAATTAATGAGTCTTTACATCATCGACGATCACCCGCTCGTTCGCCAAGCCATTGCTATGCTGTTGCGTCGCATCCGCCCTTCGGCAAAAGTCGTGGAGCTTGAAAAATTCAGCGAATTGCAAGCCGCAATCATTAAAAACGGAGAACCTGAGCTGTTCATCCTTGATTTGTTGCTCCCCGGTGTCAAAGGCACAACGGCAGTGAGTGAAGTCAAAAAGATGTACACCGAAGTACCTCTTGTGGTGATCTCATCCATGCCTGCCGGCGAGGCAGAAGAGACCTGCATCGAAGCCGGAGCAGACCTCTACATTGAAAAATCAATGCCTGCCAATGAGATTTCAGCGGCCATCCAAGGCCTGTTCGCAGCCGACAGCAACGGCGATGACGAAGTGGTTGTGGCCGGTGACACCAAACTGTCAAAACGCCAAAAGCAACTCATCATCATGCTCGACCGTGGTTTGAGCAACCGTGACATTGCGGCCGAATTGGAAATCAGCGAACACACCGTGAAAGTTCACTTGTGGCGTTTGTTCCGTCGTCTCAACGTCAAGAGCCGCACCCAAACACTGCACTTTGCACGCATGAATGGCTTGCTCTAAGCGCTGGTCAATCAAGCACTAACGCACCACAAAAAACCCGCCCAACGGCGGGTTTTTTCATGAGCAAACAATGTGGCGTTTTCGATTGAAAGGCCCATGGTGCAAGGCTTCAGCGCAGGGCCTCGCGCACCATCAAATTCAGACCATGACTGCCCAGTTTGACGGGCGTCAGCATCACACCCAAGTCGCCAGGCTGGGGCATGGCTTGGCCTGTTTTGGAGATGCGCACCTGCACTGACACCTCGCTGGCTCCCGAGAGTTTGGCGCTGGGGTTCATGGCCGAGCTGTCGTCGAGTACAAAATCAAACGGCAGCTGCGCCACCGTGGTCTTGATGATGGCAAGCGGCATGCGTGAGCCGCTCACCGCTGTTGCGTAGATGAACACCGTGTCTTTGGGCGAGACCTGCGCCGCCAATTCACTCACCAAGCTCACCCGCCCGCTGATGCTGTACTCCGGCGTGCTGGCGTGTGCATCGGCTTGTGCGCGCGGTGGGCTGGCGGGCAGGCCCAATTTGTCGCGGGCTTGGGCAATGGCGCGGTCGAGCTCCATGGCATCGCTGGCGTCGGGCGAGACGCTCTCTCGCGCGCGCTCCCAAAAACGCAAAGCGGAGCGATAGTTGAGTTCAGAAAACGATGCACTGCCTGCCAACAACAAAGCATTGAGGTGATTGGGATCGGCGTCGAGGACGCGCTGAATGATGGCCCAAGGCTCGCCGGCAAAACTGCCCTGTGCTTTTTGAGCCAAAACTTCTGCGCGTTCAATCGAAATATTGGGATCTTGGCTCAAATCCAAGGCGTGTTTGAGGGCTGTATCGGCTTCGTCAAAATGCTGTAGGGCACGCTGCACGCGCCCGAGCATGAGCCAACCCTCAACGCTGTTGGGCTCGTCTTGCAAGCGCTTGGTAATGGCGGTGGCCATTTCAGACAACTTTTCGGGCGTGACTTGTGCATCTTCGTCAACGCCTTGCTTGAGCGCCAAGGGGTCGAGTGCTTCGGGCTGTCCCCACAGGCTATAGAGCGTGATGGAGCCGGCAGGAATCACGATGGCGATGGACACCAACAAGGTCCAAAGCCAGCGCTTAGCGGGAGGAACGGCTGATGCGGATAGTGGCGATGGCGTGGACACCTCAGTGGACGCAGCGCTCGGAACCAGCGCCGATTCCCCCGCCACATCTTCCAGCACACGGCGAGCAATCTCATCTTTGGCAAAACCAAACTCAGCATCGCTCAGTTGTCCCAAACGGTGATCGCGCTCTAACTCGGCCAATTGATCACGAAAAACCTGGGTATTGGCTTGTACAACATCGACCTGCGGCGTATCCAAGGCCGCACGCTGCCAAGCACGCCAAAGGGTGCGCGATAAAACAGCCACCACCAAGACCAACAAAACCAAGGCTGAAAGCAAGAAAACAGAAGCAGGCGTCACATCAACCTTTCAACAGCGTTTGCGCTTGTTCGCGTTGCGCATCGCTCAATTCGCTGACATCTTGTGCACGGCGCTGGCGAATGTAGCGTGCCAACATGACCAGCGCCAACAAGACCAACACAAAGGGGCCAAACCACAGCACCCAGGTCAGTGGTTTCACGCTGGGGCGGTAGAGCACAAAGTCGCCATAGCTGGCGACCAAAAAGTCTTTGATTTCTTGGTCTGTCTTGCCTTGGCGTAGCAAATCGCGCACCTCGCGCCGCAAGTCATCGGCCAACTCGGCCTGTGAAGACGCCAAGGACTCGTTTTGGCACACCAAGCAGCGCAGCTCTTGAGACAGCGCCACCAGTCGAGCTTCCAGCGCAACATCTTGCGCCAACGGGGCAGCTTCACGGCTACTGGAGGCTGAGCTGTTGGAGGATGTAGTGGCCGTGCTAGGCTGCGCCAATGCACACGCGCCGCTCAGAACAAACACAAAGAACAAAAATAAAGATTTCATAGCGAGTTGAGCTTTTCAATCATCGGCAGCAAAGTATTGGCCAGCAGCGCAGGCGTGACCGCACCCACATGCTTGAAGCGGATGACGCCCTCTTTGTCGATCACATAGGTTTCAGGCACTCCATACACGCCGTACTGAATGCCCACGCGGCCATCCATGTCCATGACGGAGTTGATGTACGGGTCGCCGTGGCGCTTGAGCCACACCAAGCTGCGTTCTCGCGCAAGCGCTAGTTTTTGCGCTGCAGGCAACTTGAACTCAGGCTCTTGCGGCTGAATTTCTTTGTAACTCAAGCCCACGATGGGCACTTGGTATTTGCGTGCAAAAGCCACCAACACGGGATGTTCTTCGCGGCAAGCCACGCACCAAGTTGCCCACACATTGAGCATCCACACTTGGCCCTCCATCTGCGTGGGCGAGAAAGCCGCGTCTCCCACCAACGTGGGCAAACTGAAGGTGGGCGCGGGTTTGTCGATCAAGGGTGACGGGATTTCACGCGGATCGCGCTTTAAGCCCACAGCCAAAAACACCACCAAACCTAAAAACAAAAACAGCGGAATCAAGAATTTTTTCATGCTCAGGCCACCTTGCGATAACGCCGATCCAGCGCTGCCAAAACACCGCCGAGCACCATCAACAACACGCCCGCCCACAGCCAAGGCACAAACGGTTTGTAGTAGATGCGCATACTCCACTCGGTGCGCTCATCGTTGAGCGCATCACCCAAAGACACATACAAATCGCGCGCAAATCCGGAATCGATGGCTGCCTCGGTCATGGGCATGGGTGAAGACAAGTAGCGGCGCTTCTCAGGCTTGAGCACTTCAAAGGCTTGGCCATTGCGTTCGACCTGCACCTGCGCTTGAACCGCTTTGTAGTTGGGGCCAGGCACTTCGCGCAACGACATCAAGCGGAAGGTGTAGGGCGCAATCGTCACCACATCGCCGACCGACATGCGCACATCGCGCTCGACTTCATAAGACTTCACGCCCGTCACACCCAGCACCAACACAGCCATACCAAAGTGCGCCGCATGTTGCCCCCAGAAGGACAAACCAATGCGCCCTGGTTTGCGAAGACGTTGCACCACGTCTTTCAGCGTACCCACGCCCACCCAAGCGCCCAAAAACACACCCAGCGACGTACCCAAAGACCATGCACCTAAAGCCAGCGGCACGGCCAACGCCAACACCAAAGCAGCAGCAAAGGTCCACCGTAACTCTGCCCAAAGTTCTTTGAATTGCGCCTCGCGCCAACGCGCCACGCTGCCAGGGATCATCAAAAACAAAACCGGCACCATCAGCGGCGCAAACACGGCATTGAAATAGGGTGGCCCCACCGAGAGCTTGCCCAGGTTCAAAGCGTCAATGATGAGCGGATAAATCGTGCCCAACAACACCGCCGCCGTCGCCACCACCAACAACACGCTGTTGGCCAACAAAAACGATTCACGCGACAGCAGACCCACACGTCCGCCGAGGGTGACACGCGGTGCGCGCCAAGCAAACAAGGTCAAAGACGAGCCCACCACCACAGCCAAAAAGATCAGCACAAACACGCCGCGTTTGGGGTCAGATGCAAACGCATGAACCGATGTCAGCACGCCCGAGCGAACCAAAAACGTTCCCAGCAGCGAGAGCGAAAAAGCAGCGATCGCCAGCAACACCGTCCAAGCCTTAAAGCTGCCGCGCTTTTCAGTCACCATGAGCGAGTGAATCAAGGCCGTGGCAACCAACCAAGGCATGAGTGAGGCGTTTTCCACCGGGTCCCAAAACCACCAACCGCCCCAGCCCAGTTCGTAATACGCCCACCAAGAACCCAAGCCAATGCCAAAGCTCAAGAACGTCCATGCCACCACCGTCCAAGGCCGCGACCAACGCGCCCAAGCCGCATCTAAGCGACCGCTGAGCAAAGCCGCCACCGCAAACGCAAAGGCCACCGACATGCCCACATAGCCCATGTAGAGCATGGGCGGATGAATTACGAGACCCGGGTCTTGCAGCAACGGATTCAAGTCATGTCCGTCTAAAGCCGCAGGCAACAAGCGGGTAAACGGGTTGGAAGTGCTCAAAATAAAGAGCAAAAAGCCAACCGCAATCAAGCCCAACACGCTCAGAACACGCGCCACCATGTCCAGCGGCAAACTGCGCGAGAACAAAGCCACCGCCAACGACCAAGTGGTGAGCAACAACACCCACAGCAACAAGGACCCTTCATGTCCGCCCCACACGGCCGCAAACTGGTAGGGTTTGGGCAGCAATGAGTTGGAATGTTCGGTCACATAGAGCACCGAAAAATCATTGTTCAAAAACGAAGCCGCCAAGGCCGCAAAAGCAATCGCAACCAACACAAACAGCAGCACCGCGCAAGGCCGTGCCAAGCTCTGCAAGGCAATTTGCCATTGACGTTGCTTGATCAAGGTGCCGCACAAAGGTGCCACACCTTGCACCAAAGCAACCCAGACCGCCAAGATCAGCGCGAAATGTCCTAACTCGGGGGTCATGGTTTTTCTCCAGCGGGCTGGCTCAACGACTTGCCTGTTCGTTCGGCCTCGGCTTGGTCAATGGCGTGTTTGGCTTCGGGCGGCATGTAGTTTTCGTCGTGTTTGGCCAGTACTTCGCTGGCGACAAAGACACCGTCTTCGCCCAATTTGCCTTGCGCCACCACGCCACGACCTTCTTTGAACAAATCAGGCAACAAGCCTTCAAAGCGAACGGGCATGTCCAGCGCCGTGTCGGTAATGATGAATTGCACCGAATTGCCATCGCGCTTTAAGCTGCCCTCTTTGACCATGCCGCCTGCGCGAAAGGTTCTGCCCTTGGGCGCTTCGCCCTTGCTCACTTGCGTGGGCGTGAAGAAAAACACCAAATTACTTTGAAAAGCATTCAGCACAAATGCCGCAGCCGCTGCTAAGACAACGATGCCAGCCAAAATCAATAAAAAACGTCGGGTTCTAGGTTTCATTCAGCCACGTCCTCGTGGGACAGATTCGTTACAAGATGCTGCGCATTGAGCTGCGCCAGCGTTGATTGGCGTGCAGCGCGTGCCGCCCATACTTCGATCACCAGCGCTATAAATGTCACGCCGACGCTGCCCCATACATACAAGGCATAGCCGCCCATCGCCCAAAACTCGGCCCAGCTCTGCCACTTCATGCTGCACCTCCAAAGGCTTTCGCTGACATCAAATGCTTCACCCATTCCGTGTGCGCTTCGCGCTGCAAGATGTGTGTGCGCACACGGTACAACACCAAAGCAATCGTGTAGAGCCAAAACGCCAAGGCCATCAACAACATGCCCCACAACATCACAGCGGCCATGCTGGGCGACTTGGTCAAGGACACCGACGCACCTTGGTGCAAGGTGTTCCACCACGTGACAGAAAAATAAATAATGGGCACATTGATCGCGCCCACGATGGCAATGAGTGCGCCGGCCTTATCGCCGCGCTTTGGGTCGTCAATGGCCGACGTCAAAGCGATGTAGCCCAAGTACAAGAAAAACAAAATCAACTCTGAAGTGAGCCGCGCATCCCACACCCACCAAGCGCCCCACATGGGCTTGCCCCACAAAGCGCCAGTCCACAAAGACAAAAATGCAAACAACGCGCCCGTGGGCGCTAAGGCTCGCGTCATCATGCCCGACAAACGGGTGTTAAAGGTCAAACCCAAGACACTCCAAAACGCCATGGCCAAATAAATCACCATCGACATCCAAGACGCAGGGACATGCAGAAAAATAATGCGATAGCCCTCGCCTTGCTGAAAATCCGTCGGCGCAACCGCAAAGCCCAGCCATAGGCCAGCTGCGCCCAGCAACGCAGCCATCACAGCCAGCCAAGGCAACAGCTTGCCCGCCAAGCCATAAAAGGCTTGCGGTGCAGCGAAATAAAACCAGTTGATGCCAGTGCGATTCATTTCTTTCAATCTATTCCAGCGCAATGCGCAAGGCGGCTGAACATGCAAATGGGCTGAAAAAGACAGCCGGCAAAAGCATCGCCAGCAAAATGGAGATATGGGCTTGAATTCCGAGACCACTGATCTGCGCCTCGACTGCGCCCGCGCCAAATACCAGCACGGGAACGAACAAAGGCAAGACCAGCAAAGACAACAACACACCCCCGCCACGCACACCCAAAGTCAATGCAGCGCCAATGCCGCCGACCAAAGACAAAACGGGAGTGCCCAGCAGCAAGGTCAACATCAATGTTGCCAGCGCTTGGGGCGCTAAATCGAACTGCAAACCCAATAGAGGAGCCAATAATACCAACGGCAGCCCCGAGACCAGCCAATGCGCCAGCAATTTAGCAGCCACCAGCAAGGGCATAGGCGCGGGTGACAAGGCCATTTGCTCCAAACTTCCGTCTCGGTAATCGGCTTCAAACAAGCGCTGTAAGGCCAACATGCTCGACAGCAAAGCCCCGACCCAGAGCACGCCCGGTGCTATGAGGCGCAGGGTGTTGAGCTCGGGGCCAATGCCCAGCGGAAACAATGCAGCCACCACCACGAAGAAAAAAACCGCCGTCAGCACCTCGCTTTTGCGTCGCAATGCCAAGCGCAAATCGCGTTTCAAGACTGCGGTGAAAGCCCTAGATGCACTCATGCTGCGGCCTTTAAACGGTAGCTTTGCACAGCCAACACTTGACCTTGCGCATGGGCGAGGTCTATTTTTTGATGGCTAGTAAACAGCAACATGCCGCCTTCTGCCACGTGCTTGGCCAGCAAGCCCCGCAGCAAATCCAAAGCTTGGGCATCTAGCGCCACAAAAGGCTCATCCAACACCCACAACGCGGCTTGACTCACGCACAAGCGCGCCAAGGCGGTACGGCGCTTTTGGCCTTGCGACATCACACGCACGGGCAAGTGTTCGCGCCCGCGCAAGCCCATCAACGCTAAGGCTTTGAGCACTTGGACTTGGCTCAGGCTGCGCCCTGCCACGGCGGCGTCAGTTTGGAGGTTTTCAAAAGCGCTCAAATCTTCTTTGAGGGCGAGGTGATGACCCAGGTAGAGTAAATTGCTGCGAAATGCTTCACCCGCCTCAGACGTGGGCTGGTCTTGCCAATGCACTTGCCCCGCATCGGGTGCGGACAACCCGCAAATGATGCGCAGCAAACTGGTTTTCCCGACGCCGTTCTCGCCCTCAATATGCAGCGCCTGAGCGGCTTGCAGGCGAAAACTCACACCTTCAAACAAGGGTTTGTCGCCGCGCTGGCAAGAGAGGTTGTGAACACTGAGCATCCCCTATTTTATTTGGGTAAGCTGCACGGCCCTTCAAAATCAAGGTAAATCTTCTTGTCGGCATTAAATATCTCGGCTTTGGCGTGCAATCTGACGCTTTCGCGCTCCACCCGAATGTCATATTCAGAGCCAGTTTTACGATGAATCCGCTTGGCACCAATTTGATTGGCCGACGACAGGTTTTGCCCTGTGTATTCCTCTGTCACCAAGCTGCTGGCTTGCATTTGGTACTCGCTGTCGCCGTTGATTTTTAAATAAATATTTCTGCCCATGGTCAATATCTCGACCTCCACAGCTTCGCGTCTGAAGGTGCTCGATTTAGAACCGACCTTCATGATGCCCGCCACTTCACAAGGCATTTTGAAGTTCTGCGCTTGAGCCAATACGGGAAAAAAACCAATCACAAGCGGTAAGATTTTTCTTAATTTGTGCAGACTAAATAGCAACTGATTCATACATGCTTGACATTCGTTTTAAGCTGAGCGCGGTAAATACCGCTTCGACCCGAAAACGAATAACTTAACACACATCCAATCAAAGCATAAATACCAATTTGAGAACCAAACAATTCAATCGCCATCAGCGTACACGCCAGCGGCGTATTGGCCGCACCCGCAAAAACAGCCACAAAACCCACGGCCGCCATCAAAGCAAAAGGCACATCCAGCAAGCCCGCCAGCGTGTTTCCCAGCGTGGCGCCTATAAAAAACAAGGGCGTGACTTCGCCACCCTTGAATCCAGCGCCCAAGGAGAGCACGGTCAGCACAAACTTGCCAGCTGCGTCTGTCCAAGCCAGTGGATGAATAAATGCTTCCTGAATGACAGGAATGCCCAACCCCATATATCTTGCAAAATCCAAATATTCGATCAATAAAACAACAACGATCCCACCCAAAAGCGGCCGCAACGGGGCGTAACTCACTTGGTTTTTCATCCAAGCCGACAACACATGGGTGGATTTGGCAAACATTTGCCCGGTCACACCACAAGCAGCGCCCACAATAGCCACGGCTGTGATGAGCCAAACACTGGCATGAGGAATATTCCCCACCGCATACGCTGTGTGCTCAATGCCCCACCACAAACACACCTGATCAGCCACCAGCGCGGCCAACGCGCAAGGCCACAGCGCGTCATAGCGCAGTCGGCCCACGGCCAGTACTTCCAAGGCAAACACTGCGCCGGCCAAGGGCGTGCCAAACACCGCCGCAAAACCTGCGCTCATGCCGGCCATCAATACCAAGCGGCGCTCATCTTTGTTGAATTTGAATATATGACTGAGTTGATCGGCCAAGCTTCCACCCATTTGAACCGCCGTGCCTTCGCGACCGACCGAGGCGCCAAACACATGCGAGGCAATGGTGGAGAACAAAATCAAAGGTGCCATGCGCAGAGGCACGATTTTTTTGGGGTCGTGAATCTCATCGATCAACAAGTTGTTGCCGGCCTCCACATCGCGCCCGAGTTGGTGATACACCCAGCCCACAAAAAAACCGACCAAGGGCAGTGCCCAAATCATTTGCAAATGCGCGTCTCGCGTGGTGCCCGCCCAATCCAGCGCCCATAAAAACGCCGCCGAAGCCGTGCCCGCCAGCACCGCCACAAAGCTGGCAAGCAGCGTCCATTTCAAGATAAAGGCCAACAGTTTCAAACGCGACTCCGATTAGGAATTCAATTGGGTGAACGCAACACAATTGAATTTTAGGAGAGTTGTCGGGCCATTTATCCTATTTCACGCAAAGCATTTGGCCTAAAGTTTGGCGTGAATCAGCTCTTTCAATTCGATGATTTCTTTTTTCAAGGCAATGATTTCAATTTCTGCAGGCGATTTGATGCCATTGGCATCGTCTTCTTCTTTGGTGTGGGCGTTGAGGGAATCCACAATCACAGCGATAAACAAATTCACGATGATGAAAGTTGCAATCAGAATAAACAACACGAAGAAAGTCCACGCATAGGGAAATTTCTCCATCACCGGACGGGCAATGCTGTCAGACCAACTCTCCAAGGTCATGACTTGAAACAAGGTGAAAAAACTGTTGCCCAGATCGCCAAAAAACTCTGGAAATTCGCGGCCAAACTCATTGGTGGTAATGACGCCTGAGACATAAAAAATAATCAAAATCAGGCTAAATACGGAACCCAACCCAGGCAATGAGTGCAGCAAACCACCCACAACTTTGCGCATGCTCTCTACTTTGTTGATCAATCGCAAGACCCGCAACACGCGCAACGAACGCAAGACCGACAAGGCTTCAGTGGCTGGCACCAAGGCAATGCCGACCACAATGAAATCGAAAATGCACCAAGGATCTTTGAAAAAAGCCCAGCCTCGCACGCCAATGAGCAAAACAATTTCCAAGGTAAAGATGCCCAAAATGACGTGATCAAACCATGTCAATATTGCGCCATAAGTTTGCGTAATTTGCGGATTAGTTTCTAACCCCAGCAAGGCAGCATTCAAGACGATCAGAAAAACAATAAAGTTTTGCACTGAGTGCTGCATGATGAAATGTTCGACTTTTGTTTTCCATGTGTTTGCAATTACTGACTGCCCAGACATATTCACTCCTAGATTTTTGTCGCAGGAGTTTACTTCTCGAAATGCCAAAGAAAATTGGGGTTTCAAAGTATATTTACGTTGGAATAACTATTATTTATTAATTAAGATTTGAATAAGAGCAAAGTGATCTGAGTTTGCTCGGGCTTACGGCTCACGCCGTTGTCGTATTCAACAATTTCAATATCGCTCTACCAAACAACTCCGGCCTGCCTTTGTGCAGTGTTTCCACAGGCTTGCGTTTCAATAATTCTCTTCTTAATTCTGCGCGTTCGGCATGGGCGTTGGCCATGCGAACCACTGCGTCTATATATTCTTCGTGTGTATTAGCAATAGCCCATTTAGGCAGCCCTAAGCGTTGAAATAAACCCACATCAATATGCTCATGCACATGTGCTCCGCTTTTGCACACGCCAACCAGGCCGCAGGTCACTGCATCTGAAATACCGTTCATATTGCCATACGGAAATGGTGTGATGAACATATCGCATTGGTTCATTTTTTCCATGTATTGCGGGTAGGCTAAATGGTGATACACAACCGCAGAGTCACCCAAAATGGTATGAATCATGCGCCGCACCAAAGGCCATATCAATTCGGTCGCAAAGCCTATAAAGAATTCAAATTGAATTTTTTGTGGCGATTTTTCTGCAATGAGGCGCAGTGTTTCTAAATAGAGTGGGTTGACTTTCATGGTCGTGGCCGCAATGGCTATTTTCACGACGTCGGGTTTTTCAATAATATGAGGCGTTAAAGCTTCTCGGTCTAGGGCAGACGACGCCACAATCGGCATGGCATCTACAGGTAAGGCAATGATTTTTTCGCTGAAAGTGGATTGATCGCCCACAAAATCTTCGTCCACCGCAAAATAATCGACCCATGGCGATTGAGTCGATGCGCCATGCCCCAAGGCTGTGAGCTGCAAAGGCGCAAAGCGCAAACTGGCGGTGAATATGGTGACTAAATTCATCCCCACAGAGGGCATATATAAAACTGCCGCTTGGTTTTTCTCGCACACCTCACGAATTTGTATGACTTGCTCAAATACCGAAGCAGGGTTTAGCTCAATGAATTCGTCAAATACTTCGCGCCCAAAAGAATCCACGCTGGTGGAAATACCCATGCCAATCAAGTAAAAGCTCTCGCTGGCCGCCCGCAATGACATGGAATGCGTTCGATAAATAGAATGCGCTGCATGAAACCATTCCAGCAATACCAACATCACAGGCTTGCCATTTTTATAGGCCAGTTTGGAGGCTGGTATTGGCGGTAAATCATTGATTCCTGCGTGGTTCAATAAGCGATTGCACGCCTCATGGACTGATTTTTTAATGCGATGTTTGTCAACGCGTTGCGCATAACTGCAATGCATGTACAAATCATGCCAACAGCTTTTTGGAATGCTGTCTAAATCGACCAAACTCAACTCGTTTAATTTATCTGGCAACCAACCTAAAACCACCTCTCTTCGGTGATGTGCGACTGGGGTTCCCAATAAACGCGGCGTGACCCAAATCGAGGCCAAACTTACCGCCAAAGCGGGGCTGACACTCCAGATCATGTCTAAATCGATGGGTATTTCAGAATCTGGCAACGTTAACAAAGCCATTTTGTAAACGTCTTTTGACGCCCACTGCACCACATCGCTGTCTTGTCCAAGGTTGTTTAGGCTGTAAATCACATGATCGGCGTTGCGCATGGGTGTGTATGAAAAAATCACCCCAATCCAGCGCTGGAACGGCAGCAATTGCAAAAACCCAGTTGGACTCAATTGAAAATCTGGATCGCAAAAAAGCGTAGTAATAGCCGCAGCAATGCGCGTAAATACATGGTCTAAAAAATCTTCGCGGGTTTTAAATAAGCTATAGCCCCGAACTTCTAATTCGTGGGGAATATTGCCATAGCTGCCATCTAATAAAGCCAACAATTGAATAAGTTGGCGACCCGCCGTTTCATGCTGCCTTGTATAAACAACATGTTCAAAATGAGCCACAACAAATTTAGATGGCGTTGGGTTCATCAAATAAATAAGCCGTTCAATATTGGCGAATTAATATGAATTGGCGGAGCAAGAGGGATTCGAACCCTCGATACGGGAGACCCGTATACCGGATTTCGAGTCCGGCGCATTCGACCACTCTGCCATCGCTCCGCGTGTTCGAAGCCGCTATTCTAACAAGCCCAACTTGTTCAAGCGCGCAACTCCGCAATGCCACCCATGTAAGGCCGCAGCGCCTCAGGCACACGAATGCTGCCGTCGGCTTGTTGGTAGTTCTCCAGCACCGCCACCAAGGTACGTCCCACAGCCAAGCCAGAGCCGTTCAAGGTGTGCACCAACTCGTTTTTGCCTTGGGCGTTTTTAAAACGCGCTTGCAAGCGGCGCGCCTGAAAAGTCTCACAGTTGGACACCGAACTGATTTCGCGGTAAGTGTTTTGCGCTGGCAGCCAGACTTCTAAGTCGTGGGTTTTGGTTGCGCCAAAGCCCATGTCGCCGGTGCACAGAAGCATGACGCGGTAAGGCAGACCGAGCTTTTGCAAAATGGCTTCGGCGTGACCGGTCATGTCTTCCAGTGCTTGGTAGCTTTGGTCGGGATGCACGATTTGCACCATCTCGACTTTGTCGAACTGGTGTTGGCGAATCAAGCCGCGCGTGTCGCGCCCTGCACTGCCCGCCTCGGAACGAAAACACGGCGTGTGCGCAGTGAGTTTGATGGGCAGGTCTGCCTCGGCCACGATGTCGTCGCGCACAAAATTGGTCAACGGCACTTCGCTGGTGGGAATCAGATACAGCGCCGTGCTCTCGCTGCTGGCCTCGCCGTCTTGCCCGCCTTTTTTGGCGGCAAACAAGTCTTCTTCAAACTTGGGCAACTGGCCCGTGCCTTTCAAGCTGTCGGCGTTGACAATGTAGGGCGTGTAGCACTCGGTGTAGCCGTGCTCTTGGGTTTGCACATCCAACATGAACTGCGCCAAAGCGCGGTGCAGGCGGGCAATCGGGCCTTTCATGACGGTAAAGCGCGAGCCGCTGAGCTTGACGCCCATTTCAAAGTCCAGCCCCAAGGGCTCGCCCAAGTCCACATGGTCTTTGGCTGGAAAACCTAAGGGCGCGGGGTCTTGTCCGGTCGGGCTCCAGCGGCGCAGTTCTTGATTGCCCTGCTCGTCAGCGCCCACAGGCACGCTGGCATGGGGCAAGTTGGGGACGGCCAACAGCAAGCTTTGCAACTCAGCTTGCAAAGCATCTAAGCGCAGCGCGGACGCATCGAGTTCGGTTTTGATGTCGGCGACTTGCGTCATCACGCCGTCAGCGCTCTCGCCCTTGGACTTGAGTTGCCCAATTTGCTTGGACAGCGCATTGCGGCTGGCCTGCAATTCTTCGGTGCGGGTCTGCAAGGTTTTGCGCTCATTCTCAAGCGCTTGATAAGCCTGCACATTGAGGAAGGCTTGTGGATTTTTACGTTTTTCGAGTTGGGCAATCACGTTGTCCAAATCACGGCGGAGCAGGGTAATGTCTAGCATGCCGACATTGTAGTGAGGCGGTTTTGGGGTTTATGACACCCAGTGCAAGCCTATTTCAACCCCTTAGGCAGCGGAAACTTGATCGTCTCTTGCACCCCATCTAACTTGCGCACGGTTGTTGCGCCCAAGGCACGCAAGCGGGTAATCACTTGCTGCACCAAGATATCAGGCGCGGATGCGCCAGCGGTCAAGCCCACGCGGGGTTTGCCCTCAAACCATTCGGCTTGTAATTCGTCGGCGGTATCCACCATGAAACTGGTGGTACCCGAGCGCTGCGCCACGTCGCGCAAGCGGTTGCTGTTGGAGCTGCTAGGACTGCCCACCACAATCACAATGTCTACCTCAGCGCTCAAGACCTTGACCGCGTCTTGGCGGTTTTGGGTGGCATAGCAAATGTCTTGCATTTTGGGCTGGCGAATGTTGGGAAAACGCGCCGTCACTGCACGGGTGATTTCTGCGGCATCGTCCACACTCAGCGTGGTTTGGGTGACGACGGCCAAGCGCTCGGTTTGCTTTGGCGTGACGTGTACCACATCGGCCACGTCTTCGACCAAATAAATACCGTCCAGCAACTGACCCATCGTGCCTTCGACTTCGGGGTGGCCTTTGTGACCAATCATGATGAACTCATAGCCCTCACGGTGCAGCTTAGCAACTTCGACATGCACTTTGGTGACGAGCGGACAGGTGGCATCGAACACCTCAAAACCGCGTCGCTGGGCTTCTTGCTCAACCGATTTGGGCACACCGTGCGCGCTGAACACCAAGGTCGCACCCTCGGGCACATCGGCCAAATCTTCAATGAAGATGGCACCGCGCTGTTTGAGGTCTTCCACCACATAGGTGTTGTGGACGATTTCGTGGCGCACATACACGGGTGCGCCAAACTTTGCCAACGCTCTGTCCACAATGTCAATCGCGCGGTCCACACCCGCACAAAAGCCACGCGGTTCGGCCAACAACACTTCGTGAACGAGTTTCATAAAACGCCAATCACCTGCACTTCAAACGTCACCGCTTGACCAGCCAGCGGGTGGTTGAAATCGAACAACACCGCGTCGTCGCCCACTTGCTGCACCGCACCTGCAAAAGAGCCTTGGCCATTGGGCGCGGGAAACTGCACCACGTCACCCACGTTGTAGAGCTCGTCAGGATCGCCAAATTCTTTGAGCAAGTCTTTGCTCACCCATTGCTGCATGTCGGGGTTGCGCTCACCAAAGGCCTCGCCAGCAGGCACTTCAAACGTGGTGCGCGTGCCTTCGGTCAAGCCAATGAGACGCTGCTCCAAGGCCGGCGACAACTCGCCCGAACCCAGCGACAAGGTGGCAGGCTTATCGGCAAATGTGTTGATGATGTCGCCTTGCGCTCCACAAAGCCGATAGTGGAGCGTTAAAAAAGCGCCGGGGGTAATGGTAGGGTTGCCACTTGTTAGATGTTCTGACATGGCGATATTGTAGAAACCTCGCCATAGCCTTGCTGAAAGCCGTGCCGCATGACCGATTCGATGACAATTGAGCAACTTCCCCCAGAAATGCGACCGAGGGAAAAGCTCCTCACCCACGGCGCATCCTCCCTCACTGACACCGAACTGCTGGCTTTGTTCTTGCGCACCGGCATCAAAGGCAAAAGCGTGTTTCGCATGGCGCAAGAATTGTTGGAACATTTCAAAGGCTTTGCGGGCTTGATTCACGCCAGCGCGGACGAGCTGAAATTTTGCAAAGGCATGGGCGGCACGGCCAAACGCGCGCAATTGGTGGCGGTGCTGGAGATGGCGCGGCGCGCCCTGACTCAAGAATTGTCAGAGACGGCAGTCATGAATTCACCCGCAGCGGTCAAACAATATTTGCAACTCGAACTCGGCCAACTCAAGCACGAGGTGTTTGCGGTGTTGTTCTTGGATGTCCACAATCGGCTGCTGTCTTACCAACCCATGTTTCGCGGCTCGGTGTCGCAAACCATGGTCTATCCCCGCGAAGTAGCCAAAACTGCGCTGGCGTTGGGCGCGGACGGCGTGGTGTTGGCGCACAACCATCCGGGCGGCAATGTCAAGCCCTCGCCTGCCGACCTTAAACTCACCCAATCGCTCAAAGACGCGCTGGGCTTGATTGATGTGGCGGTTCGCGATCACATCATCGTGGCTCAGGGCAAGTATTTGTCTTTGGCGGAAGAAGGGTTGTTGTGAAATCTAAATCTCTGCAAGACTTGGGCGACCTGCGCAAAACGCTGGCCGAGCAAAGCCGCTCCCAGGCCTTGGCCGAAGCTGCCAAGCAGGAGGCGGCCTTGCGCGCCGAAGCAGAGCGCAACCTCTTCACCCGCGCCATTGGCAAAGTTCAGCCCTTGCAAGCCCCTGAGCGCGTGATTTTGCCCACGCCACGCCCCGTGCCCAGCGTCATGCAACGAGCTTTAGACGAACAAGCCGCCCTGCAAGAAAGCCTGAGCGACGAGTTCGACGTGAGCACCTTGCTCGACGTGGACGACCAAATGAGCTATCGCCGCGTAGGCATAGGCACAGACGTGACGCGCAAGCTGCGCAAAGGCGAATGGAGCATTCAAGGCCAGCTTGATTTGCATGGTCTGCGCAGCGATGAGGCCCGAGAGGCCTTGGGGCAATTTATCCGCAGCGCCAAAAGCCAAGGCTGGCGTTGCGTGCGCGTAGTGCACGGCAAAGGTTTGGGTTCTCCCGGAAAAGAACCCGTGCTCAAGTCCAAAGTACAACGCTGGCTGGTGCAAAAAAACGAGGTGCTGGCCTTTGTGCAAGCCAAACCCTCAGATGGCGGAGCGGGCGCGTTGGTGGTGTTGATGGCGCCACATAAAACGTGAGTTATTTCACTGACTTTTTCAAACCCCTTTGTTCCGCATCCAATCCGCTGTCTGAAAAAAACTGGTGTTCAAGCGCTCGCGCAAGGCATCAGGGACTTGTGTTTCTTGCATGGCTTGGTTCATGCAGGCCAGCCATTGGTCGCGTTCTTTGATGCCAATGGCAAAAGGCATGTGCCTCATGCGCAGCATGGGATGGCCGAATTGGTCGGTGTAGTAACTCGGGCCACCCAACCAACCGCACAAAAACATGAACAAACGCTGGCGTGCGTTGTCCAATTCTGCGCCGTGGGCGCTGCGCAACTCGCTGAAAGCGGGCTCTAAATCCATGAGGTCGTAAAAGCGCTCGGTCAAGGCGCGCACGCGCGCTTCGCCACCGATCCACTCAAAGGGGCTATCAAACGGAGGTTTGTCTTGTATTTGCATCAGCGATTGTCAAGCTTGAGTTAATCCATGGCTTGGCGCAAGGTCTGCACCACGGGGCGACGCAACACATCGCGCAAACCCCACCAGCCTGCGGCCAGCGCCAGCACCGCGCCGACCAAGGCGCCCAACATCACCACCCACGGGCTGGCCGTCCAGTTGAAGTCAAAGGCATAGCGTGCCAAGCCCCAACCCAACAGCATGGCGACACACGCGGCCAAAAATCCCGCCAAAGCACCAATTCCCGCCAGCTCTGCGCGCTGAACCCGCGCCAGCAAAGCGCCAGACGCGCCCAATGCCCGCATGATGGCGTATTCACGCGCTCTCTCTTCGCGGGTGGCGGTCACGGCTGAAAACAAGACCACCATACCCGCCGCCAAGGTGAAGACAAACAAAAACTCCACCGCTTGGCTGACTTGGGTCAACACTTTTTGCACTTGATTCAAAGTCGCGCCCATGTCCACGCTGGTGACGTTAGGAAACTGGCGCACCAAGCGTTTGTCAAAGCCTTCAACAGGCGCGCGAAAAGCGGCAATGAACGTGGTTGGCGCATCGACAAAATGGCTGACCGGAAACATGACAAAGAAGTTGGCGCGCATAGAAGTCCAATCCACATGCCGAATGGAGGTGACGCGCGCCTCGTACAACACGCCCGCCATGTCAAAGCGCAAGACATCACCCAACTTCAAGCCCAAGGCTTTGGCTACGCCTTCTTCCAAGCTCAGGGCATCGGCCTCCTCGCTGGTCCACTCGCCCGCTACGATGCGGTTGTGTGTGGGCGCATCGGGGCTGTAGGAAAGGTTGAATTCACGGTCGATGAAACGCTTGGCGCGTTCTTCCACATAGTCAGAAGCGGACACCGGTGTTTGATTGACCGCCACCAAACGGCCTCGAATCATGGGATACCAATCGAGTTTCTCCACGCCCTCGCTTTGTAAACTTTTCAAAAATGCTTGCGCCTGTGACGGTTGAATGTTGATGACAAAGCGATTGGGCGCATCCGCAGGCGTGGCGTTGCGCCAACTGCTGATGAGGTCGGTGCGCAATAGCACCAACAAAAACAAGGCCAACAAACCCACCGCCAAAGCGCTGACTTGCACCATGGCATAGCCGGGTCGGGCGCTGATTTGACGGGTGGCCAACATCAACCATGTGGGCGCCGCGCCTTCGCGCACCGTGCGCCGAAGCAATCGCACCGCCAGCCAAGCCATGCCCGCAAACAAGACCGCAGCACCCGCAAAGCCGCCCACCACCATCAAACCCAATTGCAGGTCGCGGCTCACCGCCAATAGCAAGCCAGAAAAACCCAGCAAACCGACGCCCCACACGCTCACGGTGCTGGCTTTGAGCTCGCCTAAGTCGCGCCGCATGACGCGCAAAGCGGGAACGCTGGCGAGTTGCAGCACGGGCGGCAAACCAAAAGCAAGCAGCAACATCAAGCCCGTGCCCATGCCGTAGATCACAGGCCAAGCGCTGGCCGCAGGCAAGGCGGTTTCCACCAAACCCGCCAACAACTGCACAAACACCAAATGCACAGCCCAGCCCAAGGCCACGCCCAAGCCACTGGCCACGCCAGCGATCAACACAAATTCAAATGCATAAGCCGAAGCAATTTGCCGCTGGCTTTGTCCCAAAACACGCAGCATGGCGCAGTCGTCCAAATGCTTGGCGGCAAAGCTGCGCGCCGACAAAGCCACCGCCACGGCGCTGAGCAAGGCCGCCAAGAGCGCCACCAAGTTCAAAAATTTGCCTGCCCTGTCCAAGGTTTGGCGCATTTCGGGGCGACCTGCTTCCAGCGACTCCACATGCACGCCTTTGACCTCGGGCTTTTTGGCCTCTTGCTCGGCAAACTCAGCAAAGCTGCGCACCTGTGCCAAGGCCTTTGCACCGTCTGCTGCCAAGGCATAGCGCCAAGTCACCCGACTGGCGGGCTGCACCAGCCCAGTGGCGGGCAAGTCGGCTGCGTTCATCAGAACACGCGGTGCAAAGTTCATAAATCCCGCACCTCGGTCGGGCTCTTGCAACAGCACTTGGCGAATCACAAAACTTTGGTTACCCAGCAGCAAGGTGCCGCCTACTTCCACATTCAGCGCCTCCAGCACGGCGGGTTCAACCCACACTTCGCCGTGTGCTGGAATTTGATTTGTCTCTACCACCGAAGAAAGCTGCGATTTGTCGTTGGTATTGGAATTGGCAATGGCATTCGCCTGCGCCAGTGAATCGGTCACACGCAAATGCCCGCGCAACGGATAGCCAGACTCCACCGCTTTGAGCGCCACCAAACGGCTTTCACCGCCTTCGCTGTCGTTGGCGCGCGCCATGGTTGCAAAGCTCAAACTCGTCACGCCGCGCAAACCTTGCTGCGCAGCTTCGCGCTTGAAAACCTCGGGCGTGGGCGCGTCGCTGACCACCACCACATCGCCGCCTAAAAGCTGACTGGCATCGCGTTGCAAGCCCGCATTCAAACGGTCGGCCAAAAAACTCACCGAACTCAAAGCCGCCACGCCCAACACCACAGCCACCACCAGCAAGCGCAATTCGCCCGCCCGCGCATCGCGCCACAAGCTGCGCCAGCCTTGTTGCCACCAAGTGATGGCGTGCGGCTCCGAGGAATTGGGGTTTTGCATCATGGGGAGATGGTAGCTTGCTGTTAAATTCCTTTGCTAACCCACGTTTTGTATGACTGACTTCAATCCGCAACCCACCCTGCACGGCGACACACTCACCCTGCGTCCCTTACACGCCGATGATTTCGATGCTTTGTACAGCGTCGCCAGCGATCCTTTGATTTGGGAACAACATCCCAGCCCGCTGCGCTATCAGCGGGAAGTGTTTGAGCAAGAGGTATTTGCGCCAGGCTTGAGCAGTGCCAACACCTTGGTGGTGATCGAAACCGCCAGCGGCGCAGTGCTAGGCGCGTCGCGCTATTACGACCTAGACGCCGCGCAGCGTGAACTGGCGATTGGCTACACCTTTTTAGCCCGCAATCATTGGGGCGGAGCCACCAACGGCGCGCTCAAACGCCTGATGCTCACGCACGCCTTTGGTTGGGCGCAAAGAGTTTGGTTTCACATTGGCGCAAACAACCTGCGCTCGCGCCGTGCGTTGGAAAAAATTGGCGGCAAGCTCCACCACATGGCGATGCGCGACAGCAAGGCAGGAGCGATTAAGTACGCTTACTATGCAATGGACAGAGAAGAATTTAGGCTGTGATGCCCGCTAAACCTCAATATGTCTCCAAATGCAAGCGTCCCTCTCGCTTCAACACCGGTGCCACCACGTCCCAACCTAAACCTGCTTCGTTGGCAATGTCACGCAAGGCGTGGAGCACGCCCTCTTCCATGCTCTTGAGTCCGCACACATAAAAACAGGTGTTGGCATCTTGGAGCATCGCCGTGATGTCAGCACTGCGCTCGCGCAAGAGATCTTGCACATAGCGCTTGGGTTGGTTGGGGGTGCGCGAAAACGCAAAGTGAATGTCGATGAAATCTTTGGGCAGCTTTTGCAGCGGGCCAAAGTAAGGCAATTCTTGTTGGGTGCGCGCGCCAAAAAACAGCATAAGTTTGCCGCTTTCGAACTTGCCGCTTTGGCGCAAGCGACGTCGCCACTCGGTCATGGCGCGCATGGGGGCGCTGCCTGTGCCCGTGCAAATCATCACGATGTTGGATTTGGGATGGTTGGGCATCAAGAAGCTGGCACCAAAGGGGCCAATGACTTGCACGCTGTCGCCGGTTTCCAAATCGCACAGGTAATTGGAAGCCACGCCTTTGACGGGCTGGCCCTCATGGTCTTCGACCACACGTTTGACGGTGAGCGACAGATTGTTGTAGCCCGCACGTTCGCCGTTGCGTGGGCTGGCAATGGAGTACTGCCTTGCATGGTGCGGTTTGCCTTGCGCATCGACGCCGGGCGGGATGATGCCAATCGACTGACCTTCGAGCACTGGAAACGGCATGGCGCCAAAGTCCAACACAATGTGATGGGTTTCGTTGGCTGTGCCAGCGTCGTTGACTTGCACATTGCCCACCACCGAAGCCGTGATGGGCGTTTTGACGCCATAGAGGTTGGTGTAAGCGTGCGCCGCCGACCAAGGCGGCACGGTCGAACCCATGTGGGTTTGCGTGGTGGCTGCGCTCTCAAAACCACTGCTGCTCAAAGCGGCCACCGATGGCGAAGCTGCGCTTGCGCCCTCGCTTGAAGCGGCCGACTCAGCGCCCATGCTGGTCAACTCTGCCGCGCTCAAGGGTGCGGGCACTCGTCCCAACCCAATTGCTCTTCCACGCTGTAGGCAGCGGCCTTGGGCACACTGCGCCAGTTGTCGATGGAGCCTGTGGGACAAGGTGGCACACAGGCCATACACAAATTGCATTTGTCCACGATGACCACATAGTTGCGGCTGTCGTGGGTGATCGCGCCCACCGGACAAGTGGCTTCGCAGGTGTTGCAGCGGATGCAAATCTCCGGGTCAATCACATGCTGCTGAATCAGTTCGGTGGTGGCGGTCATGGCACAAATGGTTAAACGTGAAAGGTCTGACTTTAGTTGAAACGCACGTAGTCAAAATCGACCGGCTGGCGGTTGATGCCCATGACGGGTGGCGCGATCCAGTTGGCAAATTTGCCGGGTTCGACCACACGCCCCATCAAGCTGCCCACATAGGCGCGGTCTTGCTCGCTGGGCAGCCATTCGTTGACCTTGGCATTCCATTCGGCTTCGCTGACCACGCGGCCATCGGGGCTGACTTTGACGCCCGCCAAACCACCAATGTTGCGGTGGAAAGCTTTGTGCGGCACCGTGAGTTTGTACGACACGCCCGCTTTGTCAATGATGCGGTTCCAACGCTCCACGCCCCCTTTGGAGTCGGTGATGTAGTCGTCGCGCAGCACTTCGTTCAAGGCATTGAGCATGGGCACTTCTTTTTCAATCAACTGGCCGTTGACCACTTCCAGCACTTTGTAGCTGTTGCCTTTGAGCACATGGTCGTCGGTGCGTTTGCCTTCTTCGTAGCGACCTTTGAGGCCAGAACTGTAGAAGGTGGCGGCATTAGAAGACTGGTCGGCACCGAACAAGTCAATCGTCACGCTGAAGTGGAAATTGATATAGCGCTGCAAGGTGGGCAAATCAATCACGCCCGCTGCACGCAGCTTGCCCACGTCGTCGGTTTTGAGTTGATTCATCGCGTCCACCGTGCGTTGAATCACGCGCCCCACGCCGGACTCGCCAACAAACATGTGGTGCGCCTCTTCGGTCAGCATGAATTTGGTGGTGCGCGCCAGCGGGTCGAAGGCGCTTTCTGCCAAAGCGCACAACTGGAATTTGCCGTCACGGTCGGTGAAATAGGTGAACATGAAAAAGCTCAACCAGTCGGGCGTTTTCTCGTTGAAGGCTTGCAAAATGCGCGGGTTGTCGTCGTTGCCGCTGTTGCGCTCCAGCAAGGCTTCGGCTTCTTCGCGGCCATCGCGGCCAAAGTATTTGTGCAGCAAATACACCATCGCCCACAGGTGGCGACCTTCTTCCACA
This sequence comes from uncultured Burkholderiales bacterium, assembly GCA_903832625.1. Lineage (GTDB taxonomy): Bacteria > Pseudomonadota > Gammaproteobacteria > Burkholderiales > Burkholderiaceae_C > Limnohabitans. The sequence continues at coordinate 2,317 of CAILCI010000060.1, read as the reverse complement.
TTGACTTGAAACAGGTTGCGCAAGTCGTATTGGCTGGGTGCGGTCAGGCCTAAGTGGCGTTGTTGCTCGACCGAAGCGGGTTCGGTGTCGCCTTGGGTGACGATGATGCGGCGCAAGTTGGCGCGGTGTTCGCCAGGCACGTCTTGCCAAACGGCTTCGCCCATGTTGTCGCCAAAATGGATTTTGCGGTCTTGCTCAGCCGCATTCAAAAAGATGCCCCAGCGGTAGTCGGGCATTTTGACGTGACCAAACTGCGCCCAGCCTTGCGGATCCACGCTCACGGCAGTGCGCAAGTACACATCAAAATTGTGCGAGCCGTCAGGCCCCATGTCTTGCCACCATTGCAAGTAATTGGGTTGCCAATGCTCGAGCGCACGTTGCAAGGTGCGGTCTTCGGACAGGTTGACGTTGTTAGGGATTTTGTCGCTGTAGTTGATGGCTGACATGAGGTGCTCCTAGTAACTGTGAAATGGGTCGGTTAAACACGGTTGAGGTCAAATGCGGCTTTTTCGCCTTTGCCATAGACCTTGAGAGCGCCCTTTTCGCCAACAGCGTTGGGGCGGTTGAAAATCCAGTTTTGCCAGGCCGAGAGTCGCCCAAAAATGCGCGTCTCCATCGACTCTTTTTGGCTAAAGCGCAGGTTGGCTTCCAAACCGGTCAAGCTGTCGGGCGACATGGCGGCGCGTTCTTCCACCGCGATGCGAATTTCGTCAGCCCAGTCAATGTCATCAGGCGCAGCAGTGACCAAACCCAACGCCAAAGCTTGGTCGGCATCCAGCGCTTGCCCAACCACGGCGCGGACTTTTTCCAGTGGCTCCACCTCTTCGTAAAAACGACGCTGCAAACGCGATTGGTGGTTGACCATGGGCAAGTGGCCAAAATTCAATTCAGTCAAGGCGATGCGTGGCGCAAGCTCTGGCGAGTCGGGCAAGGCCAACATGTAAGCACGGTCGGCGGCAAACGCCAATTCGGCCAAGCTGCCGGCAAAGCAAGAGCCTTGGTCCACCAAGGCAAACAAAGAGCGTGAGGACACGTCAATGCGCGCAAAAGTGCGGCGCATAAAGCCCAATGTTTCGCGCACCAACCAATGCGAGGCCTGTTGCACCAGCACGGCGTCTGACTGCAAAACCAGCGCGGCGTCGCCTTGGGTGCGCAAGAGCCAAGTGCCGATGTCTAACTCGTTGGTGCGCAGACTCAAAATCGCGTCGTCCAATTCGCGCGCCATTTGCAGCGGATACCAATTCACGCCAGCAGCTTCTATGCCTTGCGTCGTCGTGGGGACGGGCGCGTGCGGCGCATGAACGGTGAGTGTGGCGGTGCGCTTGGCGCGGTCTAAGGCCACTTGCACGTAGGTGTAGTCAATCGCGTCGGCGCTGACCTTTTTCTCTAAGCGCGTCAAAGCCACGCCCTTGCCCGCTGCCACAGCGCCAGCGCGTTGGCTGTGTGCAGCCAGTTTGGCCACACGCGCTTGCACGGCCGCAGAAAATTGCGCGGGCTTGGCCACTTCGTCCACCAAACGCCATTCCACAGCGCGTTGACCGCGCACACCTTCGACGCTGGTGCAAAAAATATCGGCCAAATCGTGACGCACTTTGCGCTTGTCGGTCACGCGGGTCAAACCACCGGTGCCGGGCAACACACCCAACAGAGGCACTTCGGGCAGCGACACGCTGCTGGAGCGGTCGTCCACCAACACAATGTCGTCACAGGCCAAGGCCAGTTCGTAGCCACCGCCCGCACAGGCGCCATTCACGGCCGCAACGAACTTCAAACCCTCGTTGCGGCTGGAGTCTTCCATGCCGTTGCGGGTTTCGTTGGTGAATTTGCAAAAGTTGACTTTCCACGCATGGCTGGACAAGCCCAACATGAAGATGTTCGCGCCCGAGCAAAAAATGCGGTCTTTCAAGGACGTGACCACCACGCACTTGACTTCGGGATGCTCAAAGCGAATGCGTTGCAGCGCGTCATTCAACTCAATGTCCACGCCCAAGTCATACGAATTGAGCTTGAGTTTGTAGCCGGGGCGAATGCCCGCGTCTTCGTTGATGTTGAGCTGCAACGTGGCCGTCTCGCCTTCGTACTTGACGGACCAGTGCTGGTATTGGCTGGGTTCGATGCGGTAATCGACAACGGTGGCTTGGGTCATGGTGTCTCCAACAAAATAGGGCTGCGGCAGGAATTAAAGTGCATCATAGTGCATCTTTTTAATGCGCGCAACTGCATTTTTATGCAGATTTACCCTTGGATATCACCCGCTCGTCACCGTGCAACACTTCTTTGGTCAAGCTGAGAAATTGACTCAAAAAACGAAATGTTT
>CAILCI010000059.1 GCA_903832625.1 uncultured Burkholderiales bacterium | reverse complement strand
CGCCGCAACATTGGCACCGTGATGCAAGAGGTTTGGTTGCTCACTGGCACGGTCAAACAAAACATTGCCATTGGTGGCAACAACCCGACGGACCAAGAAATATTAGAAGCTTCGCAATTAGCGGGTGTACACGAATTTATCTCCCAGCACCCGGAGGGCTATGGCCTGCGATTGAAAGAGCGCGGCGAGGGGCTCTCTGGTGGCCAAAAGCAAGCCATCACCATTGCCAGAGCCTTGGTTAACCGACCTCCCATTGTGTTGATGGACGAGCCAACGAGTGCGATGGATTTGCCTGGCGAGCGCGCATTGATTGAGCGATTAAAGGCCGAGTTGATCAACCAAACGATTATTGTGATCACGCACCGTGCTTCGATCATTGAACTTATTGACCGCGTCTTGGTAATGGACCAAGGCCGATTGGTAGCGCAAGGTCCTAAATCGGACTTCATGAAAAAACCTGCTGCGCCTAGCGCACCAGCTGCCCCAGTCAACGATCCGATTTCGTCATTGGAAGGGCGATCGGATCCAGCAAGTTCTGAAAAATTTGGTTACGGGGCGGCGGCTTAATGCGTTTTCTTAATTGGTTGGGGCGACCTGTTGCTTGGGTTAAGGGGTTGGTGTATGGCAGATCGCAAGACGATCTCAGCTCAGAGACCCCTGGTATTACCCATGCACGCTTAGGCAAACCGCACAAGGCTTCTTTTTTATTGATCAACACGATTGCCGCTTTGGTGGTGTTGATGTTGATTTGGGCTGGAATTTCATCTGTCGATGAGGTCACACATGCTGAAGGGCGTGTGATTCCTTCGGCCAAGATGCAGGTTCTACAAAATATGGAAGGCGGCATTGTTCAAAAGATCAATGTCAAACAAGGCGACTTGGTGCAAGCGGGGCAGGTGCTGATGAACTTGTCTTCGACCCAGTTTGGTGCCGAGTTTGAAAGCCGCAAACAACAAGTGCTCTCTCTTATGGCTAAAGAGGCACGTCTATTGGCTGAAGTAGAGGAAAAGTCATTGGTATTCTCGCCAGAGTTCACTGAGATGGCACGCCAGTACGTCAACATTGAAAACGCAGAGTTCGTCAATCGCAAGATGCGCCTTAGTGCGGATTTGGCGGTGCTTGAGAACCAATATCGCAATGCCCAGGCCGAGCTAGAAATCGTCAAGCGTTTGGTTGACCGTGGGCTTGAGCCGCAGCTAGAGCAAATTCGTACACAAGCGCGTGTGGATGAAGCACGAACCAAGATTGACGCCATGCGCCGCCAAGCCAAGAGCGAAGCATCAGGCGAGTTGGCCAAGGTGAGTTTGGAGTTGCAACCCATGCGAAAGACCTTGCCAGCACTTGCAGACAAAGTAGAGCGCACCTATGTGAAGGCACCGATGAAGGGTGTAGTCAACCGTGTTTTAGTCACAACGCTTGGTGGTGTATTGCGCCCTGGTGAGCCATTGATGGAGATCGTGCCATCCGATGATGTGCTGGTAGTGGAGGCGCAAGTGCGCCCGCAAGACATTGGCTTTGTCAAGCTTGGTCAAAGTGCCAATGTGAAAGTCTCTGCCTACGATTACTCTATCTTCGGATCGATGAAGGGGAGTGTCACGCAAATCTCAGCCGACGCTGTCTCAAAGGAAGAGCGCGGACAAACTAACTATTACTACATCGCAAGGATAGAGACTTCAACCTCTGTGATGAACTCTCTTGGTAAAAAGCTGCCCATCATTCCTGGTATGCAGGCGCAAGTCGACATCATTACGGGTAATAAAACGGTGTTGAATTATTTGCTCAAGCCAATTATTGGGGTGAAAGAGAATGCATTCCGCGAGCGCTAAAACTCTCGTAATCCCAAAATGGCTATCGTTTAGTGCATGTAACAAAGCGCTCGGTGCGCTTTGTTTATTTTCTGTTTCTTTTTATTTTCTTTACGTACCTACTCCACTCCTTGCCGCTGATGCGGTAGTTGGAATGTCATTTACACGCATCGCGCGCTGCACCTCAAATGCAAGTGCCAATGTAGATTCGAGCGCGCCTTGTTTGGCAGTACCGCAGGAGTTGGGGGAGGGAGAACTCATCCTTGCGCAAGGGCATATTGAGCGACAAAGCTCAGAGGTGCTAGGGCAGATTGTGGGCGACATGCCCCGAGGCACTACGGTGGTTTTTCAAAGCCTAGGCGGCGATTTGATGGGTGGGCTACGACTAGGCCAATTCATCAGAGCCAAGGGCTTTAATACCTATTTGCCCCTGGGTTTAGGGGCCAATGAGTCACTGCTCAAAGAATCCAAACTTTTAGGTAAATGTGTCTCCTCTTGCGCCTATAGTT
>CAILCI010000058.1 GCA_903832625.1 uncultured Burkholderiales bacterium | reverse complement strand
TGCCCGCGCAGCGAGCATACATACGAACGGTGAGTGTGAGTGGTCTGATTGGCAATGGATTTATCCGCGCCGCCAGCGACGCTGGTTTCATCTGTTTCACAATGCCGATGTCAATTTAGGAATGGCGCAACAAAATTTGGTAGACCATTTTTGGGCCGACCTTTACGATTTACCGAGCGGTGCTGATGCACAAGATCTCGTGACTTATGAGTTGGTGGTGCGCTTGGTAAAAGCACAATTAAGGCTTGGCCATCCCACGCTTTGCCAGTTTCAATTTGAATTGCGCATGGAGTTGTCCAATACCGATGGTGTAACGCACACCGACACCATGATGCGCTCACCGGAGTTGTCATGCTAACGCCCACAGGCTTGTTGCTTGTAACCCGTGCGCTTGAGTTCCTGCTGGCTATAAGTTTGGGGCTTCAGACACTTGAATTTTTGCGCTTGTCAGAAGCCACGTCTGCGCATGGACTTTGGGTATGGTCAGTACAGAGACGCGATATACCTCAGGCATGGCTGAGGCCTTGTTTGGACGCGTTGATGCGTCCTTCTACCTATAAAACTCTGCTATGGCTGCGTTTAGTGGCCGCTTTGTGCCTCGGGCTGTGGGGCGGGAGTTTGGCGCTGGTTTTGTTTTTGTTTGCAGGTACTGTGTTGATCTTGATTCGTTGGCGGGGTGCGTTTAACGGCGGCAGCGATTTCATGACCTTGGTGGTCTTGACGGGTTTGTTGATCGCGTATGTGGGTGGTGAATTCGTCAATCCCGCGCTGGCTTGGCGCGCTGGCCTGTGGTACATCACCCTTCAAGCCGTGACGTCTTATTTCATGTCAGGATGGGTCAAGATGCTGCGTCCCGAGTGGCGCAGCGGAGCGGCCATGACCATTTTTTTGAATGCTGCCATTTACGGCCCTTTGTCGCCCAAGCATTGGCTGAGACAACCTGGCTTGGCGTGTTTTGGCGCTTGGAGTTTCATGCTCTGGGAAGCCACTTTCCCGCTCGCCTTGATGCACCCGCTTTGGGCGCTGTTGTACTGCAGCATCGCCGCAGTGTTTCACTTGTTGGTGTTTTGGTTTTTTGGGCTAAACCGTTTCTTTTGGGCGTGGTTGGCGACATTTCCCGCCATTGTGGGGTGCAGTGTTTTGTGGATTTGAGCTTTCAGCGAGCAAACGCTTGGTTCAAACCACGGATGTTTCTAGCTGCTCCAACGCCTCCGTCAATTCCAACCACCGCAGTTCATGCGCGGCCACTTGGTCTTCCACCCGCTTGAGCCGTTTGCCTGATTCGGCAATGGCGGCGGGAGCGAGTGGGGTGCTGAGTTGCTCATGCAGGCTTTGTTTTTCAGCTTCTAACGCGGCCATGTCTTTCTCCAAAGCGTCGAGTTCTTTTTTGAGCGGACGCTTTTTTTCATTCAACTCTTTGCGCTGCTGGGCATCGAGTTTGCGGTCTTCGCGCGAGGCCGTGGGTGCTGCTGTTTTGGGCTGATTTTTTTCAGCTTGTTGGGCTTCGATTAACGCATTGGCTGCAGCTTGTTGTTCTTCGCGGGCAGCCACGTTGGCTGCGGCTGTGGCTTCGGTGCGCAGGCGTTTGGCTTCGTCCAGCAAATAGCGTTGGTAGTCGTCCAAATCGCCGTCAAAGGGCTCGACGCCGCCGCGTGAGACCATCCAGAACTCGTCGCACACCGCACGCAGCAAGGCGCGGTCGTGACTCACCAACATGACGGTGCCTTCAAACTCGTTCAAAGCCATGCTCAGGGCTTCGCGGGTGGCCAGGTCTAAGTGGTTGGTGGGCTCATCCATGAGCAAGAGGTTGGGGCGCTGCCAGACCAACATGCACAGCACAAGGCGGGCTTTTTCGCCGCCGCTCATGCTGCCCACGGCTTGCTTGACCATGTCGCCGCTGAAATTAAAGTTGCCCAAGAAGCTGCGCAGGTCTTGCTCGCGGGTGGCTTGTCCGGCAATTTTTCCCTCTGCGGTGAGTTTTTTCACCAGGTCGATCATGTGTTGCAGCGGGTTGTCTGCGGGGCGCAGCACATCCAGTTCTTGCTGGGCAAAGTAGCCGATGTTCAGGCCTTTGCCTTCGGTCACTTCGCCGCTGATGACTTTCAAATCGCGCGCGATGGTTTTGACCAGCGTGGATTTGCCTTGTCCGTTGGCCCCCAAAATGCCAATGCGTTGTCCGGCCAGCACCGAGCGGCTGATGTTTTGCACGATGACGGTCGGCGGCGTGCCTGCTGGGGCATCGGCAGGCGCGGGGTAGCCCACGCTGATGCCTTGCATCGAGAGCATGGGATTGGGCAGGTTGAGCGGTTCTTTGAACTCGAAGCTGAAATCGGCTTCGGCCAAAAGCGGCGCGACTTTTTCCATGCGATCCAGTGCCTTGACGCGGCTTTGCGCTTGCTTGGCTTTGCTGGCCTTGGCTTTGAAGCGGGCAATGAATTTTTGCAAGTGGGCAATTTTGTCTTGCTGCTTGGCAAAGGCGTTTTGTTGCAACTCCATTTTCTCGGCACGCATGTCTTCAAACTTGCTGTAGTTGCCGCCGTAGCGCGTGAGTTTGGCTTGGTCGATGTGCAAGGTGACGTTGGTCACGGCGTCCAAAAATTCGCGGTCGTGGCTGATGACGATCATCGTGCCTTCGTAGCGTTTGAGCCAGGCTTCGAGCCAGACCAAAGCATCCAAATCCAAGTGGTTGGTGGGTTCGTCGAGGAGCAACAAATCGGACGGGCACATCAAGGCGCGGGCGAGTTGCAAGCGCATGCGCCAGCCGCCAGAAAAGCTGTTGACGGGGTTGTCCAATTCGCTGGTTTTGAAGCCGAGTCCCAAAATCAAAGCTTGTGCGCGCGAGGCGGCGTCGTGTTCGCCCGCGTCGTACAGCGCCATGTAGGCGTTGCCCAATCGTTCGCCGTCTTCGGTGGCTTCAGCGGCTTTGACTTCGGCGCGTGCGTCGTTGAGCACGGTGTCGCCTTCAATCACAAACTCGGTGGCGCTTTGTTCGGTTTCGGGCATGTCTTGGGCGACCTGGCCCATGCGCCATTGCGAAGGAATGAAGTACTCGCCCGCGTCTTCATGCAGCGTGCCGTTGAGCAGCGCGAACAGGGTGGATTTGCCCGCGCCATTGCGTCCGACCAAGCCGACTTTTTCGCCCGGATTCAGGGTGACGGATGCGCCGTCGAGCAACACCTTGGCGCTGCGGCGCAAGGTGACGTTTTTCAGAGTGATCATGGGTGAGGCGTGCCTTCAAGAATGGCTTGGCGCGACAGGAGCAAGACGTGGTCGTCTCCGGCGCTGGTGGAGAGCCATACGGCATCTAAGGTGGGGAATGCGGCTTCGAAGTGTTCGCGTTCATGGCCAATTTCAAGCACTAGCAGCGCGTGCTGGCTCATGTGCGCGGGTGCGTCGCGCAAGAGTTGACGCACAAAGTCCATGCCGTCTGTGCCGCCGGCCAAGGCCAGCGTGGGTTCGGCTTTGAATTCGGCGGGCAACTCGGCCATGCTGTGGGCATTGACATACGGCGGGTTGCACACAATCAGGTCGAACTCGCCATGTGCGTTTTGCAAACCGTCGGATTGGGCAAGGCGCATGCGGTCTTGCAGACCGTGGCGCTCCACGTTGATGCGCGCCACATCCAGCGCGTCGTTGGAAATGTCCAAGCCCAAGACGTGGATGTCAGGAAATGCCATGGCCGCCAACAAACCCAAGCTGCCGTTGCCCGTGCACAGGTCGAGCACGCGCTGGGTGGCGGGATGCAGCCACGGGTCGATGCTGCCGTTGGCCAACACTTCGGCAATCAGGCTGCGCGGCACGATGGCGCGCTCGTCAATGTAGAAGGACACGCCTTGCAACCACGCTTCTTGCGTGAGGTAAGCGGCAGGTTTGCGGGTGGCAATGCGCTGCGCGATGAGCGCTTGCACTTTGGCAATGAGTTCGGCAGGCAGCGCAACATCGTGCGCCGGGTCGTTGATGTCAATGTCCAGTGGAAGACCCAGCTGCCACAGCACCAGCCATGCGGCTTCGTCGTGGGCGTTGGTCGTACCTTGTCCGAAGACGACCTGGGCGTCGGTGAGCGATTGAGCGCAGGCCTGAACGAGTTGGGGAAGGTTCATGAATGCTTTGAGAGGTTTTTCAGCATTTGAAGATAGATGTTCTTCAAGGGCTCCACATCCTCCACCGCCACATACTCATCAATCTTGTGAATCGTCGCATTGGGTGGTCCCAATTCAATGACTTGCGGACAAATTTGCGCCATGAAGCGGCCATCGCTGGTGCCGCCTGTGGTGGATAGCTCAGTTTCCAAACCGGTGACCGTGCGAATCGCGGCTTGCACCGCTTCCACCAAATCGCCCGGCGTGGTCAAAAACGGCAGACCGCCAATTGTCCATGTCAAGTCAAAATCAAGCCCGTGTTGGTGCAGCACATGGAGGACGCGCTGCTGCAATTGTTCAGGCGTTGATTCAGTGCAAAAGCGGAAATTGAAGTCCACCACGCAGTCGCCGGGAATCACGTTGCTCGCGCCCGTGCCTGCGTGGATGTTGCTCACTTGCCAGCTGGTCGGCGGAAAAAACGCATTGCCTGCGTCCCATTCAATGGCCGTCAATTCAGCCAAAGCGGGTGCAAGTTGGTGAATTGGGTTGCGCGCCAATTGCGGATACGCAATGTGGCCTTGTATGCCTTTGACGGTGAGCTTGCCGCTCATGGTGCCGCGCCGGCCATTTTTGATCATGTCGCCTGTGCGCTGAACCGAGGTGGGTTCACCCACAATGCAGTAATGCAGACGCTCGCCACGGGCTTTCAAAGCCTCGCAGACCTTGACCGTGCCGTCAAGCGCAGGGCCTTCTTCGTCGCTGGTCAGCAAAAAGGCGATGGATAGCGTGGGGTCGGGCTGCGCTGCCAAAAATTCTTCGACGGCCACCACCATGGCAGCCAACGAGGTTTTCATGTCGCTCGCGCCTCGCCCAAACAGTTTGCCATCGCGGTGCGTGGGCGTGAATGGATCGCTCTTCCACTGTGCAATCGGGCCGGTGGGCACAACGTCAGTGTGGCCAGCAAACACCAGTGTTTTAGCGCTGGCGTGGTGGCTGCGTTTGATCGCCCACAGATTGCTCACCCGAAACGTGTCTGGCCCGCTGTCGATGCGCTCACACACAAAACCCAAAGGCGTGAGCCGTTGGCTGATGAGGTCCAAGCATCCCGCGTCTTCTGGCGTGACCGAGGGGCGGGAGATGAGTTGTTCGGCGAGAGCAAGGGTGCGGGACATGGTGGGGAAAATCAATCGCGCAACAAATCGTTGATGCTGGTTTTAGAGCGGGTTTGTGCATCCACACGTTTGACGATGATGGCCGCATACATGCTGTAAGGCGCGCCGTTGGCCGCCACTTTGGGAATGTTGCCGCTGACCACCACCGAGCCGCTGGGCACGCGACCATAGCTGATCTCGCCTGTGGCGCGGTCAAACAAGGGCGTACTTTGGCCGATGTACACGCCCATGCCCAGCACCGAGTTTTCTTCCACGATCACGCCTTCGACCACTTCGGAGCGCGCGCCGATGAAGCAGTTGTCTTCGATGATGGTGGGATTGGCTTGCAGCGGTTCGAGCACGCCGCCCAAGCCCACCCCGCCAGAGAGGTGAACGTTTTTGCCCACTTGTGCGCAGGAGCCCACGGTGGCCCAGGTATCGACCATCGTGCCGGAATCGACATAGGCGCCGATGTTGACGTACGAGGGCATCAAAATCGCACCCGATGCAATGAAGCTGCCACGACGCGCCACAGCGGGAGGCACGACGCGCACGCCGCTGGCTTTCATTTCTTCGTCACTGAGGTGGGAGAACTTGGTTTGCACTTTGTCGTAAAAACCCAAGTCGCCTGCTTTGATGACTTGGTTGTCGTTCAAACGGAAAGACAACAACACTGCTTTTTTCAGCCATTGGTGCGTGGTCCACACACCCACAGATTCGCGGGTGGCCACGCGCAAGCGGCCTGCATTGAGTTCGGCAATGACGTGATCTACCGCTTCGCGCACTTCGTGTGCGGCGTTGGCGGCATTGATGTTGGCGCGGTTATCCCAAGCGTTGTCGATGAGGGTTTGGAGTTGAGCGGTCATGTGTCTTCTCGTGAGGGGTTAGTTGTTTTGAATGAATTGAACCATGCGTTGCGCGGCTTGCACGCATTCTTGGGTTTCAGCCACCAAGGCCATGCGGATGCGGCCTGCACCGGGATTGAACCCCTGTGCTTCGCGTGCCAAATAGCTGCCCGGTAAAACTGTCACATTGTATTGAGCCAAAAGTGCTTTGGCGAAAGCCTCGTCATCGCGCACACCATTTATTTCAGGCACTGCGGCCCACAGGTAAAAGCCCGCATCGGGCAAGCGCACATCCATCACCTCGGCCAGCATGGGCGTGACGGCGGCAAATTTTTCTCGGTACAGGGCGCGGTTGGCCACCACATGGGCTTCGTCATTCCATGCGGCAACGCTGGCGGCTTGCACCATGCCGCTCATGGCGCTGCCGTGGTAGGTGCGGTAGAGCAAGAACTGTTTCAAAATCGCCGCATCGCCCGCCACAAAACCGCTTCTCATGCCAGGCACATTGCTGCGCTTGGACAAGCTGGTGAAGGCGACCAAGTTTTTGAAGTCCTTTCGCCCCAGCTTCGCTGCGGCTTCCAAGCCACCGAGGGGCGGCTCGTCGCGGAAATAAATTTCGCTGTAGCACTCGTCGCTGGCAATCACAAAGCCGTATTGGTCGCTCAAGTCAAACAACTTTTTCCAATCGTCCAGCGGCATGACGGCACCCGTGGGATTGCCAGGAGAGCAGACAAACAACAGTTGCGTGTTGCGCCAGACTTCAGTGGGAACGGTGTCCCAATTGACGTTGAAATTCAAGCTTGGGTCGCTGGGCACGTAGTAGGGTGTTGCGCCGGCCAACAGTGCCGCGCCCTCGTAAATTTGATAGAAGGGGTTGGGGCAAACCACCGTGGCGTTGGTTCGTGTGGGGTTGACCACGGTTTGCGCAAACGCAAACAAGGCTTCGCGGGAGCCATTGACGGGCAGCACTTGGGTGGTGGAGTTGACCTCCAGGCCACAACGACGCTGTATCCATTGTGCGCAGGCTGTGCGCAATTCGGGCAGGCCAGCGGTGGCGGGGTAGGCTGAGAGCGCTGAGGTCGCGCCGCTCAAGGCGTTGAGCACCAATTCAGGCGTGGCGTGGCGTGGCTCGCCAATTCCTAAGCTGATGGGCGAAAATTCGGGGTTGGGTTTGACCGCTGAAAACAGCTGTTTGAGCCGCTCAAACGGGTAAGGTTGTAATTTGTCAAGCAGGGGATTCATGGCTGTTATTATCTCTTTGCTGAACTATGACTTTTTTATCTTCCTCCTCTACTGCCATGCTCGACCTGTCGGGTGCGAAAGAATTCGCATCTGAGGGTCAGCAATTGCTGGAATTGCTGCAAACCTTCGAGGCAAGTTTGGGGCAGGAAATTCAAAAAATTGAGCAAGCCATGGCTCAGCAAGATGCAACCACCGTCGAGCGATCGCTGCATGCGCTCAAAGGTTTTATGCCTTTGTTTGCAAGACCAGAGTTGGCAAAACAAATCACAGATTTATATCAAACCAGCAGAACCCAGCCCTTCGGCGAGACTTGCGTAGTTTTTAATAATTTAGCACCAAACTTGAGAGTTTTGCTAAAAGAAGTTCATGCGTGGCCAGGCATTTATGATTCTGCCTCGCAATAAAGAGGTTTTCGGTGCGTCTCAATTCCATCAAGTTATCGGGTTTTAAGTCCTTCGCGGAACCCACCAATTTTTTACTCCCCGGCCAATTGGTCGGTGTGGTCGGGCCCAACGGTTGCGGCAAATCCAACATCATGGACGCCGTGCGGTGGGTGCTGGGCGAAAGCCGCGCCAGCGAGTTGCGTGGCGAATCCATGCAAGACGTGATTTTCAACGGCACCACCACGCGCAAAGCAGCCAGCCGATCCAGTGTGGAGTTGGTGTTTGACAACGCCGATCACCGCGCTGGCGGTCAGTGGAGCCAGTTCACCGAAATTGCAGTGCGGCGTGTGCTCACGCGTGACGGCACGAGCAGCTACTACATCAACAACCAACCTGTGCGCCGTCGCGATGTGCAAGATGTGTTCTTGGGCACAGGCTTGGGGCCTCGTGCTTACGCCATCATTGGTCAGGGCACGATCAGTCGCATCATCGAATCCAAGCCCGAAGAGCTGCGTTTGTTTTTGGAAGAAGCCGCTGGCGTCTCCAAATACAAAGAACGCCGCCGCGAAACCGAAAACCGTTTGTCCGACACCCGTGAAAACCTCACCCGCGTCGAAGACATCTTGCGCGAACTCAATGCCAACTTGGACAAGCTCGAAAAACAAGCCGAAGTCGCCCAGCGCTACCACGCCTTGAATGCCGACGCCAGCTTGAAGCAGCAACAACTGTGGTTTTTGCGTCGCGCCGAGGCCGAGGCCGACCAAGCGGGCATCAAAGCCCAAGCTGACAAAGCGCTCAACGATTTGGAGTCGCGCATTGCCGATTTGCGCCACATCGAGGCGGACTTAGAAACCGTGCGTCAAGCGCATTACGCCGCAGGCGATCACGTCAATCAGGCTCAAGGCGCTTTGTACGAAGCCAGTGCCGAAGTGGGACGCTTGGAAGCTGAAATTCGCTTCGTGGTCGAAGGCCGCCAACGCGCTGAAGCCCGTTTGCTGCAAATCAAAGAACAAACCGCGCATTGGGCGGCGCAAAGTGAACAAGCCCAGTACGAAATCGAACACTTGGCCGAGCAAGCCGTGGATGGCGAAGAAAAAGCCGCCATGCTCGCGGCGCAAGTGGAAGAACAAGCCCAGCAATTGCCCGAGCTGGAAGACGCCTTACGCCAAGCCCAACAACGCAGCAACGAACAACGTGCCAGCGTGGTGCAAGTGCAGCAGCAAATTCAGGTGCTGGCCGCTGATCAACGCAACATCGAAGAACAATCGCGCCAATTGGTGACACGCCAAGAGCGCTTGAGCGCCGACCGCAACGCTTTGGCTTCCCCCGACGAAGCCCGTTTGCAGGCCTTGCAACAGCAGTTGCAAGAAGCGCAAGAGATTGCTGCGGTCAACGCCGCGCAACTCGACGACTTGCAAATCAGCGTGCCTGAGCTCGACACAGCGCGTCGCAACGCACAAACCCACGTCAACACCGAACAAAGCAAACAAGCCGATTTATCGGCGCGCTTGGAAGCGCTCAAGGCCTTGCAAGAAAAAGTGCAAACCGACGACAAAATCAAGCCTTGGCTGGCCAAGCATGGTTTAGAAGGTTTGCAAGCGTTGTGGAGTCGCATTCACATTGAGCCGGGCTGGGAAAACGCCCTAGAAGCCGCACTGCGTGAGCGTTTGGCCTCGTTTGAAGTCAGCCGTTTGGACATGGTGCGCGCCTTTCAAAACGACGCGCCGCCCGCCAAGTTGGCGTTTTACACACCGCCGCAAGCCGCTGCGCCCGAAGGCGCAAGCCCATTGCCGCGCTTGGCCGATTTGCTGCGCTTGAACGATGCTGGCCAAAAAGCCTTGCTCACCGACTGGCTCAGCGGTTGCTACACCGCGCCCAGCTTGGATGAAGCGCTGGCCAAACGCAGCAGTCTCAAAGCGGGCGAGGTGATTTACGTCGCTAGCGGCCACGCCATCAGCGCACACAGCGTGAGCTTTTATGCGCAAGACAATGCGCAAGCTGGCATGTTGGCGCGTGCGCAAGAAATTGAAAACCTCGAAAAGAGCACCCGCGCGCAAGCCCTCATTGCCGACGAAGCCCGCAGCGCCTTGGTGCGCGCCGAAGCCGCCTATGCCGACGCGTCGCAGCGCTTGGCTGCTGTGCGCAACGAAGCCACGCAAGCCCAATCGCGTCTGCATGAGCTGGAGGTCGAAACCCTGCGTTTGAGCCAATTGGCCGAGCAAACCCGCGCCCGCAGCGAGCAACTCAGCGGCGATTTGGCCGAAGTCGAGGCGCAACTCAATGACTTGCAAGAGCGCCGCGTCACCGCAGAAGGTCGATTTGAAGAACTCGACATGCAATTGGCCGACAGTCAAGAGCGCCATGCGCAATTGGACGACGCCGTCATCAGCGCCGAGCGCCGCTTGAACGACAGCCGCGAACAACAACGCAGCTTGGAGCGACAAGCCCAAGAAGCGCAATTTGCCCAACGCAGCTTGGCCACGCGCGAGGCCGAGCTCAAACGCATCATCGACACAGCCGCGCAACAAGCCGCTTCGGTGGCCGCTGAAGAGCAGCGCGTGCAAGAAGACTTGACCCGACTGAGCGATGCCGCGGCGCAAGCGGGTTTGCAAAACGCGCTCAACATCAAGCTCGAGCGCGAAGCCAACTTGGCCGCAAAACGCAGCGAGTACGACGACCTCACCACCAAGCTGCGTGCCAGCGACGAGCGTCGTCTGAAAATCGAACGCGAACTCGATCCCTTGCGCCAGCGCATCACCGACTTGCAGCTCAAAGAACAAGCCGCACGGCTGGGCTTGGAGCAATACAACCAACACCTGCTCGATGCCAATGCCGATATGCCAGCGCTGGCCGCTTCCATCGAAGCCAACGGCGTGCGCTTGACCGGGCTGCAAGGCGAGATTGACCGCTTGCACCGCGAAATTGCCGCCTTGGGCGCCGTCAACCTGGCCGCGCTGGATGAACTCGCCAGCGCCCGCGAGCGCAAAACTTTCCTCGATTCGCAAACAGCAGACTTGACCGAGGCCATGAACACGCTAGAAGACGCGATTCGCAAAATCGACGCCGAAACCCGCGACCTCTTGGGCAATACCTTCAACACTGTCAACCTGCACTTTGGCAAGATGTTCCCTGAACTCTTTGGTGGCGGCAATGCGCGTTTGGTGATGACGGGCGATGAAATTTTGGACGCTGGCGTGCAAGTGCTGGCGCAGCCTCCGGGCAAGAAAAATCAAACCATTCACTTGTTGTCGGGCGGCGAAAAAGCCCTGACCGCGATTGCCTTGGTGTTCGCCATCTTCCAACTCAACCCCGCGCCGTTTTGTTTGCTCGACGAGGTGGACGCGCCGCTGGACGACGCCAACACCGAGCGCTATGCCAAGCTGGTGTCGGCCATGTCCAAAGAAACCCAATTCTTGTTCATCTCGCACAACAAAATTGCCATGGAAATGGCCGAACAACTCATTGGCGTGACCATGCAAGAACAAGGCGTCTCACGCATCGTGGCGGTGGACATGGAGTCTGCAGTCTCCATGGTCGAGGCCGCTTAAGTACAAAAGAAACAACATGAGCAGTCTTCAAATCGGATTGGCAATTGCGGGAGGCGTCGTCTTGGTCGGCGTGGTGGTGCACAGCACCTGGACATCGCGCAAAAACAAACCGCGTCAAGCCGAGCCTTTGTCCGAGTCCAACACACTCAACGACCCCTCCGCTTTGGCAGCTTTACAAGAAGCCGAATCGTCCGAACCGCGCATACAAGAACCACGTTGGCAGTTGGGCGAGGACGACCTGCCAGCGCAGTCCGAGCGACTCACCTCTGAGCCCGGCTTTGATCCCGTCACTGACTTGGCGCGCAGCGTCATGGCACAAGCGACTGAGCATGCCCAGCGTATTCCCGACGAAGCCGAACTGGCGCGTTTGAGCCAAGAACGTGAACGTCAAGCCCAAGCCCTAGCCGCCACCCGTCAAGCCCAAGCCGCTGCACCCAAAACCAATACCTTGCTGCCCCCCGAAAAACGCCCCAGCTTGGACGCCTTGATTGACGTCTTGGCCGCAGTAGAGATCGATGCGCCTATTTCTGGTGAAGCCACCGTGTCCGCCATGCCGGTCACACGTCGCGTGGGCAGCAAATTCTTCACCATCGAAGGCCTCAATGCCGCATCAGGTCTATGGGAACAACCTCGCGCAGGCCAGTGGTACAGCGCCTTTCAAGCCGGTGTGCAATTGGCCAACCGCATGGGTGCATTGAACGAAATTGAGTTCTCCGAATTCGTTCTCAAAACCCAAACCTTTGCCGACACACTCAATGCATCGCCTGAGTTTCCCGACATGATCCACGAGGTCAACCGCGCCCGCGAGCTCGACAGTTTTGCTTCGGGGCATGACGCACAACTCAGCTTTACCTTGGTGGTCACCAAGTCGGCTTGGAGCCCGGGCTATGTCCAGCAAAACGCATCTCGCTTGGGTTTTGTGGCGGGTGCCATGCCGGGGCGCATGGTGTTGCCCGGCTCCGTGGCCGGACAGCCGCCGATTTTGGTGTTGGAGTTTGACAGCCAAGCCGCACTGGCCGAAGACCCCGCGCAATCAGCCATTCACGACATCAACTTGTCGCTGGATGTGCCGCAAGTCGATCCTGCCGAAGAACCCTTTGCCCGCATGGTGCAAACCGCCCACGAACTCGCTCGC
The DNA here is from genome assembly GCA_903832625.1 of uncultured Burkholderiales bacterium. GTDB lineage: Bacteria > Pseudomonadota > Gammaproteobacteria > Burkholderiales > Burkholderiaceae_C > Limnohabitans. The sequence goes on along the minus strand of CAILCI010000058.1, from coordinate 107,470 downwards.
GTGATGGACGGCGCGGTCACCGATGACAACGGACACGCCTTGTCCGAAGCCGCCATTGGCGCGATTGCGCGTGATTTGCAACAGCTCTACGCCACTTTGGAGGCACGCGACTTGTCCGCAGGCTCACCCCAAGCGCGACGTTTGTTCAGCTAAGCCATGCAAACGCCTGCCGAGTTAGCCGCATTTTTGCGCGCCCAGTTGCACCACCATGCCCACCAGTACTACGTGCTGGACGCGCCCAGCATTCCCGACGCGGAGTACGACCGCTTGTTTCAGCAGTTGCAAGACTTGGAGGCGCAACACCCCGAGTTGCTCACGCCCGATTCGCCCACCCAACGCGTCGGCGGACAGGTGTTGGACGCCTTTGTCAGCGTCAAACACGCCATCCCGATGTTGAGCATTCGCACCGAGACCGACACCGAGGCCACGGGCGCACAGGCCTTTGACACCCGCATTCGCAAAGAATTGGGCTTGGGCGAAACCGATGCGCCCGTCGAGTACGTGGCTGAGTTGAAGTTCGACGGCTTGGCCATGAGCCTGCGCTATGAAAACGGCGTGCTGGCGCAAGCTGCCACACGCGGCGACGGCGAAATGGGCGAAGACGTGACGCACAACATCCGCACCATCGCGCAAATTCCGCTCAACCTGAATCTGGCACACCACACGCCGGTGCCTGCCGTGCTCGAAGTGCGCGGCGAGGTCTACATGGCGCGGGCTGACTTTGAAGCCTTGAACGAACGCCAACGCGCGCGCATTGCCGCAGGCGAGAAAGGCGAAAAAACCTTTGTCAACCCACGCAATGCCGCTGCGGGCGCAGTGCGCCAACTCGACTCCAGCATTGCCGCACAACGCCCCTTGAGTTTTTTCGCCTATGGTTTGGGTCAAATCAGCGACGACTTTGCGGCATTTGCCACCCATTTCGAGCTGTTGATGGCGCTCAAAGTCTGGGGCTTTCCGGTGGCCGAACAAACGAGCTGCGTGCAAGGCGCGGCGGGCTTGGTGGATTTTCACCAACGCATGGGCCAAGCCCGCGACCAATTGCCGTTCGACATTGACGGTGTGGTCTACAAAGTCAACCGTTTGGATTGGCAGCGTCAACTCGGTTTTGTCACCCGCGAGCCACGCTGGGCGGTGGCGCACAAATACCCAGCGCAAGAACAACTCACCACTGTGCAAGCGATTGAAGTTCAAGTCGGGCGCACCGGCAAACTCACGCCCGTGGCCAAACTCGCGCCGGTGTTTGTTGGCGGCGTGACCGTCACCAACGCCACCTTGCACAACGAAGACGAAGCCCGCCGCAAAGACGTGCGTGTGGGCGACACCGTGGTGGTGCGCCGCGCAGGCGACGTGATTCCAGAAGTCGTCTCCGTCGTGTTGGAAAAACGACTGCAAGACGCGCAAATCTTCACCATGCAGCACCACTGCCCCGTGTGCAACAGCCCCGCCGTGCGCGAAGAAGGCGAGGCCGATTACCGCTGCACAGGCGGCCTGTTTTGCAGTGCGCAGCGCAAGCAAGCCATTTTGCATTTCGCGCATCGACGCGCTGTGGAGATTGAAGACTTGGGCGATAAATTGGTGGAGCAATTGGTGGATGCGGGCGTGGTCAAAACCTTGCCCGACCTCTACCGCTTGGGCTTTACCGCCTTGGTCACCTTGGAGCGCATGGCGGAGAAATCGGCCAACAACGTGCTGGCGAGCATTGAAAAATCCAAGCACACCACGCTGCCGCGTTTTCTCTTTGGATTAGGCATTCGCCATGTGGGCGAAGCCACCGCCAAAGAATTGGCCCGACACTTTGGCAGCATGGACGCCATCATGGACGCCACGCTCGACCAGTTACTGCAAGTCAACGACGTGGGCCCCACCGTGGCGCAAAGCCTGCGCACCTTTTTTGACCAAGCGCACAACCGCGAAGTGGTTGAGCAACTCCGTGCCTGCGGCGTGACGTGGGCAGAAGGCGAACCCACGGCGGGCGCGAGCCTGCCGTTGACCGGACAAACCTTTGTCATCACGGGAACCTTGCCGACCTTGAGCCGCGACGAAGCCAAAGACATGCTAGAAGCCGCAGGCGCGAAAGTCGCGGGCAGCGTGAGCAAAAAAACACATTACGTGCTGGCTGGCGCAGAGGCGGGCAGCAAGCTCGAGAAAGCATTGGCCCTCGGTGTGCCGGTGATTGACGAAGACGGCTTGCGCGCCTTACTCGCTTGATCAACGCCCAGGGGCAAGAATAAACAGCTTTTCACACACCCCTTGTGCTTTGGCTTCATCCCGCCTCATTTCTGAAGATAAACAGGTATGAATTGCGTCTTTCAAAGATTCGCACAAGCTTTTAGACCTGAGAGTGTGTGATTTTTTAATGCATTTACTGAAAATAATTTCTGCCTGTCTCGCCACTTGGGGCTTGTAGGACAAAATGCGAGCTTGAGATGCGTTGAGTGCGTTGAGTTCGAAATCTGTATTGGGCGGTTCGCCTTGAGATTCTAAGGATTCAGCCCAAGCTGGAGCGAGCAGCAAAACTACAAATATAAAAAAACCTACCCAAATACAAGGCAAAAATACATCATGAAAAAAAGATTGCTTATGAAGATTAATTTTCATTTGCAAGTAATTTACAGCCTGCTTAAGCTATTTTTTTATCGTCGTATTTCTATCTTTTGAAGTTCCACTCCAGTGCCACAACCATCTATTTGAGTTCAACATGTCATGACCATCCAAACCATTCTCAAAATGGGCGACCCCCGCCTGCTGCGCGTGGCGCAACCCGTCACACGGTTCAATACACCCCAGCTTCACGCCTTACTGCAAGATTTGAATGACACCATGATCCACGCCAACGGCGCAGGTTTGGCTGCACCGCAAATTGGGGTGGATTTGCAAGTGGTTATTTTTGGCTCGGGCGAGGCCAATCCACGCTACCCCGATGCGCCTGTCGTGCCGCGCACCGTGCTGATCAACCCAACGCTCACCCCGCTGGGCGATGAAGAAGAAGAGGGCTGGGAAGGCTGTTTGTCAGTGCCCGGCTTGCGCGGCGTGGTGCCACGTTTCAAACGCTTGCGTTACCAAGGTTTTGATGCACTTGGACAAACCATTGATCGCACGGTCGAAGGCTTTCACGCCCGCGTGGTGCAGCACGAATGCGATCATTTGATTGGCGTGCTCTACCCCATGCGGGTACGCGATTTCTCTCGCTTTGGGTTTACTGAGGTGTTATTTCCGGGTTTGGATGCGGCGGATGATTGAGCCTCAACTGTCAGGAATATTGGCGGGTTTATAAGCTGCAGGCTGCAGCGTCCGATCGGCTTTGACCCAGCCACCATTGATTCTTTCTTCAACCGATGCGTCAAGCTGCAGGCTCTGTCCGTTGGGAAAGTTGCGCATGGCCGTTTTGACAGACACGGTGGCAAATTGACCTGAAATCCAGGGTTGATGGGCGACGCCCAAGGCTCTGGGTGCGACACCCTCTGGGACAGCGCCAAACCTCACAGGTGCGCCCAGCGAGGGATGGCTCAACTGGCGTTGCATCCACACCAATGCCCCGTCAGACAATTCGCTTTCTTGATCGCTCAAGGGATAGCCGCCGCCCACATCGGCGTGAGCGCCAGGAAAAAGGGTTTGCGTGACGTTGGCGCGCGCACTCCAAAGCGAAGGTGTGAGGTCAACGCGTTGTTCGTCCAAAGAGATGGCGTGAAAGCCATAGGCAACACGCTCATTCAAATGCGAATCTGCGAAACGAAACGCGTCGATGCGCTTGTCTTCCCCCTCATATTCAGGAATTCCCAAGGCGCCAACGGTGTCCCAAACTGCAATGGTTTGGATGGGGATATTCTTCATCATTTGCTCCGCTTGGGGTGGGCTGCTAAAGAAACCGGGCAAGTTGTAGAGCAAATCCAATATGTGGGTCAGACCATGGCCTGTTTGCACGCTTTTGCGGTGTTGCGCCCAGACAGCACAGCCCCAACGGTAGGCTTTTTCTTTGTCATTCAAATCGAGTTGACTGGCGTCAAGCAAACCTTGCTGCAAGATCAAACGCGCCAAGGCACGCGCCGTATAAGCGCCCCGACTGAACCCAATCAGAAAAATGCGATCGCCGGGTTGGTAGTTGCGTGAAATATAGGTGTAGCCGCGCACGATGCGGGTGATGATGCCAGCACCAAAGGCGCCGCCCAAATACTTCACCAGCCAGTTGCTGTCATAACCCACGCCATCAAGATATTTGGCGACTTGCAGGCGGGTCGCGCTATGCGGATCAAATTCGACGCGCTCTGCCTCACCCGCATAGGCTTGCGCTTGAGGCGTGTTTTGACCCGAGAGCCATTGAAACAATTTCAGGACGTTGCTGGGATAGGCGGCAACGGGGTGGTTATCGAAATCTTTGCCGGGGCCATTCCATGTGCCATCGGCACAAAATACGATGTTTTTTGGCATAGCTCGCCCCTCACAATCTCAAGATTTCAACGCATCCAATAGTTCGGTCTCAATTGCCAATTGCGCCTTGTTTTGCTGCAAGGCCGCGCCATCGATCAAGAAGGTGTCTTCTACGCGCTCGCCCAAGGTGCTGATTTTGGCCAAGAAGAGGTTAACTTTGTGGTTGGCCAACACCCGCGCCACGCTGTAGAGCAAGCCCACGCGGTCGCTGGCGGAGATGCTCAATAGCCATTTTTGGGCGCGCTCATCGGGTTGCAAGGACACACGCGGCGCAATCGGAAAGCTTTTGACGCGACGCGATACGCGGCCTCGGCCTAAGTTGGTCAAAGGAGTGGCGTTTTCTACGGCGAGTTTTAAATCGTTTTCAACCATTTGAATCAACTCGCGGTAATGCTCGTTGAATTGCGAGGTCACGACTTGAAAGGTATCCAGCGCATAACCGTTGCTGGCGGTGTGGACTTTGGCGTCCAGGATGTTCAAACTGGCTTGCTCAAAGTAACCGCAGATGCGGGCGAACAAATCAGCTTGGTCAGGCGCGTAGACCATGACTTGCAGGCCTTCGCCCACATGCGAGAGGCGCGCACGCACAATCACGCCCACGGCTTGGGCTTGTTGTTTGGCGAGAGACAAATTGCGCGACAACTGGCGGGTGTGCCACGCAATGTCGTTGGCATCGTGGCGCATGAAATAGCCCACGTCCAAGGTGTCCCACAGGTCTTTGTGCGCTTCAAAGGGCAGGGCGTAGAGGGCGAGCATCTTGAGTGCTTCGCGTTTGCGGGCTTCTACCTCAGCGTCAGCGTCGGGAGCGCGGCCACCCAAAGCGCGCAGCGTGTAGCGATACAAGTCTTCGAGCAGCTTGCCTTTCCAAGCGTTCCAGACTTTGGGGCTGGTGCCGCGAATATCGGCCACGGTCAACAGATACAGCGCAGTCAGATTGCGCTCATTGCCCACGCGTTTGGCAAAGGCCATGATGACATCGGGATCGCTCAAGTCTTGTTTTTGGGCGATGTGGCTCATGGTCAGGTGTTCGCTGACCAAGAACTCAATCAAATCGGCGTCTTCTTTGTCGATGCTGTGGTCTTTGCAAAACTTGCGCACTTCGGCGCGACCGAGTTGCGAGTGGTCACCGCCTCGGCCTTTGGCAATGTCGTGAAACAGCGCGCCGGCGTACAAAATCCAAGGCTTGTCCCAGCCTGCGGCGAGTTGCGAGCAAAACGGGTATTCATGCGCGTGCTCGGCCATGAAAAAACGCCGCACATTGCGCAACACCATCAAGATGTGTTGATCGACGGTGTACACATGAAACAAATCGTGCTGCATTTGTCCCACAATGCGGCGAAACACCCACAAATAGCGCCCCAGCACCGAGGTTTGGTTCATCAAGCGCATGGCGTGGGTGATGCCCAGCGGCGCTTGCAAAATGCGTTTGAACATCTCGCGGTTGGCAGGGTCGGCGCGGAATTTTCCGTCCATGACATGGCGAGCGTTGTACAAAGCCCGCAGCGTGCGCGCTGACAAGCCTTTGATGCCGACCGTGCTTTCGTAGAGCCAAAAGGTCTCCAAAATCGCATGGGGGGTGCGTTCGTACAAATCGTCGCTGGTGACTTCCAACATGCCCGACTTGTCGGCAAAGCGCTCATTGATGGGTCGCGCCACATGTTCGTTGGGGTTCAAGCGCTCTTCAATGTTGAGCAACAAAATTTGATTGAGCTGCGCCACTGCTTTGGCCGCCCAGTAGTAGCGCTTCATCAAGGCTTCGCTGGCGGCACGTGCGTTGGTGCTTCCGTCGGCTGTTATGCCCAAGCCCAAACTGCGCGCCACTTGGTGTTGTAAATCAAACACCAAGCGGTCTTCGCGGCGTTTGGCGGCCAAGTGCAATTGGGTGCGAATGAGGGCGAGCGTATCTTCATTGCGCTTGATTTGCTTGGCCTCAAAGCTGGTCGCCAAACCGCGCTTGGCCAACTCTTGCCAACTGTTGCCCAAGCCAGCGGCTTTGGCCACCCACAAAATCACCTGCAAGTCGCGCAGACCGCCGGGCGACTCTTTGCAATTGGGTTCGAGCGAGTAGGGCGTGTTCTCAAACTTGGTGTGGCGTTGGCGCAATTCCAAGGTTTTGGCCACAAAAAACGCTTGTGGATCCATGGCAGCATCAAAGCGGGCTTGAAAGGTTTTGAACAAGACGGCATCGCCGCAAATCAAGCGGGCTTCCAAAAGCGAGGTTTGCACCGTGATGTCGGCGCTGGCTTCTTGCACGCACTCGTCCACGGTGCGCACGCTGGAGCCAATCTCTAAGCCTGTGTCCCAGCAATTGCCTATGAATTTTTCAATCTGCGACTTCAGTGTTTCGTCATCTTCTGCCGAGGTGCCATTGGGCAAAAGCAACAAGACGTCAACGTCTGAATACGGATACAACTCACCGCGACCGAACCCGCCCACTGCCGCCAGCGCCAAACGATGGTCGAAACCAGCGTCCAACCAGAGTTGCTGCAACGTGTGGTCGGTGAGTTGGCTCAAGGCCTTGAGCAACGTCCGTACACTGCGTGAAGAGCCCAAGGTTGCGCTGTCGAACAGCGCCGCCTTGTCCCGTTTGTAGCTGATGGCCAAGGCGTTCATAGCTTTAACAGCAAGTGGTGGTGACAAATTCTGGCAAGGCAGGGCTGCCAGCGGAAAGAGTCAGTACCTCAAAGCCCGTGGGTGTGACCAAAATTGTGTGCTCCCACTGCGCCGAGAGCGAATGATCGCGCGTGACAATGGTCCAGCCATCGCCCAGTTCTTTGATGTCTTTTTTGCCCGCGTTGATCATGGGCTCGATGGTGAAGGTCATGCCTTCTTTCAACTCTTCGCCGGTGCCGGGTTTGCCGTAATGCAGCACTTGCGGCTCTTCGTGAAACACCTGCCCAATGCCGTGGCCACAAAACTCGCGCACCACCGAAAAGCCGTGGCTCTCCGCAAAGCGCTGAATGGCAAACCCAATATCGCCCAAACGCACGCCTGGCTTGACTTTGACTATGCCGTGCCACATGGCCTCATAGGTCAGCTTGCACAAACGTTTGGCAGCAATCGAGGTGTCGCCCACTTGGAACATGCGGCTGGTGTCGCCATGCCAGCCGTCTTTGATGACGGTGATGTCGATGTTGACAATGTCGCCCTTTTTGAGCGGTTTGTCATTGGGAATGCCGTGGCACACCTGATGATTGATGGAGGTGCAAATGGACTTGGGATAGGGGTTGCTGCCGCTGGGGTCGTAGTTCAGCGGAGCGGGAATGGCTTGCTGGACGCCTGTGATGAAGTCAAAACACAGTTTGTCGAGTTGATTGGTCGTGACGCCAGGAACAACGTGTGGCGTGATGAAATCTAAGACTTCTGAGGCCAGTTTGCCCGCAATTCTCATGCCGTTGGCGCCTGCGGCGTCTTTGTAGGTGATGGTCATCCTGCGATTATCCCATTGTAAAAATGATTTTTTGTGTACAACGCCAAATCCCTACCCCCGTAAAATGACGGTTTTGCCGATCAGCCCCAGTCAGCGGCGCGGCGCAATGTGATTTCGTCTTTTCCTCAAGGCCATCTGTGTCTCTGCACCTCAGCATTTTCGAAGGCGGCAACGCCATCAGCGATTTTCGTGTTCAACAGCTTTTGCCGCGCTTGGCCGCTATCTCGCCCGCCATTCAAGGTTTGAGTGCGCGCTTTGTCCATCTGGCCGCTACTGAACAAGTTTTAAACGAGGGCCAACAACAGACCCTGGCGGCTTTGCTCACCTACGGGGATCCTCATCAGTCCGCCACCAGCCCGCATTTGCTGGTGGTCACGCCGCGTTTTGGCACGTTGTCGCCTTGGGCGTCCAAAGCCACCGACATTGCGCACAACTGTGGCTTGACGCTCAAACGCATTGAGCGCATCACCGAATACAGCTTGCAGCTCAAAAACGGCTTGCTCAGCAAAACCGAGCTCACGCCCGAGCAATGGGCGCAAGTGGCCGATGTGCTGCACGACCGCATGACCGAATCAGTCATGCGCAGCCGCGACGAAGCGCTGGGCTTGTTCACCGAGTTGCAAGCTGCGCCCATGGAACAAGTCGATGTGCTGGCAGGCGGTCGCGCTGCTTTGCAAGACGCCAACCGTCGCTGGGGCTTGGCCTTGGCGGACGACGAAATCGACTATTTGGTCAACGCCTTCACCCAACTCCAACGCAATCCCACTGACGTGGAGTTGATGATGTTCGCCCAAGCCAACAGCGAACACTGCCGACACAAAATCTTCAACGCCGAGTTCACCATCGACGGCCAAGCTCAGTCGCACAGCCTGTTTGGCATGATCCGCCACACCGAAAAAACCAGCCCACAGCACACCGTGGTGGCGTATTCGGACAACGCTTCCATCATGCAAGGCCACGAGGTTGAACGCTTTGTCGCGGCCAACAACGGGCAAGATGTGCCGCGCTACAGCGCCAGCACCGCCACCAACCATGTGCTGATGAAGGTGGAAACGCACAACCATCCGACGGCCATTTCGCCGTTTCCCGGGGCCTCCACGGGTGCAGGTGGTGAAATTCGCGACGAAGGCGCCACGGGCCGTGGCTCCAAGCCCAAAGCGGGTTTGAACGGTTTTACCGTGTCCAAATTGTGGGGCAGCAGCTTGGGTCGGCCAGCACACATGGCCAGCGCTCTGCAAATCATGACCGAAGGACCGTTGGGCGGCGCGGCGTTCAACAACGAGTTTGGCCGACCCAGTTTGGCCGGTTATTTCCGCGAATACGAACAAGAAGTGGCGGGCGTGGTGCGCGGCTACCACAAACCCATCATGATTGCCGGCGGCTTGGGCACGATTGACAGCTCGCAAACCCACAAGGTCTTGTTCCCCGCAGGCACGATGCTGGTTCAACTGGGTGGCCCCGGAATGCGCATTGGCATGGGCGGCGGCGCAGCCAGCTCAATGGCCAGTGGCACCAATGCGGCCGAGCTCGACTTTGACTCGGTGCAACGCGGCAATCCTGAAATCGAGCGGCGCGCGCAAGAAGTCATCAACCATTGCTGGGTACAAGGCCAAGACAACCCCATTTTGGCCATTCACGATGTCGGCGCAGGCGGCTTGTCCAACGCCTTTCCCGAACTCACCAACGACGCTGGACGCGGCGCACGCTTCGATTTGCGTGCCGTGCCACTCGAAGAATCTGGTCTAGCGCCCAAAGAAATTTGGTCCAATGAAAGCCAAGAGCGCTATGTGTTGGCCTTGAACAATGTGGCCGACCCCAAGGCGTTTGATCTGTTCAAAGCCTTTTGCGAACGCGAACGGTGCCCGTTTGCCGTGGTCGGCATTGCCACCGAAGAGCGCCATCTCAGCTTGGTCGACGAAGGCGCACCTGTCCAGCCCGTGGACATGCCCATGAATGTGCTCTTGGGCAAACCACCCAAAATGCACCGCGATGTGCAACGTGTGGCGCGTCCGTCGCCGCCGCTGGATGTGACGGGCGTGCCATTGCAAGAAGCCGTCATTCAAGTCCTCAGTCACCCCAGCGTGGCGAGCAAACGCTTTTTGATCACCATCGGCGACCGCAGCGTTGGCGGCTTGACGCACCGCGACCAAATGGTCGGCCCTTGGCAAGTGCCGGTGTCAGATGTTGCTGTGACTTTGGCCGACTTCAAAGGCTTTGCCGGCGAAGCCATGAGCATGGGCGAGCGCACGCCGCTGGCGACCTTGAACGCGCCCGCGTCTGGTCGTATGGCCGTGGCCGAGGCCATCACCAATTTGCTGGCCGCGCCCATTGAATTGCCGCGCGTCAAACTCAGCGCCAACTGGATGGCCGCATGCGGCGAAGCGGGCGAAGACGCAGCTTTGTTTGACACCGTGCAAGCCGTGGGTTTGGAACTCTGTCCAGCCTTGGGCATTTCTATTCCGGTTGGCAAAGATAGCCTGTCCATGCGCACCCAATGGTCACAAGACGGCGAGACCAAAAAAGTCACCTCGCCCGTGAGCCTCATCGTCACCGCGTTTGCCAGCGTGGCCGATGTGCGCGGCACGCTCACCCCCCAACTCAACGCCACGGAAGACGACACCACCTTGGTGTTGATCGACTTGGGCAAAGGCCAAAACCGCATGGCGGGCAGCATCTTGTCGCAGGTCTTGAACCAAGCCGGCGACGTGGTGCCCGACTTGGACGATGCGCAAGACCTGGTGCGTTTGGTCCAAGCCGTCAACGCCTTGCGCGCCCAAGGCAAAATCTTGGCCTACCACGACCGCAGCGATGGCGGTTTGTTGTCCGCTGCCGCCGAAATGGCTTTTGCCGGACATGTGGGCGTGGCGCTGAATGTGGACATGCTCATCACCGAAGGCGACGGCATTCAAGACAGCCGCGCCGAATACGGCGACACCAAAAACTGGACGGCGCAAGTCAGCGCTCGGCGCGAAGAACTGACCCTCAAAGCCCTGTTCAACGAAGAGTTGGGCGTGTTGCTGCAAGTGCGCACGGCACAGCGCAATGAGGTGATGCAAACCCTGCGCGAACACGGTCTCTCCAAACACAGCCACTTTGTGGGCAAAACCCGGCCTGAGTCATCCAGCATTGCCAAAGGCAAGGGCGAGCTCAGCGTGTGGCGCGATGCCAAAGAAGTTTTCAGCGCCAAGCTCTCAGACCTGCACCAAGTGTGGGACTGCGTGAGTTGGAAAATTTGCCAGCAACGCGACAATCCCGCCTGTGCCGACGCCGAACACGCCAGTGCTGGACTCGCCACGGATCCCGGCATGCATGTGCATTTGCCCGCAGGCGCTTTGGACGATGTGGCGGCGCCGTTCCTTCATCTGCAAAACCAACCCAAAGTCGCTGTGCTGCGCGAGCAAGGCGTCAATTCGCATGTGGAAATGGCCTACGCCTTTGCCCAAGCGGGTTTTGAGGCCTATGACGTGCACATGACCGATTTACAAACCGGACGCGCCAAGTTGCAAGATTTCAAAGGCTTGGTCGCTTGCGGCGGTTTCAGCTATGGCGATACCTTGGGTGCGGGCATTGGCTGGGCGCGCAGCATCACCTTCAACCCGGCCTTGTCTGAGCAATTCCAGCAGTTTTTTGGCCGCTCCGACACCTTCGGTTTGGGTGTGTGCAATGGCTGCCAAATGTTTGCCGAGCTGGCCGACATCATTCCGGGCGCCAGCGCTTGGCCGCGCTTCACCACCAATCAAAGCGAACGCTTTGAAGCCCGTTTGTCGATGGTCGAAGTGCTTGATTCGCCCAGCTTGTTCTTCGCGGGCATGGCTGGTGCGCGTTTGCCCATTGCAGTGGCGCACGGCGAGGGCTATGCAAATTTCGCTCGCCGTGGCAACGCCGCGCAAGCCATCGCAGCCATGCGCTTTGTGGACAACCATGGCCAAGCCAGCGAAGACTATCCCTTCAACCCCAACGGCAGCGCAGGCGGTTTGACGGCAGTCACCACCGCAGACGGGCGCTTCACCGCCATGATGCCGCACCCCGAGCGCGTGTTTCGCAATGCACAAATGAGCTGGACCGATCTTTCCGCGGCAGGTGGCCTAGAAGCGTTCAGCCCGTGGATGCGCATTTGGCGCAACGCCCGCAAGTGGGTGGGCTAACCCGAAGATTGAGCCCAGCCATGTCTTTGAAGCAATGGGCCAACCGCCTCAAACGCGATGGCGTGACCCTGTGGTTTGCGTTGCGCAATCCGTTCACGCCGTGGTGGATCAAAATGCTCATTGCCTTGGTGGTGGCCTACGCGCTCAGCCCCATCGATTTGATTCCAGATTTCATTCCCGTTTTGGGTTATTTGGACGACTTGATTTTGCTGCCCATTTTCATTTGGCTGGCGATCCAACTTTTACCACCGGAGGTGTTGGCAAAAAGTCGTTCAGCCGCTGAAGCTTGGTTGAACGAAAACGCCCAAAAACCCCGTGTTTGGTGGAGTTTTATTCCCATCGTCATGGCTTGGCTTTGTTTGGCGGGTGCGGTGTTTTACAGTTTGTGGCGTTAAGGCCTATAAAAAAAGCGGCCCGTAGGCCGCTTCAATTTCGATACAACTAAAAAGTTTATTCAACTTTGGCTTTGGCGCGCATTTCTTGTTGGAAAGCGGCCATGCGTTGTTGCTGCATTTGTTGCATGATTTGCGGCTTGACTTCTTCAATCTTAGGCAATTGCGCTTCGCGTACATCGTCCAAGCGGATGATGTGGTAGCCAAACTGGCTCTTGACTGGTGCAGCTGTGGTTTCGCCTTTCTTCAAAGCGACCATGGCGTCTGAAAACTCTTTGACGAAGTTGCCGGGAGCGGCCCAATCCAAGTCGCCACCGTTGGCACCCGAGCCAGGGTCTTTGGAGATTTTCTTGGCCAAGTCTTCAAACTTGCCACCTTTTTTCAGCTTGGCCAACACGTCATTGGCTTGCGCTTCGGTTTCGACCAAAATGTGGCGGGCGTGGTATTCCTTGCCGCCGTTGGCTGCTGCGAATTTGTCGTATTCGGCTTTCACATCGGCGTCGGTGATGGGGTTTTTGGCTTCGTAGTCAGCAAACAAAGCACGAATCAAAATGGTTTGGCGTGCGAGTTCAATTTGGACTTTGTAGTCGTCCGATGCATCCAAGCCGCGTTTTTGTGCTTCTTGCATGAAGATTTCGCGGGCGATCACTTCTTCTTTGATTTGCGCCTCGACTTCAGGAGTGATGGGGCGGCCTGAGCGAGCTACTTGCTGCGCCAACGCTTCCACGCGGGCTTTGGGAACGGCTTTGCCATTGACGATGGCGATGTTTTGCGCATAAGCGCCGATGCTCAGAGTAGCCAAAACGGCTGCTGAAGCCAAAACCAATTGCTTTTTCATGAATGTGCTCTCGTTGTGTTGTCTATCACTTCAATGGCCAAGGCATGAAGGCCTTGCGCCATATATTCTGCCAGTGCATCATACACAAGGCGATGTTTCAAAACGCGAGTTTTACCAATGAATTGAGGACTATCAATTCGAACGCGAAAATGTGTGCCGCTCCCGCTGTCATTCGCGCCGGCGTGCCCCGCGTGAGCAGCGCTTTCATCCAAGACTTCCAAAAAGCTTGGCTTAAGCTGTTGCTTTAAACGCAGCTCTAACATTTGCGCGGTGATGCTCATGGTGTGTGCTTTGTCGTGTCGCACGCGTCGTTGGCGGCGGGTTCGGTGATTTCTTCGTCTTGCATGAAGCGGCTTAAGTAAACACCTTGAATCAACACAAACACCAGCATCAAGCCCAAACCGCCAAAGAGTTTGAAATTGACCCAGGTTTCGGTGTCAAAGTTGTTGGCCACCCACAGGTTCAAAGCGCCCATGCCAGCGAAAAACATAGCCCAACTGTTCAGTAAAACACGCCAAGCGGTATCGGGCAGCTTGAGTTGTTCGCTCATGAGTTGGCGTAAAAAATTACGTTTGAACACCCATTCGCCCACCCACAGCGTGCCGCCCATGAGCCAATACAAAATGGAAGGCTTCCACTTGATGAAGGTTTCGTCGTGGGTGAGCAAGGTTGCGCCACCAAACACCACAATCACGCCCAAACTCACCCATTGCATGGGTTCAATGTGGCCATTTTTGCGCCAAGACCACATCAATAAAACGATGGTGGCCACAATGGCCACGGCGGTGGCCGCAAAAATGCCCCACAGCTTGAAGGCGATAAAAAACAGGGCAATCGGAAAGAAGTCGAGAAAAAGTTTCATGCCCTGATTTTCGCCTTATTTCTTGGGCGAAAAGTCCAGCGAGGCCGAATTCATGCAGTAACGCAGTCCCGTCGGGCTGGGGCCGTCGTCAAACACATGACCGAGGTGCGCACCGCATTGGCTGCACACGGTTTCGGTGCGAACCATGCCGTGGCTGGTGTCGCGGATTTCGGTGATGGCGTTTTCTTCAGCCGCTTGGCTAAAGCTCGGCCAGCCGCAATGGGCGTCGAACTTGGTGTCGGAGTCAAACAACTTGGCGTTGCAACACATGCAGTGGTAGCTGCCATCTTCCCAATGGCTTTCGTATTTGCCGGTGAAGGGGCGTTCGGTGGCGGCTTTGCGAGTGACTTCAAAGGCCACGGATTCGGCGTTTTTGGCGGCCAATAATTCACGCCATTGGGCGTCGGTTTTTTCGATTTTCATGAGGAACAACTGATGTCAAGAGAGGAGGCCCATTCTGGCGCGAAACCAGCCCAAGTGTCAAAGTGTGTATGTTCTTCAAATGGTGAGTGAAGCACATTCAACAATTCCTGAATCATGCCGAAATCGCCCGCTTTGGCTTGGCGAATGGCGAGCTCGCCCAAGTGGTTGCGCAAAACATATTTGGGGTTGACACGCAGCATCTGTTGACCGATGTGCTGGCGTGAAACGCGAGCAATTGTTGAGGTAGTTGAGCTTGGCGAAGCTTTCTCGTCAAGTCGATTCAAGTAGCCCATCTGCCAATCATCAAAAGCTTGGCGGTTGAGAAACAAATCACGCACAGGTTCGAACGACTGGCTGCAATGCTCCGATTCAGCCACTGCGTGGCTCAGGCGTCGCCAAAAAATGGTGTAGTCCACCCGCGATTCATGCAGCAATTTCAACAGGTTTTGCATCAAGGCGCGGTCGCCTTCTAAGGGGAAATTCATCCCGAGCTTGGCGCCCATGCGCACATCCAGCTGGTGCGGATAGGCGGTTTGAAAGGTTTGCAGCGCGCTCAACACCAAGTCTTGGTCATGGATCAGCGGCATCAGGGCTTGCGCCAAGGCATACAAATTCCAGTTGGCAATTTGCGGTTGCCGCGCAAAGGCGTAACGACCTTGGGTGTCGGAGTGGTTGCAAATGTGATTCGGATTGAAGCTGTCCATGAACTGAAACGGTCCGTAATCCAGCGTCAAACCCAAGATGCTCATGTTGTCAGTGTTCATCACGCCGTGACAAAAACCGACCGACTGCCATTGCGCCATCATGCAGGCGGTGCGTTGCACCACTTCTTGCAGCAAGGCGGCATAACGCTGTGCGCCTTGCAAGTCGAGCAACTCGGGCATGTGTTGTGCAATCACCTGATCGGCCAAGCTTTGCAAGGCTTCGATGTCGTCGTTGGCCGCGAAGTGTTCGAAATGACCAAAGCGCACAAAACTGGGCGCGACGCGGGTTACGACGGCGGCGGTTTCAGCCTCTTCGCGGTAAACCAAGGTGGGCGAGCCTGTGATGCACAAAGCCCGCGTGGTCGCAATGCCCAAGCCGTGCATGGCTTCGCTGGCTAAAAATTCACGAATGCTGGAACGCAACACGGCACGGCCATCGCCTCGGCGCGAATACGGCGTGGGGCCTGCGCCTTTGAGCTGAATCTCTTGGGAGCCCTGCGGCGTGTCAATCACACCTAAGCTGATGGCACGCCCATCGCCCAATTGACCCGCCCACACGCCAAACTGATGGCCGCTGTAAACGCTGGCCGTTGGATGGCTGCCCTCCAACACGGCGTTGCCTGCCAAGGCATGGAGGACGGGTTCGGACTGCCAAATTTGACCGTCAAGTCCTAATTCGCTGCGCAGCGCGTCGTTTTGGGCGACCCAATAAGGCGACAGCAAAGGCGTGGGCGGGCAGGGCGTTTGAAACTTGTTGCTGGCCAATGCGAGCTGAGAGGCCGAAGTCCCAATGCTTGTTTTCCAAGGAAATGCCAAGTTTGAGTCTTGTCGTTTTGTATTCATATGCTTGAATTGTCTCGGGAAATCCATAGGCTTGTTTTTGCAAGGACTCCCCAAAAACCGCCAGAAGTGTTGGCACAATAAGCGATGAAAAAAGCACGACCGTGCGATTTAAACAATTTTGGAGCTTTTCATGTTTGGCCTGATGCAAAACCAACCCCTGTTGATTTCTTCGATCATCGAGTTTGCCCAACGGCATCATGGCGACGGAGAAGTGGTTTCGCGCCGTGTGGAAGGCGACATTCACCGCAGCAATTGGGCACAAATTGCACTGCGTTCTAAACGCGTGGCTCATGGTTTGGATGCTTGGAAGCTGCAAAGCGGCGACCGCATCGCCACTTTGGCATGGAATGGTTATCGCCATTTGGAGTTGTATTTTGGGGTGAGCGGCAGCGGCCGGGTGTTGCACACCATCAACCCGCGCTTGCATCCCGATCAAGTGGCTTGGATCATCAACCATGCGCAAGACCAAGTGCTGGCGTTTGACATGACGTTTTTGCCCATCATCCAAGCGGTACACAGCAAATGCCCCACAGTTCAACATTGGATTGCTTTGTGCGATGCCGACAAATTGCCCGCTGACAGCGGCATTCCTAATTTGGTCAGTTATGAGGCTTGGGTCAAGCCATTTCCTGAGACCTATGTTTGGCCGAAGTTTGACGAAAACACCGCGTCCAGCATGTGCTACACCAGCGGCACCACCGGCAACCCCAAAGCAGCGCTGTACAGCCATCGCTCAACAATTCTTCACGCTTATGCGGCGGCACTGCCCGATGTGATGTGCATCTCGGCGCGCGACGCCATCTTGCCCGTAGTGCCGATGTTCCACGTCAATGCCTGGGGCATTCCCTATAGCGCGGCCATGACGGGTTCTAAGCTGGTGTTCCCCGGCGCAGCGATGGACGGTAAATCGATTTACGAATTGATTGAGTCCGAAGGCGTGACATTTGCCGCAGGCGTGCCGACGGTGTGGCAAATGATGCTCTCGCACATGAAGCCCCATGGCTTGAAATTCACCAAACTCAACCGCACGGTCATTGGCGGCTCGGCCTGTCCGCCCGCGATGATCACTGCTTTCAAAGACGACTATGGCGTGGACGTGCTGCACGCCTGGGGCATGACCGAACTCAGCCCTTTGGGCACCTTGTGCACGTTGAAAAACAAGCATCTGAGCTTGCCCGAAGCCGAACAAATGAAGATTCGTCTCAAGCAAGGCCGCGCGATTTTTGGCATCGACATGAAAATTGTGGACGACGCTGGGAACGAGCAACCGCACGACGGCAAAGCCTATGGCGATTTGCTGGTCAAAGGTCCTTGGGTCGTGGCGGATTACTACCATGGCGAGGGCGGCTCACCGCTGGTCCAAGATGCCAATGGTGAAGGCTGGTTTCCGACGGGTGACGTGGCCACCATCGACGCCGATGGCTACATGCAAATCACCGACCGCAGCAAAGACGTGATCAAGTCCGGCGGCGAGTGGATCAGCTCAATTGACATTGAAAACATTGCCATGTCGCACGCTGGCGTGTTGATGGCGGCGTGCGTTGGCATCAAGCATCCCAAGTGGGATGAGCGCCCCATTGTGGTCGTGGTGAAGAAACCTGACGCGCAATTCAGCCGTGAAGAACTCCTGAAATATTACGAAGGCAAGACAGCCAAATGGCAGATTCCTGACGATGTGGTGTTTGTTGAGAGCATTCCTCTGGGGGCAACCGGCAAGATGCTCAAAACTAAGTTGCGCGAACAACTCAAAGACTATGTGTTGCCCACGCTCTAAAGGTTCAGTCGCTTTTGCGATAGCGCTAGGGCAAACCCCCAAATGTCATACGAAACAAAGCTTGTAAGCTTGCGTTGGATATATAAAACCACTGAAGGAGACTTGGATGATTTTTTCTCGCAATTTAATCGCTGCGGCTGTGTTGGCTGTGTCTGGTACGGCTGCGTTTGCGCAAGCTGGTGAAACCGTCAAAATCGCTTGGATCGATCCACTTTCGGGTTTGATGGCGCCTGTGGGCGTGAACGAGCTCAAGACCTTTCAGTTTTTCGCTGAAAAATTCAGTGGCAACAACAACCCGGCCAAAGTCAAGTTCGAAGTCATTGGCTTGGACAACAAACTCAGCCCCGCTGAAAGTTTGAACCAACTGCAATCGGCAATTGACCAAGGCGTGCGCTACATCACACAAGGCAATGGCTCCTCCGTCGCTGGCGCTTTGATTGAAGCTGTCAACAAGCACAACGAACGCAACCCAGGCAAAGAAGTCATCTTTTTGAACCATGCCGCGGTGGACCCCGACTTCACCAACAGCAAATGCAGCTACTGGCATTTCCGCTTTGACGCTGACACCTCCATGAAAATGGAAGCCATGACCACCTTCATGGCCGGGCAAAAGGACATCAAGAAAGTGTTCTTGATGAATCAAAACTATTCGCATGGCCATCAAGTGGCGAAGTTTGCCAAAGAAAACTTGGCACGCAAACGCCCAGACATTCAAATCGTCGGCGAAGACTTCCACCCCTTGGCACAAGTGCGTGACTTTGCGCCCTACATCGCCAAAATCAAGGCTTCTGGTGCAGACACTGTGATCACCGGTAACTGGGGCTCTGACTTGGCTTTGCTGGTCAAAGCAGCCAACGAAAGCGGCTACAACGGCAAGTTCTACACCTATTACACCGGCGTCACAGGCACGCCCACGGCATTGGGTAAAGGCGGCGAAGGCCGTGTGTTCCAAATTGCTTACAGCCATTACAACTTGGGCGGTCAAGCGCAAAAATGGGGCAACGAGTTCCAAGCCAAGTTTGACGACGACCTCTATGAACACTCGGTCATCTCCATCTTCAAAGGCTTGGGTCAAGCCATGGCCAATGCCAAATCGACCGATCCCGTCAAAGTCGCTCCAGCGCTGGAAGGCCTGAAATACGACAGCTTTGCAGGCGAGGTGGAAATGCGCAAAGCAGATCACCAATTGCAGCAACCCCTGTACCTGACCGTGTGGCAAAAAGCGGATAAAAAATATCCCTACAGCCCAGAACACACTGGCATGACTTTGGCACCTGTCAAAGCCTTCGAGTCGTATGTGGCCAGCACGCCCACCAGCTGCCAGATGAAACGACCTTCCTAAGACGCGCTCGTTTTTGTGTGACAAGGCGCGTTGGGAGGCGCGCCTTGCTTGTGTAAATAATTCGAACAAGGTATTTCATGGAGTTTTTGTTTATCTCCATGCTCAACGGTTTGAGCTACGGCTTGCTGTTGTTCATGCTCAGCTCTGGACTGACGCTGATCTTTAGCATGATGGGTGTGCTCAATTTTGCGCACGCCAGTTTCTACATGATTGGCGCCTACATTGGCTACACCCTCAACGGGGTGATTGGTTTTTGGCCAGCCTTGTTCGTGGCGCCTTTGTTGGGCGGTGTACTGGGCGCATTGTTTGAGCGTGTGTGTTTGCGCAAGGTGCACAAATTTGGTCATGTGCCGGAGTTGCTCGTGACCTTTGGTTTGTCTTATGTGGCGCTTGAAGTGGTCAAGCTGATTTGGGGGCAGTCGGCGGTGGAGTTTCAACCGCCTGAGTCCTTGCAAGGTCCGGCTTTTACCTTGATCAACCACTCGCAAGAAGGCTTGAGTCTCATTTGGGGCGCGGCTTCTAGTCAAATGTGCAATGCAGCCGACGCGGCCATCAGCATTGTGTGTTCGCCATTCCCAGCCACGCGTGGTTTCATGATGATTGTGGCGGTGCTGATGGTGCTGGGCTTGTGGTTGTTGCTGACCCGCACCCGTGTGGGCTTGGTGATTCAAGCGGCGCTCACGCATCCTGAGGCGGTGGAGTCTTTGGGGCACAACGTGCCGCGTGTGTTCATGCTGGTGTTTGGCGTCGGAACAGGCTTGGCGGCTTTGGCGGGCGTGATCGGTGGCAGTACGTTTGTGACAGAACCCGCAATGGCGGCGACCGTGGGCTCGGTGATCTTCGTGGTTGTTGTCGTGGGCGGCATGGGATCGTTGGCGGGTGCTTTTTTAGCATCGGTGTTGATTGGCGTGATTCAAACCTTTGCGGTGGCGATTGATTATTCGCTCATCGATTTGTTGCGCGTCTTGGGCGTTCAAGCCAGTGTCGCCATGCAAGGCAACTCGCTGTTGAAATTGACCGTCTCGCAGGTCGCGCCCATCTTGCCTTACTTGTTTTTGGTCTTGATTTTGATCTTCCGCCCCAAGGGCTTATTGGGAACACGGGAGTCTTGAACCATGCGTACACATTACGAATTCAAACCTTTGAACGTGGGCCGCTGGTTGATCTGGAGCCTGTTCTTGTTGGTCTTGCTGATCGCGCCCAAAGTGTTCAGCAGCAATTTGTCGGTCACCATGCTCTCGCAAATGGGCGTGGCCATCATTGCCTGTTTGTCCTTCAACATGTTGCTGGGGCAAGGCGGTATGCTGAGTTTTGGCCATGCCGTCTACACCGGACTGGGCGCTTATTTGGCCATGCACGCGCTCAATGCGGCGGCCAGTGGTGCGCTCAATATTCCCGTGACTCTGATTCCTTTGGTCGGCGGCTTGGGCGGTATGTTTTTCGCCTTTTTGTTTGGCTATGTGACGACGCGCAAAGCGGGCACGACGTTTTCCATGATCACGCTGGGCATGGCTGAGTTGGTGTTTGCCATGTCGCTGATGTTCTCGGAGTTCTTTGGCGGCGAGGCGGGCGTATCAGGCAACCGAGTGGTGGGGCATGCGTTTTGGGGCATCACTTATGGACCGCCGATCCAGGTGTACTACCTCACCGCCGCTTACAGCTTTGTCTGCGTGGGCTTGATGTATGCCTTCACCCGCACACCGCTGGGACGGATTTTGAATGCGGTGCGCGACAACCCAGAGCGGGTTGAGTTCATCGGCTACAACACCCAGCATGTGCGCTACTTGGCGTTCATCATTGCGGGATTTTTTGCTGGCATTGCAGGCGGCTTGGCGACCATTAATTTTGAAATCGTCACCGCGGAAGTGGTCGGCTCTGGACGCTCGGGCGCTTACTTGTTGTTCACGTATTTGGGCGGTGCGACCTTCTTTTTTGGCCCCATCATCGGTGCGGTGTTGATGGTGCTGGCCTTTGTGTTGTTGTCTGAATTCACCAAGGCGTGGCTGTTGTATTTGGGTCTGATCTTCTTGTTCATGGTGATGTACGCGCCAGGCGGCATTGCCAGCTTGTTGATGATGAATTTGCGCTTGGCTCAATTTGGTCGGCTGCGGCAAATGTGGGTGTCTTATTTGGGCTTGGCCTTGACAGCCTTGCTGGCTTTGTCGGGTGCGGGCGCCATGATTGAGATGATCTATCACATCCAACTCAACGCAGCGATGGGGCCTGAGTTGAAGTTTGCCGGCGTGATGCTGAATGTGGAATCGCTCAACTGCTGGGTCGGCTCGGCCTTTGTGATGCTCACCGGCATCGGCTTGTTTGAAGCCACGCGCCGTCAGTTCGCGCATGAATGGGACGAAGCACAAGTGTTCATTGAAAAAGAAATCAAACGTCGGGAGGCTCTGTGATTGCTCTCGAACTCAAAGACCTGCGTAAAAACTTCGGCAAAACCGAGATCATTCGCGGCGCGAACTTGCAAGTGCAAGCCGGCGAACGGGTCGCCATCATCGGCCCCAACGGCGCTGGCAAATCGACCTTGTTCAACCTCATCAGCGGTCGCTTTGCACCGACCAGTGGCGAGATTTGGCTGGGTGAAAACCGCATCGACGGCAAGAAACCGTTTGAGATCAACCGCTTGGGTTTGTCGCGCAGTTTTCAAATCACCAACATCTTTCCCAAACTCAGCGTGTTCGAAAACCTGCGCTGCGCGGTGTTGTGGAAGCTGGGCTACAAGTACACATTCTTCAAGTTCCTCGCCAACTTGGATGATGCCAACGAATTGGCCGAACGCTTGATGGAACAAATCCGTCTGGACAAAAAGCGCGATGTGCTGGCCATCAACCTGACCTACGCCGAGCAACGCGCCTTAGAGATTGGCATCACCATTGCAGGCGGCGCCGATGTAATTTTGCTAGACGAACCCACAGCGGGCATGAGCAAAAGCGAGACCAAGCGCTTCATTCAACTCATCCGTGAAGTGACCGTTGGCAAAACCCTGTTGACTGTTGAGCACGACATGGGCGTGGTATTTGGCTTGGCCGACAAAATTGCGGTGGTCGTCTATGGCGAAGTGATCGCCTTTGACACGCCCGAAGCAGTTCGCGCCAATGCCCGTGTGCAAGAAGCCTATTTGGGCTCGCATGTGGCCGAGCACCAAGCTGCTGCGGCTTAACCCCTTTTGAGACACACACGTCATGCTTCATATTGACAATCTTCACGCTTTTTACGGCAAAAGCCATGTCTTGCATGGCGTGTCGTTTGAGGTGCAACCCGGCGAAATCGTCTCGCTGCTCGGACGCAATGGCTCAGGGCGCTCAACCACGGCGCGCGCCATCATGGGGCTGGTCGAATGCAAAGGCGCGCTGAAGTTCAAAGGCACGCCGCTGACCGACAAAAAGGCCTACCAAATTGCGCATTTAGGCATTGGCTATGTGCCTGAAAACCGAGACATATTCCCCAAGCTCACCGTGCACCAAAACTTGTTGCTCGGCCAAAAAGGCAAGGGCGAGGGCAGCCGGTGGTCGTTTGACGACATGTACGCCATGTTCCCGCGCTTGAAAGAACGCGAACACACCGAAGCGGGCGTCTTGTCCGGTGGCGAGCAACAAATGCTCACCCTCTGCCGCACCTTGATGGGCGACCCCGATCTCATCATCATCGACGAGCCGACAGAGGGTTTGGCACCCAAAATTGTTGAGCTGGTTGGACAGTATTTGCAAACCCTCAAAGAGCGCGGCGTGTCGGTTTTGTTGATTGAGCAAAAGCTCACCATTGCCATGGACATCTCGGACCGCGTGTTGGTGATGGGGCATGGCAGCATTGTGTTCACAGGCACGCCAGAAGAATTACGCGCCGATGCTTACACGCGACGCGAATGGCTCGAAGTTTGATCTAGAATAAAAAAAGAACGGTCGTTCTTTTTTCTCCTTTCACTGTTTCAACAAGGAAACCGCATGAGTGCTGACTACCAAGTTCATGGCGATATCGCTGTGATTTCTCTGAACAACCCACCCGTCAACGGGCTGGGTTTGTCTACACGCCAAGCCATCGCCGATGGCGTTGAAAAAGCGTTGGCTGACTCAGCCGTCAAAGCCATTGTGGTTACGGGCCAAGGCAAGGCCTTCTCAGGCGGCGCAGACATTCGCGAATTCGGTTCACCCAAAGCGGTGCAAGAGCCCAATTTGCTCAGCGTCATCTCCTTGATTGAAAACAGCAGCAAGCCCGTGGTGGCAGCGGTTCACACCGTGGCCATGGGCGGCGGCTTAGAGCTGGCCTTGGGTTGCCACTACCGCATGGCTGCACCCGGCGCGAGCATTGCATTGCCCGAAGTCAAAATTGGCCTGATCCCAGGCGCTGGTGGCACACAGCGTTTGCCCCGCGTTTTGGGCGTTGAAGCTGCGCTGAACATGATTGTCAGTGGCGAGCCTATCAAGAGCGAAATGCTCGCCATGTTGCCCGGCCAAAAACTGTTCGACAAAATGGCTGCATCGCCTGAGTCGCTCATGGAAGAAGCCTTGGCCTTTGCCCGTGAGATGGCCGATGTGCGCCCCTTGCCGCGCGTGCGCGATTTGCCTTGCAAACACGTCAATGGCGATGCTTATTTCAAGTTCGCCATGAACATGGTCAAAGGCATGGCGAAAAACTACCCCGCACCTCCCAAATGCGTGGAAGCCGTGCAAGCCGCGACCAAGAAAAAATTTGACGACGGCATGGCCTTTGAACGCGAACTGTTCATCAACCTGATGTGGACACCTGAGTGCCGCGCTTTGCGCCACTTGTTCACCTCGCAACGTGCGGCTTCCAAAATCCCCGACGTGCCAGATACCACACCAACACGCGACATCAAGAGCGTGGCCGTGATTGGCGCAGGCACCATGGGCGGCGGCATCACCATGAACTTCTTGAACGCGGGCATTGCGGTCAAGATGATCGAAACCAAGCAAGAAGCTTTGGACCGTGGCGTGGCCACCATCAAGAAAAACTACGAAGCCCAAGTCAAAAAAGGCAAGCTCAAAGAAGACAAATACGCGCAACGCATGTCTTTGCTGACCACCACCTTGAGCTACGACGACATCAAAGACGCGGACTTGGTGATTGAAGCCGTGTTTGAAGAAATGGGCGTCAAAGAAGCCGTCTTCAAACAACTCGACGCGGTCATGAAACCCGGTGCGATTTTGGCTTCCAACACTTCGACGCTGGATGTCAACGCGATTGCCAACTTCACCAAACGTCCGCAAGACGTGGTGGGCATGCACTTTTTCAGCCCCGCCAACGTCATGAAACTGTTGGAAGTGGTGCGCGGCGAAAAAACCAGCAAAGACGTGTTGGCCACCGTCATGGCAATTGCCAAGAAGATCAAGAAAACCGCTGTGGTCTCAGGCGTGTGCGACGGCTTCATTGGCAACCGCATGATTGAGCAATATGGCCGTCAAGGCGGCTTCTTGCTCGAAGAAGGCTGCACACCGCAGCAAGTGGACAAAGCCATTGAAAAATTCGGCTTCGCCATGGGTCCCTTCCGCATGGGTGACTTGGCAGGCAATGACATTGGCTGGGCGATTCGCAAACGCCGCTATGTTGAAAAACCAAACATGAAGTACAGCAAAACCGCTGACTTGCTGTGCGAAATGGGTCGTTTTGGTCAAAAAGTGGGTATGGGCTGGTATGACTACCAAGCGGGTAAGCGCGACGCCATTCCTAACAAAGACGTCGAAGCCATGATCGAGAAACACCGCGCTGCGGTGGGCATCACACCCCGCAAGATCAGCGATGAAGAAATCGTGCAGCGTTTGGTGTTCTCCTTGGTCAACGAAGCTGCGCATATTTTGGAAGAGGGCATTGCCTCCAAAGCCAGCGACATCGACATGGTCTACATCACCGGTTACGGTTTCCCCATCTACCGTGGCGGCCCCATGCTGTATGCCGATCAAATCGGTTTGTTCAACGTGGTGCAAGCCATGCACCGCTTTGCGGCAAATCCGCACGACGACGCTGAGTTCTGGAAACCAGCCCCGCTGTTGGCTCGCTTGGCAGCCGAAGGCAAAACATTCAATTAAGGAATTCAGATGACAAACGCAGTGATTGTTTCTACCGCACGCACCCCTCTGGCCAAGAGCTGGAAGGGCGCTTTCAACATGACCCACGGCGCGACGCTGGGCGGCCACGCTGTCAAACACGCGATTGCCCGCGCTGGCATCGAGGCTTCCGAAGTGGAAGACGTCATCATGGGCTGTGCCAACCCCGAGGGCGCTACCGGCGCGAACATCGCCCGCCAAATCGCGCTCATGGCCGATTGCCCGATCAGTGTGAGCGGTTTGACGGTGAATCGTTTCTGTTCTTCAGGCTTGCAAACCATTGCCTTGGCCGCGCAGCGCATCATTGCGGGCGAGGGCGATGTGTATGTGGCAGGCGGCGTGGAAAGCATTTCTTGTGTGCAACAAGAAATGAACCAACACATGTTGGCCGACGTCAACCTGATGAAGAAAAAACCAGAAATTTACTGGAACATGTTGCAAACCGCCGAGCAAGTTGCCAAGCGCTACAACATTGGCCGCGACCGCATGGACGAGTACGGCGCAGCCAGCCAACAAAAAGCCTGTGCTGCACAAGCTGCGGGTTTGTTCAATGACGAAATTGCGCCCATCACCGTGCAAGCGGGTGTGATCGACAAAGTCATGGGCATGATGACCAAGCAAGTCACCGTCAGTGCCGACGAAGGCCTGCGCGAAGGCACGACCATTGAGAGCATCAGCGGCATCAAACCCGCCATGCCCGGTGGCGTGGTGTCTGCGGGCAATGCCAGCCAGTTCTCTGATGGTGCCGGCGCTTGCGTCCTCATGAGCGAAGAAATGGCCAGCAAACGTGGCTTGAAGCCACTCGGTCGCTTCTTGGGTTTTGCTGTCGCAGGTTGCGAGCCTGATGAAATGGGCATTGGTCCGGTCTACGCTGTGCCTAAAGTCTTGAAACGTCTGGGCTTGACCGTCAACGACATTGACCTGTGGGAATTGAACGAAGCTTTTGCCGTGCAAGTGCTTTATTGCCGCGACAAGCTGGGCATTCCGGCAGATCGTTTGAACGTCAATGGTGGCGCGATTGCTGTGGGTCACCCCTACGGCGTGAGCGGCCAACGTTTGACCGGCCATGCTTTGATCGAAGGCAAACGCCGTGGTGCCAAACGCGTGGCCGTGACCATGTGCATTGGCGGCGGCATGGGAGCCGCAGGTATTTTTGAAGTCTTGTAATCTGTAGGCCCACCCCACGAACCCAAGCCCAACCGCTTGGGTTCGTTGTTTCAGGGCTTGTATTTTTTAAAAACGAGTGAACACACATGGCATTGCGCGACACGGTTGATTTTTTGCTCTACGACTGGCTCCAAGTGAGCCACTTGAACCAACGCGAGCGCTTTGCCGATCATTCCCGCGAAACCTTTGACGCTGTGCTAGACACTTGTGAGCGCATTGCACGCGACAAGTACGCGCCCTTCAACCGCACGGTCGATGTGCAAGAGCCGCAATTCGATGGCGAAAAAGTCATCTTGCCCCAAGCCACCCACGATGCCCATGCAGCCTATGTGGGCTCAGGCATGTTGAGCGCTGCGCAAGATTACGACATTGGCGGCATGCAGTTGCCCTACACGGTGGAATCGGCAGCCAATGCGTTTTTTGCTTGTGCGTCGGTGAGTATTGGCGCGGGCATGTTGACCATGGGCAATGCCAATTTGCTGATGGCGCACGGCAGCGACATGCAAAAAAACGTGTTCGCCTTGAACGAGTTTGCAGGTCGCTGGGCGGGCACCATGTGCTTGAGCGAGCCACAAGCCGGATCGTCCTTGAGTGACATTGCCACCCGCGCCATGCCCGACGTCCATGCTGCGGACGACTGGCAGCAAGACCCGCTGGGTCAGCGCTACCGACTCAAGGGCAACAAAATGTGGATCTCCACCGGAGACCATGAGCTGACCGAAAACATTGTGCATTTGGTGTTGGCCAAAATTCCGGGCGCGGATGGCAAAACCATCCCCGGTGTCAAAGGCATTTCTCTTTTCATCGTGCCCAAAAAATTGGTGGACACGCAAGGCCAACTCACCGGCGAGCGCAATGACGTGGCATTGGCGGGTCTAAACCACAAATGCGGTTGGCGCGGCACGGTCAACACCTTGCTCAACTTTGGCGAAGGCAAGTACCCCGTGCGCGGCGCGGGCTTGGACGGCAAAGGCGCAGGCGCGATTGGCTACTTGGTCGGCCAACCCGGCGAGGGTTTGCGCTGCATGTTCCACATGATGAACGAAGCCCGCATTGGTGTGGGTTTGTCTGCCACCATGTTGGGTTTGGCAGGCTATTACGCATCGCTGGACTATGCCAAAAACCGACCGCAAGGCCGCCCCATGACCGCGGCAGGCAAAGACCCCGCGTCACCCCAATCGCGCATCATTGAACACACCGACATCAAACGCATGTTGTTGGCGCAAAAAGCCTATGGCGAGGGCGCATTGGCGCTGGCCTTGTACTGCGCCCGGTTGGTCGATGAACAACACACAGGCACAGCCGAAGCGGCCAACGAATCGCGCCTGCTGCTCGAAGTGCTCACCCCAATTGCCAAAAGCTGGCCCAGCGAGTGGTGTTTGGAAGCCAATTCATTGGCGATTCAAATTCACGGCGGCTACGGCTACACGCGCGACTATCCGGTCGAACAATACTGGCGCGACAACCGCTTGAACATGATCCACGAAGGCACGCACGGCATTCAAGCCTTGGATTTGTTGGGTCGCAAAGTCCTGATGGAAAACGGCCAAGGCTTGCAGCTTTTGGCAGCGCGCATGAATGCGACGATTGAACGCGCTTTGCAAACGCACAGCGCCGAACTGGCCACCCAAGCCAACGGACTTGCCCAAGCCTTGCAGCGTGTGGGCAGCGCCACCAAAAAAGCTTGGAGTACCGGCGAGCCTTCTCAAGCCCTAGCCAACGCCGTGCCATACATGCAAGCCTTTGGTCACACGGTGCTGGCATGGATGTGGTTGGAACTCGCATTGACCAGCCAAGGCGAGGGCACAGCGCATGTGGGACGACGTCATGCAGCGCAGTTTTTCTTCAACTTTGAGTTGCCCAAAATTGGCGCGTGGCTGAATGTGGTGGAGTCGCACGACATGACTTGCGCGCACATGCCAGAAGACGCTTTTTAAGTCAGGAGGCTCGCCGTGCAAGAAAGTTTTGGTGCCTACATTCCCTTTGTCGATTTGCTCGGCTTTGAGATGGTGTTCTTTGACGAGGGTCAATCTGAGCTGATCTACACCCCCGAAGCAGACCATATGAATTCCTACAACGTCACCCACGGCGGTGCCTTGATGACGTTTCTCGACGTGGGCATGGCCACCGCAGCGCGCAGCGTGGACAAAACCTTGGGCGTCGTGACCATCGAGATGAAAACCTCTTTCATGCAAGCTGCACGCGGCAGTCTGCGGGTCAAGAGCCGCTTGATGCATCGCACCAAAAACATGGCCTTCACCGAAGGCACGGTCTACGACGAACAAGGCCGCGCTTGCGCCCATGCGACGGGTACTTTCAAATACATGACCAAAGCGCCAGACCATGCTTTGCACCCAGAGGTGCGCGACATCTCTACCGATTGATTTTTTCCAACCCCTATTCAAAACAAACAGGAGACACCTTCATGCCAGCGAATCAACAAATCGTGCTCGACAACCGACCTGTGGGCGAAGCCACCACCAGCAACTTTCTTCTGGTCGAGAGCCAAACGCCTGCTTTACAAGACAACCAAGTGCTGGTGCGCCACCACTTTTTGAGCCTCGACCCCTACATGCGTGGCCGCATGAACGAGAACAAAAGCTACGCCCAACCTCAGCCCTTGGGTGAGGTGATGATTGGTGGCACCGTGGGCGAGGTGGTGGAGAGCCGTCACCCCAAATTCCATGCGGGCGACAAAGTGGTTGGTATGGGCGGCTGGCAGCACTACAGCGTGGTCGATGGCAATGCCCCCGGCATGCTGCGCAAAGTCGATACCACCCATGTACCTTTGAGCCACTACTTGGGCGCAGTTGGCATGCCAGGCGTGACGGCTTGGTATGGATTGGTCAAAATCATTGCGCCCAAAGCGGGCGAGACCGTCACGGTCAGCGCCGCCAGTGGTGCTGTGGGCAGCGCCTTTGGTGCTTTGGCCAAAGCACGCGGCTGCCGCGTGGTGGGCATTGCCGGAGGCAAAGACAAATGCGATTACGTGGTCAACGAACTCGGATTTGACGCATGCATCGACTACAAAGAACACAAAGACTACCTCTCGCTCTCCAAAGCCCTGCGCCAAGAATGTCCCAACGGCATCGACGGTCATTTTGAAAACGTGGGCGGCATGGTGCTCGACGCAGTCATGTTGCGCACCAACGCTTTTGCGCGCATTGCCGTCTGCGGCATGATCGCAGGCTACGATGGTGCGCCACTGCCCTTGACCAACCCCGCCTTGATTTTGGTCAACCGCATGAAGATTGAGGGTTTCATCGTGAGCGAACACATGGAAGTCTGGCCCGAAGCCTTGCAAGAGCTCGGTACCTTGGTGGCCACAGGCAAACTCCGCCCCCGCGAAACGGTGGCGCAAGGCTTGGGCGCAGCGCCCGAAGCGTTTTTGGGTTTGCTCAAAGGCAAAAACTTCGGCAAACAATTGGTCAAGCTGATCTAAACCGCACAAGGCCACTTCATGTCTGAAATCATTCTTCACCACTATCCCTTGTCGCCGTTTGCCGAAAAAATTCGGCTGGTGCTGGGTTTCAAAAACCTGTCTTGGCGCAGCGTGAACATTCCCATGTACATGCCCAAGCCCGACGTGGTGGCCTTGACGGGTGGCTATCGACGCACGCCATTTCTGCAAATTGGGGCAGACATGTATTGCGACACCGCGCTGATTTGCGATGTGTTGGAGCACATCAACCCCAAGCCCACCTTGTATCCCGAGGCCGTCAAAGGCGTGACGCGCATCGTGGCGCAATGGGCAGACAGCTTGGTGTTTCCAGTGGCCATGGCTTACAACTTTCAGCCCGCAGGCGCTGCGCATGTGTTGAAGGGTTGGGCGGAAGATGACGTCAAAGCCTTTGTGCAAGACCGCACCCAAATGCGCGGTGGCGCAGCGCGTATGCCAGCGGCAGATGCCACGGGAACCTACAAAAGCTATTTGCGCCGCTTGTCGCATATGTTGGAACACCACAGCTTTTTGCTGGGTGACGCGCCCAGCTTGGCCGACTTCTCGGCTTACCACCCGACGTGGTATACCTTGCGCCAAGTGCCCGTACTAGAAAGCATCTTGGACGCAACGCCCAATGTGCGTGACTGGTTGCTGCGCATGGAAAAAATCGGCCACGGCACAGCGCAAGACATGACGTCTGAGCAAGCCATTGCATTGGCACACAGCAGCACGCCCAAAGACGTGTCGGGCGAAGACTTTGTCGCTCTCCACGGCATTGCGCTGGGTACGCAAGTGGTCATTACCGCCGAGTCGTTTGGCTTAGAACCGACGCACGGCGAATTGGTGGCGGCCACCCGCACCCGCTATGTGCTGCGTCGTCAAGACCCGCGTGCAGGCACGGTGCAAGTGCATTTCCCACGCAACGGTTTCATTTTGAAAAAGGCTGAGTCATGATTTCTGATTTCAAAGGCAAAGTGGCCGTGCTCACAGGCGCTGGCTCGGGGTTTGGTTTGGAATGCGCCCGCATCGGTGCCAAGTTGGGTATGAAGCTGGTGCTGGTCGATGTGCAGCAAGACGCGCTGGACAAAGCCGAAGCCGAGATGAAAGCCGCAGGCGTTCCCGTCTTGGCGCGTCGCGTGGATGTGGCCAATGCCGACCAAATGCAAGCCTTGGCGCACGATGTGCAAGCCACCTTTGGTGCGCCGAACTTTGTGTTCAACAACGCAGGTGTAGGCGCAGGCGGCTTGGTGTGGGAGAACACTCAAGCCGATTGGGAATGGGTGCTGGGCGTGAACCTGTGGGGCGTGGTGCACGGCGTGCGTTTGTTCACCCCGATGATGCTTGAAGCCGCCAAGCACGACCCGTCTTTCCAAGGCCACATCGTCAACACTGCCAGCATGGCCGGTTTGCTCACACCGCCCAACATGGGCATTTACAACGTGACCAAACATGCGGTGGTGTCTTTGACTGAAACCCTCTACCAAGACTTGAAGTTGGTGAGCGATCAAATCAGTGCCAGCGTCTTGTGTCCGTACTTTGTCCCCACAGGCATCAGCCAAAGCCACCGCAACCGTCCGGCAGAACTCAAAGCCGACAAGCCCACTCAGAGCCAGCTCATCGGCCAAGCCATGAGCGACAAAGCTGTGGGTTCAGGCAAAGTGAGCGCTGCCGATGTGGCGCAAAAAGTGTTTGATGCAATCGCTGCCGACCAGTTCTACATCTTCAGTCACCCCAAAGCCTTGGGCAATGTGCAGCAGCGCATGGAGGCGATTGTGCAAATCCACAACCCGCCAGACCCGTTTGCCGAACGGCCTGAGATTGGGGTGAATTTGCGGGCGGCTTTGCGTGGGGCGTGAGCTTTGCTAAGCCGCTTGGGTTCAATAACTCAAGCGCGCCACACTGCGCAAATTCTCGGCTGTGGTTGTGGCAAAGCCAAAGTATTCCAGGTAAGCCGGAATTTGCTCAAACAACATGTCTGAGCCCACTTGCACGCGGCAGCCGCGTGCTTGGGCGGCTTTCAAGAAGGCCGTCATTTCGGTTTTCATCACCACTTCGCCGACAAAGGTGTCGGGCGCAATGCGCGAAACATCCATGGGCAATGCATCGCCGTCGTTCATGCCCATGGGCGTGGCGTTGACGACCAAGTCGTGCTCGGCGGGGTCGTTGGAGCCCAAGCGCACCTCAATCTGGGGGTAATTGGTTTTGAGCCGATCACCCAGAGCTTGCGCAGAAGCGTTGTTCATGTCAAACAAGCTGATGGCCGCAATGCCCGCACCCGCCAAAGAGGCTGCAATGGCACTGCCCACGCCGCCTGTGCCCACAACCAACACGCGCTTGCCGCGCAGATCAAAGCCTTTGCGCTGCACACCGCGCACAAAGCCTGCGCCGTCGAACATATCGCCCACCAAACGCCCATCTTCTGTGCGTTTCACGGCATTGCAAGCCCCAGCCACGCGCACTGTGGGCGTGACTTCGTCGAGCAAATCGACCGTCACCACTTTGTGCGGCATGGTGATGAGGGCGCCACGGATATTGGTGAGTGTGAAAACGGATTTCAAAAATGCGGGATAGTGCGCCGCTTGGCAGCCCATCGGCACAACCACCGCATTGATGCCCGCTTGCTCGAAATACGGGTTGTAAATCATGGGCGACTTGAAAGTATGCGTCGGATAGCCGATGTGCGCAATCAGCTCGGTATTGCCGTTGATGTTCATGGGGGGCTCAAATAAAAAACGCAGCACCCACATGGGCGCTGCGTGAGAGGACAGGGTTTATTTACGCTGTTTTGCCAATTCGGCTTGCAGCTCGGCCACAGTTGCAGCAGATGCTTCGCCGTGTTTGGCGATGACGGGCTTCATTTTTTCGCGCAGAATGGCCATTTCAGAAGCAGGCAATTCGTTGATTTGCATGCCGTTTTTCTTCAGGTTATCGGTGATGCTGGCGGTCAAATTGCGGTTTTGTGCGCGTTGGAATTTGACGGATTCAGCCGCAGCTTCTTCGATGATTTTTTTCTCAGGCGCAGACAAGCTGTCCCAGAATTTTTTGCTCATCAACACCGATTGTGGGTTGTACTGGTGGCTGGTCAACGTCATGAACTTTTGCACTTCGTACAGCTTGGCCGAGTTGATGGTGGCCACTGGGTTTTCTTGGCCGTCCACGGCTTTTTGTTCCAAAGCGGGGTAGAGCTCGGGGAAGGGCAGCGGCGTGGGGTTGGCACCCAAGGCCTTGACCCAGTCGACGTTGATCGCGTTGGGGATGACGCGCAGCTTCAAACCTTCGATGTCAGCCACTTTGGTGATGGCGCGTTTGCTGTTGGTGATGTGGCGAAAGCCCAATTCGTAATAGCCCAAACCCACAATGCCTTTGGCTTGCAGCTTGTCGTGCATGTTGCGACCAAAGCTGCCGTCCACCACGGCGTCGGCTTCTTTGCTGTTGGCGAACATGAAGGGGAAGTCAAACACCTCAAAGTCTTTGACCTGCGCGGCCAAGATGCCCGAGTTCATGGCCACCATCTCCAGCGTGCCGCCTTGCAAGGCAGAAACGTTGGCTTGGTCGCTGCCCAACGTGCCACCGGGGAACAGCGTCACTTTGATCTTGCCGCCCGACTTGGCTTCGACGAGTTCTTTGAATTTCTCCATGCCTTGCACGATGGGGTGACCCGCCGTGTTTTGGTTGGCGAATTTGATGGTCTTTTCTTGGGCAAAAGCACCGCCGCACGCGGCCAGCGCCAAAGCGGCCACGACGGTTTTGAGGAAAGTACGTTTCATGTCAATGTCTCCTAGGGGTGAAAAAATCAATAAAACCAATGTGCGGGCACCATGACGATTTGTGGGAACACCACCATCAAGAACATGACCACAAACTGAACAACCATGAAGGGCACCACGCCGCGCGTCACATCATCCATGCGCATGCGGCCTACGCCAGCCACCACGTTGAGCACCGTGCCCACAGGTGGCGTGACCAAACCAATCGAGTTGTTGATGATGAAGAGCACGCCAAAGTACACCGGATCAATGCCAGCCGCTTTGATGATGGGCATGAGCACAGGCGTCAAGATCAAAATCGTGGGCGTCATGTCCATCGCTGTGCCCACAATCATCACCAACACCATGATGATGGCCAACAGCATCGTCGGACGATCCAAAAAGGGTTGCAGCAAATCGACCACTTGCGCAGGCAAATTCGCCACGGTGATGAGCCAAGCCGACACCATGGCAGCGGCCACCAAGAACATCACCACCGCCGTGGTTTTGGCCGCCACGCGGAAGGCGTCAAACAACATGGTCCATGTGAGTTCGCGGTAAATCACACCCGCCACAAACAAGGCATAGACCGCAGCCACTACCGCCGCTTCGGTGGGTGTGAACACGCCCATGCGCAAACCGACCAAGATGATCAAAGGCAGCATCAAAGCCCAGCCAGCGCTGCGCATGGCGGCCATGATTTCAGCCATTGATTTGCGCGGTGGCGGTGTGAGTTGTTCACGTCGTGTGAGCCAGCCCCAGGTGATCCACAAACCCGCGCCCAGCACGATGCCTGGAAAAATCCCGGCCAAAAACAATTTACTGATCGACACGTTGGCCGAAACGCCAAAAATCACAAAGCCAATCGAGGGCGGAATGATGGGGCCGATCACGCCGCAGGCTGCAATCAAACCACCGCTGCGGGCTTTGTCGTGTCCGGCCTTGACCATCATGGGCAAGAGCAGGGCGGTCAAAGCCGCTGCATCGGCCACCGCCGAGCCCGACAGCGCCGAGAGCAAACAGGCCGCCACAATCGTCACATAGCCCAGGCCGCCACGGATGTGACCCACCAAGGCCATCGCAAATTCAACAATGCGACGCGACAAACCGCCGGTATTCATCACCTCGCCAGCGAGCATGAAAAATGGCACAGCCAACAAAGGAAAGCTGTTGGCGCCTTCAATCACGTTTTGCGCCAAGATTTGCGCATCAAACATGTTCATGTGCCACATCAGCGCAGCACCGCACAACAACAAAGAAAAAGCAATGGGCACACCCAAAGCCATAGCGGCCAGCAAAGAGCCCAAAAATACAGTGATGGTCATGTTCTTGTCCTGTTCAATTATTTGATGGGAGCGGGCACGTCAATCGGTTCTTCTTCCGACTCGCGCACCCCAATGAGCTCGCTGTCGGCCAAGCGGCCTTGTGCCAAGCGCACCATGCGATCCACCAAAATCAACGCTCCTGAGACCGCCAACACCATGCCGCAGGCGTAAAAAATACCCATCGAAGCTTCCATCACCGCACTGGTCGTGTCCCAGTTGATGAGCACTTGGTCATACGAGCCTTTGAACAGCAACCAGCAGACAAACAGCATCAAGATGTGCGAGAGCACCAAGCAAACTTTTTGGCCTGTGACTGAAAGTTTGGAGACCAAGGTGTCCGACCCCAAATGCGAACCTTCTTTCATCGCCACGATGGCGCCCAAGAAGGTGACCCACACAAACAACCAGCGCGACAACTCCTCGGACATGGTGATGCCCGAGTTAAAACCGTAGCGCAAGACCACATTGCCAAACACCAACACGACCATGATGGCCAGAGCCACGGCAATCAACACATCGATGACGCGGCAATACACATTGAGAAAACGCGAAAACATAATGAACAAATCCTTGTTTGAGGAACGCTGGTACAAAATGTACAAAACAGTTAGTTTGTTGCAGACTAGGAAAAACCCGTATCTAAAACCACATAAAAGACTAGCTGCTATAGCGTTTTTGTATGGCAAACAAAACGCATGACCATATCAATGACCGATTGGCGACGCGCTGCCAAGGCTTTGGGAGAATGGCCATTGCGTTTGAAGATCAAATCGAACGTGTAGCGATTGGACACATTAAAGAATGACAGCGCGGAGATCGACGCATGGATGTCAATCGGATCCAAACCCGCTCGAAACACGCCTTCATCCACGCCGCGCAGATATAGCTCTTGAATTGACGCGATGACCGAGACATTGAGCTCTTGGATGAGCTTGCTTTGCGACAAATATTCGCCACGCTGCATGTTTTCAGACATGACCAAACGAATAAAGTCTTGATGCGCTTGGTGATGATCAAAGGTAAAACCCACCAAACTGGAGAGCGCCTGCATGGGCGGCAAATCCTTGAGTTGCAACTGGCCTTCAACCCAACGCACGCTGCGGTAAGCCTCTTCGAGCACAGCGAGGTACAAGCCTTCCTTGCTGCCGAAGTAGTAATAAATCATGCGCTTGCTGGTGTGCGTGGCCGCAGCAATGGCATCAATTCGTGCGCCGGCCAAACCGTTGGCCGAAAACTCCTGCGTTGCCACGGCCATGATGCCGGCCTTGGTGCGCTCGGGGTCGTTGGTGCGAGTCGTGGCGCGTGATGTTGCGCGTGCAGTGGTACGCGAGCGCTTGGCGGCTGGCGCAGAAGCTGTGAGCTCAAGTTTTTGAGGCCTTGAATCGGGCTTTTGTACGAGTTTGTCCATTTGCAAAGTATAAAACTGTGTGTAAGCCGCGCCCAAAGACCGCCACGTCGCCTATGGCAAACTCGTGGGTTATGCAAAAAATCACCCGTCAGCTCGCTTCTGAAATCCACATCTCCGAATCTCAAGTGCGTGCCGCCGTCGAATTGCTCGATGGTGGCGCTACTGTTCCATTCATCGCCCGTTATCGCAAAGAAGTCACCAACGGCTTGGACGACATTCAATTGCGTGAACTCGAAGCCCGTTTGAGCTATTTGCGCGAGTTGGAAGACCGCCGCAGCGCCGTGCTCAAAAGCATTGCCGACCAAGGCAAACTCACGCCCGATCTACAAGCCGCTATTGAGGCCGCACCCACCAAACAAGAGCTCGAAGACCTGTATTTACCCTTCAAACCCAAGCGCCGCACCAAAGGCATGATCGCCAAAGAAGCGGGCTTGGAGCCCTTGGCCAACCAGCTGTTTGCCGATCCCTCGCTCGACCCTCAGGCACAGGCACAAGCCTTTTTGTTGCCTGCCGACAAAATTGAAGGCGCAGATTTCTCTACCACTGCCGCTGTGCTTGACGGCGTGCGTGACATCTTGAGCGAACGCTGGGCAGAAGACGCTGGCCTGATCCAAAGCCTGCGCGAATGGCTGTGGGCAGAAGGGCTGTTTCGCAGCAAACTCGCCACGGGCAAAGACGAGAACAACCCGGAAGTCGCCAAATTCCGCGACTACTTTGACTACGACGAGCCCATTGGCCGCGTGCCTTCGCACCGTGCCTTGGCGGTGTTTCGGGGGCGCGGCTTAGAAATCCTGGATGCAAAATTGGTGCTCCCCGTCGAGCCAGAACACGGCAAACCCAGCGTGGCCGAAGGCAAAATCGCGCTGCATTTGGGCTGGAGTCACAAAGCGCGTCCCAGCGACGACCTGATTCGCAAATGCGTGGCTTGGACATGGCGCGTCAAACTTAGCCTTTCCACCGAGCGCGATTTGTTCACCCGCTTGCGCGAAGACGCCGAGCAAGTCGCCATCAAAGTCTTTGCCGACAACCTGCGCGACTTGTTGCTGGCCGCACCCGCTGGCCCGCGTGTGGTCATGGGGCTGGACCCAGGCATTCGCACCGGCGTCAAAGTGGCCGTGGTGGACGCCACGGGAAAACTGGTGGAGACAGCCACCATTTACCCCCATGAGCCGCGCAAAGATTGGGACGGTTCGCTCTACACCTTGGCCAAGCTGAGCGAAAAGCACGGCGTTAATTTGATCGCCATTGGCAACGGCACAGCCAGCCGCGAAACCGACAAGCTGGCAGGTGAACTCATCAAAGCCCTCGCCAAACACGACGCATCCAAAGAAATTGCCAAAGTGGTGGTGAGTGAAGCAGGCGCATCGGTCTACAGCGCCAGCGAATACGCCAGCGCCGAAATGCCCGACGTCGATGTGAGCCTGCGCGGCGCGGCCAGCATTGCGCGGCGCTTGCAAGACCCGCTGGCCGAGTTGGTCAAGATCGATCCCAAATCGATTGGCGTGGGTCAATACCAGCACGATGTCAACCAAAGCGAACTCGCCAAAACCTTGGAAGCCGTGGTGGAAGACTGCGTGAACAAAGTGGGCGTAGACCTCAACACCGCCAGCGTGCCTTTGCTGACCCGCGTCTCGGGCTTGTCC
Organism: uncultured Burkholderiales bacterium; assembly: GCA_903832625.1. Taxonomy (GTDB): domain Bacteria; phylum Pseudomonadota; class Gammaproteobacteria; order Burkholderiales; family Burkholderiaceae_C; genus Limnohabitans. The sequence continues at coordinate 69,493 of CAILCI010000058.1, read as the reverse complement.
ACCACCACGGCCAAGGCAGTGGTGCGTTGGCGCGAAGCCAATGGCGCATTTGCCAACCGCCAGCAATTGCTCAAAGTCACAGGCTTGGGCGCAAAAACCTTTGAGCAAAGCGCGGGCTTTTTGCGCATCCGAGGCGGCGACAACCCACTCGACATGACAGCGGTTCACCCCGAAACCTACCCCGTGGTGGAACGCATCATGGCGCAAACCGGCAAACCCGTGGCCGAATTGATGGGGCGTGCGGACATGCTCAAAACATTGAAACCTGAGCTATTTGCCAACGACAGCGTGGGCGTGATCACGGTCAAAGACATTTTGAGCGAGCTCGAAAAGCCGGGCCGCGACCCGCGCCCAGACTTCAAAGTCGCCAAGCTGCAAGACGGCGTGGAAGACATCCAAGACCTCAAAGTTGACATGGTGCTCGAAGGCACCATCAGCAACGTGGCTGCCTTTGGCGCGTTTGTGGATTTGGGCGTTCACCAAGACGGCTTGATTCATGTGAGCCAACTCAGCAACAAATTCATCACCGACGCACGCGAGGTGGTCAAGACGGGCGACATCGTCAAGGTCAAAGTGCTGGAAGTGGACGTGGCACGCAAGCGCATCAGCCTGACCCTGAAATTGGACGCTGCACCAGCTCGCAAAGACGGCGGCGCACGCGACAACCGCTTTGAACATGCAGGCCGCGACAACCGCCAACGCGGTGGCGGAAGTTACGCCTCTGCGCCCGCAGCAGCGCAGGGGTCGGCGATGGCTTCGGCGTTTGCTAAGCTGCAGGGCTTGAAGAAATAAACACGATGTCCCGACTCCAAGCCCTTCACATTTACGCTGGCCCCAAAGCCCTGGCGCACCTGCATCAAAACGGCCTGGCTCCGCATCATGTCAACGTGATTCCAGCCGCAGCAGGTGGCCCCAAGGGTTTGATTTTGGGTGCGATGGACCGCTTTTTGTTTGGCGAATGGCTGCCGCGCAGCCAGCAACCGATTGATTTGGTGGGCGCGTCGATTGGCGCGTGGCGCATGGCCACGGCGTGCTTGAACCAACCCGTGCAAGCCTTTGAGCGTTTGGAGCACGACTACATCCACCAGCATTACGAAGTTCCGGCTGGGCAAAAACGTCCCAGTGCTCAGCAAGTGAGCGACGAGTTTGGTCATAGCCTGCAAGCGTTTTACGGCGGGCGGGTGGATGAGGTGTTGAACCACCCGCGTTACCGTTTGCATGTGGTGACCTCTCGAGGACGCGGTTTGTTGGCGCGTGAACACGCCTTGCTTACGCCCTTGGGCTATGCGGCTGCTTTTGCGCTGAACGCGGCGCACAGACCGTGGATGGGCGCCATGTTGGAGCGAGTCGTGTTTTCAGCGCAAGCGGCTGCGCTGCCTTTTGAGTGCCAAGACTTTGCCACGCAGCGCATGACTTTGAATCAACGCAACTTCATGCAAGCGCTACAAGCGAGTTGCTCGATTCCGTTTGTGCTGAAGGCGATCCACGACATTGCCGATGCACCCCACGGCGCGTATTGGGACGGCGGCATCACCGATTACCACTTGCACCTCAACTACCAAGGGCTGGTGCTGTATCCGCATTTTCAACAAGCGGTGGTGCCGGGTTGGTTGGACAAGGCCCTCACATGGCGACACAGCGCAAGTCCATTTTTGGACAACACCATTGTCTTGGCACCCAACCCCGAATGGGTCAAAACGCTGCCCAACGGCAAGCTGCCCGACCGCACCGATTTCACCACCTACGGCAACGATTTGTCAGCGCGGGTCGCGGTCTGGCAAAAGACGACTCGTGCCAGCGAGCAACTCGCCGATGAGTTAGCGCAGTGGCTGGACAAACCTGATATGGCGCGAATTCAACGGCTGTGAGACGCCTCAAGCAGGCGTAGCAATCACATCGAATCCAGCAACATCTGCCGATATTCCTCTGCACTCGCCAAACGCGGATTGGTTTTGTGGCAATGGTCGGCCATCGCGCCTTCAATGATTTTGTCAAACCACGCTGCCTCCACACCCAGCGCGGCCAAGCCAGAAGCCAGCCCTAGGCGTTGGTTCAAGGCCTCAATGGCGTTGGCAATGGTTTGTGCCGCCTCATGCGCGTCGTCAAAAGCGCCGAGGTTCATGGCATAGGCCATGCGCTGCATACGGCGTTCTTTTTGCACGGAGGGCGCATGGGCATTGAATTTCACCACGGCAGGCAAGAACATGGCATTCAAGGTGCCGTGGTGCAAACGTGGGTTGACGCCGCCCAAGCTGTGGCTCAAAGAGTGCACACAACCCAAACCCTTTTGAAACGCCATCGCGCCCTGCATAGAGGCGCTCATCATGTTCAAGCGCGCCTCGCGGTCTTGGCCGTTGTGGGTGGCGGCTTCGATATTGGCCCAACCGCGTGTCAAACCGTCCAGGGCAATGCCGTCGGCAGGCGGGTTGAATGGCGCGGCCATGAAGGTTTCCATGCAATGGGCAATGGCGTCCATGCCCGTGGCAGCGGTTAGGGCTGGCGGCAAACCCAAGGTCAATTCAGGGTCGAGCAGGGCGGCTTTGGGCATCAAATGCCAAGAGTGAAAACCGAGTTTGCGGCCATCGTCCACGATGACAATCGCACCCCGCGCCACTTCGCTGCCCGTGCCTGCCGTGGTGGGCACAGCAATCAAAGGGGCGACGGCAGCGGTGATTTTGGGCGAGCCGCCTTCAATCGTGGCGTAGGTTTTGAGCGCGCCAGGGTGGGTGGCCGCAATGGCCACACCCTTGGCGCAGTCGATGGAAGAGCCACCGCCCACGGCAATCAAACCGTCGCAGCGCTCGGCTTGGTAGAGCGCGGCAGCCGCACGCACCGCAGCTTCGGTCGGGTTGGACGGGGTTTGGTCAAACACGGCCACTTGTTCAATGGCGGTTTGACCGTGTAAAGCGGCCAGCGCTTTGTCCAAAATTCCTACCGCGCGAACACCGGCATCGGTGACGATGAGCGGGCGGCGAATCTTGTTTTGTTGGCAAACATCGGCCAAGGTGGACAAAACACCGAAGTCGATCTGAATGTTGGTAAGGTACAAAATTTGAGACATGGCACACTATAAAAGGCGAAACCAGAAAAATCACGAAACATGAGTCACCCACGCAACCCACACAGCTTGCTGACACCCGAGAGCCGCCATCTGCTTCAAGCCATTGCCAAAGCAGGGCGACCGCCAATTTACATGCTCAGTCCAGAACAGGCCAAGGCCAGTTATGCCATTGGCTCGCAAGTGCTGGAATTGGATGCACACAAGGTGGCACGCAACGACAGCTTGCACATTTCCACCCGAGACGGCAGCCAGCTTCGCGCCAAACTCTGGGCAGAACACGCAAACCCCAATTTACCTGTGTTGCTGTACTTTCATGGCGGGGGTTTTACCGTAGGCAGTCCCGAGACCCATGAATCGCTGTGTCGCCACTTGGCGCATTTGGCGGGCTGCGCGGTGCTGTCGGTGGATTACCGAATGGGGCCTGCATTCAAATTTCCCACCGCCCACTACGACGCCGAAGACGCGCTGGTGTGGCTGCATCACAACGCAGCATCGCTGGGACTCGACGGCACGCGCTTGGCCGTGGGGGGCGACAGCGCAGGCGCCACCTTGAGCGCGGCCTGCGCGGTCTATGCCCGAGACCACGCCATTCCTTTGTGTTTGCAAGTCTTGTTTTATCCCGGCTGCTCGGCGCAGCCCATGGCTTCGATGCAGATGTTTGAAACAGGGTTTGTGTTGGACAAACCCAGCATCGATTACTTCTACGCCAACTACCTCAATACCGAGCAAGATCGCTGGGATCCGCGTTTCTCTGCCCTCGAAAATTCGGAGGTCTCAGGCTTGGCGCCTGCGTGGATAGGCTTGGCAGAATGCGATCCGCTGGTCGATGAAGGCATTGCCTATGCCGATCATTTGCGCATGGCTGGGGTTAGCGTGGATTTGGAAATTTACCGAGGCGTGGTACACAGCTTTATTCAAATGGGACGCGCCATTCCCCAAGCCATCACCGCCCGTATGGATGCAGCACGGGCGCTCCAACACGCTTTTGCCAAAGATCACGCATGACCCCTTCAGACTTTCGCGTCAAACACCGCCTGCGCGTGCGCTGGGCCGAGGTAGACATACAAAAAATTGTCTTCAACGGCCATTATTTGATGTACTTCGACAATGCCATTGCCGACTATTGGCGAGCTTTGGCGCTGCCCTATGAATTGACCATGCACCAACTCGGCGGCGATTTGTTCGTCAAAAAAGCCGCGCTGGAGTACCACGCCTCTGCAGAAATGGACGACTGGCTTGACGTGTGCATGAAATGCGAACGCATGGGCAACTCGTCCTTGACCTACACGGGCGCGATTTTTCGTGGGGATGAACTGTTGGTGAGCTGCGAGATGGTCTATGTGTACGCCAATCCGGTGCTCAAAAAATCGCAGCCCATTCCAACGCCGCTGCGAGACATGATTCTCGGCTTTGAGGCAGGCCAAGACATGGTGCAAATGCGCCAAGGCAGTTGGGCCGAGCTACAAACCTTGGCCGCGCCCTTGCGCACACAAGTTTTTGTACAAGAACAAAAGGTGCCGCAAGAATTGGAATGGGACAGCGAAGACGCCACGGCTATTCACGTCGTGGCCGTTAATCGATTAGGCACAGCCTTGGCCACAGGCCGTTTGATTCAACACGCGCCCGGCGTTTCGCGCTTGGGCCGCATGGCCGTGATGAAAGTCATGCGTGGCAGCGATTTGGGTAAGCGCGTGCTGCAAACCCTCATTGCCGCTGCCAAAACGCGCGGAGACCGGGAAATCCTCATCCACGCCCAATGCAGCGCTCAGACGTTTTATGCCAAGGTAGGCTTTGTGGCTGAGGGCGATGTGTTTGACGAGGCGGGTATTGCGCATGTGCCAATGCGCTTGTCCCTTTAAATATCTTCGAGCAAGGCATACGGCAAATCCAGCACAGACAGCGACTGCCCATCCTGCGTCTGCCACCCAGCGCCCATGCTCTCCAAAGTTCCGCTCACCAAGGCGTCAAAACCTTGGCCATCAGGGCGCGGCGCGCACATCACCACTGTGGCGCAAGGCTGACTCAGGTCGGCGGGGGTGAAAATTTCTTGTCCAGCCAACAAGGCCACGGGACTATGCGCCAGTGCGGTGCGGCGCTTCAAGGTGCCACGAAACTGGCTACGCGCCACCACTTCTTGGCCGGGATAGCAACCTTTTTTGAAGTTCACGCCACCCACCGACTCGTAGTTGAGCATTTGCGGCACAAAGGCTTCGAAGACGGCTTGCCCAATCAGGCCAACGCCACTCATCACTTCGCTCCAGCGCCAAATGTCTTCACTCACGGCTAAGCCTTGCGGAACGGGCACTTCACCCAAGCCTACCCATAGATGTCTCGGCACTTGCAGGCCATCGACTTGCGCGGGGTAGAGCGCCACTTGGTAGCCGCCTGCGACGGGCGTGACTTGCCACGGTTGGGTATTGTCTGAGCCAGCGCCGGCACAAGCCGCAGCGCCCAACAAACCACGCAGCGAGACTTGCCCGTCATCACTGACATCTGCCAGTTTGACCTTGGCGCGCAGCACAAACATGGACAACCGCCTCAAGGTTTGCGCCAGCAAATCGCGGCTGAGTACCAACAAAATATCGTCCGCGCTGACTTTGAGCAGCACAAAGCTGGCTTGCACACGCCCCTTGGCGTTGCAAAAAGCGGCCAGTCGGGCTTGTCCCACAGGCAAAAGCAACACGTCTTGGGTCAGTTGGTTGTGCAAAAAGTTGGCGGCATCTGCGCCCGACGCGCGGATCACGCCGAGGTGGGGCAGGGCGGCGGCGCCTTGTAATGATTCGAAATAGCTTGTCATGCGTGAATTATCATCCTCTCTCTGATGAACCTCACAGGAACAGGGTTGTGTTCAAGCTTATCAAGCGCGTTTTTTTGCTGTTTTTGAGCCTGCTGATTCTCTCGGGCGCAGGCGTCACGGCTTGGCTGTATTCGCCTTTGTCGCTCAAGGCACAACTGGTCGATGTGTCCATTGAACCGCAAACCTCGGTGCGTGAAATGGCGGTGGTCGTGGTCGATTCGGGTGTGAACGTCAACCCCGAATTGCTGTTTGCCTTGTTCAAATACAGCGGCCAATCACGCAAGCTGCGCGCGGGCAGTTACGAATTGGCGCAGGGCAACACGCCTTTGGACTTGCTGCGCAAACTCACGCGCGGCGAAGAAAGTCTCAAAGCCGTCACACTGATTGACGGCTGGACTTTCAAGCAGTTTCGTGCCGCGCTCAGCAAAGCCGACGGCTTGAAGCACGACACCCAAAACCTGAGCAACGAAGAATTGATGCACCAATTGGGCTTGCCCGGCGTCGCGCCTGAAGGTCGGTTTTTCCCCGACACCTACACCTACGGCAAAGGCAGCTCCGAGTTACACCTCATGCAGCGTGCCGCTCACGCCATGAACAAACAACTGGCGCAAGTTTGGGAAGCGCGCCAAGCCAATATCCAAGTCACAACGCCCGAAGAAGCCTTGATTTTGGCCAGCGTGATCGAAAAAGAAACAGGCCGCGAGAGCGACCGCAGCATGATCAGCAGCGTGTTTCACAACCGTTTGCGCATTGACATGCCGCTGCAAACCGACCCTACGGTCATCTACGGCATGGGCGAAGCCTTTGACGGCAATTTGCACCGCGCCGACTTGCACACCGACACGCCGTGGAACACCTACACCCGCAAAGGCTTGCCGCCCACGCCCATCGCCATGCCCGGCAAAAATGCTTTGCTGGCCGCCGTGCAACCCGCCAAAAGCGATGCCTTGTACTTTGTGGCGCGCGGCGACGGCAGCAGCCAATTCAGCGCGACGCTGGAAGAACACAACCAAGCCGTGGCGAAATTTCAGCTCAAAGCAGGGCAGGCAAAATAGAGCGTATGTCCAGCACAGGTTTATTCATCAGCTTTGAAGGCATCGACGGCGCGGGCAAGTCCACGCACATCGAGGCCTTGGCGCAAGCCTTCGCCCAACAAGGTCGCCAAGTCACGCTCACCCGCGAGCCAGGCGGCACGCCTTTGGCTGAAAAGCTACGCGAGATGGTGCTGCATGACGCCATGGATTCGCTGACCGAATCTTTGCTGGTGTTTGCCGCGCGGCGCGATCATTTGCAACAAGTCATCGAACCGGCTTTGGCGCGTGGCGATGTGGTGTTGTGCGACCGCTTCACCGACGCCACCTTCGCCTACCAAGGCGGCGGGCGCGGTTTTGACCTGACGGTCTTGCGCCAATTAGAAGCGTGGGTACAAACCTCCGCACACGGATTGCGTCAACCGGATGTCACGGTTTGGTTTGAACTCGACCCCGCCATTGCCGCGCAGCGGCTGGCCGCAGCGCGTGTGCCAGATCGGTTTGAATCTCAGCCGGTGGCGTTTTTTCAGGCCGTGTCTGACGGCTATGCCGCTCGCGCCGAAGCCGACGCAGCGCGTTTTGTGCGCCTCAATGCGGCGCAAGCGCGTGAGGCGGTGTGGGCGCAATTACACGCCAGCTTGGTGCAGCGGGGTTGGTTAAGCGCATGAGCGACAAAGAAAAACCTCAAGTGCGCCCAACGCTGGGGCCTTGGCTGCAACACCAACTCAGCAGCTTGCTGACGCGCCAAGGCCATGCGTGGCTGCTGCAAGGCCCGTCTGGCTTGGGCCAATACAGCTTGGGGCTGGAATTGGCACGCACTTGGTTGTGCGAGCAACCCACTCCGCAAGGCGCTTGCTACCAGTGCAAAAGCTGCCACGCGGTCGATGTGCGCACCCATGCCGATTTAGCGGTGCTCATGCCCGAAACCTTGGCTCTGGAGCTGGGCTGGCCGCTGGATGAGAAAACCCAAAAAGACCTCGACGACAAAAAACGCAAACCCAGCAAAGAAATTCGCGTCGAAGCTGCCCGCGACATGGTGGCCTTCACCCAGCAAACCCGTTCTGGCGGCAGCACCAAAGTCGTCTTGATTTACCCCGCCGAACGCATGAACCATGTGACGGCCAACACCATCCTCAAAACCCTGGAAGAGCCACCGGGTGAAACCCGTTTTGTGCTCGCCAGCGAAGCCGCGCACCAACTGTTGCCCACCATCCGCAGCCGCTGCCAAATGCACAACATGGCTTGGCCGGATGAACCGCAGTCGCTGCAATGGCTCAGTGAACAAGGCCTGCCCGCTGCCGATGCGCCCAGCTTGTTGCGCGCCGCCGGAGGTCGTCCTGAAGACGCGCTCATGCTCGCCAACACCGGCCTCAAAGCCAGTCACTGGGCGGCATTGCCTAAAGCCGCGCAACGCGGCGATTTGAGCAGCTTGTCCGACAGCACGCCCGCGCAAATCATCTCGGCGCTGCAAAAACTCTGTCACGACTTGCTGGCTTCACACGCCGGCGCAGCGCCACGTTTTTTCTTGCCAGCCGATTTGCCCACGGCGGGCAGCATGGCCTCGCTGACCCAATGGGCGAAAGACTTGTCCCAGAGCCTGCGTACCGCAGAACATCCTTACAACCCCGGCCTGATGGTGGAAGCCTTGGCCGCAGGTGCACAGATGGCGATGCGCCACAGTGCCGACAAAGCGCAGCGCACCTCAGCGCCAAGGGCTTGAGCCCCTTCGGTTGGGCTATCAACACGTTTTTACTTGGGTTTTGACATGTTCACAGATTCGCATTGCCATCTAAATTTTCCTGAGTTGATGCAAAACATCGACACCATTCGTGCCGACATGCAACAAGCGCAGGTCACACGCGCCTTGGTCATCAGCACCAGCTTGGAGCGTTTTCACGAAGTCCACGCGCTGGCCACGACCTATGACAATTTTTGGGCCACCGTGGGCGTGCATCCCGACAACGACGATGTGCAAGAACCCAGTCTGGACGACTTGTTAGAGCGCGCCAAACTCCCCCGCGTGGTCGGCATTGGCGAGACGGGCTTGGACTATTTCCGCTTAGAAGGCCGCAGCGTGGCCGACATGGAATGGCAGCGCGAGCGTTTTCGCACCCACATTCGGGCGGCGCAGCACACCCAGTTGCCGCTCATCATCCACACCCGCAGCGCGTCTGAGGACACCATCCGCTTGCTCAAAGAAGAGGGCGAAGACGGCTCGGCGGGCAGTGCGGGCGGTGTGTTCCATTGCTTTACCGAAACCGCCGAGGTGGCGAGGGCAGGGCTGGATTTGGGCTTTTACATCTCGTTTTCTGGCATCTTGACCTTCAAAAATGCCCAAGATTTGCGGGATGTGGCGCAATTTGTGCCGCTAGAGCGCATTCTGATTGAAACCGACAGCCCCTATCTTGCGCCCGTGCCGTTTCGCGGTAAAACCAATAATCCGTCGTATGTGCCGTTTGTGGCGCAGCAAATTGCGGACATCAAAGGCATCACCGTGCAAGCGGTGGCCGAAGCCACGAGTCGTAATTTTGACCAACTTTTTAGCGCCATTTCAAAATGAGAAAATACTTTAAATATTTCATATATCTATATGTTTTTATTGGATTTTCTTCTGTGGAAGCTGGTTCGTTTGATGCTTTTTTTCGTGCCATCAAGCTCGACAATGACGCCACAGTCAGCAGCCTGATTGCTGTCGGTTTTGACCCCAACAGCCCGAGCGAAAACCTCACACCCGCCTTGATCGTCGCCATTGAGTCTGACGCCACAAAAACCGCCAAGCTGCTGCTCCATGACCCCCGCACACGCGTCAATGTCGACAACCCCCAAGGCGAATCTGCGCTGATGCTGGCCGCCATTCACAACCAAGTCGACATCGCGGAGTTGTTGATCGCACAAGGCGCAGAAGTCAATCGCCCAGGCTGGTCGCCGCTGCATTACGCCGCCAGCAAAGGCCACATCGCCATGATGCGTTTGTTACTCGACCAAAGCGCCTACATCGATGCGGAGTCGCCCGATGGCAACACGCCCCTGATGATGGCTGCTTTCTACAGCAAGTCGCCCTTGGCCGTGAAACTCTTGTTAGAAGAGGGCGCAGACCCAACCGTCACCAACAAAAACGGAAACACTGCGCAGGAACTCGCGCAATCGGCTAACCAAGCCCAAAGTGCCGCTTACATTCAAGCGTTTGTTCAAGCATGGGAGCTCAAGGCATTGGCAGATCAAGAAGCCGCGCAAGCCGAGGCAGAAAAAGAAGCAGAGCATCCCAGCGAAACGGCAAGCCCAAAGCAGTGATCTTCATGCAGCTGTCATAAACAAAACCTAGGATGGTTTCTTTTGAAGACCTTCTAGACACCATGACACATTCGAACACTTCTAGCCGTCGTTCCATCCTCAAAATCATGGCCGCAGCGCCTATGCTGCCTTTGTCGGGTTTGAGCGCTTTTGCAGCCGAAAATGGCTCAAAAGCTTTTGCCTCAGCCACTTTCAGCTCAATGCCCGCGCCCAGCTTGGCGCAAGCCGCGGCCATGGCCACCACGGCAGTGGGCTCGGGTCTGGACATCAGTTTTCAAGACGGCAGCAAACAAAGTTACAAACTGGCCTATGAGCCATTTTTCATCACTGGCGACATGGTCAGCGATGGCAAAGGCGGCAAGGTGTTGGCAGGTGGTTACTACAACATCGTCAACCAACCCATTATTGACAAGTCTGTGTCAGGCAAAGAACGCCAGTTCTTCTCGGATTGCCCCGACGGCACATCGCTGCTCAAACTGCCCAAAGCCACGGTGGCGGGTGTCAAAGGCAATGCTGTGTTTGCGGTGGTTCAGTTCGAATACAACAACGCCGACCAAAGCGGTGCCCTGACTTACGGCACCTTGCCTTCTCCGATTGCCGTGCTGACCCTCGACCAAGACCCCACAACGGGCAAACTCAGCTTGGTCAAGTACCACAATGTGGACACCTCGTCGGTGCAAGCGCTGTGGATCACCTGCGGCTCCAGCCTCTCGCCTTGGAACACCCATTTGTCCAGCGAAGAATACGAACCCGACGCGCATTTCATCGCCGACAACAAAGTGTTCAAAGCCTTCAGCAAAAACGTGTTTGGCCAAGAAGGCATTGCGAACCCTTACCACTACGGGCATTTGCCAGAAGTCACGGTCAACCCAGACGGCACGGGCAGCATCGTCAAACACTTCTGCATGGGTCGCATTTCGCACGAATTGGTGCAAGTCATGCCTGACAACCGCACCGTGTTGATGGGCGACGACGCCACCAACGGCGGCCTGTTCATGTTCGTCGCCGACAAAGAAAAAACCTTGTCTGCCGGCACCTTGTATGTCGCCAAAGTGGGCGAGGGCTTTTCGCTCAACCCGGCAGACGCCGGTGCCAAACTGAGCTGGATCAAACTCGGTCACGCGACCAGCGATGAAATCGAAAAACTCGCCAACACCTTGAAACCCGCCGACATCATGACGGTGCTCAAGGCCGACCCCAGCGATACGAGCTTCACCAAAATTTATTTGGGCGGCGTGGCCAACTGGGTCAAAGTTAAGCCTGGCATGGAGAAAGCGGCTGCTTTCTTGGAAACCCACCGCTATGCCTATTTGGTGGGCGCGAGCATGGCTTTCACCAAAATGGAAGGCACAACGGTCAACATCAAAGACAAAGTGGCTTACTCAGCGTTATCTTACATCCAAGACTCGATGGTCAAAGGCGGCAAAGGCTGGGACGCCGTGCATGGCGTGACAGTTGACAAGGCCTTGATCGCAGGTGGCATCGTGGCGCACAGCTTGAGCGGAGGGCAAAAAGACACCCAAGGCGCGGCCATTGCCAGTGAATGGGTTCCCTCACAAACGCGCGCTTTGTTGATGGGCGAAGACATTGCGCAAGACGCTTTGGGCAACTTGGCCAATCCCGACAAAATCTCCAACCCCGACAACCTGAAGTTCTCGGAAAAACTGCGCACCTTGTTCATTGGTGAAGACACCAATTCGCACGTCAACAACTTCTTGTGGGCCTACAACGTAGACACCAAAAAGTTGAGCCGCCTCATGTCCATGCCCTCGGGCGCTGAGGCCACAGGCTTGGGTGTGGTGGATGACCTCAACGGCTTCATGTACATCACCAGCAACTTCCAACATGCAGGCGACTGGGTGGCCAAGTTGCACGACAAGGTCAAAGAAGCGTTAGACCCCTTGATGCGCCAAAACTACAAAGACCGTTTTGGTTCTGCGGTGGGATATTTGACGGCTTCTACAGGCGCGGTGAAAGCACTCTAACTCAGTGAGTTTGTCACTACCTTGTTTCATCACAAGCTGCTGACAAACTCCTCTACAACAGGCCTGCTGCGTGCGGGCTTTGTTGTTGATACGGTGCCGAAATTCAAAAAGCACACACCTTGTTCGTGCTCGGTCAATTGAAACAGCGAGCGCAAGCTGGGCGCATTCATAGCTTTTCCGCTGGTGATCCCGCTTCCTAATCTCAATGTTTGCGCCATCAGCAACATGTTTTGCACGGCGCAGCCCAATGAAATCAAGCGTTCTGAGGTTTCTATCTCAGCCTGAGTCGGCGCTTTATCGAGAACGGCCAGCATCAAACAGGGGGCGCGAAAGGCTTTTTCATAAGCCGCCTGCAGCTGGGCTGGACCCGCTTGTATGTCGCGCATTTGAAGCGCTTGCACAAAGGCTTGGCCCAGATCTTCCCTTTTATGCGATGGCACAAGCACAAACCGCCAAGGCCTGATGCGACCGTGATCGGGAGCTTGGGCTGCTGCGCTAAAAATGAGCTGCAACTGTTCGTGCGTGGGTCCCGGCGCCACCAACCGCTTGGGCGCGGTGTTTGATCTCTCAACCATCAAGGCAAACAGCGGATTTCGTGTGTCCATCATTTGCTCCTCTTAGAAGCAAAAGCGTTGGGAAAGGCTTGCTGCAGCGTTTCAACCTTGCCACAGTGTTCCGCCGTATAGCCGGGCAAATCATTGATCGATTGCTGAAACTGCGGGTCTGTGAGGACGTCCAACACAGCCTGAAGATGTGCCGAGTTAAGGTCTTCTTTGTTGCACAACAAGAAGTATCGCTCACTGGCCAAGGGAATGAAGTCCAGCTTGAAGCGCCGAGAGGGCGGCTCCACGCCTATGCACACATCGGCCATTCCGCTGGCAACATACGCGGCCACGGCGGCATGGGTGAATTCACTTTGAGTGAAACCGGTGATTTTTGCGGGATCAATCTTGGCTTTTTTCAAGAAACACTGCAACAAAAAATAAGTGCCTGAACTGGGTTGCCGATTGACAAAACGCACACCGGGCTTAGTCAAATCGGAGACCGAATAAATTTCTAGGGGATTGCCTTGGGCCACCATCAGCCCTTGGCGTCTGGTGGCGATGTGAATGATTAGGCTGCGTTTGAGATGGAGCCACTTGGCGTAATGCTCAAAAGCAATGTTCTCAAATTCGCCTTGCGGAATATGAAAGCCCGCCAACTCACAATTGCCCTCAAACAACGAGGCCACCGACTCTTGGCTGCCGACATATTTGCGCTCGACGTTGTTGCCTTTGGCCAGCAGGGTTTCGATCAGCTTTTCAACCGCGAATCCGTGGCTGGCATGCACTTTGAGCACATCATTTTTAATCGGCAGAACTTTGGAGATTTCGCTCTCCAACTCGGAGGACAAGGTTTCCAACAAAGGCGTGAGGCGCGCGCTGATGCGGTAACCCGCCCAAACCAGCTTTTCGGCCAGCGGCGTAAGGTTTGAACCTTTGCCTCGTTCCATGCTCAACAAGGGCATGCCCATTTGTTGCTCACCTTGTTTGATCAAATTCCACGCATGTCGGTACGAGCCACCGGTGGCTTTGCAAGCACTTGAGAGGCTGCCATGCTCTTGCACATCGCTGAGCAAGTCCAGCAAACGGTGGGACAGATTTTTTCCCTCGCTGTCGCTGATCGTCCACTGCGGCGTGATCGAAACTTTATGCATTCAACTTCTAGTAAATATGCTGACGAGAGCATATTAACTCAATCGCAATGAGAAATAAAGCATTTGAAAACGCCATTTACAAAGGGTTTATACCTAATTTGTTTGAGCTATCATTGTGCTGTCAAAGCATAATACCATCAGGAGACGACATGACCACTGAAGTAAACAGCGAACTTGCGAATGACAGCTTTTTGTCAAAGCAACGCATCATTGCCCAGCCCGGTTTTAACCGCTGGCTGGTTCCACCTGCGGCTTTGGCCATACATTTGTGTATTGGCATGGCCTATGGTTTTTCGGTGTTCTGGCTGCCTTTGTCTAAGGCATTGGGCATCAAAGAAGCCATCAAGTGCGGACCCGATGTGGGCTTCTTCCAAGAGCTTTTCATCAGCTCGTGTGACTGGAAAATTTCAACCTTGGGTTGGATGTACACCTTGTTTTTTGTGCTGCTCGGTTCCTCTGCTGCCTTGTGGGGAGGATGGCTTGAGCGTGTGGGACCGCGCAAAGCGGGTGTAGTCAGCGCCATTTGTTGGTGCGGCGGCATGTTGATCTCTGCGCTGGGCGTGGCCAATCACCAGTTTTGGCTGATGCTGCTGGGCTCAGGCGTGATTGGCGGCATTGGCTTGGGGTTGGGCTACATCTCGCCCGTGAGCACCTTGATCAAATGGTTCCCCGATCGTCGCGGCATGGCCACAGGCATGGCCATCATGGGGTTTGGCGGCGGTGCCATGATTGGCTCACCCATGGCGGCTGAGTTGATGAAGCTGTTTGCAACCGACACCGATGTGGGCGTGACGCAAACCTTCATTGTGATGGCCTTGATCTATTTCGTCTTCATGATGGGTGGTGCTTTGTCTTATCGCGTACCAGCCACCGGCTGGAAACCCGAAGGCTGGACGCCTCCTGTCAACCAAGCGGCCAACGCCATGATCACGCAAGGTCATGTGCATGTCAGCAAAGTCTGGGGTATTCCTCAGTTTTGGTTGGTGTGGATGGTGTTGTGTATGAACGTCTCTGCAGGCATTGGCGTGATTGGCATGTCCAGCCCGATGCTGCAAGAAGTGTTTGGCGGCAACTTGATTGGCGTGGATGCTAAGTTTGTGGACTTGGACAAAGCCCAGTTGACGGCCATCGCCGGTGTGGCCGCAGGCTTTACCGCTTTGTTGAGTTTGTTCAACATTGGCGGTCGTTTTGTGTGGGCGAGTTTTTCAGACAAGCTCGGTCGCAAAATGACGTATGTCGTTTTCTTCGTGTTGGGCGGCATTTTGTACGCCAGCATTCCTGCGAGTGCAGGGGCGGGCAGCAAGCTGCTGTTCGTGGCTGCGTTTTGCATTATTTTGAGCATGTACGGCGGTGGTTTTGCCACGGTGCCGGCTTATCTGGCTGACTTGTTTGGCACACAAATGGTGGGCGCGATTCACGGTCGATTGCTCACCGCTTGGGCGACTGCGGGTATTTTGGGGCCTGTGGTGGTGAACTACATGCGCGACTACCAATTGGGCTTGGGGCTGCCACGTGAACAGGTCTACAACCAAACCATGTACATCTTGGTGGGCATGTTGGTGATTGGTCTGATTTGCAATTTGCTGATCAAACCTGTTGACCAAAAATTCTTCATGACCGCCGAAGAGCTCGCTGTGGAGAAAAAATTGGCTCACGAACGTGCCTCAGCAGCAGACGCGGGTTCTAGCAACGCAGCCTTCCATCAAAACAACCCTGTTTTGGTTTGGTTGGCTTGGGGTGCGGTGGGTATTCCCTTGGCTTGGGGCATTTACCGCACGGCCTTGAGCGTGGCGAAATTTTTCAATTAACCAGACTTGATGTATGAACAATTCAGACCCGAAGCAAAAAATACAAGCACTGATTGAGTCGCACCAAAGCATGAAAGGCGCATTGCTGCCTTTGCTGCACGCGATTCAAGACCAATTCGGGTTTATTCCCGAGTCCTCAGTGAGCGACATTGCCAAGGGTTTGAATTTGTCCCGTGCCGAAGTTCACGGCGTCATCACTTACTACCACTTTTTCAGAACCCAGCCGCCAGGCCGACATGTGGTGCAAATTTGTCGTGCCGAAGCCTGTCAAGCCTGTGGCGCAGACGCCTTGCTGGACTTGGCCGAAAAAACCTTGGGTTGCGCCTCGCACCACACCACAGCCAATGGCGCTGTGACGCTGGAGCCGGTGTATTGCTTGGGACTGTGCGCCTCGTCGCCCGCCATGCAGGTGGATGACAAGCTGCACGCCCGCGTGACGGCGCAAAAGCTGACCACGCTTTTGAAACAGTTGGAGAGCGCGTGATGAATGCCGTCAAAATTTTCGTTCCCCGCGACAGCGCTGCCTTGGCCGCAGGCGCGGATGAAGTCGTCAGCCGCTTGCAGCAAGAAATTGCGCAACGCGGCTTGTCGGTGGAGATCGTGCGCAACAGCTCGCGTGGCATGTTTTGGCTTGAACCCTTGCTGGAAGTGCAAACCCCGCAAGGCCGCGTGGCCTATGGTCCAGTGCAAGCCGAAGATGTGGCGTCGCTGCTCGACGCAGGCGTCTTGCAAGGCGGCGCACACGCGTTGCATCTCGGTTTGACCGAGAAAATTCCTTTCTTGGCCAAGCAAGAACGCTTGACCTTTGCCCGCATGGGCATCACCGATCCGCTGTCTTTGAGCGACTACGAAGCGCACAACGGTTGGGCTGGTTTGCGTGCCGCGTTGCAGTTGGAAGGCGCTGCCATTGTGCAAACCGTGACCGATTCCGGCCTGCGGGGTCGAGGCGGCGCGGCGTTTCCAGCGGGCATCAAATGGCGCACGGTGCTGCATGCGCAAGCTGCCCAAAAATACGTGGTCTGCAACGCCGACGAAGGCGACTCCGGCACATATTCTGACCGCATGACCATGGAGGGCGACCCCTTCATGCTGATCGAAGGCATGGCGATTGCAGGCATTGCCGTGGGCGCGACCCAAGGCTATATCTACATCCGTTCTGAATACCCGCACGCGATCGACGTGATGCGTCAAGCCATTGTGTTGGCCACGCAAGCGGGCTTTTTGGGCGACAATATTTGCGGTTCGGGCAAGCATTTTTCGCTGGAAGTGCGCAAAGCCGCTGGCGCGTATGTTTGCGGCGAAGAAACCGCCATGTTGGAGAGCATCGAAGGCAAGCGCGGCATTGTGCGCGCCAAGCCACCGCTGCCAGCGCTGGAAGGCTTGTTTGGTTTGCCCACGGTCATCAACAACGTCATCACCTTGGCGTCTGTGCCCATTATTTTGAGCAAGGGCGCAGCGTTTTACCGCGACTACGGCGTTGGCCGTTCGCACGGCACCTTGCCGTTCCAATTGGCGGGCAATATCAAGCACGGCGGATTGGTCGAAAAAGCCTTTGGACTGAGCCTGCGCGAATTGTTGTTTGATTTTGGCGGTGGCAGCCGCAGTGGCCGCCCCATCAAAGCGGTGCAAGTGGGCGGACCATTGGGCGCCTATGTGCCTGAATCGCAATGGGATATTCCGCTGGACTATGAAGCCTACGCCGCCGTCGGTGCTGTGGTCGGACACGGCGGCATTGTGGTGCACGACGACAGCGCCAACATGGCCCAACTCGCGCGCTACGCCATGGAGTTTTGCGCGCTAGAGAGCTGCGGCAAATGCACACCGTGCCGCATTGGTTCCACGCGGGGCGTGGAGGTGATTGACCGCATCACCCACAACCAAAACAAAGAACAGCAAGTTGTGTTGTTGCGCGATTTGTGCAACACCATGTTGGCGGGCAGCTTGTGCGCGATGGGCGGCATGACGCCTTATCCCGTCTTGTCGGCGCTCAACCATTACCCCGAAGATTTCGGCCTTGACGTGCGCGAAACCGAAAAAGCTTAAGGACACCCCATGTTGCACACCGTGAAACAAGACATTGACTACGGCACGCCCGAGCGTGAATCCACCGAGCAAGTGAGCCTGACCATCGACGGCTACGCTGTGACCGTGCCCAAAGGCACCTCACTCATGCGTGCAGCGGTGGACGCTGGCATTCAAGTGCCCAAGCTGTGCGCCACCGACAGCTTGGAGCCATTTGGCTCTTGCCGCCTGTGTTTGGTCGAAATCGATGGCCGCAAAGGTACGCCTGCCTCCTGCACCACACCCGCCGAAGCGGGCATGGTGGTTCACACCCAAACTGCCAAGTTGCAAGACCTGCGCAAAGGCGTGATGGAGCTCTACATCAGCGACCATCCGTTGGACTGCCTCACCTGCAGCGCCAACGGCGATTGCGAATTGCAAACCCAAGCTGGCGTCGTCGGTTTGCGCAATGTGCGCTATGGCGTGGGCGAACAAGCCGGTGCACACCACTGCGATTTACCCAAAGACGAATCCAACCCATATTTCACCTACGACCCTAGCAAATGCATTGTCTGCAACCGTTGCGTGCGTGCCTGCGAAGAAACCCAAGGCACGTTTGCCTTGACCATTTCAGGCCGTGGTTTTGAAAGCCGCGTCTCCGCAGGGCAAGACCAGCCTTTCATGGAGAGCGATTGCGTCTCTTGCGGCGCGTGCGTGCAAGCCTGCCCCACCGCCACGTTGCAAGAAAAATCCATCATCGAATTGGGTCAGCCCGAGCACAGCCTGATCACCACCTGCGCCTATTGCGGCGTGGGTTGCGGCTTCAAAGCCGAGATGAAAGGCAACACCGTGGTGCGCATGGTGCCGTGGAAAGACGGCAAAGCCAACGAAGGCCATTCGTGCGTGAAAGGCCGTTTCGCGTGGGGTTACGCCACCCACCAAGACCGCATCACCACGCCCATGATTCGCGACAACATCAGCGATCCGTGGAAAGTGGTGAGTTGGGACGAGGCGCTGACCTACGCCGCGACTCGCATTCAAAGCATTCAAGCCAAACACGGCAAAGATTCGGTCGGCGGCATCACCTCATCGCGCTGCACCAACGAAGAAACCTATCTGGTGCAAAAACTGGTGCGTGCCGCTTTTGGCACCAACAACGTGGACACCTGCGCCCGCGTCTGCCACTCGCCCACGGGCTATGGTTTGGGACAAACCTTGGGCACGTCCGCCGGAACGCAAACCTTCAAGTCGGTCAAACATGCCGACGTGATCATGGTCATTGGTGCCAACCCCAGCGACGCGCATCCCGTGTTTGCTTCGCGCATGAAACGCCGCCTTCGCCAAGGTGCGCGCTTGATTGTGATTGACCCACGCAAGATCGATTTGGTCAACGGCGTGCACGTCAAAGCCGACTACCACTTGGCCTTGAAGCCGGGCACCAACGTCGCCATGATCACCGCCTTGGCGCATGTCGTGGCCACCGAAGGCTTGCTGGCCGAGGACTATGTCAAAGAGCGTTGCGATGACAAGAGCTTCCAAGCTTGGCGCGATTTTGTTGCCAAACCCGAAAACTCGCCCGAAGCTTTTGAGGCCGTGACCGGTGTGTCAGCCGAGTTGGTGCGCGGCGCTGCAAGGCTGTTTGCCAGCGGCCCCAACTCCGCCATTTACTACGGCTTGGGCGTGACCGAACATGCACAAGGTTCCACCATGGTGCTGGGCATTGCCAACTTGGCCATGGCTTGCGGCATGGTGGGACGCGAAGGCGTGGGCATCAACCCCTTGCGCGGTCAAAACAATGTGCAGGGCAGTTGCGACATGGGCAGCTTTCCGCACGAGTTGCCGGGCTACCGCCACATTTCAGACACCACCACACGAAGCTTGTTTGAAGGCGCTTGGGGCGTGACCCTCAGCCCCGAGCCGGGCTTGCGCATTCCCAATATGTTTGAGGCTGCACTGGACGGCAGCTTCAAAGCCTTGTATTGCCAAGGCGAAGACATTGTCCAATCCGACCCCGACACCCAGCACGTCGAAGCCGCTTTGTCGGCCATGGAGTGCATCGTGGTGCAAGACATTTTCTTGAACGAAACCGCCAAGTTCGCCCATGTGTTCTTGCCCGGAAGCTCGTTCTTGGAAAAAGACGGTACCTTCACCAACGCCGAGCGCCGCATTTCGCGCGTGACCCAAGCCATGCCACCTCTGGCAGGTTTGGCCGATTGGGAAGTCACCGTCAAGTTTGCCCAAGCGCTGGGCTACGACATGCACTACGACCATCCCGAGCAAATCATGCAAGAAATTGCCGATTTGACGCCCAGCTTCAGAGGCGTGAGCTACGAGAAGATTGAGCGCTTGGGCAGCGTGCAATGGCCGTGTAACGAACACACCGAAGAGGCCGGCACGCCCATCATGCACATCGACAAGTTTGTGCGCGGCAAGGGCAAGTTCTTCAACACCCAATACATCGCCAGCGATGAGAAGGTGACGCAAAAATTCCCGCTGCTGCTCACCACAGGGCGCATCTTGTCGCAATACAACGTGGGTGCGCAAACCCGACGCACCGCCAACAATTTGTGGCACAGCGAAGACATTTTGGAGATTCACCCCCACGACGCGCAAGAGCGCGGCATCCAAGACAAAGATTGGGTGGGCATTGAAAGCCGCGCCGGACGCACCGTCTTGCGTGCCGAGGTCAGCGAGCGGATGCAGCCGGGCGTGGTCTACACCACCTTCCACTTTCCGGAGTCGGGTGCCAACGTCATCACCACCGACAGCTCTGACTGGGCGACCAATTGCCCTGAATACAAAGTCACGGCGGTGCAAGTGGTGGCGGTCAGCCAGCCGTCTGAGTGGCAAAGCCGCTATGTCAAGTTCAGCAAAAAGCAAATCGACTTGTTGCCCAACGCGCAAGCCCAACACGCCGAGGTCATGGGCAAATGATGAACCGCAGCGCCGAAGTCTTGCCCTTGGGTGTGTCTGAACTGATGGTCAGCACCCACAAGGCTGGAGCGGTGCAGACGCGCGCGGACTGTGTGGCGCAAGAAGTGCCTGTGGCCTTGGTGTTCAACGGCATTTCTCATGCGGTGATGATGGCCAGCCCCACCGACTTGCACGACTTTGCCCTGGGCTTTGGCTTGACCGAAGGTTTGCTGGCTTCGCCGCAAGAGTTGTACGGTGTGGAGCAAATCGACGTCGCGCAAGGCATTGAGTTGCGCTTGGACGTGGCCGCCGCTTGCGAATGGCGGCTCAAAGAACGCCGCCGCACATTGGCCGGACGCACAGGCTGCGGTTTGTGCGGCACAGACAGTTTGAACCAAGTACAACGCGACTTACAACCCGTAACCAGCGTGAACGTATCGGCACAAGCCATTCACAGCGCTGAACAACACTTGCGCGATTGGCAGCCCATGCAGCAACTCACTGGCGCCACCCATGCCGCTGCGTGGGCGTCGTTGGCGGGGCAGATCTTGCATGTGCGTGAAGACGTGGGGCGTCACAACGCCTTGGACAAACTCATTGGTCACCTCACCCGCAGCGGTGTGGATGCCCGCACGGGTTTTGTGTTCATCACCAGCCGCGCCAGTTTTGAGATGGTGCAAAAAACCATTTGCTTTGGCGCAGGCATCCTGGCCGCTGTCTCGGCTCCCACGGCCTTGGCGGTCGAGGTCGCGCAGGCACACAACCTGGCTTTGGCGGGTTATGTGCGCCCGCACAGCTGGGTTGCCTATAGCTTTGCCGAGCGCTTTGACGCTGGCGTTCAGCCCTCCACACTCAGGTAAAACTCATGGATATTCAAAACCTCGTTCACATGGCCAACCGCATTGGCGACTTCTTTCAAAGCATGCCCGACCGTGCCGAAGCCAAGCACGACATTGCCGACCACATCCGCAAGTTTTGGGAGCCACGCATGCGCGAGGCCTTGATCAGCCAGTTGGATACGCCGACCACAGCAGGCCTGCATGATTTGGTGCGAGAGGCCGTTATAGACAATCTTTCAATGTTGACCCCCAAAAAATCCACGGCTTAAATGCACTTAATCCGTCTTTTATTGAATACTTAAATATTATTTATTAGCTATTTATAGTTACAATAAGATTTGTTGGCACTCCCTGAGTAGACAGCCTCGGAGGAGTGACATCGCAAGTATTGCAAGCAATCCCTCAAGGCAGAACGACCGCCAACATGGGGCCTGATTTTTGAGTCGGGCGATTCGCCAAGGCAAATGGGGAAGCAAGCCTTGGTTTCTTGCATTGTTTATTGATCCATGACTTTTTCTTCGAATGCTCTTCAGCTGAGCTTGTTGGGTGCGCTGATGGGCGCCGTTTTTTCCGCTCACGCACAATCCGCCACCAGTTCACACAGCGACATCGTTGTCACCGCCACGCGCACTGAGCAATCGCTCAAGGACGTGCTGGCCGATGTCAGCTTGATTGACCGCGCTCACATTGAGCGCAGCGGCGCGGGGAGCGTTGCCGATGTGCTCAGCCGCGTGCCGGGTTTGCAAATCTCGGGCAACGGCGGGCCTGGCACGTCGACTTCTGTGTTTGTTCGTGGCTCCAACACGCAACACACGGCTGTGTTTGTGGACGGTGTGCGCATTGACAGCCAATCCACCGGAGGCGCGACATGGCAGGCCATTCCTTTGGCACAAATTGACCACATCGAAGTGCTCCGAGGCCCAGCGGCTGCGATCTATGGATCAGACGCTGTTGCGGGCGTGATTCAAATTTTCACCCGCAAAGGCGAGGGTGCAGCCAAGCCGTTTGTCAGCGTGGGCGCTGGCAGCTACAACACGCGCCAAGCCAATACAGGCGTGTCGGGTGCCAACGGCAATTTTGATTATTCTTTGGGTTTTTCCAAAGAGCAAAGCACAGGGTTTCACGTCAACCAACCCGGCAATCCCGACCGCGATGGCTACAGATCCGACGCAGCCAATATTCGTTTGGGCTACAAAATCAACGCCCAGCACCGCATTGAAACTACGTTTTTGAGCAATTCGCTTGACGCGCAATATGACGATAAAACACAAAAAACCGACCCCGGGTTTTATGCAGACGACCACAGCATCCATAAACTCGAAACCATGGGCGTGTCTTGGCGCGCCCAATGGAGCGACAACTTCAGCACCAAAGCTCTGGTGAGCACAGGAAAAGACCACTACAACACAGCCCCAAGCCCCTACAGCACAGACACCAAAGTGCAAAGTTATTTGTGGCAAAACGAGTACAGCTTGGGCAATCAATCGTTCGTCGCTGCGCTGGAGCGCCGAGAAGATTCGTTGAGCAACATGTCCACCCAGCCAAGCTACAACGACCGCGCCCAAAACGCGGTGGCATTGGGCTATGGTGTCAAGCAAGACCAGCATGCACTACAACTCAACACACGCCGCGATGTGGACAGCGAATTCGGTCAAAAAACCACGGGCAGTGCCGCTTATGCCTATCACTTCACGCCCGCATGGCAGGCCACAGCATCTACTGGCACGGCCTTCAGGGCACCCACCTTGTATCAGCGTTTCAGCAGCTATGGTGTTTCAAGCTTGCAGCCCGAATCCTCTTTGAGCCGTGAGCTGGGCTTGAAATATGCCCATCAAGGCGATGCGCTGGGCTTGGTGGTCTATCGCAACAAGGTGGACAACTTGATTGGCTATTCAGCCTCGGCCAAAGGCTGTCGCAGCACGCGGGGCTGCTACACCAGCACTCCCAGCGCTTTGCTGCAAGGCGCAACGCTGAGCGGTTCGACCCAAATCAATGCGGCCACGCTCAGCGCTTCTTATGACTGGTTGAAACCCATTGACTTGGGCACAGGCAACACCTTGGCGCGTCGAGCCAACCATTACGGCACATTGGCCATCTCGGCGCCAGTGGGCGCTTGGAATTTAGGCTCGGAGGTGCAAATCTCTGGTCAGCGCTTTGACAATGCCAGCAACACCACGCGTTTGGGTGGCTACGGCTTGGTCAACCTGTTTGGCACACGCCCTCTCAACAAAGACTACAGCGTGCTGGTGCGCGTGAACAACTTGGGCGACCGCGCTTACCAACTCGCCAACAATTACAACACCGCAGGGCGCAATGTGTTTGTGGGCTTGCGTTGGGCGCCGCTGTAAAAGCATCAATAATCCAAGCGATGCAACTGCCCATTTCTTGCCCCGCTGTGTTGATTTCTGCCCCTGCATCGGGGCAGGGAAAAACCACGGTCACTTCGGCTTGGGCGCGTTTGCTGACGCGCCGAGGTCTCAGGGTGAGCGTGTTCAAGTGCGGGCCCGATTTTTTGGATCCGTTTTGGCATGAACTTGCCAGCGGTCGCAGCGTGCATCAGTTAGATTTATGGATCACGGCTGAGGCTGACATTGCGCGTCGTTTGTACCAAGCGGCACAGTGCTCAGACCTCATCCTCATCGAAGGCGTGATGGGTTTGTTTGACGGCCAGCCCAGCGCAGCTGATTTGGCCCAAAAATTCAATATTCCTGTGCTGACGGTCATTGACGCCAGCGCCATGGCCGGCACATTTGGCGCTCTGGCTTTTGGTTTGAAGCACTATCGCCCCGAGTTGCCATGGGCGGGCGTACTCGCCAACCGCGTGGCCAGTGACAGGCACGCGCAAATGCTGCAAGACGTCATTCAAGACAAGGCCTCGTGGTGGGGCGCACTGGCGCGCAACGATGCACTCAAACTGCCTGAACGCCACCTTGGCCTCACCGTCGCGGCCGAATTACCCGACGCCCTGCAACGGCTAGACGCCGCTGCCGATGCGCTGCAAGCCACGCGCCTAGGGCAAATGGACTTGTCTGATTTTCAAGCGTGGTCCGTGCGCTTTGAACCGCCCGAACCCACTGAAGCTGCACCCGCGCTGTTGGGTGGAAAAACCATTGCTGTCGCGCGTGACGCCGCTTTTTGCTTTGTCTACCCCGCCAACTTGGACGCGCTGCAAAGCTTGGGCGCGAGACTCACTTTTTTCTCACCACTCGCCGGCGACGCCTTGCCTGAGTGTGACGCCGTGTGGTTGCCGGGCGGCTACCCTGAATTGCATGCGCAGGTCTTGGCAAGCAACACCCGCCTAAAGCAAAGCCTGTTGCATCATGCACAACAAAACCGCGCCATTTGGGCAGAGTGCGGCGGCATGATGGCGCTGTTTGAGCGCCTCACCCTCAAAGATGGCAGCAGTTTTGAAATGTGGGGCCTGTTGCGCGGCCAAGTGGTGATGCAAAACAAACTTGCAGCGCTGGGGCCACATGCCTTGACGCTACAAGGTCAGACCTTGCGAGGCCATACATTTCATTACTCGCGCATTGAAACGGACATGCCCGTGCTCACACGAACCGCCCGAGCCGACGCGCCAGAGGTCTGTCATGGCGAGGCTTTTTATCAACAAGACGCAACCCGGGCGAGTTATTTTCACCCGTGGTTTACGTCTAATTTACAGGCAACGGCTTTGCTGTTCCAGCCATGAATCGACTATTGACTTGTTGTTTGTTGCTGTGCGCCTCACTGGCCAGCCATGCGTTTGAAATACGTGATGACCGAGGGGTGCGCGTCAACTTTGCGCACACACCGCTGCGTATTGTGAGTTTGCTGCCGTCTTTGTCTGAAACCGTGTGTGCGCTCGGCCAGTGTGAGCGCTTGGTGGGCGTGGACCGATATTCCACTTATCCACCCGCGCTGCGCCAATTGCCCCAAGTCGGAGGCGGGCTAGACCCCAATATCGAAGCCATTGTGGCGCTCAAGCCCGACGTGGTGCTCATGTCCAGCGGCTCACGCGCAGGGGCGCGGTTAGAGGCTTTGGGTTTGAAAGTTATTTCTTTAGAAACCAAAACCCATGCCGATGTGCGCCGTGTTTTAAACACTGTTGGACAACTGTTGCAAGCACAAGACGCACAGCGTGTGTGGCGAGAAATTGACGCTGGCGTGAGCGCAGCAGCGCAAAGCTTGCCGTCTAAAGTCAACGCATTGCACGTTTACTACGAAGTCAATCGCGGCCCGTATGCGGCAGGTGAATCGTCCTTTATTGGAGAGACCTTGACGCGACTGGGTGCAAAAAATATTGTGCCTGCCCGGTTAGGACCGTTCCCAAAACTCAATCCCGAATTCATCGTCAAAGCCAACCCAGATGTGATTTTGGTCAGTCAAAGCGATTTTGCAGGCATGGTGGAGCGCCCCGGTTGGAGCGCTATCCGCGCTGTGCGCGAACAGCGCATTTGTGTGTTGCCCACGGAACAAGCCGAAATACTGGTGCGTCCCGGCCCCCGCATGGCTGAGGCTGCACGCATCATGGCCGATTGTTTGAACACCTATGCACATTGAAACACCTCCCACAGAAAAGCCTTATGACAAAGCATTGGGCGAGCGCCGTGGTTTGATCATCGCCTATACCGGAGACGGCAAAGGCAAGAGCACGGCGGCCTTTGGCTTGGCGCTGCGAGCACACGGTCGCGCCAAAGCGGTCAAGATTTTCCAGTTCATGAAAGTGCCCACCGCCCGCTTTGGTGAGCACCGGATGTTTGAACAACTGGGCATTCCCATTGAGGGCCTGGGTGACGGTTTCAGCTGGAAAAGCCAAGACCTAGAACACTCAGCACAGCTAGCGCGCGAGGGTTGGGACAGAGTCAGCGCCGCCATCATGAGTGGCGAATTCTTCATGGTCACATTGGACGAGTTGACCTATCCCTTGATTTACGGTTGGCTCTCGCTCGATGCGGTACTCACAACTTTGCGCGAGCGGCCCCATCATGTGCATGTGGTGATCACCGGACGTCGTTGCCCCGAAGAGATCATGACGCTGGCCGACACAGTGACCGAAATGCGCATGATCAAACATGCCTTCAAAGCTGGCGTGCCTGCCCAACGCGGCATTGAAGATTAAGACGGCATGATGTTGTCCAGCGCCTTGCTTGTGGCTTTTGCCATCGACGCGCTGTGGGGTGAACCCAAAGCCCGCTGGCATCCCGTTGTGTGGATGGGCCAGTATTTGTCGTTCACTGGGACACGCTGTGCGCCGCTGGTGGCGCACAACACGGCCAGAGCACATGGAAGAGAGTTTGCGCGAGGGATGTGGTTTTGGTGCTTGGGCGCTTTGGTGTGTGTGCTGTTTGCCGTTGGCGTGCAAAAACTGGCTGCTGAATTACCCTCTTGGGCAGCCATAGCTTTGCTGGCCGTGACGCTCAAACCCTTGTTTGCTTGGCGCATGTTGGTGCAAGAAGTTCAGGCCGTTGAAGCGGCATTGAACCAATCACTAGCCGCAGGCCGCGAACGTTTAGCGCGCTTATGCAGCCGAGATGTGAGCCAGCTCAACGACGCCCAAGCACGCGAAACCGCGCTAGAAACCTTGGCAGAAAATCTCAACGATTCGCTGGTTGCGCCCATGTTTTGGTTTGTGTTGCTGGGCTTGCCAGGCGCTGCGCTTTATCGATTTGCCAACACAGCAGACGCCATGTGGGGCTACAGAGGCGAACGATCAGGCCGCGACTGGACATGGGCAGGCAAGTTTGCCGCTCGCGCAGACGATGTACTGTCTTGGTTGCCCGCACGCATCACAGCGGCCTTGTTGGTGGCGTGTGCAGGCGGCATTTCCTTCCAAAATTTACGCCGTGAAGCGCACAAAACCCCATCGCCCAACAGCGGCTGGCCAATGGCGGCTGTGGCCTTGGCGTTGGGGGTGCATTTGAACAAACACGCGGTTTACAGCCTCAATACGCAAGGTCAGAAAGCGCAAACACAGCATGTTGTAGCGGCAATCAAGCTATGTCGCAGCGCAGTAATGGTGTGTGTGGTTTTGTGCTTTGCCTTGCTTTCATTGTTAGGCTTGTGAGATGACCCGAATTCACGGAGGCGCAGACCAACACGGCTTGGCGCGTTGGGATTTCTCGACCAATGCCAATTCATGTGCGCCGTGTCCCGTGTTGCTCAAAGCTTTGCAGAAAGTGGATGCGCGGCATTACCCAGACCCCAACTACAGCGCCTTGCGGTCTGCTTTGGCTGGTTTTCATGGCGTCGAAGTGGAGCGAATTGTGTTGGCTGCTAGCGCGAGTGAATTCATTTTGCGGATCACGGCTTACGCTGCACAACGTGGCGCTTTGCCGCAAGCTGCATCGCAGCGCGGCTCGGTCAATCCCAAGGCCGAAAAGGTGTACCTGCCCAATTTGAGTTATGGCGAATATGCCCACGCCGCCAGCGTTTGGAATTTGCAGCGCACAGCGCAGCCCACACAAGCTGATCTTGTTTGGTTGTGCGAACCCAGCAGTCCGCTGGGACAACACGAATGGCTGTCGAGCGATATCGTTCAAACTGTGGCGTCACACAGTGCAGGGCAGGGCGGCGCTTTGCTTGTCTTAGATTGTGCTTATGAGCCCTTACGACTTTCAGGACAAAGCAGTTTCACGCACCAGCAACGCAAGACCCTGTGGCAGCTTTTTTCACCTAACAAAGCGTTGGGCATGACGGGCATTCGTGGCGCTTATGCGATTGCGCCTGAACATCAGCTTGACGAGGCGAGGGCTGTTGCGCAACTCGCGTCGTCTTGGCCTTTGGGTGCTCATGCCCTATGTCTATTGCATACTTGGACGCAAAACCAGACACAAGCTTGGTTGCAGCAAAGCCTCAACACCTTGCGCGACTGGAAAGACCAACAAATCAAACGGCTACAAGCTTGGCCGTGTTTGCCCAGCGACACGAATTTCTTTTGTATGCAAGCCCAACTCGACACACTTTTTTTGCGAGACCGTGGCATCAAGCTGCGTGACACCCAATCGTTTGGGTTGCCTGGGCACTGGCGCTTGAGCGTGCAGCCCCCCGAGGCGCAGCAAGCTTTGCTGGATGCTTTGCAAAACGGCGGTGCGCTGTGATGGCGCGCTGCGTCATGGTGCTGGGCACCACCAGCGGTGCGGGCAAGAGTTGGCTCACCACGGCGCTGTGTCGCTGGTATGCCCGTCAAGGCCTCAAAGTCGCGCCCTTTAAAGCGCAAAACATGAGCAACAACGCGCGCGTTGTGGCCTCTGCTAACGGCTCAGGCGAAATTGGCTCGGCTCAATATTTTCAAGCCTTGGCCGCTCGCGCTGTGCCCGATGTGCGAATGAACCCATTGCTCTTAAAGCCCGAGGCCGACACCCACAGCCAAGTGGTCTTGCTCGGACAAGTCGATCAGGCGCTCACGCGCATGCCTTGGCGCGAGCGCAGCGCGCATGTGTGGCCGCACATTGCACAAGCACTGGACGGTTTGCGTGCGGACAACGATGTGGTGGTCATCGAGGGCGCGGGTTCGCCCGCAGAAATCAACCTCATGGCCAGCGACATCGTCAATATGCGGGTCGCACGCCATGCGCAAGCACAGTGCTTGTTGGTGACAGACATTGACCGAGGCGGCGCATTTGCACATCTCTACGGCACATGGGCCTTGCTGGACAAAGCAGACCAAGCGCTGATTCGCGGTTTTGTTCTCAACAAATTCAGGGGCGACCCAGCATTGCTCGCGCCCGCACCCGCGCAACTCCAAGCGCTGACAGGCATTCCCACCGTGGGCGTGCTGCCCATGTGGTGGCAGCACGGCTTGCCCGAAGAAGACGGTGTGTTTGACGACAGAACCCAACAACATGGCGCAGTGACCCAAACCGTGGCCGTCATGGCTTATCCGCGCATCAGTAATTTAGACGAGTTCCAAGCCCTCAAAAACATTCCAGGACTTCGCTTGCTGTGGGCGAGAACACCCGCCGATTTAGGAGGTTTAAAACCCACCGACTGGCTGATTTTGCCCGGCTCTAAGCACACCAGCAGCGATTTGGCTTGGCTGCGCACGCAAGGCCTCGATCACGCGATTGCCCAGCACGCACAACAGGGCGGCGCAGTGCTGGGCATTTGCGGTGGCTTACAAATGCTGGGCGAAGCCTTGATCGATACCCACGGCATAGACGGCAATGCGCCAGGGCTTGGTTTGCTGCCTTTGGTGACGTCTTTCGCGCAAGAAAAGACAGTGCGTCGCATGTCCGCACAGTTTGCGCACATGAATGGCACTTGGCGCGAACTATCCGGCGTGCGCTTTGATGGCTATGAAATTCACCACGGGCAAACCCAAGCCCATACCGCCATGCACGCTGCGGGCGATGTGGCGCACGAAGTCATCGCACAACTCGCATGGCAAAACAAGGCGGGCAATGTGCTGGGGCTTTATATGCACGGCTTGTTGGAAGACCCGCGCGTGCTTCGCGCTTTGTTCGGTGCAGATGCTCCGAATTTAGATGGCGTTTTTGATGGCTTGGCTGACTTTGTAGAAAAACACATGGGAATCACTTTGCTGGGTGATATTATTTCTTTATAGCCACTTTTTAGCCCCCCATGACAGCGACCACTCAGGCCTTGATATCGCGTCGCAGCGCCATCCGCTGGTTGGCTTGGTACTTGGCTGCGGGTGGGAGCGCTAAGCAAGTATTTGCCCAGACAAGGATTTCGAACGCCACATCAGCCTCTGACGGCGATGCCTTGTTGAATCTGAACTGGCTCAACCGCATCACATGGGGCGCAACGGTCTCAAGCCTGAAACAATTGACTGAGCAGGGCATGGCGGCCTATTTGAAAAACCAACTCAAAGGCGGCAGTTATTCGTTGCCTGCTCAGGCACAAGCCCAAATCGATGCCATGTCGATTTCGCAGCAGCCCATGACGCGTCTTGTCATTGACAACGTGACTCAGCGCAAAGCGCTCGACACCATGGCGTTGGGCGAGGAGAGGGTGGCTGCACAGCAAAAATTACAAGACCAATTGAACCAAGCTGGTGGCGAAGTGACGCGGCGGTTTTTGCTGCGCGCTTTGTACTCACCACTGCAATTGCAAGAACAAATGTTGTGGTTTTGGATGAACCATTTCAACATCAACATGTATGCCGACAATGTGCGCTGGATGATGGCCGATTTTGAGGACCATGCCATTCGGCCTCACGCCTTGGGGCATTTCAAAAATTTACTCAAAGCCACGGTGTTTCATCCTGCCATGCTGAGGTATTTGAACAATGAGCAAAACGCCTTGGGGCATATCAACGAAAACTATGCCCGCGAATTGATGGAGTTGCACACGCTGGGCGTGAACGGTGGCTACAGCCAAACAGATGTGCAAGAGCTGGCGCGCATACTCACTGGCTTTGGCGTGAATTTATCCCCGCTCGACGCCCCTGCACCGCGGGTCACTCCCGACCTCAAAGCGGCTTATGTGCGGCGCGATTTGTTTGAATTCAATCCGAATCGGCACGATTTTGGCGACAAGGTGTTGCTGGGCAAAACCATTCGCGGCACCGGCATGGCCGAGCTCGATGAAGCGCTTGATCTGTTGGTGCGCTCGCCCGCAACAGCGCGGTTTATTGCGCACAAACTCGCCGTCTTTTTTGTCGGTGAAAAGCCTTCGGCGGCTTTGATCGAAAACACCGCCAAGCGCTTTAGTAAAACCGATGGCGATCTAGCCGCCACCCTACAGAGCGTGTTCGAGAGCCAAGAATTCACAGCCTCATTGGGCAAAAAATTCTGTGATCCGCTGCATTATGTGTTGGCAGCTTTGCGTGCCTCCAACGACGAGCGGGTCATCTTGAATCCAGGTCCCATCATGGGTTGGTTGCAGCGTTTGGGAGAGCCGTTGTTCAGCCATCTCACGCCCGATGGCTATCCGCTAGAGCCTTCGAACTGGCTCAACGTCGGGCAAATGGCCACGCGGTTTGACATTGCAAAATCTATCGCACCCAACAACCCCAATTTATGGCGCACCGACATGCAAAAACCGCCGGAGCCAGCCCCTCCATCGCAGTTTTTCAAAACACTCTACGAAGACTCCAGCGTTGCGGCTTTGAGCCAAAGCACTCGCACGGCTTTAGAGCAAGCTAAAGGCGCCGTAGAGTGGAATTTTTTCTTGCTCGCCTCGCCTGACTTCATGTACCGCTGAATGCCATGTCGCAAAACAACAAACTTCTTTTTGTTTTCTTGCGGGGCGGCTATGACTGTGCCAATTTGCTGGTGCCCATTGACAGCAGTTTTTACTATGAACAGCGCCCCAACATTGCTATTCCCAAGCCCACGGGCAACGGCAATTCCGCCCTCGCGCTCGATGCCCATTGGGGCTTGCATCCAGCCTTGACGCAAAGCCTATGGCCGCTGTACCAACAAAAAGAGCTGTGCTTTTTGCCATTTGTCGGCAGTGACGACGTCAGCCGTAGCCACTTTGCCACCCAAGACACATTGGAGATGGGCATCTCAGCCCATGCGCCGAGCAACCTTCAATCGGGATTTTTGAATCGCTTGGCAACGGAACTTGACCATTCATTGGCTCGCCCCATTGCTTTCACGCCACAAATGCCCATCATTTTTCGGGGAACGCTCCAAGTCCCCAACATGCCCTTGTCGCAACTGGGCAAATCGCAACTGGATGAACGACAAGCCAGCATTGTGGCGACCATGTATGCCAACACCGCTTTATCCGAGCTTGTGCGAGAGAGCTTTGAAGTGCGCAGCGACATCATGCAAACCATGCAAGACGAAATGAACGCGGCCAATCGCGATGCCATGAACATCAAGGGATTCGAAGCCGTTGCAAGGCGCATGGCCAAGCTGATGCAAACACGGTTTGACATCGGCTTTGTGGACGTGGGCGGCTGGGACACGCACATTGGGCAGGGCGCCACAACGGGCAAATTGGCCAACCTGTTGGAAGAACT
This sequence comes from uncultured Burkholderiales bacterium, assembly GCA_903832625.1. Classification (GTDB taxonomy): domain Bacteria; phylum Pseudomonadota; class Gammaproteobacteria; order Burkholderiales; family Burkholderiaceae_C; genus Limnohabitans. The sequence continues at coordinate 37,153 of CAILCI010000058.1, read as the reverse complement.
TGGGCGCGGTTTGGCCGCTTTTTCACAAGAAATGCGCAGTGCCCAAGCTTGGCAACGTACCACAGTCATTGTGATGAGCGAGTTTGGTAGAACTTTGCGTGAAAACGGCAACCGTGGCACAGACCACGGCCACGGCAGCGTCATGTGGGTGCTTGGCGGAAGCGTCGCTGGCGGCCGTGTGCTGGGAGAGCAAGTCAGCGTGGAGTCGCGTAATTTGTTTGAGAACCGCGATTACCCAGTGCTCAACGACTACCGTGCTGTGCTGGGCGGGCTGTTCCAGCGCATGTATAGCTTGAATTCGAATTCACTTCAAAAGGTATTTGCGAATGTGGCGCCAAGAGATTTCGGTGTTCTTTGAGTACTCACAGACGCAATTGATGATGGCGGATGTTGATACCTGTTGACACGGCTGGATGTGATGTATAAACTCGTATCAACATTTCAATGAGGTGTCCAAATGACAGCAGCAGTTTCGGTTGAGCAGACGGTTCAGGAGTGGGGCAATGGCCTTGCGGTGCGTATCACCGCCCCGGTTGCCAAGGCTGCGCGTTTTACTCGAGGCCTGCCAATCCATGTCGAGGTGGTTGAAGGCGGCGTGTTCCTGCGCGCAGCAGGCAAGCCCAAGTTGACAATGGCGCAAAAGCTCAAAGCGTTTGACCCGGCCATTCATGGCGGCGAAGTCATGGCAACTGGCCGCGTCGGCGCTGAAGTGTTCTGATGGCGACACCGAGCAAGCTCTGGGTGCCAGATCGCCGCGACATGATCTGGATAGATTTCAATCCACAAGTTGGTGCGGAGATGAAGGACGAGCATCCTATGTTGGTGTTATCTTCCAAAGCGTTCAATGAGCGTACCAATCTCGTTATTGGACTGCCAATGACTCATGCGCCCAGCAACGAAACCAACCCTTTTGCCGTCAAGTTCACATCACCCAAGGGAGAGGTCTGCTACGTACTGGCGCATCAACCCAAGTCATTCGCCTGGCGCGACCGTGGTTCTCGACCGCACGCTTGGAAACAAGTGCCCCCAACGGTATTTGAATCGGCATGCGAAGAGCTGAACAGCATCATTTCGATCTGCGTCTAAACAAACGTTCTGACCTTTTGAAACGTAGGATGGCCTGATTTTCATCAATCCATAATTCAACATAATATACATCGTATCAAATAAACAAGGTATTGATTACGCATCAATTTGGCCGCTATTCAAATGCCGCATGACCTCGAACCACCCCTCAATAGATTGTGTTCCAGCGGCTTTGAATGCTGCGTTCAGTTGATCAATCTGAGTTTTCGTCAGCAACCGCTCTAACTCCGAACCTTTAGGCGTTAAACACAACAAGCGTTTACGTTTATCGACACTACTGGGTTTGATTGAGACCAATTGCATTTCAATCAATTGTCTCAATGGCGCATTCAAAGCTTGTTTGCTGACTTGTAAGGTGGCCAACAATTCGTTGATCGTTTGCTCAGAATGGCGCCCCACGAAATACAAAATTCTGTGATGAACACGATTTTACAAGCCGCAGATTTGCACAGCAACCGCTTGAGTCAGTGGCTGGTATTGGGTTTGCTCCAACACCCTGAACGCACCCAACGAATGGAGCAACTCATTGCCAACTACCGCCACAAACGTGATGCGTTTGAGGACAGGCTCAAGCACTATTTTTCTGAATTAGCGAATTGGGACACACCTGCGGGTGGACTGTTTTATTGGATCACGCTCAAAGAAACGCACAAAGGCAAAACAGACACCCGCGCCCTGCTCCCCAGAGCCATAGAGCAAGGCGTGGCTTTCATGCCGGGCGAGCCTTTTATGCCGTTTTCAAGCTCGCCCACAGGCCAAATTCGATTGAACTTCAGCCACGCAAGCGAGGCTCAAATGGATGCGGGATTGAAAAAATTAGCGGCTATTTTTCAGAGCTGATGGAGAACCCACGCACCACCAAATAAATCACTGGCAACACAAAGAGCGTCAACACAGTGGTGGTCATCATGCCGCCCACAATCACCAAGGCCAAGGGACGTTGCGCTTGCGAGCCAATGGCGTGGGACAAAGCAGCAGGCAGCAATCCCAAGCCCGCCAACAAGGCCGTCATGAGCACAGGCCTCATGCGCAAAGCAGCACCTTCAAGCACCGAATGACGCAGACTCTCGAAGGTCAAGGCACCTGTTTGCGCGATTTTTTCTTCCAGCAACTTGCGGATGTAGGAAATCAAAATCATGCCGTCTTGAATGGCAATGCCAAACAAGGACAAAAAGCCAATCGCTGCCGAGATTGACAAATCTTCACCCGTGAAATACAACGCCATGATGCCGCCAATGGCTGCGAATGGAACGTTGAGCAAGACCAAGGCCGCATCGCGCAAATTGCTAAACGCAAAATACAAAAGCAAGAAAATAATGCCCAAAGTGGCGGGAATGATGAGCGAGAGCTTTTTCTGTGCCTCTTTCATTTGGTCAAACTGTCCAGCCCACTTGAGCATATAGCCGTGGGGCAAGACCACTTCTTTGGCAATGCGTTTTTGGGCTTCCGCCACGGTACTACCCAAGTCGCGGTCACGAATCCCGAACTTAACGGCCATGTAGCGCTTGGCGCCTTCCCGGTACACAAAGAAGGGACCATTGGCTTGCACAATACGCGCCAACATATTGAGCGGAATACGTGAACCATCAGGTGCATCGACCAACAGCACACCCAGCTTGTCAACGTTAGAGCGCTCGGAGGTGGGCAAGCGAACGGTCACGTCCACCCTCCTCTCGCCTTCGAGCACCGTGGTGGCCACACCACCACCAATGGCGTTGGCCACAACATTTTGCAAGTCGCTCACATTCACGCCAAAACGTGCGCATGCCGCGCGATCAATTTCAATGTTCAAGGTGGGTTGCCCCAGAGCTCGGAAAATACCGGCGTCCACCACGCCAGGCGTGGTTTCCAACACATGCTCGATTTGCTCAGCCATGGTGGTGAGTTGGTTCAAATCATCTCCAAAAATTTTGACGGAGTTCTCGCCTTTGACACCGGACAAAGCTTCTGCCACGTTGTCTTGAATGTATTGTGAAAAACCGTAGTCCACGCCGGGAATGGTGTCGAGTTGTTTTTTCAGGCGCTTGACCACATCTTCACGCGTAACGCCTTTGGGCCACTGCGAAGGTTCTTTGAAAGCGACCGAATATTCTTGATTGAACACACCAGTCGCGTCTGTTCCATCGTCTGGCCGCCCAACTTGTGCGGTCACGGTTTTGACTTCGGGCTGGCTGGTAAACAACTCGCGCAGTTGGCGGCTTACACGGGTGGAATACTCCAGATCAACTGTTGTAGGCAAAGTAACGCGCACCCACAAATTGTTTTCTTCCAAGGTGGGCAAGAATGAGGTACCCAAACGGGTCAATAGAACCAAGGCAATGCCAAAAGCAGCCAGCGCCGAGACCAACACTGTCTTGGGATGATTCAACAAGCGGTTGACCAAACGACGATACGCACTCATGACCCGCGTCACATAGCTGGGCTCATGCAACTCGGTCGTGCCGCTGTATGCAAATGAGGCCATCGCTGGCACCAAAGACAGCGCTAAGGCAATCGAAGCGAGCAGCGCCACACCCATGGTCATGCCCATTGGGTGGAAAATTTTCCCCTCGACTCCACCCAAAATAAACAAGGGCGAGTAAGCCACGATGATGATGCCGGTTGAAAAAATCACAGGCCGCTGAACCTCAGCCACGGCGGCGACGATGGTGTCTGAGAGTTGGCGGTGCTTTTTCTCTTCTATCAAGCGGATGATGTTCTCAATCACAATCACCGCCGCATCCACGATCAAACCAAAGTCCACCGCGCCCAAGGAAATCAGGTTAGCTGGAATACCCACTTGGGTCATGCCAATAAAGGCGGCGCACAAGCCCAATGGAATCACCATTGCCACGATCAAAGCGCCACGAAAGTTGGCGAGGAATGCGTAGAGCACCATCATCACCAAAATAATGCCGACCACCAAGGTATGTTTGACGGTGTCTACCGTCAAATCGAGCAAATGTTGGCGGTCATAAAAAGGCGTGACTTTGACGCCTGGAGGCAAACTACCGGCGTTGATTTCGTTGACACGCTCGCGCACCTTGGCCAGCACCTCGCTGGCATTACCGCCTCGTCTCATCAGCACAATGGCTTCGACGATTTCGTCTTTTTCATTTTGCGCGACCGAGCCCAAGCGAGGCGCAAAACCCGTCACCACTTCAGCCACATCGCCCACCCGAACGGCCACGCCATGGGTGGTAGCGATGACGATGTTGCGCACATCATCCAAAGTTTTGAGCATGCCCACACCGCGCACGACAACGCGCTGGCTGCCCGTGCTCATGACGTCGCCCCCTGCATTGCCGTTGCCGTTGTTGACGGCCATCATCAATTGGTTGAGTGAAATGCCGTATTGCTGTAGCTTGGCAGGATCCGGCATGATTTGATATTGCTTGACGCGCCCACCAAAGCCCGTGATATCGGCAATCCCGGGCACGGTCTTCATATTTTTGTAAATCGTCCAGTCTTGCAAGGTTTTGATGGAGGTCAAATCCCATCCGGGCGCATCCACGCGGTAGCGCATCACCTCGCCCAAAGCATCCGCATCTGGCGATAAATTAGGCGTCACATTGGGCGGCAAACTGGCATTGCCCAAATACTGCATGACGTTGTTGCGCGCCACAAATGCGCTGGTGTTGTCGGTAAATTGAAGCGTGATCACGCTCAGGCCAAAAATCGAAATCGAACGGAAGGTCTTGACCTCGGGCAAGCCTGCCAGTGCGGTTTCAATGGGAATAGTGAGTTGTTGTTCGACCTCCAACGTGCTGCGCCCTGGCCACTGCGTGATGACTTGCACGTTCAGCGGTGAAACATTGGGGTACGGCTCGATGGGCAGCTTGGTAAACGCATTGATGCCCGCAATCAGCAGCACAAAACAAATCGCGGCCACCAGCCAGCGGCGGCGAATGACCATGCGCGCAAATTTAAACGGCCCATAGCCGGAAGAACCGTCCATCATGGCTTCACCTGGGCCGCAGCAGAAGCAGCCGCATTGGCTTGGTTAATTCGGTTGGTGTTGATGAGCTCACGATCCACCAAAACACTGCCTTCGTAAACTACTTTGTCGCCCGCTTGAACCCCTTTGAGAATGGCCAAGTGGTCGACATCGTTGGCCGGAATAACGACCACAGAGGCGCGTTCATAGGTTTTGGCATCGCGTTGAATCAGCACAAACGACTCGGCGCCGTCTTGCACCACCGCATTGCGTGGCACAACGGGCAATTCGCGGGCGCCCAAATCGATTTCTGCTTTGGCAAACATATCGGGTTTTAAAACACCTTGGCTGTTGGCAATATCAACCCGCACAGCCACGGTGTGGGTTTGGGGATCAACGGTGGGTGAAACAAAGCTGATGCGCCCTTTGAAGCTGCCCCCAGCATTGGCCGCAGGCACCACGATGTTGACCTCTTGACCCTCACGCAAGCTGGCAAGGTTGACCTCAAAGGCATTGCCCAAAAACCACAACACAGACATATCGGCAACAGCACCAACGCTGTCGCCTGTATTCAAGTAACCGCCCGGATCAATGTTGCGCTTGGTCACGCGTCCAGAAATCGGTGAACTGATGGCCAAGTACTCTTGCGCTACGCCTTTGCTGTCAAGCACTGCAACATCTTTTTCTGAGGCGCCCAAAATGCGCAACTTGTTGCGCGCGCCGTCCAGCGTGGCCTTGGCGTCTTCTAACAAGTCTTGGGTGGCCTGGGTGTTGAGGGTTTTGACGGCACGTCGTGCCAACAAATATTCATTTTGTGCAGAAATAAATTCTGGACTGAAAAGCCAAGCAATGGGCTGGCCCGATTGCACATAAGCACCTTCGAGCAAGGTGATGCGATCAATCCGACCCGCCACGCGCGCAGAGACTTGGTGCAGGTTCAAGCCATTGATGGCCAGCTTGCCATTGACCACCAAACGATCCAGCACTTTTTGCATCTCCACGGGCTGGGCTTGGATGAGCCTTTCGCCCAGTGTCCGGCTGGCGTCATAACTGGCAGAAGCCTTGGTGGCAGGAGCAGGCTCAGCGGGCTTGGCCTCGTTGGAGCTGGTGCTTTTGGTCATCCACACGCCAGCCAAGACGCCAACAGCCAAGGCCAGTGCAAGGTAGCTCAGGTTTTTTTTATTCATATCAAACGGTTTCATTGTTGGATTTCACCCACCGCCACATCCAAGGCAATGCGAGATTGAAGCGCCATCGCACGCGCTTGTTCGGCACTGATTTCGGCGGCACGCAAGGTGTTGTAAGCATTGAGCAAATCGGTGTAGCTCATTTGGCTGGTGCTGTAGTTGGTCAAAGCCAAGCGATAGCCCACATGGGCTTGGGTGACGATGCGATCTTCCACCAACTTGAGTTGCTCAATGCTTTGCGCCCATTGCAAATAGGCACTCTCCACGGCCAAGTTCACTTGCTGCGTCGAAGATTCATCGCTGTCGCGCGCTGCGCCGAGTTGCGCTTTGGCTTGGTCGATGAGGTAGCGCTCTTTGCTAGCGTAATACAGGGGGATGACAGCGCCAACACTCAAACCAAAAGTCGACGCATCAGCAAAACCGGCCGGAGGTGTGGCCGAGTGGCTGGTGAGGCTGAGCACAAAATCGGGACGACGCCCGAGTTCGGCTAAATCAAGCGCTTTTTGCGCCGCATTGACCACTTGTTTGGAGGCGCGAATCTGTGGATTGACGCTCAGAGCGCGTGTTTTGAAGTCTTCCAAGCCTGTAAGTTCACGATTGGCCTGAATCGATTGTTGTGCCAGTTTCAAAGCGGGGCTGGCAGCGGGGTAACCAATCAGGCTGGCAATTTGCGCCAAATTGCTCTGCAATTGACGCTCAAGCCCAATGATGTCGCTCTTGATTTGCGCCTGCGTGACCTGAGCATTGATGAAGTCGACGTATGCAGCGGCGTTGTTCGCATAGCGCAATTTGATGATGTCTTTGATTTGCTCTAAGCGTTGGGCTTGGGCTTGGGCTAAACGAATTTGCGCATTGGTTTGCTGCCAACTCACCCAGGTGCTCTGGAGTTGACCGAGCAATTGAATTTTGAGAAATTGAACCTGCTCTTGGCTCACATTGGCTTGGGCTTGCACAATTTCACCAGCCAAACTCTTTTTGCCAGGCCACATCAAATTTTGCGAAAACGTCCAAGCGGTTGATTGCGAAGTGCCAAACGCCAAGGGATTGTGTTTCATATTGTCTTGAGACACACCCACGATGGGGTTATCCAATGCCTGCGCAGGTTGAACGCCCAATTGCACCGCGCTGGCACTGGCCTTGGCTGAGCGCAACTGAGGGTTGTCTTGCAACAAACGTTGCGTCAGTTGAGTCAAGGTCAGCTCGCCCCCTGCGACCGCCATGGTCTCAGACTGTGCAAAGGCTTGAGAGCCACTCGCCAGCAGGAGAAAAACAAGAGAAAAATAAACAGAAATTTTCATTCGGGTAGTCTGCCTTAAGGCAGCTTTAAATTAGCTTAATTTCCTCAAATTTCGATAAATTTAGAGGTTACTACAAGGCAAAACCAACAAAAGTTGCGTTCCATTGACCTCTGGCCTTGTTTTGATCACCAATTGACCGCCCATGTTTTGAATGGCTTTGGCAGCAATGGGCAAACCCAAGCCTACGCCGACCGGCCCCGCATTGGCGCCTCGCCAAAAGGGGGTCAGCATCAAATCTCGATCTTGAGGGCTCACAGTATCGCCATTGTCTGTGACAGTTATTTGCACCTGAGTCCCCACAATCTGCGCATTCAACACAATGGAAGAACCCCCGTATTGAATGGCGTTGTCAATGATGTTGCCCAAAGCCTCGCCCACCAGCACCGCATTGCCTCGGATAACAATGTGCGAGAGCTGATTCAGATTGGCTTGCAGCGACCATTGCTTGTGAGCTGCGGCAATGGGTTTGCGCCATTGCTCAAACACTTCGCTGAGCACATCGGTGAGCACAAAGCTGATGTCGTCTTCTTGTCGGGGTCTGTCGGTACGCGCCAGACTCAAGAGCTGCCTCACCAAATGGGTGGCTCGGGTGGCCGCCGCGTTGAGCTCTTGGAGCACTTCTTCATCGGGTGGTTCATGAGCCTTGGCCTTGTGGGTACGCACCAAATCTTCTGCCAACAGTTTGATGCCGGCAATGGGCGTGCGCAATTGGTGCGCTGCATCGGCAATAAACCGTCTTTCGTGTTCAATGGCCTCTTGCAAGCGATTGAGCAAGTCGTTGATGTGCAAAATCACCACGCGCAACTCTTCGGGCACACCCTCTAGCTTGAGGGGTGACAAATCGTTGATGCCTTTGCGCGAGACTGCCTCGCTGATGCTTTGCGCAGGCGCCAATCCATAGCGAATGCCCGCGAGCAAAAGGGGCACCACCAAAAACGCCAAACCCACAGCAGGTAAGAAAATCGCGGCGGCCAGCTCGTGCGAAATGTCGCTGCGCTTGGCATTGGATTCAGCCACCACCACCCACACAAAATCTTCAGTGGCGTGATCAATTTTCAAGGCCACCACCCGAAACAAACCTTTGGCGGTGAGGATGTCAAAGAAGTTGGGCTCATTGCCTTTCAAGGCTTTGAAGTTGAGCGGTATGTCGGCTTGCAAATCGCCCGTGATGGGATTGAGTTTGCGGTCAAAGAGCGCAAATTGTGAGGGCGAAGAAGAATCGAAAATCACCAAATCGGCCGTATTGGTATCCAAACTAAAGCTCGGCCCGTCGGGCAACCACTTGATTTGCGCCGCAAGAGCCAGCGCATCGTCTTTCAAAATGCGATCAAAGGAAACCTGCGCCGCTCGCCCCGACAGCCAAAACGCCGCAAACGTCGCCAGCACCACGCTGACCAACCACAAGGCCAAAAACGTGACCAACAAGTTACGGCGCAAACTGAAGGCTTTTTTGAGCATCAAGCCTCCGCTTGAAGGGCGTAGCCAACGCCACGAATGGTTTCAATGCCCACGCCCCGCCCTGCCAATTTGCGGCGCAGCTTCATGATGTAGATTTCCACCGCGTTGGAGCTGAAATCGGACTCCCAGCTCGACATCGTGGCCACGATGCGACTTTTGCTCACCGCCTTGCCTTGCGCTGACATCAACAGCTCCATCAAGGCCGATTCGCGCGGCGTGAGGGAGATTTTTTCGTCACCGTGTTTGAGCTCGCGGCTTTGCACATCAAAGCTGAGCGCTGCAATTTTGAGCAAATTCACCGGTGCGCCTAAGTTGCGCCGCATGATGGCGCGAATGCGCGCCACCAACTCAGCGGGTTCATAGGGTTTGGTGAGGTAGTCGTCGGCTCCGCTGTTGAGTCCGATCACTCGGTCGTGCAACTCATCTCTGGCAGTCAACACCAAGACGGGGCTTAAAAAATGCGCTTGTCGCCATTGCGCCAAAACTGCAAAACCATCTTTTTTGGGCAAATTCAAATCCAGCACCGCAAAGTCGTAGCTCTCGGTGTGTGTCGCGGCAATGGCCAATTCGCCGTCTTCAACAGCATCGACTTGCCAGCCTTCGGTCAGCAAAATACGCTTCAAGCCCAGTCTCAGGGCTGGATCATCTTCAACAACCAGTATCCGCATCAGATTTTTCTCGAATGATGGGATGAGTCTACCTACAAATTAAGACTTGACAGCCTGCGGCTTGCGGCCCCATTGAACCAGCGCTTCGTACAAGGTTTGTCGATCAATGGGCTTGACCAAATAGGCCTGCATTCCTGCGCTCAAACACAGCTCACGCTCGTCAGACAAGGCGTTGGCCGTGACGGCGATGATGGGCAAGTTGTTAAATCGTGGATCGCTGCGCAAGGCCTTGGTGGCGGCAATGCCATCCATCACGGGCATTTGAATGTCCATCAGCACCAAATCGTATGGCACCGAGGCGGCTGAGAGTTTTTGCAATGCGTCTTGACCGTGCACCGCAATCTCTGTGCTCACACCCACTTTGTCCAGCAAAGCCAGCAACAACTGACGGTTCAAGGCATGGTCTTCGACCAAGAGAACGCGCAGGTCGGACATGTCAAAGGCCGACTGGGAATTGGGCAAAACGGGCTTGGCCGGACGTTCGGTTTCAATGGCTTCTTCAAACGGCAAATCAACGCTAAAGCAACTGCCCACATGGAGCTGGCTGGTGACAGCAATTTTGCCCCCCAAGCGCTCGCACAAATGCTGACAAATGGCCAAACCCAATCCGGTGCCGCCGTACAAGCGCGAAATAGAGGTGTCGGCCTGCATGAAGGGCTTGAATAAATGGGCGAGTTGCTCTTGGCTCATGCCCACACCTTGATCTTTGACTTCGATGTGTAGCCAATTGTCCGTCGGGCTCGATAGGTTCAAGTCCACATGTCCTTGGTGCGTGAACTTGATGGCATTGCCCACCAAATTGTTGATGATTTGAGAAATTCGCAACGGATCGCCCTTGATCCATGTGGGCAACTTCTTGTCCCAGTTGGCGCGCAAGCTCAGGCCTTTGCTTTGGGCTGCGCACGATTGCATGCTCATGATTTCATCGACCAACTCTTTGAGATTGAAATTGATGGACTCAATTTGCAGCTTCCCCGCCTCGATTTTGGAAAAATCCAAGATGTCATTCAAGATGCCCAGCAAAGACACGGCCGCCGTGTGCGCGTTGCGAACATAGGTTTTGGCGGTATCTGACATGGGCTCCTCCAACGCCAGCTCGGTCATGCCAATGAGGCCGTTCATGGGCGTGCGAATTTCATGGCTCATATTGGCCAGAAAATCACTTTTGGCTCGGGTGGCGGCTTCTGCGTTGTCGCGAGAGCGCGCCAAGTCCACGCGTTGCTGCTCCTCAGCCAACTCGCTGCGCTTGAGCTGGCGCATCAGATAAAGCGTGATGCCTGACATGACACTCAAAGTAAGCAACGTCGCCAACACTTGCCACCAGGTGCGTATCACCCAGTCTTTCAACACCAGCTGACGGTTGATGCGGATTGCCACCACAAAGGGATAGCTCGGCGAGGCACGATAAGCGGTCAACCATTCGCCCGAATGGGTGCCAATTTCTTGCTCACGAATCAAGGGCAACAGGCTGGCGAGCTCAAACTCATCGGGGCTTAAGCTGTCCTCCGAACTCACCAAGGACAAGCCGTCAAACCGCATCAACTCGAAACGATCAGTCTCTGTTTGGATGTAACGGGTGAATCGGTTGATCAAGAAATCTGGATTGAGCGCAGCCAGCACCCAGACCTTGTCATCGTCTGAGCCCAAACGCAAAACCACCGGAATGAAATAAGGCGAATTGATGGTGCCCGCCTTACGGGTATTGATGACATGAACCGCATTGAAATCTCGCCCTTCCCAAGCCGCACCAAACCGCAGCACCGACGATGCGGCTTTGTCTTGATCTGGCGGCGAAAAATCTTCCAGCTCAAAACGCAATCCCAAGTTTTCAGAATTGGTGCTGGCGCGAATGCCCTCGCGCTCAGTCATGACGGACAGCGAGCGCAAAGCAGGTTGGGCATGTTGCAGACGTTGCAACAACATGCTCAAGTCTTTGCTGGGCGCTGTGCTCAAGGGCTGCCCCGATAACTCGGGCAAGGTGCGCAAGGTGTTTTCGACCAATTGCATGGTTTGCGTCAATTGGTCTTCCATCATCAACACGCCGTTTTGAGCGCGTTGCAAATGGATGTGTTGAACCACAGCACGGTCCCGATACGCCCAATAGCTCACCCCAAAGCCCAAAACTACCATGAACACAAATAATGTGCCCAAGACAAATCGTGTGTAGGTTTTTTGAGGCGATGTGTGCATGGTCAATACTTCACCACAATGCTGCTCAATTTATAGCGGGCGGCATACTTCATCAATCGGCCGTCGCGTTTGATATCGCTGACAAATTGCTCCAATCGCTGCGCCCAAGCCTCGTCGCCCGGCGCCATCGCATAGGCATAGGGTGTATCGCGCAGCGGATGGTCGGGCACCAGCATTCGACCCCAGTCGCTGGTCTCCAAAATATGGTGAACATAAGGATAGTCACTCATCAGCACATCGCTGCGCCCTGCCGTGACTTCTTGTTCACGCGCGGCGGGTGAGTCCACCACCGACAAAGTTGCGAGCTTAAGGTAGTCGCGCATCACGCCCTCAGAGAGCGTGCCGCGCATGACCGATACAACCACGCCGGGCTTGTCAATATCGCTCCAATGCTTGATTCTGCGGTTGCTGCGTGTGGTCAGCGCAAAAATATCGCTGCTCAAGGTCGGGCTTGTAAAGCGCAATTTGGCCGATCGCTCAGGCGTGATGCCAATGCCAAACATGGCCACATCGCAGCGGTCGTTGGTGACATCGTCAGTCAGCTTGGCATAGCTGCTGTCCACAAACTCAACAGCCACTCCCAAATCTTTGGCCAACTCTTGTGCCAAATCGGCATCCATGCCAACGAGTTGTTGCGTTTTAGGATTTCGATAACTAATTCCGAAATAAGAAGGCCAAATACAGACCCGTAACTTTTTGCTGAAAGCCACACGTACTAAGTGGCTCTCTTTGGTTTGAGAAAAAACAGCACTTGTTGTTAACGTAACAACAAGCACCGACACAACAGTTCTAGCAAAAAAAAGCCATGAATTTCTCATGGCAAAGATTCTAGTTGTTAATAACTAGAGAATAAGCAAATTTTGCATTTTTTGTAGTTAAATTACGATACTCACCTTTAGACCAAGGTTCTCTCAAATTTCGATAATCTGAATCCCAAACCAAACCACTTTGGCCTGTTTGATAAATAAATAACGAATCCTCTAAATTTGACAGGTCGTAAATGGCTCGCATCGACGCTGCATGGCGGGTAGCAAAGGGTAAATACGCCTCACTTGACCAATATTGACCCACATTGACGGTAAATGGGTCACCCGACGAGGCAACTTTGACATTGAACCAGTCTTTGAGCACAGGCACTTGCCCCAAAGGACGGTGTGTACTCAACGCAACATGCGACTTGCCCCACTGCCATTGCGCTGGGTCTTTGCCTTGCATGGCAACGATGTGCTCGAGCGCTCGGTCCAAAGCGGCTGAAGATTGGTCGAGACAGCTCATGGGCTCACACCACCAGCTGTCTTTGTTTCGCATGGTTTGCTCCAAGAAAACTCGGAAGTTTCGTTTGCCGTATTGCGCTTTGAACAAAGACTCGCCCATTTTGGGCGCCAGCAAGCCGCGCGTGAGCTCATCGCTCCAAACCGCAAAAATCAAAGGCGCTGCATCTTGGGCGCGCATCGCACCATCAAAACCTTCCAGCAGCTTGTGGGCTTGCGCATTCAAAGCGTGTTTGCCTGCGCTTTGTTGCAACACGGGCAACAAGGCTTGGGTGGACAATGACACCACATCGGCTTGCAAATTTTTCATGTCTTGCAGGCTAAAGCGGCCTTTGTCGTTTAACACTTGCTCAATGCGCTCGTAGCGGTGCGGCCAAGTCCAGTCTTGCCCCATGAAATAGGGATAGTTGGGCGGTGTGATGCGCTGATTGGCAGTAGCAATCCAGCCCTTGTCGCCCATGTCTTGTGGCGTTTGTTCATAAGGAATCCAGCCCGACCAGTCGTAGCGTGCATCCCAACCGGGGGAAGGTGCCATGCCTTTGATGTCGTTGTCGGCGCGGCGCAGCGGCACTTTGCCAGCGGCTTTGTAGGCAATGCGGCCATCAACGTCGGCCATCACCACGTTTTGCATGGGCGAATGGTTCTCGGAGAAAGCAGCGATCAACTCAGCCACATTCTTGGCTTTTTGGATGTTCAAACCGCTCACCAAGGTGCGGTTGTCGTCATCGAGCGCCGCCCATTTGAGAGCGATCACGTATTTGTCTGTGTCAATCAGTTCGCCATAGTTGGCCTGCGCGTCGCTGATGACTGGGCCGTGTCGCGTGTTGCGCACGGTGATGGTGACATCCGGCTTGCCTTTGACGGCAATCGTCTCGGTGCGTTTTTCAAAATTAGCCCAGCCTTCAGGCGTTCTGTATCGTGTGGCGTCTTGTTCGTCGAGTTGCTCTAAAAAGAGGTCTTGCACATCGGGCCCCGTGTTGGTAAAGCCCCATGCGGTGCGCTCGTTGTGGCCCAGCACGATCAAAGGCAAACCCGGCAAGCTCGCACCAATGACATTCAAGCCCGGCGCTTGCAAATGGGCGTAATACCAAATCGCCGGCGCGCTGAGCGCCAAATGCGGATCGTTGGCCAGCAATGGTTTGCCCGATTTGGTGTGCGAGCCCGCAATCACCCAGTTGTTGCTGCCACGCCCTTCGTTAAAACCCGGCTCACCCATCAGCGGCACAGACCAAGCGGTTTGGGTTTGTGCGTTGTCTCGATAAACGCCCAAGTTGCGGTAGAGCTTGGCAAAGTCCACTTTGGAGGCGGGTTGCTCGCCTTTGTAGGGCGGATACAGCTCCCACAAACGCTGGGTATCCAAGGTTTTCGCAGCGCTCAAGCGGGCAAATTCGTTGCCCCAATTGCCGCCTAAATCAAGCGCCATCATCAAGGTCCAAGCGACGCTGTCTATCGGGTCCCAAGCCACGCCTGACTTGCCACCGGCTTGGGTGCGCAAAATGGTGAACTCGGGAGGCAATGCGCTGGTGCGGTGCGCATGAAAAGCGTTGATGCCCTCGCTGTAGGCCTTCAACACATCTTGCACCTCGGCAGGCAACTTGTCGTATTGGCGCTGCGCGGCTTGCCGAATGCCCAAGGTGCGAATGAGTTTGTCGGTCGGCAAGGTGACGTCGCCCAGAATTTCAGACAACTCGCCGTGCATCAGGCGGCGGTTGAATTCCAACTGCCAGCTGCGATCTTGTGCATGGGCAAAGCCCAATCCAAAAGCTGCTTCGCGCATGGAAGCGGCTTGGATGTGAACCACCTCGTCCTCATCCCGACCCACTGTGATGGGGTGCTCCAGCCCACCCACTTTGATTTCGCCATCGTATTGCGGGCTGGTTTTATACATCCAAGCGCCAAGGGCGGCACTCAGGACGACCAAGGCTGACAACAAGAACCAAAAAATCCTCAATAGCCAGCGCTTCATGGCGGTCCCCTTCAGGTGGCGGGTTTGAACTGTAATGCTTTGTATTCGAGAAACTCTTCAAACCCAAATTTACCATTCTCACGGCCATTGCCCGATTGCTTGTAGCCGCCAAACGGTGCATTGCTGTTGAACGGCGCGCCATTGATGTCCACTTGACCTGTGCGAATGCGTCGCGCCACGGCCACGGCATGGGCTTCGTCTTTGCTCCACACGCCGCCGCCCAAGCCATAAATGGTGTCATTGGCGATGCGAATGGCTTCGGCTTCGTCTTGGTAGGTGATGATGACCAACACGGGACCGAAAATTTCTTCCTTGGCCAAGGTGTCGGTGGCTTTGATGCGCAAAATCGTGGGTTGCACAAAATAGCCTGTGTCAAAGCCTGTGCTGACCGAGCCGCCCGCGACGACTTCTGCGCCTTCTTGGATGCCTTGTGCAATAAAGCCCAGCACACGGTCGCGCTGCGCGGCGCTGACCAAGGGCCCCAAGCGCGAGGCTTCGTCCAAGCTCGGGCCAATGGTGAATTTGGCGATGGTGGCTTGGGCAATTTTCTTGGCTTCTTCGTACATCGATTCGGGCACCAACATGCGGGTGTGCGCCGAGCAAGTTTGACCGCTGTTGAGCATGCACGCGCCAATGCTGCCTTTGACGGCGGCTTCTAGATCGGCATCGGGCAAGATCACGCTGGCCGATTTGCCGCCCAACTCCAGCGCCACGCGCTTGACGCTTTGCGCCGCCAATTCGCCCACGCGTTTGCCAGCGCGGGTCGAACCTGTAAAGCTCACCATGTCCACCTCGGGATGGCTGGCCAAGACTTCGCCCACTTCGGGGCCGGTGCCGTTGACCAAATTGAACACACCAGCAGGCAAGCCAGCCGCGTGGATGATTTCGGTCAAGATCATGGCGTTGACGGGCGCAATTTCGCTGGGTTTCAAGACCACAGTACAACCTGCGGCCATGGCAAACGCGACCTTGAGCGTGATTTGGTTGAGTGGGAAATTCCAAGGCGTGATGCAGCCAACCACGCCAATCGGTTCACGCACCACCAGTGAATTGCCGACTTGTTCTTCCCACACAAAGCGACGCGCCACTTTGGCGGCATTGCCCCAGTTGAAAATGGGGCCACCGACTTGAATCATTTTGGCCATTTTGATGGGCATGCCGACCTCGCGGGCAATCGCTGTGCCCATGTCGTCGGTGCGCGCTTTGAGGCCTTCGACAATTTTGTCGATGTAGCCGCATCGGGTTTCAACCGGCAAGCTAGACCAGCTCTCAAACGCAGCGCGCGCAGCCAACACCGCTTGTTCGGCCTCGGCACGGGTGCCTTGCGGGACGGTCGCGAAGACTTCTTCCGTGGTGGAGTCGTGCACCTCGAACACCTGCGCGGCTTGCGCCTTGACCCATTGGCCGTTGATGTAATGCGAGTCGTATTTTTTCAAGATGTGTCTCCGTTATTTGGCGCAAAGGCAATATATTACATCGACCGACCGATTGGTCGGGAAATAGAATGCTATTTTGTTGCTCTCATGCGTGGGTATGTCCCCACAACAGCAAAGCGTCGCGGTTTTCGACCACCAAACTCAAGGTTTGTCCCAGAGGCAAGCAAATTTTGGTGGCCACATGACCGAAGGGCAAATCGGTGAGCACTGGCGCTTTGATTTGCTTGCGCAACCCATCGACCACGCTTTGCAGCTTGAAACCCGCATCGTGTGGCGTGAGTTTGAAGTTTGTGAACTGCCCCAAGACCACCGCTTTTTGCTGCGCCAACACGCCCGCGTGCAGCAACTGCGTCAACATGCGCTCAATGCGATAGGGATGCTCGGCCACATCCTCTAAAAACAAAATACCGCCTTTGACTTGCGGGAAATACGGTGTGCCCAACAGGCTGACCAAGACCGACAAATTCCCGCCCCACAACACCGCGTCTTTCGCCCACACGCCTTGTCGTTTGTCAGCATAGACGCCCGCCGTGGCTTTGGAAAACTGCCAACCTGTGCCCTCGCCCTGCCCGCTCAACACGTCGTCAAAACAAGCTTCCATGATGTCGTCGGGCTGCTCTGCACCAAAGTCTTCGCCCAAAGCCGGGCCCGACCATGTGATGGCGCCCGTCTTGGCCAACACGGCGTTTTGAAACGCCGTGAAATCGCTCAAGCCCATGAACTGTGTGCCTTGGGCAATGGCTTTGGCCACGGCTTTGTAGCCAATGGCGGGCAAGATGCGTGTCAGGCCATAGCCGCCGCGCGAAATCAACGCCAAGTCGGCGCCACTGGCGGCTGCACGATGGATGGCCGCTAGGCGTGTTGCGTCATCGCCAGCAAAACGGGTGGATCGGCTCAAGGCGTCGGCATCGAGCTCGACCTCATGACCGAGTTGTTTCAAACGCGAGACGCCGCGCTTGAACGCCGCTTTGTCGCGCACCGCGCCGCTGGGGGAATAAATGTAGATGTGTGCCATAAGCCGCCATTGTCAGGGCAAATTCTTTCAATGCCGCGTGTAATGCAACAAGCGGCCGCGATAAGGACTGAGGTTTTCCAAAGGCTCGGTGAGCATGACCTCATCGACCGAAAAACCCATGTTTGCCATGTCACGATGAAACGCACTGCGGTTGCCCCGGTTGGGATCGATGATGATGACCTCTGCGCCCTCAGCTGCATGGGTTTGAATAAAGCCTGAGAGCTGCGCCGGATGGTCGCGCTCATAGAGCACATCGCTGGCCATGAGCAAATCGAACTGCCCCAAACCCGCATTCACTCGCCCCCAGTTGCCCGTGACATAAGGCAGTGGCGGCAAATGGTTGAGCGCCAAATTGGCTTTCAAAAAGAGTTCGGTCAGCGGATGGCAGTCGCTGGCTGTGACGTTGCCCAAACGGCGATGCACCACCAAACTCGCCAGCCCCAAGCCGCAGCCCACTTCCAAAATGCGTTTGTCGCCCAACACCCAGGTCTGCATGAGGTCGGCCAGCTTTTGCGCTGACGGCCAAACCAAGCCAAACAAAGGCCAAGTGGCCGATGAAATGCCTGCGTCCAAAGCCAAATGGTCGGGGTCAAAAAACTGCTGCTTGTCCAACAGCGAGCGGATGTGCAAATCTAGGCCGCCGTGTACGCCCACCCTCTCAAATTTGATGTCATAGCCGAGAGGATTAGGAGCAAATACGGTCATGTAAAAAACTTCACGGCTTCTTGGGCAATGGTCGAGCCATGCGTTAGCGGGGATAAATTCAAATCGAGGTGGCGAATGGGCCAGGGCTTGGGCTGCGTCAAATTGCGCCATTCAGACATGGCTTGAGGCGCTGCGCGATGGCCTTTGTCGGGGTAAGGCGCT
This sequence comes from uncultured Burkholderiales bacterium, assembly GCA_903832625.1. Taxonomy (GTDB): domain Bacteria; phylum Pseudomonadota; class Gammaproteobacteria; order Burkholderiales; family Burkholderiaceae_C; genus Limnohabitans. The sequence goes on along the minus strand of CAILCI010000058.1, from coordinate 18,795 downwards.
TGCAAAGCGGCTTGGTCATTGCGCTTGAGTGCCGTGGTGTTTGTTTGCGTCGTGATGATGCCAATGAAGCTCAACGACTCCAGCAAACTCACACCCAAGGCGTCGTTCGCTTGCGGCAACACCAACACACAGTCTTGCACATCCAAGCGCGTCAACCACGCCAAGACATAGTCGCGGTGAAATTCCAAGGTGTGAACCGCTGGTTTTTTGGGCTTGTCGCTTTTGCCAAAACCAATCAAATCGGGGACAAGCACACGATGGCCCGCACCGACGAGCACGGGCAACATGTCGCGGTAAAGGTAGCCCCAGCTGTCGTGGCTGTGCAGACACAAGAAGGTGAAAGACTGCGGGCGGCTGGTGCTGGGATTTGTGTTTGATGCTGCTGGGAGGTCGCTTAACTCTGTGGCCGCCACCTCATTTGCCGCAGGCTGCTGCGCAGTTGCGTCAATGTAGTGCATACGCCAGCCCTGCAAACTGGGCAAATCGCTCAGATAGTGAGCGGGCCAGGCAAAGTCGTGCAAAGACGCAAAGCACGCGTCGGGCGTGCGCAGCGCATCATCACGCAACGGATTGGGGTTATCGCGGCGTGTCTTGAAAAAATCTTGCATGACCGCGGCGCAGTCTTGCGCCAATACGCCGCCGCTGATCTGCGTTTGCGGGTTGAGGCTTGCAATGCCAAAGACGTTGTGTACCGAGCCAGCCGCGCCAGTTCGCGGTTCATTCGCGCCAAACACCACGCGCTTGAAACGGGCGTTGAGCAATGCACCGCTGCACATGGTGCAAGGCTCTAGCGTGACGTACAGGGTGCAATCTTCCAAACGGTAATTGCCCAGCAAGCGCGCAGCTTGGCGCATGGCATTGATTTCTGCGTGCGCGCTCGGGTCTTGGTTGGAAATGGGCGCGTTGTGTGCCGCTGCAATGACTTGGCCTTGACGCACGACCACCGCACCGACAGGCACTTCACCCACTTGTGCCGCCTGTTGCGCCTGAACCAAGGCTTGGCGCATGAAAAATTCGTCTGCCTCGAGCTGGGCGTTGTTGGGGGTTGCGTGATCGCTTGTTGGCGCCATCACGATCAGCCTTTGAGCTCGACCAACCCAAGCTTGAGCATCCATTGCGCCAAAGCTTGTTCGTCAGGCGTTCCCTGAGCATAGGCTGCGTGCATGGCGGCGTGCGATTCAGGACGATGTTGGTTGAGCTTGAGCTTGCATTGAAGCGATGTGATGTGCAATTCAAACGCCACAATGCCAGCCAACAGCTTGTCTTGATAATCCGCCTCTAGCCCGCGCCATTGCTTAGCGTAAGTGGCCTCATGGTCGGCAATGAGGTGCTTGAGCAAGCGGTCTTTGGTTGGTGTGTCGTCCAGCATCACCACATCGACCTTGGCGTGAACGGCCAGATAACTCCAAGTGGGGACGCGGGTGAGATCGGGGTAGACCTTGGGCGACATATAGGCCTGCGGCCCCATGAAAGTCACCAAGGCTTGGGGTCGTTTTTTTAAAAACTGTCCGTGTGGATTGGCTTTGGCCACATGGGCTAGGAGCACCGGCTGATCGCCACGCAGTTGCAAATGCATGGGCAAATGGCTGACAAAAGGAAAGCCCTCATCATCATGGCTGATCAGGCTGGCCAAGGGATGCGCCCGCATGATGTCGAACGCATGGGCATCATCTTTGGCTTTGAATTGAGGAGGTAAATACACGGCTATGGTTTGGAAGCTGTGCCCTACAACACCATCAACGTCGCTTAAAGCCTGAGGTCATGGGAGCTTTGCCTTCGATGTGGCGGAAAGTCACGCGGGCTTTGTTCATGTCGTAAGGCGAGAGCTCGACAGTAACTTTGTCGCCTTCGATGATGCGAATACGGTGCAAACGCATCTTGCCTGCGGTGTAGGCAATCAGAGAATGGCCATTCTCCAAGGTGATGCGATAGCGGGAGTCGGGCAACACTTCGTTGACGACACCCTTCATTTCAATCATTTCTTCTTTGGCCATGTCTTTCGATTCTTGGGTTTTGGATAACCCGCTATTGTAGGCCTTACTGCATGTCGCGGTCTTCGCTGCGTGTAAAACGCAAATGCGTGATGTCGGCGGGGAAAAACATGCCCCAAGTCCATTCCAAATAAATCCGCACTTTTCGCCCCAAGGTGGGCATTTGAATCAGGTAATACGCCCGCCAAATCAGCCAAGCAGGCAGCCCTGTCACACAAAAACCGAACACCGAAGCCACGCCTTTTTTGTGCCCAATGGCCGCCATCGAACCCAAGGACTTGTGGCTGAAAGCCTGCGTGGGTTCGCCCTTGATGCGCGCCACCAAATTGAACGCCAAGGCCTTGGCTTGGCGCACCGCAAACTGCGCCGTGGGCGGGCAAGGTTTGCCGTCAAAGCCATTGATCACATGCGCGCAGTCGCCCAAGGTCCACAGGTTGGGCGCACCCGCCACAGAAAAATCGCTTTGCGCCATCAAGCGTCCGCGCTCCAGTGGCAAGTCAAGTTTTGCGAGCAAGGCATTGGGGCGCGTGCCAATTGTGGTGATGATGGTGGAGGCTAAAAGAACGCTGCCATCGGTGAGTTTGACATGCTCGTCGCTGATTTCTGCCGCACGGGCATTCGCCCCGAGCAGAATATTCACGCCGCGCGCGCGCAGCGACTTGGCTGCGGCCAAGCCCAAATACTCGGGCAACTCCAACAGCATACGATCTTGGTCGTGCAGCACCGTGACAGACAAATCGGCCGGGTTGACCCGTGGGTAGTAGTGCTGCACCGAACGCAGGCAATCGATCAACTCGCCCGCCACCTCTGCGCCCGAAAAGCCCCCGCCAATCACCACAAAATGCCCCAGCGACTTGAGTTTTTGCGCGTCAGTTTCTAGCTCCATGCGGGCAATGCGGCGCAGCACAATGTTGCGAATGTGCATGGCGTCACCCACAGTTTTGAGCGGTAAGCCATGCTCGGCCATACCCGGAATCAGGTTGAGCATGGCGCGATTGCCCAAGGCCAGCACCAAATGCTCATAAGCAATCTCGCAATCGTTGTGCAGGCTGGTGCAGACCAAGGTCTTAGCTTGCGCGTTGACGCTGGTCACCTGCCCCATGATGAAGCGAACATGCGCACTGGGCGAGAACATGGCGCGAATCGGCGCCACTACCTGCTCCGGAAAAATCGACGCGCCCACCACCTCGGGCAACATGGGGTTAAAGGTGGTGTAGCTTTCCTCGGAAATCATCAACACCTCGTAGCCCTGCGCTAAGCGGCAAATCAGCTGCTTAAGCAATGTTGTGCCAGCAAACCCACCGCCCACAATGACGATGCGTTGGCGACGGGTGGATAAATCCTTGTCCGCAGTGTGTGGCGCTGCCTGCATAAGCCCCCCTTGAATTCGCTTGTCAAAATGAATTGGTTTTACGAATTGTTAATGGGCATCAGCGCTTTATTTGTAGCTGGACTTTCAAATCTTGAAGGGAGGGGGCGTTAAAAAGTGACGGGTATTTACTGCCATGCAATGCCAGTCATGGCCAGACGTTAAATCACTCCCACTCAATCGTCGCCGGCGGCTTAGACGACACGTCATAAGTCACACGGTTAATTCCCCGCACTTCATTGATGATGCGCCCAGACACTTTTTTGAGCAGCGCATACGGCAGCTCTGCCCAGTCGGCGGTCATGAAGTCGCTGGTTTGCACGGCGCGCAAGGCCACCACGTAGTCGTAAGTGCGGCCATCACCCATCACGCCCACGCTTTTGACGGGTAAGAAGACGGTAAAGGCTTGGCTGGTGAGGTCGTACCAAGTTTTGCCGGTGGCTTCATCTTTGAAATTGCGCAGTTCTTCAATAAAGATGGCGTCGGCGCGGCGCAGCAAATCGGCATAGTCTTTTTTGACTTCGCCCAAAATACGCACCCCCAAGCCCGGTCCGGGGAAGGGATGGCGGTACACCATGTCATGCGGCAGGCCGAGCGCTACGCCCAGCTCGCGCACTTCGTCTTTGAACAAATCTCTCAGCGGCTCCAGCAACTTCAAACCGAGTTGCTCGGGCAAGCCGCCCACGTTGTGGTGGCTTTTGATGGTGACGGCTTTTTTACTTTTTGCGCCGCCGCTCTCGATCACGTCGGGGTAAATCGTGCCTTGCGCCAAAAAGCTCGCACCCTTGTGCCCTGCCTCGCCTGCTTTGAGTTTGGCCGCTTGTTCTTTGAACACATCGACAAACAAACCACCAATGATTTTGCGCTTGGCTTCAGGCTCGCTCACGCCCGCGAGTTTGCCCAAGAACAAATCGCTGGCGTCTACGCGAATGACTTTGGCGTGGAGCTTGCCTGCAAACATCTCCATCACCATGTCGCCCTCGTTCAAGCGCAGCAAGCCGTGATCGACAAACACACAAGTGAGTTGGTCGCCAATGGCGCGGTGAATGAGCGCAGCCGCCACAGAAGAATCGACCCCGCCGGACAAGCCCAAAATCACTTCTTCGTCGCCCACTTGTTGGCGGATGGATGCCACGGCTTCGGCAATGTGGTCGCGCATGACCCAGCTTGGCTCAGCCGCGCAAATGTCCAACACAAAACGGTTGAGCAAGGCCTGGCCTTGCAGGGTGTGCGTCACCTCTGGGTGGAACTGCACGGCGTAAAAACGTCGCGCTTCGTCGGCCATGCCCGCAATGGGGCAGCTTGGCGTGGAAGCCATGACCTTGAAGCCCTCGGGCAGTTGGGTGACTTTGTCGCCGTGGCTCATCCAGACTTTCAGCATGCCGTGGCCTTCTGGCGTGTTGAAGTCTTCAATGTCTTTGAGCAAGGCCGTGTGGCCGTGGGCGCGCACCTCGGCGTAACCAAACTCGCGGGTGTGCCCTGCCTCAACCTTGCCACCCAACTGCGTGGCCATGGTTTGCATGCCATAACAAATGCCCAGCACAGGCACGCCCAACTCAAATACCGCATCGGGCGCACGGTCGTCCACCTCGTACACGCTGGCATGAGAGCCAGACAAGATCACGCCTTTGAGCGAGCCGTCACGGGCGTAGTCGCGCACCCAGTCGCTGCTGACATCGCAGGGATGCACTTCGCAATACACATGCGCCTCGCGCACACGGCGGGCAATGAGTTGAGTGACTTGTGAGCCGAAATCGAGGATGAGGATTTTTTGGTGAGACATAAAGCAAAAAAGGCCAGAAAGTGGCCTCTAGTATTGTCGCAAATTTTTTAGTAGTGATATCGCAGCTGAGCAATCAACAATCCATCCCCCTCAATCTTATAAACCATGCGGTGTTCATCCGTTATTCGACGCGACCAATAACCCGCGAAATCATGTTTCAGCGGTTCAGGCTTGCCTATGCCAACGAAGGGCTCGCGTTGCACTTCTTGAATGAGTTTGTGGATTCGTTCGACAATCCGTTTGTCTTGCCGCTGCCAATATAAATAATCCTCCCACGCAGCGTCCGCAAAAATCAGTTTCATTCCATCAAACTCCGCGTAGCGCCCTCGCCCGCATTCAATTGTTCAATGGCTGATAGCAAGCGCTTGGCATTGGCTGGGCTTCTCAGTAAATAAGCCGTTTCTTCAAGGGAAGAATAGTCTTCAAGTGACAGCATGACCACCGATTGCTGCCCATTGCGCGTGATGATGAGTGGCTGATGATCATTGCACACACGATCCATGGTGCTGGCTAAGTTGGCGCGTGCAGAAGAGTATGAAATGGCATCCATGACGACGGCTCCAGAGTTGTACTTAAAATTGTACAACTCTGCGTGAAGCTGGGTGGCGCAAACGCCTGCCACCCTTTGTGCGCACCGTCAATCCGCCCGATAGTTAGGCGCTTCCTTGGTGATCTGCACATCGTGCACATGGCTTTCGCGAATGCCGGCGGCGGTAATTTCGACGAATTCGGCTTTGTTTTTCATGTCCTCAATCGTCGCGCATCCGCAGTAGCCCATGCTGGCGCGCACGCCGCCCGCCATTTGGTAGACGATGCTGACCATCGAGCCTTTGTAGGGCACACGGCCTTCAATGCCTTCGGGCACGAGCTTGTCGGCATTGGGGTTGCCGGTGCTGGATTCTTGGAAATAGCGGTCGGCGCTGCCTTGCTGCATGGCGCCAATGGAGCCCATGCCACGGTAGCTTTTGTAGCTGCGGCCTTGGTAGAGGATGACTTCACCCGGCGCTTCTTCGGTGCCAGCAAACATGCCGCCCATCATGACGGTGGACGCGCCTGCCGCAATGGCTTTGGCAATGTCGCCGCTGTAGCGAATGCCGCCGTCAGCAATGAGTGGCACACCACTGCCCAGCAGCGCTTGCGCCACGTTGTCGATGGCCATGATTTGTGGCACGCCCACGCCCGCCACAATGCGGGTGGTGCAAATCGAGCCCGGGCCAATGCCCACTTTGACGGCATCGGCACCCGCCTCGGCCAGCGCCAATGCAGCCGAACCCGTGGCAATGTTGCCGCCCACCACGTCGATGTGGGGATAGTTCTTTTTGACCCAGCGCACCCGCTCGATCACGCCCATGCTGTGGCCGTGCGCAGTGTCAACGACGATGGCGTCCACGCCTGCGCGTGCCAAGGCTTCCACACGTTCTTCTGTGCCCTCGCCGACACCCACCGCAGCACCGACGCGCAAACGACCTGCGCTGTCACGCGCCGCATTGGGAAAGCTGGTTTGTTTGGTGATGTCTTTGACGGTGATCAAGCCTTTGAGCTCAAAGCCGTCGTTGATGACGAGCAGGCGTTCGAGCTTGTGTTTGTTGAGCAGCGCCTTGGCTTGCTCGGGCGTGGTGCCTTCGGCCACGGTGATCAAACGCTCGCGCGGAGTCATGATGTCTTTGACCTGCACGTCGTAGCGGGTTTCAAAGCGCAAATCGCGGTTGGTCACAATGCCGACGACTTTGCCGCCATCACAGACCGGAAAACCAGACACACCCAGTTGCTCGGACAACGCCATCACTTGGCGCACGGTGTGCTGCGGGGTGATGACCACGGGGTCAAGCAACACGCCGCTCTCGTAGCGTTTGACTTTGGCGACTTCAGCCGCTTGTTGTTGTGCTGTGAGGTTTTTGTGCACGATGCCCATGCCGCCTTCTTGCGCAATGGCAATGGCCAAACGGGCTTCGGTGACGGTGTCCATTGCCGCAGACACCAGCGGCAAATTGAGCGCGATGTTGCGAGAAAAACGGGTGGCTAAAGAAGTGTCCTTGGGCAGGACTTGAGAGAAGGCTGGCACCAACAACACGTCGTCGAAGGTGAGGGCTTTGCCGAGAAGGCGCATGTCAAGGCTCCAAAAAAAAGATTCTAGCCACCTTGCAAGCTTTGCCTGTATACAAAGCGTCGCTGCGCCCGATTCAACACGCCTTTAATAACCGGGTTTAGCCCCAGGTCGCCGCTTAGAAAACAAACCTGCGCGGTGCGTGCCTTGGCTCTGAAACCGTTCGCGCCGAGCCACTTTGGGGTCAACGGTCAACGCACGATAAATCTCGATGCGGTCAAGATGTCGCAATACCTGGCTTGGCGGGGCTTTTCGGCTCCAAACGCCCACGCTGTAAGCATCTTCGTCATCTAGATCAATCTCGGGAAAGCTTTGCAGGACATGGCTGGCCTGCAAGCCTTGTAAAACGGTGCTTCCCGCTGGCAAACTGAGCGTTTGCGCCGTCACCTCACGGGCTTTGGGCGCGTAGACCAAGGTGATGGTGATGTCGCTCATGCGGTGTAGACCTGCTCGGCGCGTTGCACAAAAGCGTCCACCAAGGTAGTGGCGATTTTGTCGAACACCGGACCGACCAAGGCACCAAACAGGCTCTCAAAACTGTAGTTGAGGGTCAGCTCAATGCGGCAGGCGCGTTGCGGCGCTTGGGTGTTGGGGTCGAGCAAGGGAATGAAATCCCACGTGCCGTCTAAGTGTTTGAAAGGGCCGTCCACCAACTGGAGTTTGACTTGTCTGCCCGGCACATGCTGGTTCTGTGTGGTGAAGCTTTTGCGAAAACCGGCCAGCGACATGCCAATTTCTGCGGTCATGCCAGCGGCGGTTTGGTTGAGCACTTTGCCGTGTTCGCACCACGGCAAAAACTCGGGATAGCGCGGCACATCGGTGACGAGGGCGAACATTTCCTCGGCGCTGAACCAGATCAAAACGGACTTGTGAATGGTTTTCATAGAATAGGCTGCATTGTAAGAAGCTCTCTTACCCTTATCTTTACTTCATGGCTACCAAAAAACCCGCTCTCCCCGCTCGCATCGCTGACAACAAAAAAGCTTCCTACAACTACTTCTTTGAAGAAAAGTTCGAGGCCGGCATGGTGCTGCAAGGGTGGGAGGTCAAAGCCGCACGCGAAGGCAAAGTGCAGCTCACCGACGGCTATGTGGTGGTGCGCGACGGCGAGTTGTTTGTCATTGGCTGCCAAATCAACCCGCTGCACACAGCGTCCAGCCACGTCAGCCCCGACGCAGTACGCACCAAAAAACTGCTGATGAAAAAAGACGAAATCAAGCGTCTGATTGGCAAGGTCGAGCAAAAAGGCTACACACTCGTGCCCATCAACTTGCATTGGAAAAACGGCAAAATCAAATGCGAAATTGCCCTCGCCAAAGGCAAGGCCGAGCACGACAAACGCGACACCATCAAAGACCGCGAAGGCAAGCGCGAGGTGGAGCGGGCGATGAAATCGCGCAATCGCTGAACGATGGATGCACCATCAGGCATAAGCTGCAAAACGCTGCACTTTGGGCCGTTTGAGCTTTGAGGCCTGATGTAAGTCGTACTGAAGTTGCATGCCAGCCCACAACTCTGCGCTGGTTCCAAAAGCCTCGCTGAGTCGGTAAGCCATATCTGGCGAAATACCAGCCGAGCCAGTCAACAGACGAGAGAGTGTCACGCGATTCACGCCGAGTTTTTCGGCGGCTTGCGTCACACTGACCTCGCCTAAATACTCCCTCAAAACTTCCCCGGGATGCGGGGGTTTGAACATTCGAGTCGTCATCAGTGGTAATCCTTGTAATCAACAAGCACGGCGTCTTGGCCGTCAAAGCTAAATATGACGCGCCAATTGCCATTGACTGTGATGGCCCAATGGCCTTTTAGATCGCCTTTGAGCAGATGCAAGCCCCAAGCTGGCGCAGATAAATCCTCTGCTCTCACGGCTTGATCAAGTGCGGCCAATTGAAGACGCAACCGCGCAGCATGCGTCGCTTTGATGCCGGCCTTGCTCCCCGTTTCGAAAAAACGCTGAAGACTTTTGTGGCGAAAACTCTTGATCATGCCTACAAATTGTAGTGCGTAGCGCAACAAACCACAAAGGTTTTATTTCTTCTTACGCGGCGGCAAGCCCGTGTGTTGCGTCAACACTCGACCCGGTTTGGGGGCGGTCACTGTGCTGTTTTTGCGCCTTGCGCTGGTGTAGTTGCCATCGGTCACGGGCTGGAACGTGGGGATGAGGTGTTGCTTGCCGTTGCCGATCAAATCGGCGCGGCCCATGGCTTTCAAGGCCTCGCGCAAGAGCGGCCAATTGTTGGCGTCGTGGTAGCGCAAAAAGGCTTTGTGCAAGCGGCGGCGGCGTTCACCACGCACGATGTCGACCGCTTCGCTGCTGCGGCTGATGCGCCCCAAGGGGTTGCGGCCTGAGTGGTACATGGCCGTGGCGGTGGCCATGGGGCTGGGGTAGAAGGTTTGCACTTGGTCGGCACGAAAACCATGGCGTTTGAGCCACAGCGCCAAGTTCATCATGTCCTCGTCGCTGGTGCCCGGATGCGCGGCGATGAAGTAAGGCACCAAAAATTGTTTTTTGCCCGCCTCGGCAGAAAAGCGGTCAAACATTTGCTTGAACTTGTCGTAGCTGCCAATGCCCGGTTTCATCATTTTGGACAGCGGCCCGCCTTCGGTGTGCTCTGGCGCAATTTTGAGGTAGCCGCCGACATGGTGCGTGACCAATTCTTTGACGTATTCGGGCGACTTCACGGCCAAGTCGTAGCGCAGACCGGAACCGATCAGGATTTTCTTCACGCCCTTCAATGCTCGCGCACGGCGATACATGTGAATGAGCGAGCTGTGGTCGGTGTTGAGGTTTTGGCAGATGCCGGGGTAGACGCAACTGGGTTTGCGGCACGCGGCTTCGATCTCGGGGCTTTTGCAGCCAATGCGATACATGTTGGCCGTTGGGCCACCGAGGTCTGAAATCACGCCCGTGAAGCCCGCCACTTTGTCGCGGATGTCTTCGATTTCGCGGATCACCGAATCTTCCGAGCGGCTTTGGATGATGCGGCCTTCGTGCTCGGTGATGGAGCAAAACGTGCAGCCACCAAAACAACCGCGCATGATGTTGACGCTGAAGCGAATCATCTCCCATGCGGGGATTTTGGTTGCGCCGTCGTGGCTGCCGTTCTCGTCCGCATAGGCAGGATGCGGGCTGCGCGCGTAGGGCAAGTCGAACACCAAATCCATCTCAGGCGTGGTGAGCGGAATGGGTGGCGGGTTGATCCACACATCGCGAGCGGTTGCGCCTTCGCCGTGGGCTTGCACCAAGGCGCGGGCGTTGCCGGGGTTGGTTTCCAAATGCAGCACTCGGTTGGCGTGGGCATACAGCACGGGGTCGGATTTGAGTTGCTCGTAAGACGGCAAGCGGATGACGCTGCGCTCACGTGGCGGCACTTTGAGCTTGCCCTTGCCTTGCAATGCGGGCAAGTTGGGATTGGGCTGGAAGCGCAGGACTTTGGTGTTTTGCGCATCGGCCACGGCCTGCGCCTCATTTTCGCGCTCACACGTTTGCCCTTGGGCTTTGGCTTGTTCGCTGACCATCAAATATGGGTTGACGTGCGCCTCCACACGGCCCGGCGTGTCGATGTCGGTGGAGTTGATTTCATACCAACCCTCAGGCGTTTGGCGTCGCACAAACGCCGTGCCACGCACATCGGTGATCTGCTGCACGGGCTCTTTGGCCGCCAAGCGATGGGCGATTTCAACAATGGCGCGCTCAGCGTTGCCGTAGAGCAGCAAATCGCATTTGCTGTCAACCACGATGGAGCGGCGCACCTTGTCCGACCAATAATCGTAATGCGCGATGCGGCGCAGCGAGCCTTCAATGCCGCCCAAGATGATGGGCACGTCGTTGTAGGCCTCTTTGCAGCGCTGGCTGTAGACCAATGCGGCGCGGTCGGGGCGTTTGCCGCCGATGTCGCCGGGGGTGTAAGCGTCGTCGCTGCGAATTTTGCGATCAGCCGTGTAGCGGTTGATCATGGAATCCATGTTGCCCGCGGTCACGCCGAAAAATAAATTGGGTTTGCCCAAGGCCTTGAACGGTTCGGCGCTTTGCCAATCGGGCTGGGCAATGATGCCGACCCGAAAACCTTGGTTCTCCAACATCCGCCCAATGACGGCCATGCCAAAACTAGGGTGATCGACATAGGCGTCGCCCGTGACGATGATGATGTCGCAACTGTCCCAACCGAGTTGCGCCATTTCCTCTTTGGACATGGGCAAAAACGGGGCTGTGCCGAAACGAGCCGCCCAGTATTTTCGGTAACTGGAGAGCGGCTTGGCGTTGCGGGGGAACAGAGACACGTCTGCGTAATTAGGCATAACCCTCAAGTGTAAGGGTTGAGGCTTACTGTGGTGCTTAGCAAGGCTATTCGCAAAAGCTATGCCTCTAGGGCATTTATCTTGGCTTTAAGTGTTTGCCAAATGCTGCACCCGCGCCTCTTCACCCCACAAGCGCTTGAGGGTGGGCGCCACGTCATCGGGATTGCCTGTCGTGAAGAAATAGGTTTGCCCGTTTTTCATCGCAGCGTTGGACTGCTCGGGCAAGCGCCGCACCAGCTCTCGCGCCACGGCCTCTGCGGGATCGAGGAGCTGCACGCCCTCGCCCGCAATGCTTTGAATAGCTGCGCGCAAAAACGGGTAATGGGTGCAGCCCAGCACCAAAGTGTCTGCACCTTGCGCCAACAAGGGCGCCAACACCTCGCGCAACAAAGCCAAGGTGTGCGGGCTGGTCAAATCGGCGGCTTCAACCCGCTCCACCCAGCCGGGGCAGGCTTGTAGCAAGATTTTTTTGCCGCCACCGTGCAACTCACACAAACGCGCCACGCTCTCGCTTTGCACGGTTTGACGGGTGGCTAAGACGGCAATCACGCCGCTGCGGGTCAAGCCTGCGGCGGGTTTGATGGCCGGCTCGATGGCGATCACAGGCACTTGTGTGCTGTCACGCAAACGCTTGGCGGCCACCACGGTGGCAGTATTGCAAGCAATGGTGATGGCTTTGACGCCTTGTCTGGCCAGCCATTCGCCCAACACCAAGGTGCGTTGGGTGATGAAGTCTTCGCTGCGCTCGCCATACGGCGCATGGGCCGAATCGGCCACGTACACCAAATCTTCCTGCGGCAAAGCGGCGCGAATGGCTTTGAGCACAGACAGGCCGCCAACGCCGGAGTCGAAGATGCCTATGGCGTTGTGCAAATGGAGTTTTTTTTCAGCGGGCATGGCCGCCAATGATAACTTTGGGTGAAAGCAACGCCACCCCTTTTCTTTCCTTTTCATGTGGCCGTCCTCTGGCAAGCCTCCTATACTGATGTAATGAACGCGCTGCAGCTCAATGTCACTTGGGATTTGTCAAAAGCACACTCCAATATCGTCAAACACAATGGCGTAACATTTGAGGATGCAGCTACAGTGTTGCTCGACCCACTGGCACTTACCGTCTTCGACAATGCCCACAGCGATTTTGAGGAGCGTTGGTTTACTTTGGGAATTTCCAAAGACGGTAAATTGTTAGCTGTCGCTCATACCTATCAACACAGCAGTTCAATTCAGGTCAATGTGCGCATCATTTCTGCGCGAGATGCAACAAAGCGTGAACGTCAACAATATGAGAATGAACCTCGTTAGGTGAACACCATGAACGCACAAACTAATCACGACGATGAACCAATGCCCTCAGAAATTAATTTCTCAGGTGCCAAACGCGGGCAGTTCTACAAGGCGGATTCGCAACTCAATTTGCCTGTGTATTTAGACCAGCAAGTTCAATCCACCTTGGCGGCACTCGCACACGCAAAAGGCATGGATATTTCTGCGCTCGTCAACGAGCTTCTCAAAAAAGATATTGAACTCATCGAAATGGCGCGCTGACACAGCACGTCAGCTTTCAACCAACGCCTGAGCCAACTCCCCCACATCAGGCGGCTGACACCCTTTGCGGGTGCAGTTGATGGCTGCGGCTTGCATGGCGCGTTGCAAGGTGAGCGCCACACGTTCTTGAGCGACCGATGGGTTTGACAGGCTGTGGTGCAGCACCCAATCGGCCAAGCAGTTGCCCCAAAAGGTGTCGCCTGCGCCGACGGTGTCGATCACCGTCACTTTGGGCGCTGTGCCGCTGGCGCTGGCCTCGCCCACTTGCAGGTACGCGCCTTGTGCGCCAAAAGTCAGCGCCACGCGGCTTGCGCCTTGTTGCATCCAGTGTTGCGCCAAATGCTGCGCGTTGTTCAAGTGCACGTCTTTGAAGCCCAAAAGCTCCAAATCTTCGTCGCTGGCTTTGAGCCAATCGGCGTGGGCGGCGACGGCGCGCACGGCGTCTAGGTAGTGGTTCAAGTCACTGGCCAAGCGGGGGCGCAGGTTGACGTCCACGCTGATGGTCCAACCCAAGGCTTTGGCTTTTTCCACAATTTGCAAGACCTTGGTGTGCTCGGGCGGCATGGCCATGAGCGATCCCGTGTGCAGCACACCTGGCGCGTGGGTGGAGAGCAAGGCCAACACATCGGCCACGGCATAGTCGCGGTCGGCCACGCCTTCGCGGTAAAAACCGTAGCTGGGCTGGCCGTTGTTGACATGCACCACCGCCAACGACGTGGGCAAGCGGCTGGCGGGCAACAAGGCTTTGGCACCTGTTTGGTTCAAGCGTTTTTCCAAAGCTTGGCCAAAGGTGTCGTGCGAAAACGGGTTGATCAAGCCCACCGCCACGCCTTGCAACGCAGCGGCGCAGGCGAGGTTGTAGGGGCTACCGCCGAGCAAAGGCATGAGCGAGCCGTCGGGCTGCGCCACGCAATCCATCAAAGCTTCGCCCAGCACCCACACGCTGGCCGCGCTCATGCCAAGCACTCCGTGGGGATGTCTTCGGGTTTCATGGCGCCCGTCATGACGGCCACGGTGTCGCTCATGCTGATTTTTTTGGGGTTCAACACCGCAGCACGTTTGCCCAAACGCGCGACGTGAATGCGGTCTGCCACTTCAAACACATGGGGCATGTTGTGCGAGATCAGCACCACGGGCAGTCCTTTGTCGCGCACACGGCGAATCAGCTCTAGCACCATATTGCCTTCTTTGACGCCCAGGGCGGCTGTGGGCTCGTCCATGATGACCACATGTTGCGCAAACGCTGCCGCACGCGCCACGGCCACGCATTGACGTTGCCCGCCGGAGAGCGTTTCCACCGCTTGCGTCATGGAGCGAATGCCAACTTTGAGCTCGTTCATGCGCTCCACGCTTTGGGCGAGCATGGCTTTTTTGTCCAACATGCGCAGCACACTGCCCATGAAGCCGGGGCGACGAATTTCGCGGCCTAAGAATAAGTTTTCTGCAATCGTCATGGCCGCTGCCACGGCCAAATCTTGGTAGACGGTTTCAATGCCGGCACGACGCGCGTCGATGGGGGTTTTGAAATGAATCGCTTGGCCGTCCAACTCAATGCGGCCTTCGTCGGGCACGGTCGCGCCCGAGAGGCATTTGATGAGCGAGGATTTGCCCGCGCCGTTGTCGCCAATCACGGCCAAAATTTCGCCGGCGCGCAGTTCAAAATCTGCGCCATCTAAGGCCGTCACTTGGCCGTAGCGTTTGACCAAGCCACGGGCTTGCATCACGATTTGATGGGTTGTCATTTAACGCACTCCCTTGCGCGAGAGTTGGTCGGTGGTCACGGCCAGAATCACCAAAATGCCAGTGACCAAAATTTGATAGACGCTGGAGACGCCCATGAGCGTCAAGCCATTGCGAAACACGCCCACAATCAGCGCGCCCACCAAGCTGCCCAGCACCACGCCGCGTCCACCAAACAAGCTGGTGCCGCCCAGCACGACGGCGGTGATGGCGTCTAAATTTTCGGTTTGTCCGGCATTGGGGTCGCCCGCGCCCGTGCGCGCCACGCTCAACATCGAGGCCACGCCATAGGCCAAGCCCGCCAGCACATACACACCAACCAACACGCGATCGGTGGGAATCCCCGTCAAACGGGTGGCTTCGGGGTTGTTGCCCACGGCATACACATGGCGTCCGGCCGCGGTTTCGCGCAGGCCAAACCATGCAAACACATACAAAGCCAGCATCAGCACCACGCCGTAACTCACGGTGGCGCTGCCCAGCTTGAAGGTGTCGCCCAGCACGGTCATGCCAGACGGAATATCGGTGATGGTTTGCGAACCCGAGTACAACTGGGTGATAGCAAACGCAATGTTCAAGGTGCCCAAAGTCACAATGAACGGCGGCAACTTGATGCGGGTCACCAACAAACCGTTGATCAGCCCAAACAGCGACGTCACCGCCAATCCACAGGCCATGGCCGCAGGTGCGGACAGGCCAAAGTCAGAGGCAAACTTGGTCATGACAATGCCCCCCAACGCCATGACCATGCCGCACGACAAGTCAATGCCCGCGGTCAAGATGATGAGGGTTTGCCCAATCGCAATCACGCCCACCACCATGACTTGCGCCAAGATGAGCGAGAAGTTTTGCGCACTCAAAAACCGATCGCTTTGGCTGGCAAAAAATGCGCAGGCCAGCAGCAAAGCAATAGCGGGGCCAAGCGTGCCAATCGGTGGCAGCTTGTCTTTGAGGGGGAGTTTGTCGGTCCAAGTTTGCATGGCGGTTCTTACTTGTTACCCCAGCACAGGTCTGTGCCAGTTTTCACGTCTTTGCTGTCCACGCCTGCAATGGCTTTGGCAGCAATCAGGGTCACGCCAGTGTCGGTGTAGCCGCTGACTTTTTTGCCCGATTTGGCGTATTCCACACCCGCAGCCACGCCCATCGACGCCATGCGCAAGGGGTATTGTTGTGAGGTGGCAGCAATCACGCCAGCGCCCACGTTTTTGATGCCTTCACAGCCACCGTCCACCGACACGATCAACACGTCTTTTTCTTTGCCAGCGGCTTTCAAAGCGTTGTAAGCACCTGCGGCTGCGGGCTCGTTGATGGTGTAGACCACGTTGATGTTGGGGTTCTTTTGCAAGCAGTTTTCCATGCCGGTTTGGCCTTTGGCGCGGTCCCCAAAGCTGTCGGCCATGCACACCACTTCGGCGGGTTTGGCCAATTCGTTGTTTTTCGCGTCAAACGACTGCAAGCCGTAGCCTTGCAAGAAACCGTTGTGGCGTTGTGCGCCCACGGGGTGGCCGGGGAACAAATCCAAGGTGGCGATGACTGGCTTTTTGCCGCCCAAGGCCGCTTTGGCGTATTGACCAATCAGCACGCCTGCTTTGTAGTTGTCGGTGGCAAACAGCGCGTCGGTGGCGTTGGCCGGATCAGCGGGGCTATCCAAGGCGATGACCATCACGCCTTTTTCTTGCGCTTTTTTGATGGCGGGCACGATGGCTTTGGAGTCGCTGGGGGTGATCAAAATGGTTTTGGCACCTGCGGCAATCATGTTTTCCATGGCAGTCACTTGGCCTGCGTTGTCACCGTCGGCTTTGCCTGCGCCTGAGAGCAGCTTGGCACCGAGTTTTTTCGCTTCGGCTTGCGCGCCTTCTTTCATTTTGACGAAAAAAGGATTGGTTTCGGTTTTGGTGATCAGGCCGATGACGGGTTCATCGGCATACGCGCCGCTGACCGCCAAGACAAGCGCAGACAACATCAGTTTGGGGGCAATTGACTTCATAGGGTCTCCAAAGGTTGTGGTTGATAGCCAGCGCATGTGTTGCGCAGCGGATGTACTGTAAAAGAAATTGACTTACTAAATCAAGTTAATTTAGTTAGGACAAACCCCATGCAAAAGTCTCTAAACTTGAGGCATCCTCTGCACCCAGCAAGATTTGTCTAAAGGAATAACGTGCTCAAAGGAATCGATCCCATCCTCACCCCCGAACTGCTGATGCACCTGTGCGCCATGGGCCACGGCGAATGGGTGGCCGTGGTGGACGCCAATTTCACTGCGCACTACTTGGCCAAAGGCAAGCCCGTGGTCGAATTGCCTGGTTTGTCGCTGGAGCGCGTGAGCCGCGCCGTGTTGTCAGTCTTCCCTTTGGCCGAAGATGTGCCGCACCCCGTGGGTTATATGCAGGTCAGCCACAGCCCCGCTGGCCACACCACGCCTGCGCAAGCCGCAGTGGTTCGCTTGGCCGAACAAAACGGTGTAGCAGCCCACCAAGTAGAAGCCATTGAACGCTTTGCGTTTTATGAGCGTTTGGACACCGCCAGCTTGATTGTCAAAACCGGAGAAGGCACGGCCTACGGCAATGCCCTGTTTTGCAAGGGTGTGATACTTCTGTCATGACACCTAAAAACAGCCCCAGCAAAGACCTGCGCGAAATGCGCGGCTCCAACCATGTGGGCATGCGGCAGTTCAACGAACGCACGGTGTTGCGTGCCATCCGTCACCACGGCGCCATGCCCAAGGCCGATTTGGCGCGACTCACCCAACTCACCTCGCAAACCGTGGCCACCATCGTCACGCGGCTGATTGACGACGGCTTGGTGCTCAAGCAAGAACGCATTCGCGGCAAAATGGGTCAGCCCTCTGTGCCCTTGGCTTTGAATGCCGATGGCGCATACAGCGTGGGTTTGCAAATTGGGCGGCGCAGCTTAGAAGTGGTCGTCACCGATTTTTTGGGCACGATGCGCCACCAGTGGCAACACCTCTATCCCTACCCTGCCCCCGCCGATGTATTGGCCAAAATTCAAGAAGGCTTGCAACTCATGCAAACGCGCATGGGCAAACAGTGGCAGCGCGTGGTTGGCATTGGCCTGAGCGCCCCGCTGGCATTGCACCTGTGGGGCGATGTGATGGGCGAACCCGCCAAGCAAGTGTTGGCGCAATGGGAAGGCGTGGACTTGCTGGCACAGGTGAAGCAACTCAGCGATTTGCCCGTCGAATTTGCCAAAGACACCACCGCCGCCTGTGTGGCCGAATTGGTGCAAGGCCATGGCCGCGCGATGGAGAATTTTTTGTATGTGTTTGTCGGCACCTTTGTGGGCGGCGGCTTGGTGCTGGACGGCCACATGGTCAATGGCCCACGCGGTAATGCAGGCGCCATTGGCTCCATGCCCGTGAGCGGCAAAGACCGACAAGGCTTGCAATTGCTAGAACTCGCCTCGGGCTGGCAACTTGAGCAAGCCTTGATTCAAGCGGGTCACGACCCTTTGTTGGTGCAACAAGACGCCATCATGCAAGACGCTTTTGCACAATGGGTGCAACCGTGGCTCCAACAAGCCGCCAGCGCACTCGCTGCCAGCATGGCAGCGGCCTCGGCCTTGCTCGATTTAGACGCCGTGGTGGTCGATGGATCGCTCAGCCCCTTGTTGATGCAAGCCTTGATGACGCACACAGAACAAGCCCTGAACGCGCAACGCTTTGACGGCTTGCACCAACCCCAGTTGCTCAAAGGCCAAGTAGGCGGCCATGCGCGGGCTTTGGGCGCATCGCTGCTGCCGCTGCATGCGCAGTTTTTTCCGGATATGGATATATTTTTGAAGCAGGTGGGGTGAGGCGTATCAACGCTCACCTTGCACAGCCCCCGCAGCATTTCAAACCCAAGATTCAACCTAATTCGAAGTTTGATAAAAACCTTGACTGTCCACAGTGTGGACACTTCAGGTTTTTATCAAACTTTGTTTTTTGCAAACTACCGGAAAAAAT
>CAILCI010000057.1 GCA_903832625.1 uncultured Burkholderiales bacterium | reverse complement strand
TTACCCGTCCAGCGTGTTGATGAATGCCATCCCCGCCCACGTCGCAGGCGTGGGCGAAATCATCATGGTCGTGCCTACGCCGCAGGGCGAAAAAAATCCATTGGTGTTGGACGCTGCTTATGTGGCTGGCGTCACCCGCGCCTTCACCATTGGCGGCGCACAGGCTGTGGCTGCGCTGGCCTACGGCACGGCTACCGTGCCTGCGGTGGACAAAATCACCGGACCCGGCAATGCCTATGTGGCAGCAGCCAAACGCCGTGTGTTTGGCACGGTGGGCATCGACATGATTGCTGGCCCCAGCGAAATTTTGGTCTTGGCCGACGGCTCCACACCACCCGACTGGGTGGCGATGGATTTGTTCAGCCAAGCCGAGCACGACGAATTGGCGCAAAGCGTGTTGCTCTGCCCCGACGCGGCCTACATCGACCAAGTGCAGGCTGAAATTGACCGTTTGCTGCCGAACATGCCGCGCAAAGCCATCATCGAAAAATCGCTGCAAGGCCGGGGCGTGCTCATTCAAACACGCAGCATGGAAGAGGCTTGCGCCATCAGCAACCGCATTGCGCCCGAGCACTTGGAAGTGTCGAGCCACGAACCTCACCGCTGGGAGCCTTTGCTCAAGCACGCTGGCGCGATCTTTTTGGGCGCCTTCACCAGCGAGAGCTTGGGCGACTACTGCGCCGGCCCCAACCACGTCTTGCCCACCAGCGGCACGGCGCGCTTTAGCTCGCCCTTGGGCGTGTACGACTTCCAAAAACGCAGCAGCTTGATCGAGGTGAGCGAACAAGGCGCTCAGGTCTTGGGCAAAATCGCCAGCGTTTTGGCGCATGGCGAGGGTTTGCAGGCGCATGCTTATGCTGCGGAGTTTCGCTTGAAAAACAACAGCAAAGGCCAGCCATGAGTTCGGCTACCCATAACCCCTTGCGCTTCATCCGCCAAGATGTGCAATCCATGCATGCCTATGCGATTCAGCATTCGGTGGGCATGGTCAAACTCGACGCCATGGAAAACCCATTTGCCCTGCCGCCCGAGTTGCAAGCGCAATTGGGCGAACGCTTGGGCAAAGTGGCCATCAACCGCTATCCGGGCGCGCGCATTGACGCGCTCAAAGCCGCTTTGGCCGACTATGTGAATTTGCCGCAAGGTTTTAGCCTGATGCTGGGCAATGGTTCGGACGAACTCATTTCCTTGCTGGCCATGGCCTGCGATGTGCCCAACGCCAAAATTTTGGCGCCCGAGCCGGGCTTTGTCATGTACGCCATGAGTGCTCAATTGCAAGGCTTGGACTACATTGGCGTGCCGTTGCGCGCAGACTTCGAGCTGGACGAGGCCGCCATGCAAAGCGCCATCGCCCAGCATGAACCCGCCATTGTCTATTTGGCTTATCCCAACAATCCCACGGCCAATTTGTGGGATGCGGGCGTCATTCGCCGCTTGATTGCGCAGGTCAGCGCCTACGGCGGTTTGGTGGTGATGGATGAGGCTTACCAGCCGTTTTCTAGTCTGAGCTGGTTGGACGAAATTCGCCAGCATCCCGAGGCCAATGCCCATGTGTTGCTGATGCGCACATTGTCCAAGTTCGGTTTGGCGGGCGTGCGTCTGGGCTATATGCTCGCGCCCACCGCGCTGCTCAAAGAGGTGGACAAATTGCGCCCGCCCTACAACGTGAGCGTGCTCAATGCCGAATGTGCCTTGTTTGCACTCGAACACACCGAAGAATTTGCCCGCCAAGCGCAGCAAATTTGCCAAGAGCGTGAGCGTTTGTTGAGCGCCTTGTCCAAAAGCTCGAACGCCACCGCCTACAAAAGCGATGCCAACATGATGTTGCTGCGCATTCAGCCGCAATCAGCCCAAGACAGCGCGCCCGCTGATCGGGTGTTTGAGGTGTTGAAGGCGCACAAGGTGCTGGTCAAGAACGTTTCTAAAATGCACCCATTGCTGGCTCACTGTCTGCGTTTGACCGTGGGCACCCCTGAAGAAAACACCCAACTGCTGGCGGCTTTGAAAGCCGCAGGCATTTGAGTTCAACCGAAAGTTTTTGATGACCGCTCGCACCGCCGAAGTCACCCGCAACACCAACGAAACCCGCATCACCGTCAAGGTCAACTTGGACGGCACGGGGCAGGCCAAGCTCTCGACGGGCATTGGCTTTTTTGACCATATGCTGGAGCAAATTGCCCGCCACGGCTTGATCGACTTGGACATCCACGCCGACGGCGATTTGCACATCGACGGCCACCACACCGTCGAAGACGTGGGCATCACCCTGGGCCAAGCCTTTGCCAAGGCCGTGGGCGACAAAAAAGGCATTCGCCGTTACGGCCACGCCTATGTGCCGCTGGACGAGGCCTTGAGCCGCGTGGTGGTCGATTTCTCGGGGCGCCCGGGCTTGGTCATGCATGTGCCGTTTAAGAGCGGCATGATTGGCAGCTTTGACAGCCAGTTGGCGTTCGAGTTTTTCCAAGGCTTTGTCAACCACGCTTTGGTGACTTTGCACATTGACAACCTGCGCGGTGAAAACGCGCACCACCAAGCCGAAACCGTCTTCAAAGCCTTTGCCCGCGCACTGCGTGCCGCGCTGGAGCTGGACCCACGCTCGGCGGGTGTCATTCCTTCCACCAAGGGAACGCTTTGAGTCAAATGGCGAATCAGGCTGTGAATAAAGTGGCCGTGGTCGATTACGGCATGGGCAATTTGCGCTCCGTGGCGCAAGCGGTCATGCACGCAGCGGCGCAGGTCGATCACGCCGAGGTGGTCATCACGGCCGATCCGCAAGTTGTGCGCGACGCGCACCGCGTGGTGTTGCCCGGCCAAGGCGCGATGCGCGACTGCATGGCCGAGTTGCGCCAATCGGGTTTACTCGAATCGGTGCTTGACGCGGCGGCCAAAAAACCGCTGTTTGGCGTCTGCGTGGGCATGCAAATGCTGCTCGACCACAGTCAAGAAGGTGACACACCGGGCTTGGGTTTGATTGGCGGCGAAGTGGTCAAATTTGACCTGCAAGGCCGCACCCAAGCCGATGGCAGCCGCTTCAAAGTGCCGCAAATGGGCTGGAACCAAGTGCTGCAAACCCAGCCCCATCCGGTCTGGGCGGGCGTGCCAGATGGCAGCAGTTTTTACTTTGTGCATAGTTTTTATGCACGACCGCTTGAAAATGCCCATATTGCGGCGCAAACTGACTACGGTGGACTTTTTGCGTGCGCCGTGGCGCGGGACAACATTTTTGCGACACAATTTCACCCCGAGAAGAGCGCAGCGCATGGCTTGGCCTTGTACCGCAATTTTCTGCATTGGAACCCTTGATTTTTTTATTGCACCATGCTTTTAATTCCTGCCATTGACCTCAAAGACGGCCATTGTGTGCGCCTCAAACAAGGCGATATGGACCAATCCACCGTGTTTGGTGAAGACCCCGCGCAAATGGCGCTCAACTGGGTCGCCAAAGGCGCGCGGCGCTTGCATTTGGTTGACTTGAACGGTGCCTTCGCGGGTAAGCCGCAAAACAATGTCGCCATCAAAGCCATTTTGAAAGCTGTGGGCGACGACATTCCGGTGCAACTCGGTGGTGGCATTCGCGACTTGGACACGATTGAAAAATACATTGACGCTGGCCTGCGCTACGTCATCATTGGCACGGCAGCTGTCAAAAATCCCGGCTTTTTGCGCGATGCCTGCAGCGCCTTTGGTGGCCACATCATTGTCGGGCTGGATGCCAAAGACGGCAAAGTTGCCACAGACGGCTGGAGCAAGCTCACCGGACACGAAGTGGCCGATTTGGGCAAGAAGTTCGAAGACTACGGCGTCGAATCCATCATCTACACCGACATTGGCCGCGACGGTATGTTGAGCGGCATCAACATCGACGCCACGGTCAAGCTGGCGCAGGCTTTGACAATTCCCGTCATTGCGTCGGGCGGCTTGTCCAACATGGCCGACATCGACCAACTCTGCGCGGTCGAAGACGATGGCGTGGAAGGCGTGATCTGCGGTCGCGCCATTTACAGCGGCGATTTGGACTTCGAAAAAGCCCAAGCGCGCGCTGACGAGCTCAATGGCTGAACCCCAAACCGCCACCTGCCAGCCCGAACTGGCGCATGGCCTGCCTTGTCATCGCCTCAGCCTGCCGTGTGGTGACCAATTGCTGGTGGCCGAGCAGGGCGCGCATGTGTTGTCTTGGGTGTCACAAGGCCGCGAGCGTTTGTACCTTAGCCCACGCAATGCTTTTGACGGACACACGCCCATTCGCGGCGGCGTGCCTGTGTGTTTTCCTCAGTTCAACCAGCGCGGCAACTTGCCCAAACATGGGTTTTTTCGTCAAGTGGCGTGGCAAGTGGGCGACTGCCAACGCCATGCCGACAGCGCCCGCCTGAGTTTGCGCTTGAGCGACAACGCGCACACCCGCACTCTGTGGCCGAAGGCTTTTGTGGCTGCGTTGCATCTAGACCTCAGCCCCGGCAGTTTGCAACTCAGCCTTGAAGTGCACAACACCGACACCCAAGACTTGCGTTTTACCGGCGCTTTGCACACCTATTTCGCGGTGGACGCCATTGCGCAAACCCGCTTGACTGGCTTGTCGGGTCAAGCCGAATGGGACGCGGTGGCCGATGTTCACGGCCTCGCCGCATCTGAGTTGAGATTTGACGCTGAGTTTGACCGTGTTTACGCCGCCAGCCCAACAGCCATGCGGCTGCAAGACGGCGCAAACGCGCTGCACATCACGCAAAGCCCCAGTTGGGCCAACACCGTGGTCTGGAACCCCGGCGCGGCCAAATGCGCTACGTTGAGCGACATGCCTGCCAACGGCTTTGAGCACATGCTGTGCGTCGAAGCCGCGCAGGTGTTTGAACCCGTTCAGGTGGCTGCGGGACAATCGTGGCAGGGCTGGCAACGTTTGCAGGTTCTTTGACTATTTTTTGAAAACACACATGCTGGCAAAACGCATCATTCCTTGCTTGGACGTCACCGGAGGCCGTGTGGTCAAAGGCGTGAATTTTGTGGAGCTGCGCGATGCGGGCGATCCGGTCGAAATCGCCGCCCGCTACAACGAGCAAGGCGCGGACGAACTGACGTTTTTGGACATCACCGCCACCAGCGATGCGCGCGACGTCATCTTGCACATCATCGAAGCTGTGGCCTCGCAAGTGTTTATTCCGCTCACCGTGGGCGGTGGCGTGCGCACCGTGCAGGATGTGCGCCGTTTGCTCAATGCGGGCGCGGACAAAGTGAGCTTCAACTCAGCCGCCATTGCCAACCCGCAAGTGATCCGCGAGGCTTCGCAAAAATACGGCGCGCAATGCATTGTGGTGGCCATTGACGCCAAACGCCGCAGCGCCGAAGAAGAACTGCGCTTGGGCGCCCATGGCGCACCTGTTGGCGCGGGTTGGGATGTGTTCAGCCACGGCGGGCGCAAAAACGTGGGGCTGGATGCCGTCGCGTGGGCAGCGCAAATGGCCGACTTTGGCGCAGGCGAGATCTTGCTCACCAGCATGGACCGCGACGGCACCAAAAGCGGTTTTGACTTGGCCTTGACCCGCGCCGTGGCCGATGCCGTGAGCGTGCCAGTTATTGCCTCGGGCGGCGTGGGCAACTTAGACCACTTGGCCGACGGCGTGCAACAAGGCGGCGCCGACGCGGTGCTGGCCGCCAGCATCTTTCATTACGGCGAATTCACCGTGGCGCAAGCCAAAGCACGCATGGCCGAGCGCGGAATTCCTGTGCGTTTGTGAGTGGCGCTTCGTCAATGTCTTAAGATCACCCCTTATGACTTGGCTCAACACAATCAAATGGGACGACAAGGGCTTGGTGCCCGTGATCGCCCAAGAAAAAGACAGTGGCGACGTGCTCATGTTCGCTTGGATGAACCGCGAAGCTTTGCAAAAAACGGCGGAACTCAAGCGCGCCGTGTACTTCAGCCGCTCGCGCAACAAACTCTGGTTCAAGGGCGAGGAGTCCGGCCATGTGCAAACCGTGCACGACATCCGCATTGACTGCGATGCCGATGTGGTGCTTTTGAGCGTCACCCAAGAAGGCCACAACCCCGGCATTGCCTGCCACACAGGCCGTCACAGTTGCTTCTTTCAAAGCCTGCAAAATGACGATTGGGCTGCGTTAGAGCCCGTGCTCAAAGACCCCGAAACCATTTACAAATAAAACGCCATGAGTTCTTTAGACACCTTGCAACGCTTGGCCGAGGTCATTGAAAGCCGCAAACCCGCCAACGGCGGCGACCCTGACAAAAGCTATGTGGCTCGCCTGCTGCACAAAGGCCCTGACGCCTTTTTGAAAAAAATTGGCGAAGAAGCCACCGAAACCGTCATGGCCGCCAAAGATGTCGACCACGGTGGCGACACCACCAAGTTGGTCTACGAAGTGGCTGATTTGTGGTTTCACAGCATGATTGCGCTGGCGCATTACGGCCTCACGCCCGCTGACGTGGTCAACGAGCTGGCGCGGCGCGAAGGCTTGAGCGGTTTGGAAGAAAAGGCCTTGCGCAAAGCGCAAGCCCGCGAACAACTGGGCGAATGAGGTTCAAAGCATGAGCGACAACTGTATTTTTTGCAAAATCGTAGCGGGGCAAATTCCTTCGCGCAAAGTCTATGAGGACGAAGAAATATTTGCCTTTCATGACATCAATCCGTGGGCGCCGGTGCATTTTTTGATCATCCCCAAGCAGCACATCATTTCGATGGCGCACACCTTGCCAGAGCACGAATCTTTGTTGGGGCGCATGATGTTGTTGGCGCCCAAATTGGCGTTGCAAGAGGGCGCAAGGCCTTATCCAGAGGGCGGATTTCGCATTGTGACCAACACCGGCGCTGAAGGCGGGCAAGAAGTTCACCATTTGCATTGGCATGTCATGGGCGGTCCGCGTCCTTGGCTGCGCGGCTGATTAGAATTGACAGATTCAAGGAGATTCTCATGGGTTCGTTTTCCATTTGGCATTGGTTGATTGTTTTGGCCATCGTGGTGATCGTGTTTGGCACGAAAAAACTGCGCAACATCGGTGAAGACTTGGGTGGCGCGGTCAAAGGCTTCAAAGACGGCATGAAAGACGGCTCGGCCAAACCCGACGCTCCTGCTGCCGCTGTGACGGCAGACAAAGCCACGATCGACGTGGAAGCCAAGCAAAAAGTTTGATGATCGTTTGATGTGATTGATCTTGGTGTCTCAAAACTCGCGTTGATTGGTGCAGTAGCGCTGATCGTCATTGGCCCCGATAAATTGCCGGGTGTTGCCAGAACCATTGGCACACTCATTGGCAAAGCACAACGCTATGTGGCGGACGTCAAGGCCGAGGTCAACCGATCGATGGAGCTAGATGCGCTCAAAAACGTCAAAGCAACGGTAGAAGCCGCTGCGCGCGATATGGAGCAAACGGTGCACAAGTCGACCAGCGATTTCGAAAAAGACTGGACTGACGCCACTGCCGCCTTGGGTGAACACACCAGCCGCGATGAATTTGAGCCCGAAGGCCCTGAGTACCGTCATCCCGGTAAAAAATGGCGCTTGAAACGCGGCACCGTGCCGCATTGGTACAAGGCACGCCACGGTGTTAAAACCCGAGCTATATCGAGCGCTGCCCGTGTGGCGCGTTTCCGTCCGAAAGTAACACCGCATGTCTGAAACACCCGACGAGTTGGCTGGCAGCGAGCAACCGTTCATCCAACATTTGGTAGAGTTGCGTGATCGTTTGGTCAAAGCGGCGATTGCGGTATTCATTGCGGGCGCGGCTTTGGCCATTTATCCCGGTCCAGCCGATTTGTACGACTTGCTGGCCGCGCCTTTGGTGGCGCAACTGCCGCACGGCAGCACTTTGATTGCCACTTCGGTCATCTCGCCTTTTTTAGTGCCATTGAAAATTTTGATGATGGCCGCCTTTTTATTGGCGCTGCCAGTGGTGCTCTACCAGTTGTGGGCGTTTGTGGCGCCGGGTTTGTATTCGCACGAAAAAAAATTGGTTTTGCCTTTGGTCGTCTCCAGCACTTTGCTGTTCATGACGGGTGTGGCGTTTTGCTACTTCTTTGTGTTTGGGCAGGTGTTTAAGTTCATCCAAAGCTTTGCGCCCAAAAGCATCACGGCTGCGCCTGATATTGAAGCTTATTTGAGCTTTGTCATCACCATGTTCATTGCCTTTGGCCTGACCTTTGAAGTGCCGATTGTGGTGATCGTGTTGGCGCGCATGGGCGTGGTGAGCATTGCCAAGCTCAAAGAGTTTCGAGCATATTTCATTGTCTTGGCCTTTGTCGTGGCGGCTATCGTCACGCCGCCCGATGTGGTGTCGCAGCTGGCGCTGGCAATTCCCATGTGTTTTTTGTATGAGATCGGGATTTTGGCTGCGCAGGTTTTTATCAAACACACCCAAGCGCCGGCTGAATCAACAACGGACACACCCACTTCTTGATTGAGGCTGCTTATGAAACGCCATTGGTTGTTGTTTTCTCAAGTGGTGACTGTCTTGCTGGCCATCTGGTTTGTGGTGGCAACCTTAAAACCAGAATGGCTCAATCTGCGCACGTCTTATGCGCCGTTGAATTTATTGGAGTCTGCATCCAGCGCTTCTGGTGAGGTCATGCCTGGCAGTTTGAGTCCAGCCGCCAAACGCGCATCTCCTGCAGTGGTGAGCATCACCACCACGCAACTCGCACAGAAAAACCCGCACGATGCAGAGTCTTGGTTTCGCTATTTTTATGGTGAGCGCGACGAAGACGAACCCCAAAAAGGTTTGGGCAGCGGCGTCATCGTCAGCCCCGATGGCTACATCTTGACCAACAACCATGTGGTTGAGGGTGCTGCTGAAATTGAAGTCACCTTGAGCGACAGCCGTCGCGCTCGCGGCAAAGTCATTGGCACAGACCCCGACACCGATTTGGCGATATTACGCATCCAACTCGAACGACTGCCCGTGATCGTCTGGGGCAACTCCGAGAGCTTGCAAGTCGGCGACCGAGTACTGGCCATTGGCAACCCCTTTGGCGTGGGACAAACCGTGACCAGCGGCATTGTGTCGGCCTTGGGGCGCAACCAATTGGGCATCAACACCTTTGAGAATTTCATTCAAACCGACGCGGCCATTAACCCCGGCAACTCGGGCGGTGCTTTGGTCGATGTCAACGGTGCGCTGTTGGGCATCAACACCGCCATTTATTCGCGCTCGGGCGGCAATATGGGTATTGGGTTTGCCATTCCTGTGTCAACCGCCAAGCAGGTGTTGGAAGGCATTATTCGTAACGGTCAAGTCACGCGTGGCTGGATTGGCGTCGAGCCCAATGAACTCAATGCCGAACTGGCTCAGACCTTTGGTTTGAAACAGGTCGACGGCGTCATCATCACCGGTGTGCTGCAAAACGGCCCGGCCGCGCAAGCGGGTTTGCAACCGGGCGACTTGTTGCGCTTGGTGAATGGGCAACCCATTCGCAATGTGGACGAATTGTTGACGCAAATCTCGGCACTGCCCCCCGGCAAAAGTGTCAAGCTGGATGTCACACGCCGCGACAAAGACCTCAAACTTGACGTCACACCTGCACAGCGTCCCAGCGCGAAAGCACAAGCCAAATGAAGACCTGTTCGCGCACCACTTTTTTGAACTCTTGCAATGAGCTGCTCCAGCCCGCACGCTTCAAAGACTACGGTCCCAACGGCTTGCAAGTCGAAGGCCGTGCGGACATAGCGCATGTGGTCTCGGGCGTGACCGCCAGTCGCGCTTTGATTGAGGCAGCGATTGAGGCCAAAGCAGACGCCATTTTTGTGCACCACGGTTTGTTTTGGCGCGGCCAAGACGGCACAGTCACGGGTTGGATGAAGCAACGCATTGCATTGTTGCTGGCGCACGATATCAACTTGTTCGCCTACCATTTACCGCTGGACGCGCATCCTGAATTGGGCAACAACGCGCAATTGGCGCAGCTGTTTGGTTTGTCGGTGCAAAACCGATTTGGCGATCAAGATTTGGGGCTGATTGGTACGCCGCCCAATGGCCATAGCTTTGCCAAAGTCAATGACTTGGCAGATCATGTGAGCGCAAAACTGGGCAGGCAAGCGCTGGTGGTGGCGGGCGACGACCGTCCATTGAGACGCATTGCTTGGTGCAGTGGCGGAGCTCAAAGTTATTTTGAAGATGCAATTGCGGCGGGTGCAGATGCCTTCATTACCGGAGAAATTTCAGAACCTCAAGCGCACTTGGCGCGTGAAACCGGTGTGGCCTTTTTGGCATGCGGTCATCACGCCACCGAGCGCTTTGGGGCGCAAGCCGTGGCCAACTTCGTGACCAAGCAGTTGGGCCTAAGCCACCAGTTCATTGACATCGACAACCCCGCCTGATGACGCAAACACCTCGCCCCATCGTCATCACCCAAGGCGACGCTGCGGGCATTGGACCTGAAATCATCGTCAAACTCTGGCGTGAAGCGCCTGAGTTGGTGAGCAACTGCTTGGTGGTCGGCGACGCAGCGGTGATGCGCCGAGCTGCTCAGGTGGTGCTGGGTGCAAAGCAAGCCAACGCGCAGACGCAAAACATTGCAATCGAAGCCATTTCCGACCTCAGTCAATGGCGTGCACAACCCCAGCTGATGCAGGTCTTGCAAATTGGACAAGCCTTGGCTGAAGATCAATTGCCAGCCTTTGGGCGTATCAGCGCGCAGGCAGGTCGCTTGGCTGCTGACGCTGTTGTTTGGGCTGCCGACGCTGCATTGAGCAGGCACATTGCGGCCATGGTGACTGCGCCAATTCACAAAGCCGCCTTGTCGGCAGCGGGAGTGTTGTTTCCTGGTCACACGGAGATGCTGCAAAGTCGCGCCGCACTGAATGCGGGTGTGCCGATTGAGCAAATGCCGGTTCGCATGATGCTCGCCAACCGCGAGTTGCGCACGGTGCTCACCAGCATCCATATTTCTTTGCGCCAAGCCATTGAAGCTGTGACACAAGAAAACATTGTTCAAACCCTACGAATCACTCACGCTGCAGAGCTCGCCTTTACAGGCCGTGCGCCGCACATAGCGGTGGCCGGACTCAATCCTCATGCGGGAGAGGCGGGCTTGATGGGGCGTGAGGAAATCGACATCATTGCGCCGGCCATAGAACAAGCGCGTGAACTGGGCCTGAATGTGAGCGGCCCCTATTCCCCAGACACTGTGTTCATGCGTGCGCGTCAAAAACCACATCAAAAAGGCGACTTCGATGTGGTTGTCTGCATGTACCACGACCAAGGCCTCATTCCCGTGAAATACATGGGCGTTGAGCAGGGCGTCAATGTCACCTTGGGCTTGCCGTTGATACGCACCAGTCCCGATCACGGCACGGCCTTTGACTTGGCGGGCAGTGGGCAAGCCGACCCTTCAAGCTTAAAAGAGGCGTTGGAGATGGCGCAGCGTTTGGTGAGAAACCATTTGTCGGGCTGATGTCAGTCGCTCGGCTACAATGAGGAGTTAGCCCAATCAGTGACAATTGTTTGAGGAATTCCATGAGTGATACCCCAGTAGACAGCAGCAAGCGCACGTGGCTGATCGCCTCGACTTGCGCAGGCGCGGTAGGCGGCGTTGCCGTCGCCGTTCCGTTTGTGAGCACTTTCCAGCCCTCCGAGAAAGCCAAAGCTGCAGGTGCTGCGGTTGAGGCCGATATTTCTGCCCTCAAGCCCGGCGAAAAGATGACCGTCGAGTGGCGCGGCAAACCCGTGTGGATCATCCGACGCACGCCAGAGCAGCTCGAAGCGCTCAAAAAAACCGATGGACAAGTCGCCGACCCAGAATCTGAGCGCAAGACTTATCCCATTCCTGAATACGCCAAAAACCAAGGCCGCTCCATCAAGCCCGAGTATTTCGTGGCCGTTGGAATTTGCACCCATTTGGGTTGCTCGCCTTCGGACAAATTCCAAACAGGCGCACAGCCTTCCTTGCCCGATGACTGGCAAGGCGGTTTTCTCTGCCCTTGCCACGGTTCTACATTTGACATGGCAGGCCGCGTGTTCAAAAACAAACCCGCGCCTGACAACCTCGAAGTCCCACCTCACATGTACCTCTCCGACACCAAGCTGTTGATCGGTGAAGACAAGAAAGCCTGATAGGACGAACCATGGCTGAATTCAAAGAAATTTCCCCCAACGCCAGCGCTGGCGAAAAATTGCTCAACTGGGTGGATAACCGCTTCCCAGCGAGCAAGATGTACAAAGAGCATTTGTCTGAGTACTACGCGCCCAAGAACTTCAACTTCTGGTATTTCTTTGGCTCGTTGGCACTTTTGGTGCTTGTGATCCAGATCGTGACCGGTATTTTCTTGGTCATGCACTACAAACCAGATGCCAACCAAGCTTTTGCTTCGGTCGAGTACATCATGCGCGATGTGCCGTGGGGCTGGTTGATTCGCTACATGCACTCCACAGGCGCCTCGGCCTTTTTTGTGGTGGTGTATTTGCACATGTTCCGTGGGCTGCTTTATGGCTCTTACCGTAAGCCGCGCGAGCTGGTGTGGGTGTTTGGTTGCGCCATCTTCTTGGCGCTGATGGCCGAAGCCTTCATGGGTTACTTGTTGCCTTGGGGACAAATGTCCTATTGGGGTGCTCAAGTGATTGTGAACTTGTTCTCCGCCATTCCCTTTGTCGGTCCTGATTTGGCTTTGCTGATCCGTGGCGACTATGTGGTGAGTGACGCCACCTTGAACCGATTCTTCAGCTTCCACGTCATTGCCGTGCCGCTGGTGCTGTTGGGCTTGGTTGTGGCGCACATCATTGCTTTGCACGAAGTGGGTTCCAACAACCCTGACGGCGTGGAAATCAAAGGCCCCAATGCTCCCAAAGATGCCAATGGTCATCCGTTGGACGGCATTCCTTTCCATCCCTACTACACCGTGCATGACATCTTGGGTGTGAGTGGTTTCTTGTTGGTGTTCAGCGCCATCATCTTCTTTGCACCTGAATTCGGTGGCTACTTCCTCGAATACAACAACTTCATTCCGGCCGATCCGTTCAAGACACCCTTGCACATTGCCCCCGTTTGGTATTTCACGCCTTTCTATTCAATGCTGCGTGCCATTACCAGCGAGATGATGTATGCCCTGATGGCTACTGTCATTGCAGGTGCAGGCTTGGCCGTGTGGCGAGGCAAACTCACGGCAGTCGTGAAGAACGCGGTCATTGTCGGTGCAGCTTTGTTGGTGTTGTTCATGTGGTCTACCGACGCCAAATTCTGGGGTGTGTTGGTCATGGGCGGCGCTGTCGTCATCTTGTTCTTCTTGCCTTGGCTCGACAAGTGCGAAGTTAAATCCATCCGCTATCGCCCCGACTGGCACAAGTATTTGTACGCAGTGTTTGTGGTGAATTTTGTGGTCTTGGCTTATCTCGGCGTGCAACCACCCTCAGACATCGGTGGCCGCGTGTCGCAAATCGGAACGTTCTTTTACTTTGGTTTCTTCTTGCTGATGCCTTGGTGGAGCCGCATGGGTCAAACCAAACCGGTGCCTGACCGTGTGACGTTTCACCCCCACTGAGATTGACGGAGCACATTCATCATGAAAAAAATTATTCTCGGTTTGGCTCTGACTTTAGGCGTCCTGATGGGCGTGCAAGCCAACGAAGGTGGTATGGCTTGGGACAAAGCGCCCAATAAAACCAATGATTTGGCGGCCTTGCAAAACGGCGCCAAGCTGTTTGTGAACCATTGCCTGAACTGCCACTCTGCGGAGTACATGCGCTACAACCGCTTGAAAGACATTGGGCTGACAGAGCAGCAAATCAAAGACAACTTGTTGTTCACCACTGAAAAAGTGGGCGACACCATGAAAGCCAACTTTGATCCCAAACAGGCCAAGGTCTGGTTTGGTGGCGTGCCTCCTGATTTGAGCGTCATTGCCCGCTCCCGCGCAGGCCACGGTGGAACAGGTGCAGATTACCTCTACACCTATTTGCGTACCTTCTACCGCGATGAAACACGCCCCACAGGTTGGAACAACTTGTTGTATCCCAACGTGGGCATGCCTCATGTGTTGTGGGAATTGCAAGGCGCTCGTCGTCCTGTGTACGACGAAATTGAAGAACACGGCCACGCAGTCAAAGCCTTCAAAGGCTGGGAGCAAATCACGCCCGGCACTATGAGCAGTCAAGAGTATGACCAAGCCATTGGCGACTTGGTGGCTTACTTGCAATGGATGGGTGAACCCGCACAAAATACTCGCGTTCGTTTGGGCGTTTGGGTATTGTTGTTCTTGGTGTGTTTCATAGTCGTTGCATGGCGATTGAATGCATCGTTCTGGAAAGACGTCAAATAATAGAACTTCGATGGTGAGCTCTTGGGCTCGCCATCGCCTCACGGAGTGACAGGTTGGCCTGTCACTCTTTTTGATTTTTAGGAGTCGCACATCATGATGGTGCTTTATTCAGGTACAACCTGCCCTTTTTCTCACCGCTGCCGTTTTGTCTTGTTTGAAAAAGGCATGGACTTTGAAATTCGTGATGTGGATTTGTACAACAAGCCCGAAGACATCAATGTCATGAACCCTTACGGGCAAGTGCCAATTTTGGTCGAACGCGATTTGATTTTGTATGAATCCAACATCATCAACGAGTACATCGACGAGCGTTTCCCACATCCTCAGTTGATGCCGGGCGACCCCGTTGACCGTGCCCGCGTGCGCTTGTTTTTGCTCAACTTCGAAAAAGAGTTGTTCACGCACGTCACGACCTTGGAGTCACGCGCTGTCAAGCCCAGCGATAAGGCATTGGAAAAAGCGCGTTCACACATTCGTGACCGTTTGACACAATTGGCGCCCGTGTTTTTGAAAAACAAATTCATGTTGGGCGACAACTTCTCTATGCTCGATGTCTCCATCGCGCCGCTGTTGTGGCGTTTGGATCACTACGGCATTGAGTTGTCTAAAAACGCCGCGCCTTTGCTCAAGTACGCAGAACGTATTTTCTCGCGTCCAGCCTACATCGAAGCGTTGACGCCTTCTGAAAAAGTGATGCGCAAGTAATTCGAACAATGCTCAACACGCCAGACGCCATTACAACGCGCCCTTATTTGTTGCGCGCCTTGCACGAGTGGTGCACCGACAACGGCTTTACGCCTTATGTGGCGGTGCTGGTCGATGAGACCACACAAGTGCCGATGGAATATGTGAAAAACGGTGAAATTGTTTTGAACGTGAGTTATGACGCCACCAGCGGCATGACCTTGGGCAACGAGTTCATCGAATTCAAGGCGCGGTTTGCAGGCGTGCCGCGTGAAATTGTGGTGCCTATCAATCGCGTGTTGGCCATTTATGCGCGGGAGAACGGGCAAGGCATGGCATTTCCAATGCCTGCCGCCAACGGCCTTCACTCGACGACATCAGCCAAAGGCAAGCCAGAATTGGCGCCGCGTGCTGAGCCCACTTCGGATGAGCCACCACCGCGTCCGCCGACGCGACCAACATTAACGCGCATCAAGTAAAAACCCCCGTATTTTCGCGCTAGAATAACGGGATTGCCGGTTTAGCTCAGTTGGTAGAGCACCCGCCTTGTAAGCGGTAGGTCGTCAGTTCGAATCCGACAACCGGCACCAATCAAAAACCCCGATGCTCTTTTGTATCGGGGTTTTTCTTTGTGTGGATCAAATCCGCGTTTTCACCTTGACCCGAATGGTCTGCACCTTCCAGCCTTTTGTGCGCAGATGTGCACACAATGCGGGCAAAAGTTGGCGTAATTTAGCTGCCGCCGCGCTGTGGGGCACCAGCAAACACCATTCTTCGCCCTCAATGGAACCAGACTCCACCATGTTGCGCAGGCTCACAGGCAACAGGTTGGCGATGGCTTGCAGCCTTTTTTGACCATCGCGGGCGAGGTTGGCGAGCTGGGCAAGGCTAGGCGCGTTGTCCACAATTTGCTCTAAGGTGCGTGAATGGCCGCGAATGCTTGTGGTCGATTTGGGCACACGGTTGTACCCTAGGGCGCGAAGTGCAGCCATTGCGTCAGATGAGGGCGGCGAACGGGTAGCCATGGACACATTATCGACCTGATGGGTGGTTAAAATCAGCGGTTTGTTCGCCTCTTCTAAAGGAACTTGCGGCTGTTTGACTTTTTAGTACAAATGTTGGCCGCAGCGTACGCATGGCATTTAATTTCTTGACTCACATTTTTGGCAGCCGTAACGATCGACTGCTCAAAACCTTCCGCAAAACCGTTGTGCAAATCAACGCGCTTGAACCCGCGTTGGAAAAACTCGACGATGCGGCTTTGCAGGCCAAGACGCAAGAGTTCAAAACGCGGTTTCAAAATGGCGAGACGCTCGATGCCTTGCTGCCCGAGGCATATGCCGTGGTGCGCGAAGCTTCTAAGCGCGTGATGAAAATGCGCCATTTCGATGTCCAGCTTATGGGTGGCATTGCGTTGCACCAAGGCAAGATCTCCGAGATGCGCACGGGTGAAGGTAAAACGCTCACGGCCACTTTGCCGGTTTATCTCAATGCCTTGACGGGGCAGGGCGTGCATGTTGTGACGGTCAACGATTATTTGGCCAGTCGTGATGCACGTTGGATGGCGCGTTTGTACAACTTCTTGGGCTTGTCGGTGGGCATCAACTTGCCGCAAATGACCCGCGCTGAAAAGCAAGAGGCGTACCGCTCAGACATTACCTACGGCACCAACAACGAATACGGTTTTGACTATTTGCGCGACAACATGGTCTACGAAGCCCATGACCGTGTGCAACGAAAACTCAACTACGCCATCGTGGACGAGGTGGACTCGATTTTGATTGACGAGGCGCGCACGCCTTTGATCATCAGCGGCCAAGCTGAAGATCAAACCCAGCAATACAAGGCCATCAACCACGTCGTGCCTATGCTCAAGCGACAAATTGGCGAGGCCGACCCAATCACTGGCGAAGGTGTCATCACGCCGGGCGACTTCACGGTGGACGAAAAATCGCATCAAGTTTTCATGACCGAGCAAGGTCATGAAAATGCGGAAAAAATCTTGGGCAGCAATGGCTTGTTGCCCGAAGGCGCGTCCCTTTACGACCCCGCCAACATTGGTTTGATGCACCATTTGTACGCCGCTTTGCGCGCACACCATTTGTATCACCGCGATCAGCATTACGTGATTCAAAACGGCGAAGTCGTCATCGTGGACGAGTTCACTGGCCGTTTGATGGCGGGTCGCCGCTGGAGCGACGGCTTGCACCAAGCCGTCGAAGCCAAAGAAGGCGTTGAAATTCAAGCCGAAAACCAAACCCTGGCTTCCATCACGTTCCAAAACTATTTCCGCTTGTACGCCAAGTTGGGTGGCATGACTGGTACGGCGGACACTGAGGCATACGAATTCCAAGAAATCTATGGCTTGGAAACGGTGGTGATTCCACCCAACCGCATCAGCAAACGCGAAGACCAACTCGACCGGGTTTACAAAACGCCGCAAGAGAAATACAACGCGGCCATTCAAGACATTCGTGAATGCTATGAACGCGGCCAGCCCGTTTTGGTGGGCACCACCTCGATTGAAAATTCCGAACTGATTGCGCAACTCCTGGAAAACGCCAAGCTGCCGCATCAAGTACTCAACGCCAAACAACATGCGCGTGAGGCCGACATCGTGGCGCAAGCGGGGCGTCCACGCATGATCACCATTGCCACCAACATGGCGGGTCGCGGTACTGACATTGTGTTGGGTGGCAACGTCGAAAAAGCCATTGAATTGGTCATGGCCGATGACAGCCTCGACGACGCAGCCAAAAAAGAGCGTGTCGATGTGCTGCGCGTGCAATGGACCAAAGACCATGAGCTGGTCAAGTCTTTGGGCGGTTTGCGCATCATTGCCACAGAGCGCCATGAATCGCGCCGTATTGACAACCAATTGCGCGGTCGCTCAGGCCGCCAAGGTGACCCAGGCTCATCGCGTTTTTACCTGAGCTTGGACGATTCGCTGATGCGAATTTTTGCGGGCGACCGCGTCAAAGCCATCATGGAGCGCCTCAAAATGCCCGAGGGCGAGGCGATTGAGGCGGGCATTGTTACGCGCAGCATTGAGAGCGCGCAACGCAAAGTAGAAGCGCGCAACTTTGACATTCGCAAGCAGTTGTTGGAATACGACGACGTCTCCAATGACCAACGCCGCGTCATCTACCAACAGCGCAACGACATTTTGGATGCGACCGACTTAAGCGCGCAAATTGCAGGTCTGCGTGAAGGCACTTTCACCGACATCGTGCGTCAATTCGTACCGCATGAGTCGGTCGAGGAACAATGGGACATTGCTGCCTTGCAACGCCATTTGCAACAAGACTGGCAAATTGACTTGCCCTTGACGCACATAGTCGAGTCGGCCACTGCCATCACCGACGAAGACATTTTGCAAGCAGTCATTGATGCAGCTCACGCTGCATTTCAAGCCAAGTTAGAGCGTGTGGGTGCAGATCAATTCACGCCGTTCATGCGCGTGGTGTTGCTGCAAAACATTGACAGCCATTGGCGCGAACATTTGGCGGCTCTGGACTATTTGCGCCAAGGCATTCATTTGCGTGGCTATGCCCAAAAACAACCTAAACAAGAATACAAACGCGAGGCGTTTGAGTTGTTTGGTCAATTGCTCGATTTGGTCAAGTTCGAAGTCACCCGTGTGTTGATGACGGTGCGCATTGAGTCCAATGAGCAAATTGAAGCGGCGGCCAGTTCTTTGGAGCAACAAGCCGAAACCCTGCACAACGTGACCTATACCGCGCCCAATGAACAAGGCGAAGCGCAAGTCACAGCTGACGCGCAAACCATTGCGCCACAAATGCCGCCAGTGGGTCGCAACGAGCCATGTCCTTGCGGCAGCGGCAAAAAATTCAAGTTCTGTCACGGTCAATTGAGTTAAGAGCACACCATGCCTGTTCATCTGCAAGCCCCTCAAGTGTCTGATTTACACGCCGTCGCAGGCTTGCGCATTGGCGTGACCGAAGCGGGCGTGCGCAAAGCCGACCGCAAAGATTTAACCGTCGTACTCATCGATGAAGGTGCGAGCGTCAGCGGCGTTTTCACACAGAATCGTTTTTGCGCGGCACCTGTGCAAATTTGCCGCGAGCATTTGGCCTCTGGCTCTGCCATTCGTGCCATGGTGATCAACACCGGCAACGCCAATGCAGGTACAGGCGAGGAAGGTCTGCGCCGTGCCAAAGAAACCTGCGCGGCTTTGGCGGCACAACTCCACATAGATGCCAACCAAGTGCTGCCGTTTTCAACGGGCGTCATCATGGAGCAATTGCCTTCGGAGCGCATTATTGCGGGCTTGCCCAAGGCCATAGCGGCGGCAGGCCAAGCGCCTAGCGCCCAGCAGTGGGTCGATGCGGCAAACGGCATCATGACTACTGACACCGTGCCCAAAGCGGCCAGTGCGCAAGCCAATATTCACGGCGTCACGGTCAACATCACAGGCATCAGCAAAGGCGCGGGCATGATTCGCCCGAATATGGCAACCATGTTGGGCTTTTTGGCGACCGACGCTTGCATCGCACCTGAGTTGCTCAAACCTCTGGCCTTGGCGCTGGCTGAGGGTTCGTTCAACCGCGTGACGGTGGACGGCGACACCTCTACCAATGATTCCTTTGTGGTGATTGCCACCCACAAGGCCGCGCACACGCCCATCCAGAGTTTGGAAAGCGCAGAGGGCCAAGCCTTGTTTTCCGCCATGCTGCAAGTGGCACGTCAACTCGCGCAAGCCATTGTGCGCGACGGCGAAGGCGCGACCAAGTTCATCACCTTGAAAATCGAAGGCGGACGCGACGCCGCTGAATGTCGTCAAGTGGCTTATGCCATCGCCCATTCGCCCTTGGTCAAGACAGCGTTTTTTGCCAGCGACCCCAACCTTGGTCGCATCTTGGCCGCGGTGGGTTACGCGGGCATTGCCGACCTTGATCAGTCTGGCATCGATTTGTATTTGGACGATGTGCATGTCGCCATCAAAGGTGGCCGTCACCCCCAGTACCGCGAAGAAGATGGCCAGCGCGTGATGAAGCAATCGGAAATTACCGTGCGCGTGAACTTAGGCCGTGGCACTGCCTCTGACACCGTGTGGACTTGCGATTTGAGTCACGACTACGTGACCATCAACGCCGACTACCGCAGTTGATATGAACGACGCCCAGCACCCCCTTGAGCGCTTGGTTCAACGCGCCGAAGCCTTGATGGCGCGTATCGAGTCTGTGTTGCCTCAGCCCATGTCCGCGCCCGATTGGTCGGCCAGCGTGGCCTACCGTTACCGCAAACGCAGCAGCGGCCACGGAACGCTTGAGCCCGTGCGCCACGTGGCATCTCTGGGCTTGGCTGATCTCAAAGAAATTGACGGGCAAAAAGAAAAAATCCAGCGCAACACCGAGCAGTTCGTCAAAGGACTGAGCGCCAACAACGTCTTGCTCACAGGCGCACGCGGCACGGGAAAATCGTCTCTCATCAAAGCGTGTTTGAACGAGTACGCGCCGCGTGGCTTGCGCTTGATTGAGGTGGACAAAGACGACCTCACCGATTTGCCCGACATCATCGACGTGGTGTCTGAACGTCCTGAAAAATTCATCGTCTTTTGTGACGACTTGAGTTTTGAAGACGGCGAGCCAGGCTACAAAGCACTCAAATCGATCTTGGACGGCTCGGTGGCCGCCGCCACGGCCAACGTGCTGATTTACGCCACCAGCAACCGTCGCCATCTGTTGCCCGAGCACATGAAAGACAACCTCACCTACACCACGGCGGCAGATGGGGAAATTCATCCCGGAGAAGTGGTGGAAGAAAAAATCTCCCTCTCTGAGCGCTTTGGTTTGTGGGTGAGCTTTTACCCCTTCAGCCAAGACGAATACATCGCCATTGCCCATCAGTGGCTGATTTCACTGGGTGTTGCGCCAGACAAGGCCGAGGCCGCCCGTCCCCAAGCCCTGATTTGGGCGCTAGAACGCGGCTCACGCAGCGGCCGAGTGGCCTACCAGTTCGCCCGCGATTTCGCTGGCCAACACGCCGCTTGAGTGCAATGGCAGACACCATGATTCGCGTGGTTGATGCCGATCAACCGCGCCAAGTTGACCGAAG
This sequence comes from uncultured Burkholderiales bacterium, assembly GCA_903832625.1. Classification (GTDB taxonomy): domain Bacteria; phylum Pseudomonadota; class Gammaproteobacteria; order Burkholderiales; family Burkholderiaceae_C; genus Limnohabitans. Next base: position 3,545 of record CAILCI010000057.1, on the reverse strand, counting down.
TTTGGTGCAAGTGGCAGTGGGCGTCTTGGTGCGTGAAGACCAAGCTTTTTTGCTCACCACACGACCTCAAGGCAAAGCTTACGCAGGATTTTGGGAGTTCCCTGGCGGCAAGTTGGAGGCGGGCGAAACCGTTGCGCAAGCGCTCAAACGCGAGTTGCAAGAAGAAATTGGCATCACCATTGGCAACTGCCTGCCTTGGCAAACCGAATGCATCGACTATCCGCACGCCTTGGTGCAACTCAATTTTTGCAAAGTCACACAATGGTCGGGCGAATTGGTCATGCGTGAACAGCAAACCTATGCGTGGCAGCAGTTGCCAGTGCAAGTCACGCCAGTGTTGCCAGGGACGCTGCCTGTGTTGCAATGGTTTGCCAAAGAGCGTGCCTTTTCAGGTCAGACCCATAGCGACTGAAACTCATTGCAGCGGCTTGTTCTCAAACTCAGGGTCGTCTTGTGGGGTTTGATCGGGTAAGCGGTGTTCTTCGTTGGCCCACGCGCCTAAATCGATGTTGCGGCAGCGTTCACCGCAAAAAGGTCGATACACGTTGGCCGCTTCGTAGCGACTGGGACCTCCACATTGGGGGCACTTGACTATGCGCACTCCGTCCAACATGGGCTCAAGAACACAAAGACATGTCAAACTGCACGTCTTGCGCCAAAGGCTGCAAACGTCCATTGCCATCTTGTCGCATCATGCGCACCCAGACCATCAAGCGGTTGCCGCTGATCTCAGGAATGATGCCCAAGCTTTCGTCCAAACTCAAGCGCATGAGTTGGAATTTCCCCTGTGCCAGTGATTGCTGAAATTGCCCGTTGACGGCCATCATGCGTTGCGAGGTGCCGGTGTCGCGCATGAGGTGCAGCAATAAACTGACCGAGGCACGAAGTGGCTGAAAACTCTCCGCCCAGCGGGCGATATCGGCTCTGCGGTGATCTGGGTTCGATTGTTGCCACGCGTGGTAGGCGGGCAGGTCAAAACAGCAAGTGCCGCCTGGAATACTCACGCGGTTGCGCAAGGCGCTCAGCCATTCATTGTCAGTGATGGATTGACCAATTTTCCCGTTTGGGTTGTTGAGGCCATCAAAACAAGCATCGAGTTGATCAAACAATTGTTGCAGCGCAGATTCAGACACCGAAGGGTTGCCGCGCAACACGCCAAACTGCTGCTTGTGGCGTTCCAAATCTTTCAAGATGTCGGTTTTGAGGTCGGTACGTCCACCAGCTTCGACCAATTCAAACAAAGTGGTGAGGGCAAAGTGGTTGTCGACCGCATGTTGGCGCGAAGACAGCTCTTCAAAACGTTGGAATAAATGTTCCAAACGCAAATAAGTGCGCACACGTTCGTTGAAAGGATGCTCGTAGAGGATCACGAAATGAATGGCCAGATTAACTTGTACAAACGACAATCATACTCTTTGCCAAGCCGCAAAAATCCTAGGCGTGCGGTTTTTGCAGAGGCAAAGATAATACTTTTGCGCGTAAATCTTCAAAACTTTTAGACTCGTTGTAAATGACCCAGTCCGCTGCCGCCAATTTGGCGCTTCGTGGCGCCTGAGCTTGGATGATTTGTTCAACAGCAGCCTTACTCAAACCATTGCGCGCCATGACGCGCTCGATTTGTAATTGCACTGTGCAATCAACAAGTAACACGCGATCGACTTGTGAACGCCAGCGTTTGCCCGACTCCACCAACAAAGGCACATCAAAGACGATGACGCGATGACCGCTGCGTATCGCTTGTGCTGTTTGTGTTTGAATTTCAGCCGCCACCAAGGGATGAACAATGGCTTCGAGTTGGCGCTTTGCTGAGGCATCAGCAAACACCAGAGCGCGCATGGCATCGCGGTCGAGTGCACCTTCAGACGTGATGTACTGCGCCCCAAAGTTGGCTTGGATGGCTGCAATGGCCGAGCCCTGTGGGGCTGTTGTGGCGCGCGAAATAGCGTCAGCATCGATCACGCCAGCGCCTGCTTCGCTCAAAAATTGGGCGACCGTGCTTTTGCCGCTGCCAATGCCACCCGTCAAACCCAGCCGCAAAATATGGTTTGAATGAAGTTGTTCGGACATGTCTTGAGTCTAAGCAAAAAACGAGTGACTCATAAATCCTAGCACCGCGTCACTTCCCAGCCAAGCCAAAAGGCTGGCCGAAACGGCCAAGAACGGACCAAACGGCAGATAGTCATGGCGGCGCATCCGGTGCGTTGCCATCAACGTCAAGCCGATGAACGCGCCCAAGGTGCTGGCTAAAAAAACCAAGGGGATCAGCATCCAAGCCCCAAGCCATGCGCCCAACGCTGCCAAGAGCTTGAAGTCTCCCGCGCCCATCCCAACCTTGCCCGTCAGGCCTTCAAAGGCGCTAGCCACCAACCAAAGTGAAACATAGCCACAAGCCGCCCCTAAGACTGCGTCATGCACAGGCAATGGGTTCAGACCCAAAGCGCTGGCCAAAAGCCCCAACCAGAGCAAGCCTTGAGTGAGTACATCCGGCAAATAAGAGGTTTGTGCGTCAATCACAGTCAAGGCCAACAGCAGCGAGCTAAACATGGCCCACGCCCAACCCGTCCAGTCTGCACCCCAGTGCCATGCGCAAGCCGCCCATACAACCGCATTGGCGCATTCCACCAACGGATATCGAGGGGAGATAGCTTGATGGCAAAACGCACAACGTCCCTTGAGCAGTAAAAAACTCAGCAACGGTATGTTGTGCCAGATGCGCAAACTTTGTTTGCAGTGCGGGCAATGCGATGCAGGCCATGCCAAGTTGAAACGAGCGGTTTGGAGTTGATCGCTGGCCTCAATCATCAAGGGCAATCGATAAATCAAGACGTTGACAAAGCTGCCAATTAGCAATCCCAAAGCTGCAAACAGCGCGATTGAGCTCATACCACTTGCCCCAGTTGGAAAACAGGTAAATATAACGCCAGCATGACTGCGCCCACCAAAGTGGCTAAAACCAGCATGATGATGGGCTCGAGCAGCACGCCAAGCTGTGCCACAAAGCGCGACATCTCGGCTTCGTAGTGCTGCGCAACATTGGCAAGCATGGTCTCGAGGGTGCCGGATTCTTCGCCAATCCAACACAGCTGAATCACCAAGTCTGGAAACATGGCGCCTTGACTTTGCAGCGCTTGAGACAACGACTGACCTTGCATGATGAGCCTGTCCACGTTCTGCACCGCATCTTGGTAAGCCAGCACAGAGGACATGGGAGAAACAATTTTCAAGCCCTCGTTCAAAGGCACGCTGGCAGTCAACAAGGTGGACATGGTGTGACTCCAGTTCGCCAAAAAAGCATGCTGAATCACGGTGCCTATCACCGGCCATTTGCACATGTGTTTTTGTACCAGCCGCTTGAAGGCAACAGAGCTTTTATACGCCTGCATGGCGCCCCAAACCGCACAGGCAATCAACACATACACCCACAGTTGGTCGGTGAACACCTTGCTCATACGAATCACAGCTTGGGTAAACAACGGTAACTCAGCGCCAAAGGACGCAAATACGCTGTCAAACGTAGGGACAACAAAGACTAGCAATCCCCACAC
>CAILCI010000056.1 GCA_903832625.1 uncultured Burkholderiales bacterium | reverse complement strand
GGCGCAACACCTAGCGTGGTGGCAGGACACTCTTTGGGCGAATACGCTGCCCTGGTGGCCGCTGGCGTGCTGACGCTGGCGCAAGCCGCGCCATTGGTGCGTTTCAGAGCCCAAGCCATGCAAGACGCCGTGCCAGTAGGCACGGGCGCGATGGCCGCCATTTTGGGCATGGCCTCCGACCAAGTGATGGAAGGTTGCCGCCAAGCCCAAGCCACATTTGATGCAGGTTCGGCAGAAGTGGTGGAAGCCGTGAATTTCAACGACCCCGCACAAACAGTGATTGCAGGCAGCAAAGCCGCCGTCGAAAAAGCCTGCGAAGTGCTCAAGGCCAATGGTGCCAAACGCGCTTTGCCGCTGCCCGTCTCTGCGCCGTTTCACTCCAGCTTGATGAAGCCTGCTGCCGAGCGCCTGAAAGAAAAACTCGCTGCCACCGTGTTGGCCGCGCCCCAAATTGCGGTGCTCAACAACATCGATGTGGCTGTGGAAACCGATCTTGACCGCATTCGCGACGCCTTGTATCGTCAAGCTTTTGGTCCGGTGCGCTGGGTCGAATGCGTCAAAGCGATTCAGGCGCGTGGCGTGTCCACTTTGGTGGAATGCGGCCCGGGCAAGGTTTTGGCGGGCATGACCAAGCGCATTGATGCGCAACTCAATGGCCTGCCTCTGTTTGATCCCGCCAGCTTGGCCGAGGTCAAGGCAGCCTTGGCTTGATGCACGCAGACAAAGAAATTGATATGAGCGAACACAACACACAACACATTGCTTTGGTCACTGGCGCTTCGCGCGGCATTGGCGCAGCCATTGCACAAGAACTCGCTGCCCAAGGCTTTTTGGTCATTGGCACAGCCACCAGCGACGAGGGCGCGGCCAAAATCAGTCAAGCCTTGTCGGCTCACGCGGGTTGCAAAGGCGTCAACTTGAACGTCACCGATTTGGCCGCTTCTGAGAGCCTGATCGAAGCCATTGCCAAAGAACACGGCGGCTTGCACGTCTTGGTCAACAACGCGGGCATTACCCGCGACATGTTGGCCATGCGTTTGAAAGACGACGATTGGGATGCGGTGATCGACACCAACCTCAAGGCTGTGTTTCGTTTGTCCCGCGCTGTCATTCGTCCCATGATGAAGCAGCGCTATGGCCGCATCATCAACATCACCAGTGTGGTGGGCGCGTCGGGCAATGCCGGACAAGCCAATTACGCTGCGGCCAAAGCCGGTGTCGCAGGCATGACCCGAGCGCTGGCGCGAGAACTCGGCAGCCGCAACATCACGGTCAACTGCGTGGCACCCGGCTTCATCGAAACCGACATGACCGCCGCCTTGCCGGAAGAACAACAAAAAGCCTTGCTGGGCCAAATTCCCTTGGGACATTTGGGCAAACCCGCCGACGTGGCGCACGCGGTGGCTTTCTTAGCCAGCAAGAATGCAGGCTATGTGACGGGGCAAGAATTGCACGTCAACGGCGGCATGTTTATGGCTTAAACAAGCAAAAACAGCAGATTTCCAAAACGGTGTGTCCGCCCGGGTAAAATTGCGGACTTATTCACAACCCTCTGAGGGATACCATGAGCGATATCGAATCACGTGTCAAAAAAATCATTGCCGAACAACTTGGCGTGGAAGAGTCTCAAGTCACCCACGAAAAAGCCTTTGTGGCCGATCTGGGCGCTGACTCACTGGACACCGTGGAACTGGTGATGGCATTGGAAGACGAATTCGGAATTGAAATTCCCGATGAAGATGCCGAAAAAATCACAACCGTGCAAAACGCGATTGACTACGCGTTGACCCACAAAAAAGCCTAATTTTTCGGAATTATTCGCATGAGCCGTCGTCGCGTTGTCGTGACTGGTCTGGGATGCGTTAGCCCCGTGGGTAACACGGTGGCTGAGTCTTGGACCAATCTTTTAGCCGGTCAATCGGGCATTGGGCGCATCACGCGCTTTGATCCTTCGGGCATGAACTGTCTGATCGCGGGCGAAGTCAAAAACTTCGACCTTGATCAGTACATGTCAAGCAAAGAAGCACGCACGATGGACAAATTCATTCACTACGGCGTGGCAGCAGCCATGCAAGCAGTGATCGATTCAGGCTTGCCCACGGGCGATGCGCTGGGCGACGAAGAAGCTGCGCGCGTGGGGGTGCTAATTGGTTCAGGCATTGGTGGCTTGCCTCTGATTGAGGAAATGCATACCGAGCTGACCAACCGTGGCCCGCGTCGCATCTCACCTTTCTTTGTGCCTGCTTCCATCATCAACATGATCTCTGGTCATGTCTCGATGAAGTACGGCTTCAAAGGCCCCAATTTGGCTATCGTCACCGCGTGCACCACAGGCTTACACAGCATTGGTGAGGCAGGGCGCATCATCGAATACGGTGACGCCGATGTGATGATTGCCGGTGGCTCGGAATGCACCGTTTCGCCTTTGGGTGTGGGTGGATTTGCAGCCATGCGTGCGCTCTCAACGCGCAACGACGATCCCACCACCGCTTCTCGTCCTTGGGACAAAGACCGCGACGGCTTTGTGCTGGGTGAAGGCGCTGGCGTGGTGGTGCTCGAAGAGTACGAATACGCCAAAAAACGTGGCGCAAAAATTTATGCCGAGCTGGCAGGATTTGGCATGAGCGCGGACGCGGGTCACATGACCGCGCCCAACATGGACGGCCCACGTCGCGCCATGGTCAACGCCATGCGCAATGCGGGTGTCAACCCCGACCAAATCGACTACCTCAACGCACACGGCACTTCCACGCCGCTGGGCGACATCAATGAAACCAATGCCATCAAAGCGGCCTTGGGTGACCACGCCAAAAAGACGCTGGTCAACTCCACCAAGTCCATGACTGGGCATTTGTTGGGTGGCGCAGGTGGCATTGAGAGCGTGTTCACTGTGCTTGCGGTGCATCACCAAAAGAGCCCGCCGACCATCAACATCTTCAACCAAGACCCTGAGTGCGATTTGGACTACTGCGCCAATGTGGCGCGTGATGTCAAGATCGACGTGGCCTTGAAAAACAACTTTGGCTTTGGCGGCACCAACGGCTCGCTGATTTTCAAGCGCGTCTGATTTTTAAACGCAGCAGAGCGGAGTTTTTCCATGCACAGCGCCCCATCGGTGACGTATCCGGTGGGGCGTTGTGCTTTGGTGACGCGCGTTTACCTCATCTTCATCATGTTGACGTCGGCGATTGGGTTGCTGTGGACGTTGTATCAACCGTGGCATCACGCAATGGCGGTGGCGGTGCTGGTTTTGATGGGTGGGGCATATTTAGGTTGGAAGCAAATTCGTTGGCATGGGCTGTTGCGCTGGCAGGATGAAGCTTGGGAATTGCGGCCAAGCAAAGCCAATACCTCGGCCTCACAAGGTGAGGTGCGAATTTGCTTAGACTTGCAACATGTCTTGCTTTTGCGCTTCAAGCCCCTACATGCGAATGTCATGACTGAGCAATGGCTTTGGCTGGAGCGCCAAGCTCAAGCAAACGATTGGCTGGATTTACGACGTGCGGTGTATGCCCGCAGTCATCATCAGAGGAAAGAGGCTGTATGAACTTCAAGAAAACATTTTCAATTCCTGTGCTTTGCGCTGCGTTGTTGCTGGGTGGCGTGGTCAGCGCCGCACCCCAGAGCGCACAGGCGCAAGGGGCAAGCCGTGGGCTACCTGATTTCACCGATTTGGTCGAACAGGTGGGGCCGTCCGTGGTCAACATCCGAACCTTGGAAAAAGCGGCGGTGCGCGATGCGCAAGGCTCTGGCTCACCCGATGAAGAAATGCAGGAGCTGTTTCGGCGCTTCTTTGGAGTGCCAATTCCAGCGCCCAATGCGCCCAATAACCCGCGTCAGCAGCGTCCCAACCGACCAGCACCGCAGCAGTCCGAGGAAGATCAACCGCGTGGCGTGGGCTCGGGCTTTATTGTCTCCACCGACGGTTTCATCATGACCAATGCGCATGTGGTGGAGGGCGCGGACAAAGTGGTCGTCACCTTGCCTGATAAACGTGAATTCAAAGCTCGCATTGTGGGCTCAGACAAACGCAGCGATGTGGCGGTGGTCAAAATTGAAGCCACGGGCTTGCCTGCGGTCAAGATTGGCGATGTCTCGCGTCTGCGCGTGGGTGAATGGGTGATGGCCATTGGCTCGCCCTTTGGACTTGAAAACAGTGTCACCGCCGGCATTGTGAGTGCCAAGCAGCGCGACACGGGCGAGTATTTGCCTTTCATCCAAACCGATGTGGCCATCAACCCTGGCAACTCGGGTGGCCCGCTCATCAATATGCGTGGCGAAGTGGTGGGCATCAACAGCCAAATCTATTCGCGCTCTGGCGGGTTTATGGGCATCTCGTTCTCTATTCCGATTGACGAAGCCATTCGTGTGAGCGATCAGCTGCGTGCCTCAGGTCGTGTGCAGCGCGGTCGCTTGGGTGTGCAGATTGATCAGGTCAGCAAAGAAGTGGCTGAATCTGTGGGCCTGAGCAAAGCGCAAGGCGCGTTTGTGCGTGGCGTGGAAAGTGGCTCTCCGGCTGAAAAAGCGGGCGTGGAGCCGGGTGACATTATTCTGAGCTTTGACGGCAAGACGATTGACAAGTCCTCTGATTTGCCACGCATGGTGGGCAACACCAAGCCCGGCTCGCGCAGTGTCGTGCAAGTCTGGCGACGTGGCGCGACCAAAGATTTGAAAATCACCGTGGGCGAGGTCGAGCAAGAAAAAGTCGCCAAAGCCGAAGAGCCTGAGCCAGAAAAAACCTCCAGCGCAGTGAGCTTCAAGTCATTGGGCTTGAGCGTGACCAACCTCAGCCAAGCCCAGATGAAAGAACTGCGTTTGCGCGGTGGTGTGCGCGTCGAGTCGGCCACGGACGCTGCGGCTCGCGTGGGCATTCAAGAGGGCGACGTGATTTTGGCCATTGCCAACCAAGAAACCCCCAATGTCAAAGCCATGCAAGACATTGTGGCCAAGCTGGATTTGAGCAAACCCTTGAATTTATTGGTGCGCCGAGGCGAATGGGCGCAATATGTGGTGATCAGACCTGCCCGTTAAAGCCCTAAATCCCAGTCGGGATTTGGGCGTAAAACAACTTTTATAAAAGCTGTAAGAAAAAAAATTCTTGCAGCTTTTTTTCTTTGGATGTTTGCGCTCACTAACTTATTATGAATTGCTCAAGCCGAATTTGTATAGAATTGGG
>CAILCI010000055.1 GCA_903832625.1 uncultured Burkholderiales bacterium | reverse complement strand
ACAAACGGGTGCGCTGCAAATGGCGTAAAAACTGATGCCCCAAACCTGCGCCCTCTGACGCGCCCTCGATCAAGCCCGGCACATCGGCCACCACAAAGCTTTGCTCTGCGGCCACACGCACCACGCCCAAATTGGGATGCAAGGTGGTGAAGGGGTAATCGGCAATTTTGGGGCGCGCGTTGGAAATGGCGGAGATGAGCGTGGACTTACCCGCGTTGGGCATGCCCAACAAGCCCACATCGGCCAAAACCTTGAGTTCGAGCTTGAGGTTGCGCTTTTCGCCCGGCCAACCCGGTGTTTTTTGGCGCGGCGCACGGTTGATGGCGCTTTTGAAGCGCATATTGCCAAAGCCACCATCGCCGCCTTTGGCAATGGTGATGACCTCGCCTGGCACCAACAACTCAAACAACACGTCGCCGGTTTCGGCATCGGTGATGATGGTGCCTACGGGCATTTTCAGCGTGATGTCTTCGCCCGCGTGGCCAAACATGTCCGAGCCCAGGCCGTGCTGGCCGCGCTTGGCCTCGTGACGACGCGAGTAGCGAAAGTCCACCAAGGTGTTGAGATTGGGGTCGGCTACGGCAAACACATGGCCGCCGCGACCGCCGTCGCCGCCATTGGGGCCGCCAAACTCTTTGTATTTTTCGTGGCGAAACGAGACGCAGCCGTTCCCCCCATCGCCGGCGGCGATGTCGATATAGGCTTCGTCAACAAATTTCATAGCAATCGTTTAAAAAGTAAAGCCCCGACGAATCGGGGCTTTGCAACCTTACCGTCGATCGAAATCAGACGGGCGTCACATTGACCATGTGCTTGTTCAAAGCGCCTTTGGTACCGAACGACACGTGGCCGTCCACCAAAGCGAACAAGGTGTGGTCTTTGCCCACGCCAACATTGCTGCCGGGATGGAATTTTGTACCACGTTGGCGCACGATGATAGAGCCAGCGCTGATCATCTCACCGCCGAAAGCTTTCACACCGAGCATTTTTGGTTTGGAATCTCGTCCATTTCGCGTAGAGCCGCCGCCTTTTTTCTGTGCCATGACCTACTCTCCTTAGGCAGAAATAGCGCCGATTTGCAGTTCAGTGAACTGCTGACGGTGACCTTGGCGTTTTTGATAGTGCTTACGACGACGCATTTTGAAAATGCGCACTTTGTCGTGTTTGCCGTGAGCCACGACGGTGGCTTTGACAGTTGCACCGGACACCAAGGGCGTGCCGACTTTGAGTTCTGCGCCGTTGCCGACTGCCAAAACCTGGTCGATCACGATCTCTTGGCCAACGTCCGCAGCAATCTGTTCTACTTTAATTTTTTCGCCAGCAGCAACACGATACTGTTTGCCGCCGGTTTTTATGACCGCGTACATGTGAAACCTCTAGATGAAATCTGAGTGAACCCTTTGGACCCATTTCCAAAGAGCCTGACATTGTAGCATTTCAAAACCCTTTTGCCTAGCCCTTTCAGTTGGCAAGCCATGACGTCCCTATAATTCGCGGTTTTTGAAGTATTTAAACCCCCACAGGCTACAAGTTGTCTAACGCCTCCCCGCTCTCCATCATTGCTGCCGATATGGCACACGTTGACCGTGTGATCGCCCGTCGCTTGGATTCGGGCGTGCCGCTGGTGAGTCAAGTGTCGCAATACATCATCTCAGCGGGCGGCAAGCGTGTGCGGCCTGCTTTATTGTTGTTGGTGGCGGGTGCTTTGGGTTATGTGGGCGATCAACACCACAATTTGGCGGCGGTGGTTGAATTTATTCACACCGCCACCTTGTTGCACGACGATGTGGTGGATGAATCGACCTTGCGCCGTGGCAGACCGACGGCCAATGAGTCATTTGGTAACCCCGCCAGTGTGTTGGTGGGCGACTTCTTATATTCCCGCGCATTTCAAATGATGGTTGACTCTGGCGAAATGCGGGTCATGGAGATATTGTCCGAAGCCACCAATGTGATCGCCGAAGGCGAAGTCTTGCAACTCATGAATATGCACGACGCCTCGCTCGATGAAGCGGGTTATTTGCGCGTGATTCGCTCCAAAACCGCCAAACTCTTTGAAGCCAGCACGCGCTTGGCCGCCGTGATTGCGAAAACAAGCCCAGCCATTGAAAACGCCTGCGCCGAATATGGCCAAGCCCTGGGCACGGCTTTCCAAGTCATTGACGATGTTTTAGATTACGACGGCAATTCGGGTGAACTGGGTAAAAATTTAGGTGACGATTTGCGCGAAGGTAAAAATACCTTGCCATTGATTATTGCCATTCAACGCGGCACGGATGCGCAAAAGACGCTGATTAAAAACGCCATAGAAAACGGCGAAGTCGATGCGCTAGAAGAGATTATTGATATTGTGCGCACCTGCGGCGCATTAGAAGCAACTCGAATGGCTGCAGCCTCTGAGGCAGAGCGCGCAATCAATGCTTTAGAGGTGCTTCCTGCCAGCGCCTATAAAGACGCTTTGCATGAATTAGCGGCGCAATTATTAATGCGCCGCTCTTGAGCCGAATTAAACGATCAAGGCTGTTTCTAATTTACCTTCTGCTTTGAGCGCTTGAATCCAGGCGGGTGAAACGCCGCGACCTGTCCAAGTTTGTTCAGCATTGGCTGGATTGCGGTATTTAGGAGCGATTTTTTTACCTGCCAATGCGCCGCGTTTTTTGGCTGCAGCAGGTTTTGCTTTGCTTGCTTTACCGGGTTGACCTAATGCTTTGGTAATTTCAGCAGCGGTTAATCCTGCATCTTTGGCAATGGCAATAATTTTGGCCAATGCTTTATCGTTTGTTTTAGCAACCAAAGCCTTTTCGCGTTTTTCAAGGGCTTCACGCTCTTTGCGAAGTTTGACCAATTGTGCTGCGACGGTGGTACGAGCCATACATATCTCCTAGTTAAAAAATCAAATACCTAGTTATTTTATACCTATCTTAATTTGAGAATCAAGAATTTAAAGATATTTAATTATCAAATTACAAAGCAAGACTCTATTCGACAATCAATTTACACTGACTTTTCACACCTTTTGCGAGCCGATTTTCATCGCAATACTGCAGCGCTCGACGCTCACCCTCGGCAGACATTTTGATGAAAATTGAGCATTTAAAAACCATCTTTTCTGAATCGCTGTAACTGTCAAATGCAGCTGCACAGTGGCTTGTAGACACCATTTCAGGCTTGGTGTCTAACCAAAGCGTGCGCAATGTATCGGGTAAATCTTTGTATGAAATTTGCGGATAACTGCCTGCATGACAAATGCCCAAAGGAAATATCAACATCAAAAGCAAAGCTCTGATGTTGAAAAAATCTTCCAATATCATTATTTAGGCACTTTCCATGTGCGGGGAACCACAATATCGCCCTTTAATTTATCTGGATTACCGATAGACATTGCCGGAACAGCCGCCATAAAAAATATAAAAGTAACTATAGTTGCAATCAATAACAATTGGAATGGATTTGTTCTGTATTCGTGTCTCGGTTTCTTATTCAAGACATGTGTGTGTGAATTCGGGTCAGATGCGCCATCTAATGCGTGCGTGGACATGGCTTGATTCTTAAACACATTGGTTTTCGGCAATCCATTTTTTTGCTCACCACTCAATACTTTGGCCAAGTACAAAGCGGATTGAATTTTTTGCGCAGGTGTCTCAAAGCTGGTCATACTGCCTTGCTCTAAGTCTTGCAATTGCTCGGGCGTGATCCCACCCAGCCTGGCAGCTTGTGTGGGATTGAGCTTGAACAAAGTGCGTAACTCTTTGACCGCTTGCGGGTCCACCAGATCAACTTCCATGCGCATTCCTGTGTGGAAAAGAGACAAAAAAATTCTAATCACCTCTGTTTTATTCGACAATTCGACAAACTACTTTAGTTTGGCACAATTTAACAAAATTCACAGGTTTCCAAAATTACAAACATGGCCACAAGCACCCCAGACAACGAGCAACAAACGCAAGTGGCGACGGAATCAGCCCCAGCGAATCCAGAGGCTCAGGCCCAGGAGTCAGCAACTCCCGACGACTTACAAGTCATTATTGAGCAAATTAAAGCCAATCTGCAAAGTTCGCTGGAAGACTCCAAAATGGATGCCTTCATTCGGGCGCAGGTCAAAAAAGTCAAAGATTGGGACACATGGACGCAACAAGCCAAACTCGCCTATGCGAATATTTTGACCACCGAGATTCTTTATACCCACAGCGATGTGATGGCCGCCAGCAAAGAACTCAGCGTTGATGCGGGAGACCATCGACAAAATTTTTTGAACTTCATTGAGTCGCTCAAAGAGCGCGTTGCCAAGCGAAAAGCCAAGCTCGAACTCATTGCAGCCAGAAAAGCGTCATGAATGCGAGCTGGGGATTTTTCGTTGCCCGCCTCATCAGCGCCATTGGCTCTTGGCTGGATGCCAGCAATTTGAGAAATCGCGTCTACAAGTTGGAAAACGACAATGAAATTTTGCGCACCGCGCTGGACGATATTGAAAGAATTTCCCCCGACAGCCAAGCCGGATGGATTGCAACTCAAACCAAGATTCAGCTTGAAAAACAAAAATAAGCGATCGATTAACAAAATTTAATACTTATTTTGATTTACAAATAGTTTTTCTATAGCTATTATGTTGCCATACGCGCGTACTGATGTACGCCGAAAGAGGTGCAGCATGTTTTTTACACGATGGTTTTTTTCTTTGCTACTTGTCTTGGCCTTTAACTGGGGAGTCGCCAGTTGGATTGCCGATGAACAACACACAACCAGTGCTCAACAAATATCTACAAAACTGGAACGTGAATTTGAACTGCTCAAAGGCACTGAAAAAGTGCTCGATGAATGCGGCAAATCTGCAGCCATGTTGGAGACTGAATACGGCGCAAGAAAAGCGGTCTGCGATCTGGCAAAAGATCGCCACATTGCCATTCAAATGCAGCTAGCCCATTTGGAAAACACTGAAAAAGGCTTGGACGATGAACGCCAAAACACACACCGATTCATTTTGGGTTTGATGGTTTTGGTGAGCATGGTGTTGTTTAGCCTATTTGTTTTTGGATTTACGCAACGGCGGCATACCCGACGCGTTCGCGCCAGCTAAATAAACGACAAAGGAGCAAAATCCATCTTTTCTTTGAGAAAAGATATGGATCACTCCAAACGACGCACACTTCTTGCCCTGCTTGCATTGCCCGCAGGATGCACGATTGAGCCTCTTGCGCCACTGGTCACCAGCGTTGGCGATGGCAAGCTGTCGAGCACCCCCACTCGCCCTCCCGCGATTGGCCAAACATGGCGTTATAAGAAATTTAATTTCTACAACAGCCAGTTGCTTGACACCGTTCAAGAGCGCTTGTCGGCCATTGAAGCCCAGCGCCTCAACATCGAACGGCAATCGGCTCAGGGCGTCCAACTGGCCTCGGAAATTCACAGTCACTGGGGACTGGTCAAACAAGATCCATATTGGGACAACCTGCAAACTTATGACGAGCCATTGGCCATTTGGCCCACCGATTTGTCGCTTGGTGTTACACAATCAATCAATACGAATTACCAATCAGACCAAAGTAGTTTCAAACATTGGATCAATGTTCAAACCCGCGTGATGGCGCAAGAACGCATCGCGCTGAGCTGCGGCACATTTGAGACTTTCAAAATTGAAAAACTCATTCGGCTTGATGCGCCCGATGGCTTGAAAACCAACTTGTTTCGCCAAGACACGATTTGGTTTGCGCCCCAAGTGGGGCGTTGGGTTGTGCGAGAAACCAATGGCCAATTCGTCAAAGCTTCTCGCAAAAGCAGCTTGGCCTACGAAGACCATTTCCGCTGGGAGTTGGAGAGCTGGAGCTAACAAGAGATGGCGAGCGCCCTACAATTTAAAAATATTCTTTTTTAAATGGCTGCGCATGTCTCTTTCTCCGAACACCTTGGATGTCAAGCAACTGCTTGCACAAGCGATTGATTTGCATCGACGTGGGCAATTGGATTCGGCAAAAATTCTTTATGAACAAATCTTAGCCAAGCAGCACAGGAATTTTGATGCATTGCATTTGTTGGGCATTATTCATGCGATGCAGCAAAGGCTGGATCAGGCCATTGATTTATTCAACAAAGCCATCAAGATCAATCCTTCCCATTCAGCGGCATTGTTCAACCGAGGCAATGCTTATTTTGAAGCCAATCAATTTCTCAATGCGCTTGCTGATGCCCAAAAAGTAGTGTTGCTCGACACTAAAAATAGCAACGCATATTTCTTAGCGGGCAACTGCCTCAAACAACTTCAGCGCTTTGATGAAGCGCTGAGCTTTTATGACAAAGCGCTCGCTTTACAACCCCACTTTGCCAAGGCCTTGAACAATCGCGGCAATACCTTGCATGAGCTCGCACGCTATGACGATGCTGTGGCTGACTATAAGGCGGCGCTGGCACTTGAGCCTGGAAATATTGCTGGTTATAAAAATTGTGGCAATACGCTGATTGAAGCCAAACGCTTGGATGAGGCACTGGTTTTTTATAAAAAAACTCTCGAGTTGGATCCACAATATCAGCAAATATTGGGGCATTATTTGCACTTGAAATCGAGAATGTGCGACTGGAGCAATCATGCAGAAGAACTCCAACAATTGATTCAAGCCATTGACGATGGAAAAAACGTCACCACGCCCTTTTCTTGTCTGAGCTTGGTGGACGACCCAAGACTGCATCAAAAAGCAGCCACGATTTATACCCAATCAAAACATCCTGCAAACAACAGCTTGGGGCAAATAAGTCAAGGCCCGAGAAATTCAAAAATTCGAGTGGGCTATTTCTCTGCCGATTTCAATGACCATGCCGTGTCTTGTTTGATGGTTGAATTATTTGAGTTGCACGACCGCACGAAGTTTGAAATTATTGCGATTTCGCTCAGCCCATCTGACCACAGCGCAATGCGCGAACGGGTTGAAAACTCATTTGACCAATTCATCGATGTCAATGGCAAGTCTGATCTAGATATTGCGCTTTTGGCGCGCAGCTTGCATCTCGATATTGCCGTCGATTTAGGGGGGCACACCATGAATAATCGTCTGGGTATTTTTTCGTACCGCGTCGCTCCCGTTCAAATGAGTTACATCGGTTATTTGGGCACATTGGGCGCCGATTATTTTGACTATTTGATTGCCGACCCCATCATGGTCGCCAGCGAACAGCAACAGTTTTACAACGAGAAAATTCTTTATTTACCCAGCTATCAAGTCAATGATTCTCGACGCGCCACACCGGTTCAAAAATTCACAAGGCAAGATCTCAAATTACCTGAACATGGTTTTGTTTTTTGCTGCTTTAACAACAGCTACAAAATTCAACCCGCCACATTTGAGAGCTGGATGCGCATACTGCAGCAAGTCGAAGACAGTGTGCTTTTTTTATATGCCGATAATTCATGGGTTGAATCGAATCTTAAAAGCCAAGCTCAAAAACTTGGCGTAGACCCGCAAAGGTTGGTGTTTGGAGAACGCCTCAATCGGGAAGATTACGTTTCCCGTTTTCTCAACTGTGATTTGTTTTTAGACACCTTGCCCTACAACGCCGGTACAACTGCCAGCGACGCTTTGTGGGCTGGCCTTCCCTTGGTAACGTGCTTGGGCAAGTCTTTTGCGGGTCGCATGGCTGCGAGTTTGCTGCATGCACTCGATCTGGACGAACTTGTGGCGCCCGACCCAGCAGCCTATGAAGCACTGGCCGTGGAACTGGCGAAGCACCCCACCCAACTCAAAGCGGTGCGGGATAAGCTGACCCACAACAGACTGACACAGCCTTTGTTCAATACCCCAGTATTTGCGCGGCACTTAGAAGAAGCTTTTGTTCGCATTGTGAACCTGAAAATAATCCGTTGATAAGAAAAAACCCCGCCACTCTTGCGAGTGACGGGGTTTTAATGTCTTTTAACCTTCAACTGGCTTGCGCCAGCGTTAGATTAGAAGTTGATTTGGATACCAGCAGCAGTTTTGGTTTGTTTCGCAACTTGTTGCGTTACAACAGCTGTACCTGTAGCATTCAAAACATAAGAAGCTGCATTGTCAACTGTCAAGTTGCTGTAACGAGCATACACTGTTGTGTTTTTGCTCAACGCATAGTCGAGACCCATGGCTGACATGTGCTTGTTGTTGTTGTTCACAGAATTGTCGCTCAAGTTGGAAACTTGGAACAAGTAAGTGACAGGGCCTGACATGTACTTGCCACCAACAAATGAACCACTGTTGTTAGCTTGAGTGGCAGTGAAGGAACTTGCACCAGTCAAGACAGTAGCATTTGTCTCTGAGTGACCACCAACTTGCAACATCAAATTGCCCATGGTGTAGCTAGCGATGTAGCTGATCAAAGTGTTATCCAAAGCAGAGGCTGTTGGCACGCTTGCGGCGGCAACACCAGACAGTTTGTAATAGCTAACGCCAGCGTTGATTGGACCGTTTGCATAGAAAGCGCCGAAGTCATCAACTGAGCCAGCGTTTTTCAAACCAGCAACAGCAGCCGAGGCAGCACTAGCAGAACCGTAAGCATTTGCATCAGCATTTTGGCCAAATGTGTGGCCCCAAGCCAATGTGAAACCACCCATGACAGGAGTTGTGTAGTTCACAGTTTGGCTTTGACGAACGTGACCTGTACCGCCGAGACCTTCACCGAAACCGCCACCCAACTTGGTACCGAACAAGCCACCAGCTTGCACGCTCAATGTTGGTGTGTTGGGTGAACCCAATTTGAAAGCGCCGAAATCACCGGTCAAGCCAGTGTAGATTTCGCCACCACCTGAACCAAAGTTGATACCTTTGGCGGGCTGACCCAAGTCAGCGCCCTTGCCGTAGTTGTCTTCGGTGTTGTTAGGTTGGAAGTCATTTTCCATGCGAGCAATAGCCTTCAAGCCACCGCCCAGGTCTTCAGTCAAATCGAACTGAATACGTGATGTTGAACGGCCGTTGTATGCCAAGTTAGTTTGCGATGCTTTAGTGCCATCTGCATACGATGTTGTTGCATGAACCGCTGTTGGATCAAAAGCACCAGAAATAACGACTTGTGCGAAAGAAGACACAGAAGCAAATGCTGCTAATGCTACGAGGGTT
>CAILCI010000054.1 GCA_903832625.1 uncultured Burkholderiales bacterium | reverse complement strand
GCCTTTGTACGACGGCGGCATTTGCACCCGCATCGACTGTGTGTCGCTGGGTGTGGTGGTCAACCGTCAGGCGCAACGCTTCTACGACGAAGGCGAAGACTTCTGGCCCAAACGCTACGCAATTTGGGGTCGACTGGTGGCGCAGCAACCGGGGCAAATTGCTTATTCCATCATCGACGCCAAGGCCGTGGGGCGCTTCATGCCGCCGGTGTTTGAGGGCGTGCAAGCCAACAGCTTGCGCGAATTGGCGCTCAAATTGCAACTCGACCCCGACGTGTTCGAGCACACGCTTGACAGCTACAACCAAGCCTGCGTGAGCGGCACGTTTGACCACACCACGCTGGACGACTGCCACACCCAAGGCCTCAGCCCGGCCAAAACCCATTGGGCGCGCACCATCGACACAGCGCCGTTTTACGGCTATGCCGTGCGCCCCGGCGTGACCTTCACCTACTTGGGCCTCAAAACCGACGACACCGCCGCTGTGCGCTTTGCCAACCAAGCCAGCCCCAACCTGTTTGTGGCGGGCGAAATGATGGCGGGCAATGTGCTGGGCAAGGGCTACACCGCAGGCGTGGGCATGTCGATTGGCACGGCCTTTGGCCGCATTGCTGGCACCCAAGCGGCATTGGCAGCGGCTGCCCAAACCTCGAAGAAAGCCGTCCATGACCCCGTCTGAGCAAGAAGTCCAGCGCCAACTGCAAATTTGCAACGCCTGCCGTTATTGCGAAGGCTTTTGCGCCGTGTTTCCAGCCATGACGCGGCGTTTGAGCTTTGACAAGACCGATGTTCACTACTTGGCCAATTTGTGTCACAACTGCGGCGCGTGTTTGCACGCTTGCCAATACGCACCGCCGCATGAGTTCTTCGTGAACATTCCCCAAAGCATGGCCAAAGTGCGCCGCCAAACCTACGCCGACTATGCGTGGCCCCGCGCCTTGGGCGGTTTGTACCAACGCAATGGCCTCACCCTCGCCGTGGCCTCGGCCGCCGCTTTGAGCCTGATGGTGTGGCTGGTGTCGCAAGCAGCGCCCGGCCAGGCCGACAACTTTTACGGCGTGTTGCCGCACAACCGCATGGTGGCGTTGTTTGCGCCTGTGTTTTTGTTTGCCGCACTGGCTTTGAGCTTGGGCGTGCGGCGGTTTTTGCGTGAACTCAAACCCGCCACCAGCGGCGCAGCTGCCACGCTGGCACCCAGCTTGGAAGCCACACAAGCGGCGTTCACCCTCAAGTATTTGGATGGCGGTCATGGCGAGGGCTGCAACAACGAAGACGATGCTTTTGCCCACGCCCGCCAATATGCCCATCACCTGACGTTTTACGGCTTCATGCTGTGCTTTGCGTCCACCAGCGTGGCCACGCTGGAACATTATTTTTTCAGCCTGCCTGCGCCCTACGACTTGCCCAGTTTGCCCAAATTACTGGGCGTGAGCGGCGGCATCAGCTTGTTGCTGGGTTGCGCGTGGTTGTTTGCGCTCAAACTGCGCCGCCATCCTGAGCACGGCGATGCGGCGCAAAACAGCATGGACTTTGGCTTTATTGCCTTGCTGGCCTTGGTCAGCGCCAGCGGTTTGGGCTTGTGGATGGCGCGCCAGCAGCCGCTCATGCCTGCCTTGCTATGCTTGCACTTGGGCTCGGTCATGGCTTTGTTTGCCACCCTGCCCTACAGTAAATTTGCGCACGGTG
This sequence comes from uncultured Burkholderiales bacterium, assembly GCA_903832625.1. GTDB lineage: Bacteria > Pseudomonadota > Gammaproteobacteria > Burkholderiales > Burkholderiaceae_C > Limnohabitans. Next base: position 59,071 of record CAILCI010000054.1, on the reverse strand, counting down.
TGTTTCGTTTGGCATCCTTGCTGCGTTTTTCGGTGGAAAAGCGCCAACCCAACACCCTGAGTTTAGGCAGCGATTGACACAACAGGAGACAAGCATGGACACACGTCAATTTTTGAAGATCGGCTTTTTAGCCAGCCTGCTGGTGTGCAGCTTAGGCCTCAAGGCGCAAGAGTTTCCGCCCAAGAAAACCGTCACCATGGTGGTGGGTTTTGCTGCGGGGGGTGCTGCCGACACGGGCGCGCGCATCATTGCCAAAAAACTGGGCGAGAACTTGGGCGTGTCGGTGGTGATCGACAACCGCGCTGGTGCAGGCGGCAACATTGCACATCAATACGCCGCGCAAGGCCCCGCAGACGGCAGCGTGATTTTGTTTGGCTCGGTCGGCCCCCTCACGATTGCGCCGCACATGATGAAAGTGGCTTACGACCCCTTCAAAGACTTGGCTCCGATCACCATGGGCGTGAACTTTCCCAATGTGTTGGTGGTCAATGCCGATACAGGCATCAAAAACTTTGCCGACTTCATTGCCTATGCCAAAAAATACCCCGGCAAGCTGGACTTTGCCTCGACTGGGCCGGGCTCTGCCTCGCATTTGGCGGGTGAATTGCTCAACGACATGGCCAAAATAGACACCGTCCATGTGCCGTACAAAGGCGGCGCACCCGCGCTGCAAGATTTGTTGGGCGGGCGCGTGGCCTCGTATTACTCAACGCTCTCGACCTCGCTGCCCTACATCGAGAACGGCAAACTCATTCCGATTGCCAGCACAGGCTTGCAACGCTTGACTGCGCTGCCCAAAGTGCCCACCATTGCCGAATCGGGCTATCCGGGTTTCAGCGCGACCAATTGGTATGCTTTTGTGGCCTCCAGCAAAGTGCCTGCGCCCATCTTGGAGCGCTGGAACACAGAGTTGGTCAAGGTGCTCAAGTCGCCCGATGTGGTGTCGCAACTCAACGCACACGGCCTCACGCCCTTGCCCGGCAGCCGCGAAGAATTGGGCAAATACATGGAAAAAGAATACGCCACATGGGGGCGGATTATTCGCGAACGCAAGATCAGCGCGGAATAAGTCTCAGACCACCACCGGCTCGGGCTCTAGCAAAATACCAAAGCGCTCGTACACACTGGTTTGAATGGCTTTGGCCAGCGTCATCACCTCGCCGCCGGTGCAGGGGTTGTCGCGCCCGCCTCGATTGACCAGCACCAAGGCTTGTTTCTCGTACACGCCTGCGTTGCCCACGCTTTTGCCCTTCCAGCCACAGGCATCAATCAACCAGCCCGCTGCCAGTTTGATGCGGCCATCGTCCAGCACGTAGTGCACCAGCTTGGGTTCGCGGGCAATGATGTCCTCGCACTGCTCGGGCGTGACGGTGGGGTTTTTGAAGAAACTGCCCGCATTGCCAATGACCGCTGGGTCGGGCAACTTGGCGCGGCGCACCTCGCAGACCCAATCGAAGATTTGCTGGGCGCTGGGCGCAGTGATGCCTGTTTCTTGGATTTTGCGTTCTAGGTCGGCATAGTCGAGCACCGGCTTCCAGCGCTTGGGCAGATGAAAACGCACACGGGTAATGAGTGCGCGGCCTGCCAGCCCCATGTGGCTGGAAGCGCCCGAATTCATGGGGTTTGTTTCAGCTCTGCCAGTATTTGCGCCGTGTTTGAAGACAGAATCGCGGTAACCAAAGGCGCATTGGGCATGGTTGAGGGTGAAGACTTGGCCGGTGCGCAAATCGATGGCATCGAGCGACTCGAAACGGTCTTGCAGCTCCACGCCATAGGCACCAATGTTTTGCACCGGCGACGCGCCCACGCTGCCGGGAATCAAGGCCATGTTCTCCAAGCCCGGCCAGCCGTTTTGCAGCGTCCACGCCACCAATTCATGCCAGTTGTCGCCCGCGCCGGCTTCGACAATCCAAGCTTTCTCGGTCTCGGCGGCCAAGCGCATGCCTTTGATTTCGGCTTTGAGCACCAAGGCTTTGACGTCACCCGTGAGCACAATGTTGCTGCCGCCGCCCAGCACGAATTTGGGGAAATCGCGCAATGCGGGGTCGGCCAGCACCGCCAGCACGTCGGCCTCGGAGTGGATGCGCACCAATTGCGTGGCTTTGGCCGAAATACCAAAACTATTGTGCGCTTGCAGGGGGTAATTGTGCTCAACTAACATAGGGGGATTGTCTCACCTTGATTTTTTACACCGATTGCTATGCCCTCTTTTGATACCGTCTGCGAACCCAACCTCGTCGAAGTCAAAAACGCCGTTGAAAACGCGGCCAAAGAAATTGCCACGCGCTTTGACTTCAAAGGCACCTCTGCCGCCATCGAACTCAAAGACAAAGAGATCACCCTATTCGGCGATGCCGATTTTCAACTCGTGCAAGTGGAAGATATTTTGCGCAGCAAACTCGCCAAGCGCGAAGTGGATGTGCGCTTTTTAGACAAAGGCGACGTGCAAAAAGTCGGCGGCGACAAGGTCAAGCAAGTCATCAAAGTGCGCAACGGCATTGAAAGCGATGCGTCTAAGAAAATCCAACGCCTCATCAAAGACAGCAAACTCAAAGTGCAAGCCGCCATCCAAGGCGACGCCGTGCGCGTGACAGGTGCCAAGCGCGACGACTTGCAAGCCGCCATGGCCTTGATTCGCAAGGACATGACGGATTTGCCGCTGTCGTTTAATAATTTTAGGGATTGATTGGTAATAGGCTCAGCCAAGCTGGCTCTGGGTAGACTTGTGTGAGTTTGAAGCCGTAAATTGACACAATAAACAGATACCCAAGGAAGATAATTATCTATACAATCTCTCCCATGTGCGAGAGACTGACATGGCATGAGCCCAAGAGACAGGCAACCCTTGTCAGCCGAGGTCTCGATTTTGCGGATGCCCATCAAATTTTTGCAAACGCCACCTTTGAATTTGAAGACGTTCGCGAAGATTACGGCGAAAAACGCATGATTTGCTTCGGCTATTTATCGGAGCGTTTGACCGCAGTGGGCTATGTTCAACATGGCGAGAGTCGTCATATTTTTTCAATGAGGAAAGCCAATGAGCGCGAAAAAGCAAAATTTGGGCAGTGATTTGACAAAAGTAGACGCCCACGAAATTCATCCGACCGAGTACGACGAACTGCCAGAACTGACGCAGGCTGATCTAGACCGTGGCGTTTGGAAAATCGCGGGTAACGAAGTATCACCCGCCGAGGGCAAAACCGCATTCCGATCCGCCATGAAAAAACAAAAGATAAACATCACACTTGACCCAGACGTATTGGCTTGGTATCGCGTGCAGGCGGGCGGGCGCGGCTATCAAACGCTGATCAATGCCACATTGCGTGAAGCAATGACACAACGAACCATGGAAGAGACTTTGCGAAAAGTTATTCGCGAAGAGCTGCAACACTGAAACGGCAATATAGTTTCAAAAGTTCGTTATCACTCCTTCTTAGCCCCAATGCGGCTCTCCTCCCCCGCCACCAAACGCACAATATTTTCTTTGTGGCGCAGCAGCAAGATGGCACTCATGAAGGTGACGGCGAGCAGCTCTTCGGGGCTGACTTTCCAAGCCACTTGGTCGCCCAGCAAGTAGTAAGCGGGTGCAAACAGCGCTGCGGCCACGGCTGCCAGCGATGAGTAGCGAAAGAAAAACGCCACGATCAGCCAAGTGCCCAAGGTCGCCAAGCCCAGCAAGGGCTCGACGGCTAACAAAATACCCGCCGCTGTGGCCACGCCTTTGCCGCCTTTGAAGCGAAAAAACACGGGCCACAAATGCCCAGCAAACGCGGCCAAGGCCACACAAGCCACAGCCAAATCGTTGAAGCCAAAGTCTGCGCCAAACAATTTAACCAGCAAGACGGGGGCATAGCCTTTGAGCGCATCAAGCATCAAGGTCGCTATGGCAGCGGCTTTGTTGCCCGAGCGCAGCACATTGGTGGCACCCGGGTTTTGGCTGCCGTAGGTGCGCGGGTCGTCCAGTCCCATGACGCGGCTGACGATGACGGCGAACGAGAGCGAGCCGACCAAATACGCCGCCAAGCACAGCAGCAAAAACGGGAAATTCATCATGAAATACCTTTATGTCAAAGCGCAGGATCGCGAATGTCCCAACGAATGGCGTCTATCGCGGCCAGCAATTCGGGCGAGAGCTGTGTGCCCCACGCATCCAAGTCGGTGTCGAGTTGCGCCAGCGTGGTCACGCCGATGATGGTGCTGGCAACTTGCCATTTGGTGTAGCAAAACGCCAACGCCATTTGTGTGGGCGTGAGGCCGTGCTCACGCGCCAGCGCGTTGTAGCGACGCGAGGCTTCCAAGGCTGCGGGGCGTCCCCAGCGTTGTTTGCGCATGCTCTCAAACATGGACATGCGGCCACCTTCTGCGCCTTGGGGTGCGCTGGCGCCTTCGATGCCGCCTTTGTCGTATTTGCCTGTCAAGAGGCCAAAGCCCAAGGGCGAATAAGCCAGCAAGCCCACATTCAGGCGGTGACAGGTTTCGTCCAAGCCGTTTTCATAGGTGCGGTTGATCAGGCAATACGGGTTTTGCGTGGTCGCCACGCGGGGCAGACCGTGTTGTTCGGCCAAGCGCACAAATTCGTGGACGCCGTAAGGGGTTTCGTTAGACAGGCCAATGTGGCGCACTTTGCCCGCCTTGACCAACTTGGCCATGGCTTCGAGTTGTTCGTGGATGGGCGTGACAGAGTTGTCTTTGCTGGGGTCAAAGTACATCATGCCAAAAGCAGGCACATGGCGCTCGGGCCAGTGGATTTGGTAGAGGTCGATAACATCGGTTTTGAGGCGTTTCAAGCTGGCGTCGCACGCGTGCAAGATGTCTTGCGCCGTCATGCCCGAGCCTTCACGAATCCAAGGCATGCCGCGTGAGGGGCCAGCCACTTTGGTGGCGAGCACCAATTTTTGGCGCGCGCCGGGGTGTTTGGCAAACCAGTTGCCAATGATGGTCTCGGTGGCGTTGCAAGTTTCTTTGCGGGCGGGCACGGCATACATCTCGGCCGTGTCGATGAAGTTAACGCCGCGCGCCAGTGAGCGGTCAAGGATGGCGTGCGAATCGGCCTCGTTGACTTGTTCGCCAAAGGTCATGGTGCCCAAGCAAATGGGGGTGACTTTCAAATCGCTGGTACCCAACTGAACCAAGTTCATGTCTTTCGCTCCAAAGGTTGAATCTAACTGCCAGATCAAAAGACAAGAGTCTAAAGCCTAGCGCGCGCCTCTTCTTGCAGGCGCAAAACCCGCCGCTGCACCTTGCCTGTGGTGGTCATGGGCAATTCGGCGATGAATTCAATCTCTTTGGGGTATTCGTAAGGGGCGAGTTTGCCCCGCACATGGGCTTGCAAATCGGCCACCAGCGCGTCACTGGCGGCAAATCCTGCGGCTAGCACCACATAGGCTTTGACGAGCGCGCCACGCTCGGCGTCGGGCTTGGGGACGACTGCCGCATTGGCGACAGCAGGGTGTTTGACCAAGCAGTTTTCGATTTCGCTGGGGCCAATGCGGTAGCCCGCTGCCTTGAACACATCGTCGGCGCGGCCTTGGTACCAGAGGTAGCCGTCGGCGTCGCGGGTGGCCAAGTCGCCGGTGCGGCACCAATCGCCGGTGAATTTGGCTTGGGTGGCTTGGTCGTTTTTCCAATAACCCAAAAAGAAAATCGGGTCGGGCTGTCCGTGGTGGTTGAAGCGATGCAGCGCCACGTCGCCCGGCACGCCCACAGGGCATTCTTGGCCGTCTTCGTCAATCACCGCCACGCGGTGTCCGGGATAGCCTTTGCCCATGCTGCCGGGCTTGGCCGGCCAGCCCACGCCGCCTGTGGGCTGGCCGTTCATGGCGCAATTGCCCACGATGTAGTTGATTTCGGTTTGACCAAACATTTCGTTGACGGTCACACCCAACTGCGATTGGCAATAGGCAAACACTGCGTCGCCCACGGCCTCGCCTGCGCTCATGATGGCTTGGAGCTTGAGCTTGAAGTGCTGGCTCGGCTCTGGATAAGCCTTCATCATGGCTTTGAGCGCCGTGGGGAACAAAAACGTGTGCGTCACGCCATGCGCTTGCATCAGGGTGAAGGCCAATCCGGGGCTAAAACGCCCATTCCACGCCACAATGCGGCTGCCAAAGTAGAGCGTGGGCAACAAGGCATCCATCAAGCCGCCCGTCCAAGCCCAGTCGGCGGGCGACCAAAACACGCTGGGCGTCGCAACGCCGCCTTGAGGCGCAAAACCAAACCAGTTTTGGCTGCACACAAAACCTGTCAAATTGCCAATCAAGGCGCGGTGTGGAATCAACGCGCCTTTGGGCGGGCCCGTGGTGCCGCTGGTGTAAATCAGCACCGCCGCCTCGTCGGCCTTGGTTTGTACGGCGGTGAAGCTGCGCTGCTGCGCGGCCAGCGCGGCTTGGTAGTTGACGTCGGCATGCACGATGGCTTCGTCCAAACCGATGACTTGGCGCAAGGCCGAACATTGCGCCCGCACCGCGTGCACATTGGCCGCAGACGCGCCGTCCACAATGGCCAGCACAGCCTCGCTGTCTTGCAGGCGGTATTCCAAGGCTTCGGGGCCAAACAACAGCGACAGCGGCATGGCGACTGCGCCCATTTGCAGCACGGCCATGTAAGCCACAGCAGTTTCAAAGCGCTGAGGCAACACAATCGCCACACGGTCGCCGCGCTGCACGCCCAAGTGGCTCAACACATGGCTGAGTGCATCGGCATGGCGCTGTAAATCGGCATAGCTGTGGGTCACGGTGTGGCCAGTGGCGCTGTGAGACACGATGGCGACACGGCTTTTGGCATCGCGTTCTTTCGCCCAACGTCGGCTGCAAGCCGCAGCCATGTTGAAGTTTTCTGGCACATGCCAAGCAAAACCTTGCTGCATGGCTTGGTAAAAATCTGCTGCCGCAACGATTGGCGGCTGCGCGCTGACGTCTTGTCCCATTCGTTTTCCTTATGATGTATGCAATGTACCGAATTCAAAAAGAATCGCGCAGCGAGTTTGTACCGATACGACAACTGCGCTACCACGTTCGCCAATGGGGCACGCCCGCCAAAGACACGCCACCTTTGGTGATGGTGCACGGCTGGATGGACGTCTCGGCCTCGTTTCAGTTCGTCATCGACGCCATGCGCCAAGACCGCTGGGTCATCGCCCCCGACTGGCGCGGCTATGGCCTGACCGAAACCCCTCACGCTGATAATTTTTGGTTTCCTGATTACTTGGCCGACCTTGATTTTTTGCTCGACCACTATGTGGGCGATCAAGCCGTTCATTTGGTCGGTCACAGCATGGGCGGCCACATTGCCACGCTGTATGCAGGCACACGCCCTGAGCGCATTGCCAAGCTGGTGAATTTAGAGGGCTTTGGCATGGCCAACTCGCGCCCTGCGCAGGCCGCTGGCCGTTATGCCAAGTGGATGGACGAGCTCAAAGCCTTTGAGCGCGGCGAGCTCAATCTCAAAGCCTACGACAGCTTGGAAGGCGTGGCACAACGCTTGATGAAAACCAATCCGCGCTTGGGCAGCGACAAAGCGCATTGGCTGGCCGAACATTGGGCGCAGCCTGATGCGCAAGGTCAATGGCACATCTTGGGCCATGCGGCGCACAAAATCATCAATGCACAGTTGTTTCGCTTAGACGAAGTACAAAGCATTTACGAACGCATCACCGCGCCCCTGCTGTGTGTGGTGGCCGAAGACGACAGCTTGGCGCAATGGTGGAAGGGCAAGTACACCTTGGACGAATTCAAGCAACGCATTGCCGCTGTGCCGCAGCTCAGCCATGCGCTGATACACAACGCAGGGCACATGTTGCACCACGATCAGCCCGAAGAACTGGCTTTGCTTTTAGAAAACTTCCTTGATTAAAATCTGTTGAATGTTTTCAAAATACACCCTCAAAGTCCTGCTTTGTGCCGCTTTGGGTGTTTGGCTAAACCAAGGTGCACAAGCCTTGGACTTGATTCAAACCTTATGCCCGTCAGACTCAACGGCGCAAGAAAAAGATGGTTTGAGCCTCACCCTCTCACCCTTTACCCATCACTGGAGCTACAACCCAGATCACAAAACTGTGAATTTGGTGGGCATTGACAAACTGGGCGCAGACGAGCGTTTTTGCGGCTTGGCCTTGTTCACCAACTCGTTTGGGCAACCCTCGGCCTATGTGTATTTCGGTAAAGAATGGCCGCAAATTTGGGGCTCGGACAAGCTGTTTTTCAAGCTCTCAGGCGGATTTTTGTATGGCTATGAAGGCCAGTACAAAGACAAAATTCCTTTCAACAACTACGGCATTGCGCCAGCCATCATTCCATCGCTGGGTTGGCGCTTCACGCCGCACGATTCGGCGCAAATGATTTTGCTGGGCGACTCGGCCATCATGTTCGCTTACGGGCACAGCTTCTAACGTGAGAAAATAGCGGGTTACACCTCATCACAGAGAAGCACATCATGGAAGCAGAACGCATCAACCTCATTGGATCTACCTTGGCCGACCTGAGCGCGCGCACGGTCGATTTACGGGGGTATCTTTGACTACGATGCCAAATCGGAACGTCTGAGAACCGTCAACGCCTCGCTGGAAGACCCCAGCGTTTGGAATGACCCCAAAAAAGCCCAAGAACTGGGCAAAGAGAAAAAAGCCTTGGACGACGTGGTCGTCACCCTCACCCGCCTGACCCAAGAAATTGCCGACAACACCGAGTTGTTCGACATGAGCAAAGCAGAAGGCGATGAAGACGGCTTGATCACCCTCGAAGCCGACACCCAAAACCTGTTGGCCGACATCGAGAAACTCGAATTTCGCCGCATGTTCAGCAACGAGGCCGACCCCTGCAACGCCTTTTTGGACATTCAAGCTGGTGCTGGCGGCACTGAAGCCTGCGATTGGGCGAGCATGTTGCTGCGCCAATACCTCAAATACGCCGAACGCAAGGGCTTCAAAGCCACGGTGGAAGACGAGTCGGCGGGCGACGTGGCGGGCATCAAAGGCGCGACCATCAAGCTCGAAGGCGAATATGCCTTTGGCCTGCTGCGCACCGAAACCGGCGTGCACCGCTTGGTGCGCAAGTCACCGTTTGACAGCTCGGGCGGTCGCCACACCTCGTTTGCGTCGGTGTTTGTCTACCCTGAAATTGACGACTCGATTCAAATCGACATCAACCCCACAGATGTGCGCACCGACACCTTCCGAGCCAGCGGCGCGGGCGGCCAGCACATCAACAAAACCGACTCCGCCGTGCGCCTGACCCACATTCCCACCGGCATTGTGGTGCAGTGCCAAGACGGGCGCAGCCAACACAGCAACCGCGATGTGGCGTGGAAACGCCTGCGCTCGCGCTTGTACGACTTTGAAATGCGCAAGCGCCAAGAAGCGCAGCAAAAACTCGAAGACACCAAAACCGATGTGGGCTGGGGACACCAAATTCGCAGCTACGTGCTCGACCAATCGCGCATCAAAGACTTGCGCACCAACGTCGAAATCTCCAACACCCAAAAAGTGCTGGATGGCGACTTGGATGCGTTCATCGAAGCCTCGCTCAAGCAAGGCGTTTGAACCGCTTTTATTTCTGATTAGGAAAACCCCATGTTCCGTGAAGGCTCGACTCCCGTGGTGCAACGCGCTGACTACACCGCCCCCGCGTTTTGGATCGACAGCGTCGATTTGACCTTTGACCTCGATCCTGCCAAAACCCGTGTGCTCAACAAAATGGTGTTGCGCCGCAACCCCGATGTGGCGGCGCAAGCCCTGCGTTTGGATGGCGAAGACTTGAACTTGGCGCGGGTCTTGGTCAACGGCCAAGGCACGTCGTTCAAGATGGATGGCGCTCAGTTGGTGCTGGAGAACTTGCCCGAAGGCCATGAGGCGTTTGATTTGGAAATTTTCACCACCTGCAACCCAGTCAAAAACACGCAGCTCTCGGGCTTGTATGTGAGCCAAGAAACCTTCTTCACCCAATGCGAGGCCGAGGGTTTCAGGCGCATCACGTATTTCTTAGACCGCCCCGATGTCATGTCGCTCTACAGCGTCACCCTGCGGGCGGACAAAAAGGCGTATCCCGTGTTGCTCTCCAACGGCAACTTGGTGGAGCAAGGCGACTTGGACGAAGGTCGTCACTTTGCCCGCTGGGTCGATCCGCACAAAAAACCCGCCTATTTGTTTGCCTTGGTGGCAGGGCGTTTGGTGTGCCGCGAGCAGCGCGTCAAAGCGCGTTCGGGCAGTGAGCATCTGCTGCAAGTCTATGTGCGCTCGGGCGATTTGGACAAAACCGAACACGCCATGAACTCGCTCATGGCCAGCATTGCGTGGGACGAAGCGCGCTTTGGCTTGCGCCTCGATTTGGAGCGCTTCATGATTGTGGCCACCAGCGACTTCAACATGGGCGCGATGGAAAACAAAGGCCTCAACATCTTCAACACCAAGTTTGTGTTGGCCAACTCGGCCACCGCCACCGATGTGGATTACAGCAACATCGAAAGCGTGGTCGGCCACGAATACTTCCACAACTGGACGGGCAACCGCATCACCTGCCGCGACTGGTTCCAGCTCTCGCTCAAAGAAGGCCTGACGGTGTTTCGCGACCAAGAGTTCAGCCAAGACTTGGCCGCACAAGCGCTGGCGCACGATCCCGCAGCCGCCGCGTCGGCCAAAGCCGTCAAACGCATTGAAGACGTTCGCTTGCTGCGCACCGTGCAGTTCGCCGAAGACGCAGGCCCCATGTCGCACCCTGTGCGGCCTGACAGCTATGTGGAGATCAACAACTTCTACACCGTCACGATTTACGAAAAAGGCTCAGAGCTTGTGCGCATGATGCAAACCTTGGTCGGCGACGGCAGCGTGGCATCGAGCCGCGCAGGTTTTGCCAAAGGCATGACGCTGTATTTTGAGCGACACGACGGCCAAGCCGTGACCTGTGACGACTTCGCCCAAGCCATTGCCGACGCCAACCCCGGCTCGGCCTTGGCGCAACACTTGCCGCAGTTCAAACGCTGGTATGCCCAAGCCGGCACACCGCGCGTGCAAGCGCGTGGCCAGTGGAACCCCGAGCAAGGCAGCTTCAGCCTCACCTTGAGCCAAAGCTGCCCCGCCACGCCCGGTCAAGCCCACAAAGAGCCGTTTGTGATTCCCGTACAAGTCGGCTTGCTCGCCAGCGATGGCCGCGAAGTCCTGCCCAGCCAATTGCTGGTGCTCACCCAAGCCGAACAGGTGTTTGAATTCAAAAACCTGCACCTGCCCGAAGGCCAGCACATCGTGCCTTCGCTGTTGCGTGATTTCAGCGCCCCGGTGGTGCTGGAGAGCGATTTGAGCGACGACGATTTGCTCACCGTGTTGGCGCACGACAGCGACCCCTTCAACCAATGGGAAGCCGCACAACGCCTATGCTTGCAAGCAGCGCTTGCCGCCATTCGCGCAGGCTCTGCCCCAACAAATGTCCTGCCCGATGCGCTGATCAACGCCTTGCGTGCCGTGCTGCGCCACCCCACGCTGGACGCGGCCTTCAAAGAACTGGTGCTGACCTTGCCCTCAGAGGGATATGTGTCGGAGCAACTCGATGTCGTCGATCCACAAGTGGTCCACGCCGTGCGCGAAGCCATGCGCGCCCAACTCGCCCGCGAGCTGCACGACGATTGGGTCTGGGCAGTCGAACACCACACCGTCAAAGGCGCTTACAGCCCAGACGCCATCAGCAGTGGCCGTCGTGCGTTGAGCGGCATGGCCTTGGCGATGCTCTGCTTGGATGCCCGCACATCGGGTGATGCCACATGGCCGAGCCACACCTTGCAGCGTTTCCAAGACGCCGGCAACATGACCGAGCGTTTCAACGCCTTGAGCGCCTTGGTCAGCAGCGGCCACAGCTTGGCCGCGCCCGCGCTGCAACAGTTCTACAAAACCTTTGCCAACGAAGCCTTGGTGATTGACAAATGGTTTGCCCTGCAAGCCACAGCGCCCGACCGTCAAGGCGATGTGTTGCCCGTGGTGCGTCAACTCATGCAGCACCCCGACTTCACCTTGAAAAATCCCAACCGTGCGCGCAGCCTGATCTTCAGTTTTTGCAGTGCCAACCCAGGCGCTTTTCACCGCTCAGACGCGGCAGGCTATGTCTATTGGAGCGAGCGCGTGCTGGAGCTCGACGCCATCAACCCACAAGTCGCAGCCCGCTTGGCGCGCGCTTTGGACCGTTGGAGCAAACTCGCCGAGCCCTACCGCACAGCAGCCCACGAAGCACTGAAGCGCGTCGCCGCCAAATCCGATTTGAGCAACGATGTGCGCGAGGTGATTTCGCGGGCATTGGCTGTTTAAGGCGTCCGCTCATTTCAATCACTCAGTCAACTTTTCGGCACACCACTTCGAGCCTTCACCATGACACACAACATCTCTCTCACCCGCTACTTGGTTGAACAACAACGCGCCAAAGGCCATATTCCTTCGGAGCTGCGTTTGTTGCTCGAAGTGGTGGCACGCGCTTGCAAGAGCATCAGCCAGGCCGTCAACAAAGGCGCCTTGGGCGATGTGCTGGGCACGGCGGGCAGCGAGAACGTGCAAGGCGAGGTGCAGAAAAAACTCGACATCATTGCCAACGATGTGTTGATCGAAGCCAACGAATGGGGCGGCCACTTGGCGGCCATGGCGTCGGAAGAAATGGACAGCATCCACGTCGTGCCCAACCGCTATCCACAAGGCGAATACCTGCTGATGTTTGATCCGCTGGACGGCTCCAGCAACATTGATGTGAACGTGAGCATTGGCACGATTTTTAGCGTGCTCAAAAAAGTTGATCCCAGCAAAGGCGTGAGCGAAGACGACTTTTTGCAAGCGGGCAAGCAACAAGTAGCGGCAGGCTATTGCGTCTATGGCCCGCAAACCACTTTGGTGTTGACGGTGGGTGACGGCGTGGCCATGTTCACCTTGGACCGCGAACAAGGCTCGTTTGTGTTGACCCAAGAAAACGTGCAAATCCCCGCAGACACCAAAGAGTTCGCCATCAACATGAGCAATATGCGCCACTGGGACGAGCCCGTCAAACGCTACATTGACGAATGCCTGCAAGGCAAAGAAGGCCCACGCGGCAAAGACTTCAACATGCGCTGGATTGCCTCCATGGTGGCCGATGTGCACCGCATCATGACGCGCGGCGGCGTCTTCATGTACCCCTGGGACAAGCGCGAACCCAACAAACCCGGCAAGCTGCGCCTGATGTACGAAGCCAATCCCATGAGCTGGTTGATTGAGCAAGCCGGTGGCGCTGCCACCAACGGCAAGCAGCGCATCTTAGACATTGCGCCCCAGCAATTGCACGAGCGCGTCAGCGTGATTTTGGGCTCGAAAAACGAAGTTGAATTGGTGACGCGCTATCACGCCAGCAACTGACGCATCCACGCCCACACGCTGGCGAAAATCTCGTCACGGTTGAGTTCGTTGAAGTTCTCGTGGTAGTTTTGTGCGTAGACCTCGATGGTTCGCAAGTGCACAGGAATGCTGCTGAGCAAGCGCTCTGAGGCTTGTGAATCGGCTAAAAAGTCTTGCCCTGCAATGGCCGCAAACACGGGGCGATTCCAGCGACTGAAATCGGTGGGCAAATCTTTTTGCGCTTGCATGAGCGCATTGGCAAACCGAAAACTCGGCTCGGTGCCGCGTATGCCGTCTTGTTGGTCTTGCACAATGCGCGCTGCAATCTGTGCGTCGTGCGTGAGCACATGCGAGAACGACTTGACCGGTACTTTGGCGGTCGGAAAAAACCGCGCCCAAACACCAGAAAACTTTTCCAATATTTTGGGCACGGGAATCGCGTTGACGAAATAAGGCGACGACAAAACATAGCCTTTGATCAAGGGCTCGTGGGCAAAGCGTCCGAATGCCAAATGCGCGGCAATCAAGCCACCCATTGAATGCCCCATCACCACAATCGGCAAACCCGCATAGCGCGACTTGACCCACTGCAACAACAACGCCGTGTCTTGCAAGAACTGATCGAAATTTGGAATATCCACCCGCTTACCGTTGGCATGTCCCACCATGTCGAGACTCACGGTAGCGGCCTTGTGTTGTTTGAAATACAAGGCCGGAACAATATAGTCGCCTGCGTGCGCCATGCCGCCGTGTATGGCCAAAATCACCAGTTGCGGTTCGGGTGCTTGCCAAATATGGAGTGTTCTGCCAACGCCATCGCTGCAAACGAGTTGTTCTAAGCTGTCTTCTGAATAACGCATACAAACTCCTTTGCAACGATTTTAGGCATCAGCTGTCGCTTTGCACACCCGAGTTTCTACGACGCATCAACCAATAGGCCGCAGGAATCACAAACATCGAGAGCAGCGGCGCAGTGATCATGCCGCCCACCATAGGCGCTGCAATTCGCTGCATGACTTCTGAGCCCGTGCCCGTGCCCCACATGATGGGGAACAAGCCCGCCAAAATAACGGCCACAGTCATCGCTTTGGGGCGCACACGCAACACTGCACCTTCGCGAATGGCATCTAACAAATCGCTGGGTTGCGACTTGCCCTGCGCAAGCTTGGCCTCCCACGCTTGGCGCAAATACAGCAGCATGATGACACCAAACTCTGCCGACACACCCGCCAGCGCAATAAAGCCCACCGCACCCGCCACCGACAAGTTGTAGTTGAGCAAGTAGAGCAACCAAATGCCGCCGACCAGAGCAAAAGGCAGCGTCATCATGATGAGCGCAGCTTCTTCAAAGCGCTTGAAGGTCAAGTACAACAGCACAAAAATAATCAGCAAGGTGAATGGCACCACCACTTTGAGCTTGGCTGTCGCACGTTCTAAAAACTCAAACTGACCCGACCACGAAATGGAATAGCCTGGCGGCAACTTGACCTCGCGCATCACCGCCGTTTGCATGTCACGCACCGCAGAGCGCAAATCGCGTCCGCGAATGTCCACATACACCCAGCCCGAGAGCCGCGCGTTTTCGCTGCGCAACATGGGCGGACCGTCGGTGATGCTCAAGTCCGCCACATCAGACAACACCAAGCGAATACCTTGCGCATTGACGATGGGCAAGGCTTTGAGCTTGTCCAGCGAGTCACGAATTTCACGCGGATAACGGATGTTGATGGGAAAGCGCTGCAAGCCCTCCACCGTTTCGCCAATGTTTTCACCGCCCACCGCTGTGGTGATGACCGACTGCACATCGGCAATGTTCATGCCGTAGCGCGACGCGGCTTCGCGCTTGATGTTGATGTCCACATAGCGCCCACCCGTCAAACGCTCGGCCAAAGCGCTGCTCACGCCATCGACGTCTTTTAAGACCCGTTCAATTTCGGTGGTGATGCGGTCGATGGTGGCGAGGTCTGTACCCGCAACCTTCACGCCCACAGGGCTTTTGATGCCCGTGGCCAGCATGTCAATGCGGTTGCGAATGGGTGGCACCCAAATGTTGGCAATGCCCGGCACTTTGACAATGCGGTCTAGCTCCTCAATCAGTTTGTCTTGCGTCATGCCTGAGCGCCATTCCTTGCGCGGTTTGAACTGAATCGTGGTTTCAAACATTTCCAGAGGCGCAGGATCAGATGCGGTTTCAGCACGCCCTGCTTTGCCATAAACGCTCAACACCTCGGGCACGGTTTTGATGAGTCGATCGGTTTGTTGCAACAGTTCAGACGCTTTGCCCGCCGAGAGCCCCGGCAAGGCCGAAGGCATGTAGAGCAAATCGCCCTCGTCCAAGCGCGGCATGAACTCACCGCCAATGTGCTGCAAAGGCCAAAAACTCAGCACCAACAACACAGCCGCTGCGCCCAATGTGAGCTTGGGTTTTGCCAACACTTTTTCCAACAAAGGTTCATAGACCTTGATCAAAAATCGGTTGATCGGATTGGATTTCTCATCTGGAATCGTCCCGCGAATCAAGTAGCCCATGAGCACAGGAATCAAGGTGACGGACAAGCCCGCCGCCGCTGCCATGGCATAGGTTTTGGTAAAGGCCAAGGGCGAGAACAAACGCCCCTCTTGCGCCTCCAACGTGAACACCGGAATGAACGACAAAGTGATGATGAGCAGCGAGAAAAACAATGCCGGCCCCACCTCTGCCGCAGCGTCGCCCATGACTCGCCAGCGCGCATTGCCTGTCAACTCAGCGTTTGGGTTGCGGTGCTTCCAATGCTCCAAATGTTTGTGTGCGTTTTCAATCATCACCACCGCCGCATCGACCATCGCACCAATGGCAATGGCAATGCCGCCCAGCGACATGATGTTGGCATTCACCCCTTGGTAGTGCATGACGATGAAGGCCATCAAAATGCCCAACGGCAACGACACAATCGCCACCAAAGCCGAGCGCATGTGAAAGAGAAAAATCAAACACACCACCGCCACCACCACAAACTCTTCGAGCAGCTTAAAGCCCAAGTTTTCAATGGCGCGCTCAATCAAGCTGGAGCGGTCGTAGGTCGGCACAATTTCTACGCCTTCGGGCAAACCGGCTTGCAATTGATGCAATTTGGTTTTGACTGCCGCAATGGTTTCGAGCGCGTTTTTACCGGTGCGCATGACGATCACGCCGCCCGTGGCTTCACCCTCGCCATCGAGTTCGCCAATGCCACGGCGCATTTCGGGCCCGAGTTGAATGCGCGCCACATCGCCTAAACGCACAGGCACGCCTGCCTCGTTGGTGCGCAGCGGCACATTGCGAAAATCCTCCAAGCTCGTCAAATAGCCCGAGGCACGCACCACGTATTCGGCCTCGCCCAACTCCAACACTGAGCCGCCGCTTTCTTGGTTGGCTTTTTGAATGGCATCCACCACCTGTGTGTTGGCAATGCGGTAGGTGGCCATTTTGTCGGGGTCTAAGACGATTTGGTATTGCCGCACCATGCCGCCAATCGAGGCCACTTCGGCCACATTGGGGACGGTTTTGAGTTCGTACTTCAAAAACCAATCTTGCAAGGCACGCAGTTGCGATGCGTCGTGTGTGCCTTTGCGATCAATCAAAGAGTATTGATAAATCCAGCCCACGCCCGTGGCATCTGGCCCCAGCGAAGCTTTGGCACTGGGCGGCAATTTGGATTGCACTTGGTTGAGGTATTCCAACACCCGTGAACGCGCCCAATACAAATCGGTGCCATCTTCAAACAGCACATAGACATACGAATCGCCAAAAAACGAATAACCGCGCACCGTCTTGGCACCCGGCACCGACAGCATGGTGGTGGTGAGCGGATAGGTGACTTGGTTTTCCACAATACGAGGCGCTTGACCCGGATAAGTGGTGCGGATGATGACTTGCACGTCAGACAAATCGGGCAGCGCGTCCAGCGGCGTTTTGTTGAGCGAATACACGCCCCAAGCCGCCATCATGAAAGTGGCCAGCAACACCAAAAATCGGTTGACGATGGACCAGCGGATGAGTTGAGCAATCATGGACGCGCTCCTTCTTGACCGTTCAAGCGGGCTTCAACGCCTTTCAAACTGGCCTCTGAGTCAATCAAGAACTGCGACGACACGACCACTTGCTCGCGCAAACGAAGCCCGCTTTTGATTTCGGTCAAGCCCGCGTTTTCAATGCCGATGTCCACCTCAACAGGACGGAATTTCCCGCCCGCCTCGGCCACCAACACCACGGTTCGCTTGCCCGTTTGAATGAGAGCCTCGCTGGGAATTAGCAAAACATGGCGACTCTGAGGATCGGTGAACTGCATTTGCACAAACATACCGGGCAGCAAATGTTCGCTTGCATTGCGCAAGGCCATGCGCACTTTGACGGTTCGCGTCGCAGGATTGACCTCGGGCAACACGGCAATCACTTGGCCTTTGAAGGGCTTGGCTTCAGAACTGCTTTTGGCTTGCACTTGTGCGCCAACACGTACAAATGCCACTTGGCTCTCAGGCAACTCGGCCTCGGCCCACACGCTGCTCAAGCTGTTGATGCGGAACAAGGTCGCGCCCCCAGAAAAAGCCATGCCTTCGCGCGCCAAGTTTTCCAACACCACGCCGTCCATAGGCGCACGCAAGGTGGTGCGCGGCTGCACAGCGCCCGCTTGCACCACTTCTTGAATCTGCGCCTCACTCATGCCGACTTGCCGCATGCGCTGCTTGGCAGCATCGACCAAACTGCTGGCGTCTGCGCCTTGAAAGCGTTTGAGCGACAAAAACTCTTCTTGCGCGGCCACCCACTCGGGCACATACACATCGACCAAGGCTTGGCCTTTGCGAACTTTCTCCATCGTGGAGCGCACATGCAAGCGTTCAATAAAACCGCTGGCTCTGGCTTGCATCACCACTTGGTCGCGCTCGTTCAAGGCGATATTGCCCACAGCGCTGATGTGCGGCGACAAGCTGCCCTGACTGACCTCGGCAGTGCGTACACCCAAGTTTTGTTGAATGCGTGAACTCACCGTCACGCTGCCCGAGTCGCTGTCTGCGCCGGAATACACAGGCACCAGCATCATGTCCATGAAGGGCGATTTGCCGGGTTTGTCAAAGCGATTGCCCGGCACCATGGGGTCTTGGTAGTAGAGCACTTTGCCTCCGTTGTCGGGGTCGATGTCACCCGCCTTGATGCCTTGCGCAACGTGTCTGCGTGTGGCCTCTTCGCCTTCGGCGACGTTTTGCGGCAAGGCATTTTTAGGAGTTGCTTGGGTTGTGCCTTGTGATGTTGTGCTGCTTGCTGTTTGAGCGGCTGATGAGGCCGCAGGCAAGTCATGTACCGCGACCACGGGCATGTGAGTGTTGAAGCGGTAGAGGCCATAAGCGCCAGCCAATGCGAGCGCAGCAGCGCTCAGGGTGAATACCCAATGTGTTTTTTTCATATCAATTCCTGCCGGGGGTGAGGTAGTTGAGTTGCGCCCATTGCTGCGCTGTTTCTAGCGCGAGACGCAAATAATCCATTTGTGTTTCCAGCGCCATGCGCCGTGTTTGCAGCACATCGTTCAAGCTGCCCGAAGCGTTTTTGTAGGCCACCTCGGCGGCTTGTTTGCGAAGCTGCGCGAGGGGCAATTGCGTGGCTTCGAATTCCTGCAATCGGGCTTGGTTGCTGCGCCAAGTTTGAACAACCGCACTGACCTGTGCAAGGTGCTCGCGCGAGCCCTCCAGCCGCTCGGCCTGCAATTGCGCCAATGCAGCCGTCTTTGCCGCAACTTCGCGCTCTTGCAAATTGCCCGCGTTCCATTGCAAAGGACGCGAAAAATTGAGCGACACCATGTCCGAAAACTCCGAGCCGCGTTTGTTGAACATCAGCTCAGCGCTCCAATTGGGGCGACGGTTGGCCTTGGCTAAATCGAGTTCAGCTTGTGCAACGGCTTCGGCTTTTTGCATCACCACCAAGGTGGGATGATGGTCGTTGAGGCTCTGCAAATCATCAACTTGCCAATGCAAACTCTTGAAGTCAGGTAAATCATCCAAGGCTTGCACAACATCGCTGCCCGTCCAGCGCATGAGTTGGGTTTGCCCCAGCGCCAGCAAACGCTGGCTTTGCGCGAGTTGGTCTTTGACTTGCGCCAGCGCCAAACGCGCAGCCAACACATCGGTCTGACTGGCTTTGAGCACGCGGTAAGCGGCTTGCACGCTTTGAAGCTGCAAACCCATTTCTTGGCTTTGCTGGTTTAAAAGCTGATGCACGCGTTGCTGAAAATGCAGTGTCAGCCAAGCTTGCGCCGTTTCGCGCTGAATGTCTTGCTCGGACATGCGTCGCTGCGCCAGCGCGACTTGCGCTTCGCTGTCATACCGCGCAGACAGGGCTTGACGCTTGTCAGCACGCACCCACTCTTGCGCCAAACCAACGCTGCGCATGGTCATGAAGTCGCGGGTCAGGCTGTACTTGTCTGCGCCCGTCACGGGTAAGTTGTTGACGCCCAACTTGAGCGATGGGTCGGGCAATTGCGCGGCGGCAACCGACAAGGCTTGTGCAGCCAACACGGCTTGGTCTTTTGCAGCCAAGGTCTGCGAATGCTCTAGCGCCATGCGCAAGGCGGCATCAAGAGACAAGGTGTTTTGCGCATGTGCGCTGCCGAGGGCGAAGCAAGCGCTGAGAACGCAAAACCTCGCCACAAAGCGGGCTCGCCAAGGCGAGCGCTTTTTTGAATACATAAAAAATCTCCAAACGAATTGATCGCGTGCAGCCATACGCACGCACCTCAAAGGCTTTGAAAGCCTTTAAAAAAACTTCGTTGGAGACTTCAATTTCTATAACAACAAAACAGCACCGATAGCGCGGGCTCGGCCACGATTAAATTGGGCGCATCGAGCCATGTTGAAGGCTCTGGCGCAACGGCTAGTTGCACCGGATAAGACCAGTGGCTGATTTCAATGTGCGGATTGTGTGCGCCCAGTTCTTGCGCCACAGGTTCGAGCTCGCTACAAGAAGCACGACACAAATTGAGGTTTTCATCTTTTGCCACATCTGAGTGGCTGGGAAGGCAGTCGTGGACAGAAGCCGAAACATTCTCAATGGACGACGATGTGCTCGGACACACATAAGACGCAATAGCGCTTTGCGTCAACAGCAACAAGCTGATGAGCAAACCACACACGCAACGCAAAACAAACCGAGAGAAATGCACTTTGTAACACTTAAATATTCGTTCATTCTATGCGCAGTTGATTGCATCGCGCAACAACTTAAAAACGTATCAAACAAGGCTCTATCATTCGCGTCCATGATTAAACTGACTTGGCCTCTGCCCGCTTTGCTGGCTTGGATCTCCTCTTGGCTGTTCTACGACGCCTTGCTCAGAGCGGCTGCGCCTGAATGGATCGCGTTGTTGTTGCCTGTTTTTTGGAGTGGTTTTCTCACCCGCTTGACGCACACCACCATGCGCAAAGCCTTGGTGGGACTGGGTTTTCCGCTCTCTTACATGGGTGTTAACGGTGGCTTGAATTTGCCTCCTGTGGGCTGGTTGGTGCTACTGCTGGTTGTGGTCTTGGTCTATCCGCGTCGCGCTTGGCAAGACGCACCCCTTTTTCCGACGCCCAAAAAAGCTCTGCGCTTGCTGCCCGATCACATCACGCTTTTGGCTGGTGCGCGAATATTGGATGCTGGCAGCGGCATGGGCGACGGCTTGATTGCGCTGCGTAATGCTTTTCCGCGTGCCGATTTCACAGGCATAGAAATGAGCTGGCCGCTGCGTTTTTTAAGCGCGCTGCGCTGCACTTTTGCCCGCATTCGACAAGGCGATATTTGGCAAGCCGACTGGAGCAGCTACGACTTGGTTTATTTGTTTCAGCGCCCAGAGACCATGCCTCGCGCAGTAGAAAAAGCCGAAGCGCAATTGCGCCCAGGCGCATGGTTGGTGAGTTTGGAGTTCGAAGCGCGGGAGCTCAAAGCTCAGGCTGTGGTGGAGAGCCCCGACGGGCGGCCTGTGTGGATTTATCAACTGCCGTTTGAACGCAAGCCAGCCGGCGCGGTCATTCGGTTTCAGTGACCAAGGGCGTGAGCAACAACTTGTCGATGCGCCGCCCCTCCAGTGCCAACACTTCCAGCATCCAGCCTTCGCATTCCACGCGGTCGCCCACCGCAGGCAAATGCCCACACAAGGCCATGAATAATCCCGCCACGGTGTTGTAGAGGCCGCGCTCTTCCAGCGGCAAATCACGAATTTGCAAACGGGCTTTGAACTCGGCCACGGGCATCAAACCGTCAATCCACCAAGTGCCGTCGGCTTGGGGCGTGGCCCAGGCTTCGTCGGTCGGTGTGGCTTGCAGCAACTCGCCCGTGATGGCTTCGAGCAAGTCGCGCGGCGTCATCAGGCCTTGCACCATGCCGTACTCATCAACCACCAAGACCATGCGTCCGTGCGCGGTGGCGCGTTCTACAGGTTTTCTGAATTGCTCCAACAAATCTAGCCCGCTCAAGGTTTCGGGCACAAAGGCGACGGGCTGCACCAGCGCATCGACTTGCATGTCGGTGCTAGAGCCCAAGCCCAGCAAACGCGAAACGCTGACCGCGCCCACCACATCATCCAAACCGCCGCGACACACCGGATACCAAGAGTGCGCGCCTTCTGCCCCCACTTGCGCCAAGGCCTCGACCACACTGAGTTTGGCATCTAACCACTCGATGTCGTCGCGCGGCACCATCATGGAGGTGAGCAAACGCTCGTCCAGATGAAACACGTTTTGCACCATTTGGTGTTCATGCTGCTCGATCACACCCGCATCCACGCCTTCGACCAAGCTGGCGGTGATTTCTTCTTCTGTCACGGTGCGGTTGCCGCGCGTGTCCACGCGCAGCAGCTTCAAAATTGCGCCCGTGCTGTTGGAGAGCGCCCACACAAAGGGGCGCGTGAGCGTGGCCAAGGTCAGCATGAGCGGCGCCGTCCAACGCGCCACCAACTCGGGATAGAGCTGGCCAATGCGCTTGGGCACCAACTCGCCAAACAAAATCGTGCTGAATGTGATGAGCGTGACCACCAAGCCCGTGGCCATGACGCCTGAGACCTGCGAGGTCACGCCCTGAATTTGCAGCCAATCTGACAATTCAGCGCTGAACGCCGCCTCGCCCACGATGCCGTTCATCACGCCAATCGAGGTGATGCCAATTTGCACCGTCGATAAAAACTGGGTCGGCTGATCCATCAAGCGCAAAGCCGCACCCGCGCTGGCGTCGCCCGCCTCTTGCATGGCCGCCAAACGCGCCTTGCGGCTAGATGACAAGGCCATCTCCGACATGGCAAACACGCCATTGATGAGCGTCAAAAGAACAATTAACAAAATATCCATGAGATTTCAAACTGCCCAAAAGCTTGGCGACAATCGCCAGATGGCACTTTACTTGATTGGCGACGTCCAAGGCTGCGATGAAGCTTTGGGACGTTTGTTACAAAAAATTGATTTCTCACCCAGCCGCGACAGCCTCTACTTGCTGGGCGACTTGGTCAACCGTGGCCCCAGCAACGCGGCCACGCTGCGCCGTTTGATGGGCTTGGCAGGCAGCGCGCACTGTTTGCTGGGCAACCACGACTTGCATTTGCTGGCCGTCTCGCAAGGCGTGCGCAAAGCCAATCCGCAAGACACATGTGCCGATGTGCTGCAAGCGCCAGATCGCGAAGCCTTGTTGACTTGGTTGCGCCAACAAGCCATGGCCATTCACACTGGGCGCTTGCTCATGGTGCATGCGGGTGTGCTGCCGCAGTGGGATGTGGCGCAAACCTTGCAATTGGCGCACGAAGTAGAAAGCGTGCTGCGCAGCCCCGACTGGGCGCAGTTCATGCCGCACATGTATGGCGGCATGCCCAACGTCTGGCACAACAGTTTGGCAGGCGCAGATCGCTTGCGCATTGTTGTGAATGCGCTCACCCGCTTGCGCTATTGCGATGCGCAGGGCGCGATGGATTTTTCGGTCAAAGAAAGCGCAGAGCTTGCGCCCGCGCATTTGATGCCTTGGTTTGATGTGCCGCAGCGGCGCACGCAAGAAGTCTTGCTCGCTTTTGGCCATTGGTCCACCTTGAAGTCCACCCACAGAAATGACGTGGTGTGCTTGGACGACGGCTGCGTATGGGGCGGCTGCTTGAGCGCTTTGCGCTTGCCGCACGCACAAGTTGCTGATTTCAGCCAAGCCGAGCGCATCAGCGTGGACTGTGAGCAGGCGCAAAACCCGCTGGCTTAGCTTTCGCTCTTGAAGAGCGCCGCCACCTTGCGTTTGGATTTGATGTTGCTGCTTTTGCGCAAAGGCTCAACACTGACTTGGCCCACAGGTTTTCCAATATTGGACGGCTCGTAAGGCTTGTCAAAAAACGGATCGTGCGCCACACGGGGTGCGCCTGCATAAGCACCGCGACCACGGCCTGACGACTCACGCGGCTCGCGCGATTCACGCGGCGCATCCAGCACATCACGCGGATCGTCTTCGCCCCAAGCACGGCGGCCTTTGTTGATGCGTTCACGCGGGCGGTCTTCTTCGAACTCGACCGCTTCTAAGTTGATTTTGCTCTTGAGCAGTTTTTCCAAATCGACCACCAAGCGCTGATCGCTGTGGCTGACAAAGCTGATGGCGACGCCCGACGCGCCTGCGCGGCCTGTGCGGCCAATGCGGTGCACATAGTCTTCGACGTTGAACGGAATGTCAAAGTTAAACACGCCCGGCACATCTTTGATGTCCAAGCCGCGAGCGGCCACATCGGTGCAAATCAGCAAATCGACGCTGCCCGCTTTGAAGGCTTCGAGTGCTTTCAAGCGCTCGTCTTGGCTTTTGTCGCCGTGCAAGGCCGTGGTGCGAAAACCGTCGCGCTCCAGCGAACGCGCCAAACGGGCGCAGCCAAGTTTGCTGTTGCAAAACACAAAGGCTTGTTTGATGCCGCTTTGGCGCACCATTTGTTGCAGCGCACGGTATTTGTCGTCTGGGCTGACGCTGTAGAAATGCTGCGTCACGGTGGACGCGGTTTGGTTGGGACGCGCCACCTCAATGGTGACAGGGTTTTGCAAATAACTGCCTGCCAAGCGTTTGATTTCGGGCGAGAACGTGGCCGAGAACAACAGCGTGGTGCGCTGCTTGGGCAAATGGCTCAAGATGCGTTGCAAATCGGGCAAAAAGCCAATGTCCAACATGCGGTCGGCTTCGTCCAACACCACGTATTCGACTTGGTTGAGCACCACGTTTTTGGCTTCGATGTGGTCGAGCAAACGCCCCGGTGTGGCCACCAGCACTTCGACGCCTTTTTTCAGCTCAACGGTTTGGGGTTTCATGTCCATGCCGCCAAACACCACGGCGCTGCGCAACTGGGTGTGCACGGCGTATTGTTTGATTTGCTGCGCCACTTGGTCGGCCAGCTCACGGGTGGGCAACAACACCAAGGCACGCACCGGATGGCGCGCAGGCGAGGTGGAGGCGTTTTCGTGCTTGAGCAAGCGCTGCAACAAAGGCAGCGAAAAAGCCGCTGTTTTACCGGTACCGGTTTGGGCTGCGCCCATCACGTCTTGCCCCGTCAAAACCACCGGAATGGCCTGCTCTTGAATGGGGGTCATCGACTCGTAGCCCATCTCGGCTACGGCACGCGCTAGCGCTGGGGCTAGCTGCAAATTGGAAAAGGAACTTGTCATATCAGGTGCGTATTGTCGCACCCTGCCCGATTCGGCCAAAAATGGGGCTGAAATCAGGTTTTGGGCAGGGTCACGCCGACTTGGCCTTGGTATTTGCCGCCTCGGTCTTTGTAGCTGGTCTCACACACTTCGTCGCTCTCAAAGAACAAGACTTGGGCGCAGCCCTCGCCTGCGTAAATTTTGGCGGGCAGCGGCGTGGTGTTGGAAAACTCCAGCGTCACATAGCCTTCCCATTCGGGCTCAAACGGCGTCACGTTGACGATGATGCCGCAACGCGCATAGGTGCTTTTGCCCAAACACACGGTCAGCACATTGCGTGGAATACGGAAGTATTCGACGGTACGCGCCAGCGCAAAACTGTTGGGCGGGATGATGCAGACGTCGGATTCGATGTCCACAAAGCTCTTGGGATCGAAGTTTTTGGGATCGACCACGGTGCTGTAAATATTGGTGAACACCTTGAATTCGGGCGCGCAGCGAATGTCGTAGCCATAGCTGCTGGTGCCGTAGCTGACGATTTTTTCGCCCGCTGCGTTGTGGCGAATTTGGCCGGGTTCGAAAGGCTCGATCATGCCGTGTTGCTCGGCCATGCGGCGAATCCATTTGTCAGATTTGATACTCATAGGGCACGATTTTAGTCGTCGTGCTCGACAAAGCCCTCAAAACAGCTTTTGAGATCGTGCAACCACTTTTGGCGCTGCACTTCGGGCACAAAACTGGCCTCAAAACTGTTGCGCGCCAACACATAGGCTTGTTGCGCATTCATGCCTGTGGCGGCAAAGGTTTGCACAAAGTTGTCGTTCATGTAGCCACCGAAATAAGCGGGATCGTCCGAGTTGATGGTCACGCACAAACCCGCATCGAGCAATTGGGCAATGTTGTGGTGTTTCAAATCGGGAAACACGCACAGTTTTTGGTTGGACAAGGGGCAGACCGTGAGCGGAATGCGCTCTTTTGCCAAACGCTGCATCAAGGCTGAGTCGTGGATGGACTGCACGCCGTGATCGATGCGCTGCACCTGCAGCTCGTCCAGCGCGCTCCAAATGTATGCGGGCGGGCCTTCTTCGCCAGCGTGCGCCACCAAGTGCAAGCCATGCGCTTTGGCCAAGGCAAACACGTTTTTGAACTTTTCGGGCGGATGGCCCACTTCGCTGGAGTCCAGCCCCACGCCAATGAATTTGTCTTTGAAAGGCAGCGCGTCTTGAAAAGTCTGCAAAGCGGCTTCTTCGCTCAAATGGCGCAAGAAACACAAAATGAGTTGGGCGCTCACGCCCAGCTTGGCTTGCGCGTCCACACAGGCGCGGTGCAAGCCGTGAATGACCACTTCCATAGGCACACCGCGTTCGGTGTGGGTTTGGGGGTCAAAAAACATTTCGGTGTGCACCACGTGGTCGGCGGCGGCACGTTCTAAATACGCCCAGGCCATGTCGTAGAAATCTTGCTCATGCAGCAAGACGCTGGCACCGGCGTAATAAATGTCTAAAAAACTCTGCAAATTGGTGAAGGCATAGGCGGCGCGCAATGCCTCCACACTCGCATAAGGCAAAGCCACGTTGTTGCGTTGGGCGAGTTGAAAAATCAGCTCCGGCTCCAATGAGCCTTCGATGTGAATATGCAACTCGGCCTTGGGCATTTGCCGCAACAACTGCGGCAAACGCTGTGGCGCAACAGCGTGAACTTTGAACATCACTTGGCTCCGGGAACCTTGCCTTCGACGCCTTTGACGTAGAAGTTGATGCCGCTCAAGAACTTGTCGTCAGCCACTTCGTCTTTTTTCAAGACGTCTTTGCCAGCGT
Organism: uncultured Burkholderiales bacterium; assembly: GCA_903832625.1. Taxonomy (GTDB): domain Bacteria; phylum Pseudomonadota; class Gammaproteobacteria; order Burkholderiales; family Burkholderiaceae_C; genus Limnohabitans. The sequence continues at coordinate 32,308 of CAILCI010000054.1, read as the reverse complement.
TGTCTTTGAGCGGGCCTTTCCAGATGACAAAGCTGCCGTCTTTCAAGCCGTTTTTGACTTCGTCGATTTTGGCTTTGGCGTCAGCAGGCACGTCGTCGGCGATGGAGACAATGTCAATCGCGCCTTCTTTCACGCCCCACCAAGTGTGTTTGCCGCCTGCCCATTTGCCATCTAAAGCATCGCGGGTGGCTTGCACGTAGTAAGGCGTCCAGTTGATGACGCTAGAGGCCAAATGCGCTTTGGGGCCGTAGGCGGTCATGTCGGAGTCCCAACCAAAAGCGCGTTTGCCTTTTTCTTCAGCGGTTTTGAGCACGGCTGGCGAATCGGTGTTTTGGAACAAGATGTCAGCGCCCGCGTTGATCAACCCTGTGGCGGCTTCGGTTTCTTTGGGTGGATTGAACCACTCGTTGACCCACACCACTTTGGTTTTGATTTTGGGGTTGCTCGATTGCGCGCCCAAGGTGAAGCTGTTGATGTTGCGAATGACTTCAGGAATTGGCACCGAAGCCACCACGCCCAAAGTGTTGCTCTTGGTCATCTTGCCAGCGATCACGCCTGCGAGGTAGGCGCCTTCGTAGGTGCGGCTGTCGTAGGTGTTCATGTTGTCGGCTTGTTTGTAGCCGGTGGCGTGTTCGAACTTGACGTCTTTGAGGTCAGCCGCGACTTTGAGCATGGGCTCCATGTAGCCAAAGGTGGTGCCAAAAATCAACTTGTTGCCTTGGCCTGCCAAATCGCGGATCACGCGCTCGGCGTCAGCCGATTCGGGCACGTTTTCAACAAACGAGGTTTGGATTTTGTCGCCAAACTCTTTTTCCAAAGCTTTGCGTGCGTTGTCGTGCGCAAACGTCCAGCCGCCATCGCCCACGGGGCCGATGTAGGCAAACGCGATTTTCAAAGCTTCTGGCTTGGCAGCCGCAGCGGGTGCTTCGACCTTGGGTTCTTCTTTTTTGCCACAACCCACCAAAACAGCAGCGGCCACGGCGCTCAAGGCGACGGCGCTTACCCAACGACGTTTGAACAAGTCAGTCATGCGAAAACCTCCAAAGATGTGTTGAAAAAACAAGTCATTATGAACGGAAAAAACACTCAATTCGGCACAAACGGTTTGCCGATGGACGCAGGCATATTCACCCGCAGCCATTTGGGATTACGCGAAATCAAGGCCAACACCACAATCGTCGCCACGTAGGGCAACATGCTCAAAAACTGGGTGGGAATGTCCACACCCGTGGTTTGTAAGTGAAATTGCAACATAGTCACGCCGCCAAACAAATACGCACCCAGCAACACCCGCGCTGGACGCCAAGTGGCAAAGGTGGTGAGCGCCAAAGCAATCCAACCTTTGCCCGCAATCATGCCCTCCACCCACAAGGGCGTGTAAACAATCGAGATGTAAGCGCCTGACAAACCGCACAAAGCGCCCCCTGCAATCACCGCCCACAAACGAATGCGCCGCACCGGATAGCCCAGCGCATGCGCCGATTCGGGCGACTCGCCCACCGAGCGCAGCACCAGGCCCGCGCGCGTGCGGTACAAAAAATACATCAGGCCCAACATCAGCGCAATTGCGCCGTACACCAGCGGATGGTGCCGAAACAAGGCCACGCCCAGCACCGGCATATCGCCCAACACCGGAATGTCAAAGTGCATGCGCTCGGGCAATTTGGCTTGCACATAGTTCACGCCCACAAAGGCTGAAAAACCGCTGCCAAACAAACTCAGCGCCAAACCCGTGGCGTATTGGTTGGTGCTGAGCCAAATCACCAGCACGCCAAACACAGCCGCCATCAAGGCGCCTGCGCCCATGCCAGCCAAAAACCCCAGCGTGTCGCTGCCTGTGTGCACCACGGTGGCAAAGCCCGCAATGGCGGCGCACAGCATCATGCCTTCGGCGCCCAAATTGACCACGCCCGCTTTTTCGTTGATCAACAGCCCCAGCGAGGCCAGCGCCAACACCGTGCCTGCGTTCATGGTCGCGGCCCACAACAATGCGTAGGTATCCATCAGTTTGTCCTTTCTGCACGCATCCAGCGCAGGCGGTAATTCATCAGCGTGTCGCAGGCCAACAAGTTAAACAACAACAAGCCTTGAAACACACCCGTGAGCGAGCGCGGCAGCCCCAAGCGCGATTGCGCCAATTCACCCCCGATGTAGAACATGCTCATCAACAGCGCCGAAAACACCATGCCCACCGGATTGAGCCGCCCGACAAACGCCACGATGATGGCCGCAAAACCATAGCCCGCAGGCACAAACGGCGTGAGTTGGCGCAGCGGTCCGGCCACTTCCAGCGCCCCCGCCAAACCCGCTGCACCGCCCGACACCAACAAGGCCAGCCACAGCGCTTTGCGCGAAGAAAAGCCCGCATAACGCGCCGCATCTGGCGCTAAACCGCCCACTTGCTGCGCAAAACCCGCATGGGTGCGAAACAAAAACACCCACAAACCCGCCACACCCGCCAAAGCCATGAACACGCCCACATTGACGCGCAAGCCCTGCATGAGTTTGGGAATTTGCGTGACGGCCTCAAAGGTTTTGGTTTGCGGAAAGTTGTAGCCCAGTGGGTCTTTCCACGGGCCATACACCAAATAATTGAGCACCATGACGGCCACATAGACCAGCATCAGGCTGACCAAAATTTCGTTGGCGTTGAAGCGGTCGCGCAGCAAAGCCGCAATGCCCGCCCACACCATGCCGCCCACCACGCCCGCCAGCAAAATACACAACCAAAACCAAGACGAGGTGTTGGCATCTGCCGTGAGCGCCACGCCTGCCGCAAAAATCGCGCCCATCACAAACTGGCCTTCGGCACCGATGTTCCACACATTGGAGCGAAAACACACGGCCAGCCCGAGTGCAATGAGCAACAAAGGCGTGCCTTTGACAATCAGCTCAGACCACGCATAAGCGTTTTTGATGGGTTCCCAAAAAAACACTTGCAAGCCGCGCACGGGGTCTTTGCCCAAAGCGACAAACAACAACACACCCAGCGCCACCGTCAGCGCCAAGGCCAACAAGGGCGAGGCGTAACGCCACAGCGCAGAGGTTTGCGCCCGAGGTTCAAGCCGCAACATGGTGTGCCTCCTCTTTCTGCCACAGGCCACTCATCCATTCGCCAATCAAAGACACATTGGCTTGTTCGCGGCTCAAAGCGGGCGACAAACGCCCGTCGGCAATCACATGCAATCGGTCTGACAATTCCAGCAACTCCTCCAGTTCTTCGCTCACCACCAACACGGCGCAACCTGCGTCGCGCAAGGCCAGCAGCGCCGCACGAATTTGGGCTGACGCGCCCACATCCACGCCCCAGGTCGGTTGCGAGACGATGAGCAATCGGGGCGCGGCTTCAATTTCGCGTCCCACCAAAAACTTCTGCAAATTGCCGCCCGACAAAGACTTGGCCAGCGCATCGGCACCGCCCGCTTTGACTTGGTAGCGCGCAATGATGGCCTGCGCTTGGCGCTGCAAATTGCCCAAATTGAGCCAGCCCAGCAACCCCAACAGACCGTGTTGCGCTACGGCTTCATGCCGCGTGAGCAACAGGTTTTGCGCCAAACTCAAGGACGGCACAGCGCCGCGTCCCAAGCGTTCTTCGGGCACAAAGTGCAAACCAGCTTCGCGTTTTTTTGCCGGGCTCCAGTGTCCGACCGCTGTATCAGCCAACACCATGCTGGTGTGCGCGGCACGCGTGTCTTCGCCCGACAAAGCGCGCAGCAATTCGCGCTGGCCGTTGCCCGACACACCCGCAATGCCCACCACTTCGCCCGCACGCACTTGCAGGTGAATGTGGTGCAAATCGACACCAAACGGGTCGTCGCGCTCCAAGCTCAAATCTTGCACCTTGAGCACGGCTGCGCCTGCGGTTTGTGGGCGCAGTTTGAGTTCTGGCGGCAAGCTGCCAATCATGAGTTGGCTCAAAGACGCATTGGTTTCTTGGCGTGGATCGCACACGCCTGTCACGCGACCTGCACGCATGACGGTGCAAGTGGTGCACAAGGCGCGAATTTCGTGCAATTTGTGGCTGATGTACAAAATGCTGCGCCCTTCGCTGGCGAGTTGACGCAGCACCACAAAGAGTTTTTCCACCGCTTGCGGCGTGAGCACCGAGGTGGGTTCGTCCAAGATCAGCAATTGCGGGTCGCTGAGCAAGGCGCGGATGATTTCAACCCGCTGCATTTCACCCACGCTCAAGGTGTGAACGGGGCGGCTGGGTTCTATGTCCAAGCCGTATTGCGAGGCTTTTTCTAGAATTTTTTGGCTCACCTGTTCCAGGCTCAAAGATTTGTCCAAGCCCAGCCACACGTTTTCGGCCACGCTCAAGGTGTCAAACAGGCTGAAATGCTGAAACACCATGCTGATGCCCAAGGCACGCGCTTCTTGGGGGTTGCGAATATGCACCGTTTGGCCGTTGAAACGGATGTCGCCCGCATCGGGCTTGACCGCGCCGTAGATGATTTTCATCAGCGTCGATTTGCCCGCCCCGTTTTCGCCCAGCACGGCATGAATTTCGCCGGGCTGCACATTCAGGGACACGCCGTCGTTGGCCACCACCGCCGGATAGCGCTTGGTGATATTGCTCAAACACAATCTAGATTCAGACATTGAAACGAGTTTGGTATCGTTAAAAATCCAAGGTTACCAGCCCCTGACACCTTCTCGACCAAGAGGTTTCCCATTTATTCGACAATCTCGCACTTATGAGCAAAACCATCACCTACACCCTCAAAGTCGAATTTGGCGACTGCGACCCCGCCCGCATTGTGTGGTTTCCCAACTTTTTCCGCTGGATTGACGCCGCATCGCGCCACTTTTTTGTGCAATGCGGCGTACCACCGTGGCACGAAACCGAGCGCACGTTGGGCATCATCGGCACGCCTTTGGTGGACACCCATGCCCGTTTTGTCAAAACCGCCAGTTATGGCGATGTGCTGGACATTCACACCCAAATTGGCGAATGGCGCGACAAAAGCTTTGTGCTGACCTACCGCATTCAACGCGGCGAAGACCTGATCATGGAATGCGAAGAAGTCCGTATCTTTGCCGCCCACCGCGACAACAACGGCCAGCCGGGAATTCGTGCCGTGCCGATTCCGGCGGAAATTCGTGGTTTGTGTGAGTGAGCGTCACAGCAACTGTTTACGCCTCGCCTCCACCACCGTCAACATCGCGCCCGCCAAACCGCAGGCGGCGATGGTGATGATGCCCAGCACCGACCAATGGTCTGGCACATGGCCAAACAGCAGCCAGCCGCCCAGCATGGACAGGCCGATTTGCAAATACATATAGGGCATGAGCGTGGCGGCGGGTGATTTCTCAAAAGCCACGATGAGCAAAAAATGCCCCAGCGCGCCAGCCACGGCGATGGCGATGATTTCTAACCAAAGCTGCGTGTCTTCAATGGTCGCCCAAGCCCAATACACCACCACGCTGGAGAGCACCGCGCCCGTCCAGACTGAGTAAAAATGCGTGGTCATGCTTTTTTCGGTTTGCGCCATCTTGCTGGTCAGCAACTGAAAACCCGCATTCGCCACCACCAGCAGCAGCGGAAAAATCATGGGCCAGCCAAAAAAGCTGGAGCCGGGTCGCACAATCAACAAGGTGCCCAAAAACCCGCCCGCCACCAACGCAATTCGGGTGTGAGACACATGTTCGCCCAACCAGCGCGAGGCAAACAAAGTGACCAACAAAGGCGTGGTCATCACAATGGCGGAGAACTCGCCCACCGGCAAAAACTGCAAGCTCAACACCGCCAACCCCGTGGTGAGCATCAACAATGCGCCACGCGAGACTTGCGTCCACGGATGCTCAGTGATCAGCACACTGCGCCCCATTTTGGGCAAGATGAAGGCCGTGGTGACCAGCGCTTGAATCAGGTAGCGCGTCCAGATGACCATCAAGATGGGCGCTTGCGCTGTCACTTTTTTGGTGAACGTGTCCATGAAGGAAAAGCACGCCAGCGCCAGCAACAAAATACCAATGCCTTTGAGGGTGGTGGGTGAGGTTTTCACAGAATCAACATCGCCCGAAAATCATTCACATTGGTGAACGTCGGGCCGGTGATGACCAAATCGCCCAAGGGCTCAAAAAAACCATAGGCGTCGTTGCGGTCGAGGTATTCGGTGGGTTTGATGCCCTGCGCTGCCGCACGGCTCAAGGTGTCGGGCGCGACGCGCGCGCCTGCGTTGTCTTCAATGCCGTCAATGCCGTCGGTGTCTGCGGCCAAAGCCCAGACCTTGGGTTGCGCTTGCAGTGCCACGGCCAGCCCCAAGCAAAACTCTCCGGCGCGTCCGCCGCGTCCTTTGGGTGTGTTGAGGGCTTGCGGGCGAATGGTGACGGTGGTCTCGCCGCCGCTCAAAATCACGCAAGGTGTTTGAAACGGCCCTTTGCCCTGCGCCGCAGCGCGTGCCAAAGCTGCATGCACCTTGCCCACTTCGCGCGATTCGCCTTCTAGCTCGTCGCTCAACACATAGGCGTTCAAGCCCGCACGGCGCGCCAACTCTGCCGCTGCGTCCAAAGACTGTTGCGGTGTAGCGATCAAATGCACGGGCTGTTTGTCCCACGCGGCGCTGGGTTTGGGGGTTTCTAGCTCGCCTTGTTGCAGGGCAGTTTGCACCGCAGCAGGCAAGGCAATGCCGTAACGCTGCAAAATGGCCAGCGCGTCGGCGCAAGTGCTGGCGTCAGGCACGGTGGGGCCGCTGGCGATGATGGACGGATCGTCGCCCGGCACATCGCTGATGGTCAGCGTCACCACTTGCGCTGGCGCACAGGCCGCCGCCAAACGCCCACCTTTGATGCGCGAGAGGTGTTTGCGCACACAGTTCATTTCGCCAATGCTGGCTCCGCTGTGCAGCAAATCGCGGTTGATGCGTTGTTTGTCTTGCAGCGTCAAACCTTCGGCGGGCAAGGTCAGCAAGGCCGAGCCGCCACCGGAGATGAGGCACAACACCAAATCGTCTTGCGTCAAACCTTGGGTCAGGGCCAATATGCGCTCGGCAGCGGCCAAGCCTGCGGCGTCTGGCACAGGATGCGCGGCTTCGACCACTTCAATGCGCGAAGGCACGCCCGCAGGACGCACAGGCGTGTGGTGGTAGCGCGTGACCACCAAACCCGACAGCGGTTTGTCCGCAGGCCACAAAGCCTCGACCGCTTGCGCCATTGCGCCCCCTGCTTTGCCCGCGCCCAGCACCAAGGTGCGGCCTTTGGGCGGTGGCGGCAGCGCAGCCGCCGTGTTGTGCAGCGGCAAAGCGCGATGCACCGCAGCGGCGTAGAGTTGGCGTAAAAATTCTTGCGGCTGTGCCTGCACAGCGGCGGGTGAGTCAAATGGGGTGTGCTGTTTCATTGAGCCTCAATTTTGACACGCCACGACCACCAAAATTTTGTAGCCGCTGGGCAAGCTTTGCGGCTGACTTGTTGTCGCATCAGCTCGTATTGGCTTTGGCTGGTTTTCACTCACTCAGCAATGCACACACCGCCTGCGTCACTTGCGCCGTGGTGGCTTTGCCGCCCAAATCGCCGGTGTGCAGGGCTGGGTTGGCGGTGACTTGTTCGATGGCGTGCATGAGTTTTTTTGCCGCCGCAGCTTCGCCGACGTGTTCGAGCAACATGACGCACGACCAAAACGTGCCCACGGGGTTGGCCAAGCCTTTGCCCATGATGTCAAAAGCCGAGCCGTGAATTGGCTCGAACATGCTGGGGTAGCGGCGTTCGGGGTCGATGTTGCCCGTGGGCGCAATGCCCAAACTGCCTGCCAGTGCTGCTGCCAGGTCGCTCAAAATATCGGCATGTAAATTGGTTGCAACCAAAGTGTCGAGCGTGGCGGGACGGTTGACCATGCGGGCGGTGGCGGCGTCTACCAATTCTTTGTCCCAGGTGACGTCTGGAAATTCGCGGCTAATTTGCAGCGCGATTTCATCCCACATGACCATGGCGTGGCGTTGCGCGTTGGATTTGGTCACCACCGTGAGCAATTTGCGTGGGCGCGATTGCGCCAATTTGAAGGCGTAACGCATGATGCGTTCCACGCCAGCGCGGGTCATCATGGACACATCGGTCGCCACTTCAATCGGGTGGCCTTGGTGCGCACGACCACCGACGCCCGAGTATTCGCCCTCGGAGTTTTCGCGCACGATGACCCAATCGAGGTCTTGCGGCGTGCAGCGTTTCAAGGGTGCGTCAATGCCGGGCAAGATGCGCGTGGGGCGCACATTGGCGTATTGGTCAAACCCTTGGCAAATTTTGAGGCGCAAACCCCACAGCGTGATGTGGTCTGGAATATGCGGATCGCCCGCCGAACCAAACAAAATTGCGTCCATGGGGCGCAGCGCTTCTAAGCCGTCTTGGGGCATCATTTCGCCGTGGGCGCGGTACCAGTCGCCACCCCAGCCAAACTGGGTGAACTCACACTGAAAACTGTTGCTCGCCGCCGCCAAAGCTTGCAGCACTTGCTGCCCTGCGGGAATGACTTCTTTGCCGATGCCGTCTCCGGGAATACAGGCGATGCGATAGGTTTTCATGGCTGGGTTTTGATCTTGTTTAAACAGTACTCAGCCACTTTAAGCGTTTAGCGCGGCGTTGCAAGGCCAGCGAGTTAAAGTGGCGACAGTTGAACCACTGCCTTTGTTTTTTATGCCCACCCTCCTCATCCACCGCGCCCGCTGCATTGCCACCCAAGACGATGCCAACACCGAGTTAAACAACGCCTCCATCCTCATCCGCGATGGCCGCATTGAGCGCATCATTGCTGAAAACGAGCCCATTGACCTCAGCAGCGTGGACGAGGTGATTGACGCACGCCAGCATGTGGTGATTCCTGGCATGGTCAACACGCACCACCACATGGTGCAGTGTTTGACACGCGCCATTCCACAGGTGCAAAACGCGGAGCTATTTAGCTGGTTGCAGGGCTTGTACCCGATTTGGTCGGGGCTCACGCCTGAGATGGTGTTGGTGTCCAACCAAATTGCGATGGCCGAATTGTTGTTGAGCGGTTGCACCACCAGCAGCGACCACATGTACATCTACCCCAACGGCATTCGGCTGGAAGACAGCATTGAAGCCGCGCACACCATTGGCATGCGTTTTACCGCCACACGCGGCAGCATGAGCGTGGGGCAATCCAAAGGCGGTTTGCCACCCGACCATGTGGTGGAAGACGAGGCGTTCATCCTCAAAGAATCGCAACGCCTGATTGAAACTTGGCACGACGCCAGTTTTGGGTCTATGACGCATGTGGCGGTCGCGCCCTGCTCGCCTTTTAGCGTGAGCCAAGACTTGATGCGCGAGAGTGCCAAACTCGCCCGCGCCTATGGCGTGCGCATGCACACCCATTTGGCAGAAAACGACCACGACGTGGCCTACACCCAAGAAAAATTCAATTGCACACCCGCCCAATATGCGCAAGATTTGGGCTGGGTCGGCAGCGATGTGTGGCACGCCCACTGCGTCAAGCTGGACGACGAAGGCACGTATTTGTTTGCCAAAACCCGCACCGGCATTGCCCACTGCCCATGCAGCAATATGCGCTTGGCCAGCGGAATTTTGCCGCTGCGCAAAATGCTCGACGCAGGCGTGCCCGTGGGTTTGGGCGTAGACGGCAGCGCCAGCAACGACGCAGGCCACATGCTCAACGAAGCACGCCAAGCCATGTTGTTGGCGCGTGTGGGTCGCGCCCTAGACAACTTCGGTTGCGACCACGGCCCCGCAGAAATGACACCCCGCAACGCCCTGCGCATCGCCACACGCGGCGGCGCAGAAGTGCTGGGACGCGCCCATGAAATTGGGCAAATTGCGCCCGGCTATTGCGCCGACATTTGTCTCTACAGAACAGATACCTTGAGCATGGCAGGCGGCGCAGTGCACGACCCCGTAGGCGCGTTAATGCTGTGCGCCAGCGACAACGCCGACTACACGATCGTCAATGGCCGCGTGGTGGTGCGCGAAGGACGCCTGACCACGGTGGATGTGGGACCGTTGGTGGAGCGACATAACTTGTTGGCGGGGGAGTTGGCGCGGGGGTGATCTGTTTTTTTGTGGGCAGAAAAAAGCTGCGTAGAGCAAGAATCGGGTCGGAAGACCTCTGCAGTTTACGGAAGGTAAACGCCAACAACAGGGCCGTGACCTCTTACTAGGTTGTGAGCCATTGCTGGATCAATACTGGGGTTTGAAAATGGCTTAATCAATGGTGAGAAAAATTTGTTCTCATCCTGTTTCAATTCGGATTTGTCAGCGAAGCGGTTCCAGATGTAGCGAACAAGGAAGAACCACCCCCAGAAGATGGCAAAAATAATCAAACCACAGTGTTGAATGTAAAATTGCATGAGTGCATTAAATCTAAATTTTTCACTTAAATATTAAAATCCAAGAAGACTTTTGTCAAGAGAAAATCATTAAGTACTCTATTTTTTAGATTTCAAGCGTTGTTCAACCCGTCGAACAACCCTCGTTTTCAGAAAAAAACCGAAGTGTAAAATCGATTTTACACTTCGGTTTTTTTCTTGATTTGCGTTGAAAACTCAGCGCACTACAAATCTACCCGCTGTTAAAAGCAGGGCATACGGCGCTGGCATGCCCTACTTCGTCACACCGCTGGCTACTTCAGCGTAGACGCCTCAAATTCAGACACAACTGCTAGCAATTGCTCGTTATTTGCGCACAGACGACAGGCAATTGCTGGTCTTCAAAAAACGTGGCGATTACAGGACGCCCTAAGATGTTGAAAATTAGTTTTAAAGTTATAAATAAGAAACTTATGTGAATTTTAAAGAATTTAATAGTATTAGAATAATTTTTTATGAGGAGCAAGTATGAGTGGCAAATGGCAGGGCGAAAAAATAACAAAAGCACACATTCTCGAAGCAGCAGAGTATTGGGAGAAACACCCTGGTGCTTTGGGCTTTGGGCCATCGAGAAAATATGACATTTACATCGACGGAAAACCTTTTCCACCAAAAGCTATTAGCGCGCTTGCATATGAATTAGCTACAAAAAAAACCCTCGAACCAAAAGATTTTCCAGGGGCTTTTGGTGGCTATTGGCATGAAATATTGAAAAAGTTTTTCCCGATTTGGCCTAAAACTGAGTTTGAACTTGCATTTCCTCAGCAGCCCAGCAAAGATGACCTTGCAGAACAAGAAATTTTGAAATCTGACCGCCATCCGACAGAAATAGAACAATTAATAAGCGCACGGAGGGGGCAGGGGCTCTATCGTCAGCGAGTAATGATGCAAGAAAAATGTTGTCGAGTAACCGATGTAGACGACGCTCGATTTTTGATAGCCAGCCACATCAAGCCTTGGCGTGATTCTGACGATCGTGAGAGATTAGACGGTGAAAATGGATTGTTACTTGCCCCTCATATTGACAAGCTCTTCGATCGTGGTTGGATTAGCTTTGAAGACAATGGCGCTCTCCTCGTTTCCAAAGAGGCTGCAGCAGTTATTGATGCTTGGAATATCAAGACCACGCTCAATGTTGGTTTATTCACCACAAAGCATTGTGAATACCTCAAATATCACCGAGAACGTATCTTTGAGGCACTCAAGTAGGTAGTGCAACCGTCACTTTCCCCCAACGAGGAACATGTTGAAACTAGCTACTTCCATTTCTTCGGGAATGGGTAGATGTGCGGATAAACGATTGGGATATGCCCTCTGCCACCTAAGCTAATAGGCATTGCGATCAAAATTTCCAGTTTTCAAATGTTTTTCGCAGCTTCAACATACTGCGCAGGGCACTCACCACCGTTTTAAAATCGGTAACTGGTGAGGCCATCAGAGCAATACCCCTCAAACATCTCAGATTCAAGCATTGTTCAACCCGTCGAACAACCCTCGTTTCCAGAAAAAAACCGAAGTGTAAAATCGATTTTACACTTCGGTTTTTTTCTTGATTTGCGTTGAAAACTCAGCGCACGACAAATCTACCCGCTGCTAAAAGCAGGGCATGCGGCGCTGGCATGCCCTACTTCGTCACACCGCTGTCTAGTTCTGCATAGACGCCTCAAATTCCGACACAACTGCTTGCAATTGCTCGTTATTTGCGCCCAAACGGGCAGCAATTTGCAGCAACAACTGGTCTTCAAAATCGCGTGCAGCGCTAAAGCCTTGAATCAGCGTGTACTCGTCTGGCCTTGCGCCGGGCTTTGCCACAAAAAACACAAATTCTCCCGCTTGGTACTTGGGCGAGTCTTTGTTCATTTCCTTCACATTGGCCAACTCTCTGGCGCTTGGCGTCCAGTCTGCCACTTGGGTGGCGTTGATAGAAGATAAGCCTTGGCTGCTGGCCATGAGGTCAAACAGGCGGCGCATGAGGCTGACAGAATCGGTGCGCTGGGTTTTGCGTTGTTCTCTGACTGCAACTTTTTTGGCATCGACGCCCTCCGAACCCGAGTTCAACCAATACGTCACACCACGGTTTTGCTCCAACAGAGGCAAGAGTTCGCCCTGCTTGACGTCCATAGCCAAGGCTTTTTGTATGGCAGTGACATAGTTGTAGCGACTTTGCCGCGTCAGGTCAGAAAAAACATAACGCACCACCAACACCTCGGTTTCTGACGCAGAGGTAAGACTGATACGGTCGCGCATCTTGACCATCTCCAGCAAGTCGCTTTTGATTTGACGCTTGCGTACCGACCTGTTGATACGCAACACATAGTCATACACATTGCTCAAAAACACCCAAGAGGCACGCTCTGCCCGATTGAAGACATCGATCTTGAGTGTCTCGTACTCCCTTGCCAACTGGTTGACCTCTTGCAGCGCATCAATGACTTCGGGGCTTTTGTTTGGCGTTTTCATGGCCAAGCCGAAATTCGCGCCGCGTTGAAAAATATTAGAAAGCCCCGCACTCCTCACAGTTGCCTCAGCCACTGCCCCAGAACCAGAACCAGACCCAAAAGTTACGATTTCGCTCATACAAACACTTTCAAAAATCCAAGAAAAACAAACACTTTTTGCGTTGCTGGTTAGCAATCGCGATTGGATTATTTGATTTGTAGTACTTTAGTGGTTATACAGACACTTCATTTGGTTGGGAGTTTTGGCTTGTTTTAATGCTGTTTAAAACTTGCTTTTATGCGTTCAGACATTAAGGGCGGCTTTAAGTTGATTGCTGTCGGCCAACGTCAACGGGTCACCTACGGCATAGTTTCACATTCAAACCAGCGATGCTCCCTAACGCCCCAGCTCAGCTCAATGTTTGAGCGTCGAGCACCAAAGGACTAGACCAAAGGGCACGAGTATTCACCACGAGGCAGTGAACGTTATAAGATGAATATGCGTTGCGTGCAGCACACTCCACTTGCGCCGTCAAATTTAGGGATGTTGCAATTGTTGCCAGCGCAAAAAATAAGAAAATTTTGAATTTCATGCCGTGATTATTTATTTGGCATTTAAAATAAATTTAGCTGAAAAACAGTGTTTTTTGCCTTTTTTCACTTTGGTTACTCACGCTTACCTAAAGCAAGCAGGTGTCAATTACCAGCGACACCTTGCTTGGTGTGAATAGATACTTGAATAGATACACCAATAATTTCAAACCTCTAACTACATGTCAATAAACATATTTTTAAATTTACCGTCAGTTTTTACACGGAAATATGAATAGATACGACTCCCCCTCACTTCACCAACGCCACCGACTTCACCTGAGCCCACACTTCTTGTCCAATGGCCAACCCCAAATCGGCCACGGCGCGGGCTGTGACTCGGGCTAACAACGCGCTTTGGCCGCAGCGCAGTTTGACCAAGGCTTGCGACGGGTGTTGGTCTGCGCCCAAAGACTCAATCACGCAGGGCATCAGGTTTTGAATACTGGTGTGCTGCGTGGCTTGCAGGGCAATGCTCACGTCTCGCGCCAGCACACGCACACGCACGGCTTGGCCGATCATCAAACCGGTGTTGGGCACCCACAGTTCTCCGCCGTCAAAACCTATGCAAGCGAGTTGCCAGCGTTGGTCAATTTGCGACACATGTCCACTGAGCAACGCGCCTGCGTCGTCGCCCACGCTCAAAGGCACACGCACCGATGTGAGCACCTCAGCCACCGCGCCGCTGGCTTGAACGCGCCCGTGTTGCATGACGACCAAGGTGTCGGCCAAACGCGCCACTTCGTCTGCGGCATGGCTGACGTAGAGCATGGGCAAATGCAGCTCATCGCGCAGTTTTTCTAGCCAGGGCAAGATGTCTTGTCGGCGTGCAAAGTCCAGTGAGGCCAGCGGCTCGTCCAACAGCAGCAGTGTGGGTTGTGTGGCCAATGCGCGGGCAATGGCCACACGTTGGCGTTCGCCGCCAGACAACTGATGTGGCCGGCGTTTGAGCAAATCGCCAATGCCCAGCAAACTCACCGCATGCTCAAGACTATGGGTGTGTGGCCGGGCGCTGCGTTTTAAACCGTAGTTGAGGTTGGCTTGCACATCCATGTGTTCAAACAAACTGGCTTCTTGAAACACATAGCCCAAAGGGCGTTGGTACACGGGTGTGCGAATGCCTTGTGCATCGTCTTGCCAGACCTCGCCCGCAATTTCTACGCGCCCATTGGCTTGCGGCTCCAAACCCGCCACGCAGCGCAGCAAGGTGGTTTTGCCCGAGCCCGAAGTGCCGTAAATCACGGCAATGCCTTGGCTGGGCAAGTGCAGATCGACCGACAAGTCAAAGCCTTTGCGCTGCAAGTCCAACTGAATGTGGTGCATCACATGCCCACCTTGTCAGATGTGCGCCGCAGCGCGGCCAGTGCCAACAACACGACAAACGAGAACACCAACATCGCCGCCGAGAGGGTGTGGGCTTGGGCATATTCCAAGGCTTCCACATGACCGTAAATTTGGGTGGAGACGACGCGGGTCTTGTCGGGGATATTGCCGCCAATCATGAGCACCACGCCAAACTCGCCCACGGTGTGGGCAAAGCTCAAAATTGCAGCGGTCACAAAACCTGACGATGCCGACGGCACAGCCACGGTCAAAAAAGCATCGAGCGGATGCGCCCGCAAGGTGGCGGCCACTTCCATAGGCCGCTTGCCCAGCGCCTCAAACGCATGAACCAGCGGTTGCAAGGCAAATGGCAACGAATAAATAACCGACGCCACCACCAAACCCGTAAAGCTAAACGCCAGCGTGCCCCAACCCGCCCAATGCGTGAATTGCCCCACAGGGCCGTTGGGGCCGAGTGCAATCAGCAAATAAAAACCCAACACCGTGGGCGGCAACACAAGCGGGAGTGATAAAAGTGAGGCCACCGGCGCACGCCACAGCGAGCGGGTTTGCGACAACCACCAAGCCAGCGGCGTGGCGATGATCAACAAAATCAAGGTGGTGAGGCCAGCGAGCTGTAGCGTTAGCTCAATGGCCATCAGGTCTTGCGGGCTCAGGTTCATAAGCCTTTCAGTATAGCCAGCGCTTGGCGCAACACGGCTTATTGCGTGGCCGCACCGCCTTCATACCAACGCTTGATGAGTTGGCGCTCGTCTTCGGTAATTTGCGTGGCGTTGTTCATCGGCATTTGACGCAAGACCACCGCTTGTTGGTAAATATTGACCGCATGCAGCTTGACGCCTTCAGCAGAATCGAGCCGCACGTTTTTCATCTGCACTTGTTCGCCGTGGCACAGATAGCAGCGCTGCGCGAGCACGCCTTGGAGTTGCGCGTAGCTCACGGGCTGGGTTTGCGCTGCGGCATTGCTTTGTGCTGTGGGCGCAGGTTTGAGCCACACAATGACGCCCAAGATGATGACCACGCCCGCCAGCGCAAACGGCAGCGGATTGCTGGCGCGACCCAAGTGGTAGCCGTGGCGTTGCACAAAGAATTGGCGAATCAAGGCGCCCGCCGACATCATCAGCACCAAAATGACCCAGTGGTAATCGTGCGTGTACAAAAAGCTGTAGTGGTTGCTCAGCATGGCAAAAAGCACGGGCAGCGTGAAATAGGTGTTGTGAACGCTGCGCTGTTTGCCGCGTTTGCCGTGAATCGCCAAAGATTGCGCGTCGTAGGGCTGACCGCTGGTCATGGCCGCCACCACTTTGCGCTGACCGGGAATGATCCAGAAAAACACATTGGCGCTCATGGCAGTGGCAATCATCGCGCCAACCAACAAAAACGCCGCACGCCCTGCAAACAAATGACAAGCCAACCAAGCCGCAAATGCCACCACAACAAACATGATGGCGCCCACCATTTGCTCGCCGTTTTCTTTGAAACCAAAGAGGCGGCACACGGTGTCGTAAATCAGCCAAAACACGACCAAAAAGCTCAAAGCCGCCACAACCGCTTGCGCGGGTGACCAGTCCATGAGCGATTTGTCGATCAAAAACGTGCCTGCGTTCCACAAGTACAGCACGGTAAATAGCGAAAAGCCGCTCAACCAGGTGGAATAGCTTTCCCAATAAAACCAATGCAGCTTGGTGTGGATTTTTTTGGGAGCCACCAAATATTTTTGTGGGTTGTAAAACCCGCCGCCATGCACCGCCCACATCGCGCCGCCCACGCCTTTTTCAAGCAAATCGGGCGAAGTGGGTTTGATCAAGTTGTTGTCTAAAAAGACAAAGTAAAACGAAGAACCCACCCACGCAATGGCTGTGATGACATGCACCCAGCGCAGCAGCAAATTGGCCCAGTCTAAAAAATATGCGTCCATGGCGCTAAAGTGTATACAATTTTTGTCGCCGGGGCTAGAGGGGCTGCACCTCACTGATCGCCATCAAGTCAATTTGCGCTTTTCCGGTGACGGGGTCTTCCACGAAAACGTCTTTGAAACGGTGATTCCACAACAGTTGTGACGGCGCATACACATGGTTGGCGTGCACGGTTTGCGAGATGGTTTCGTCCAAACCTTTGACGGTCACCACCAGTCCAAATTCATGTTGCGCCAAGCTCTGCGGCGTGTGGCCAAACAAGGGACTGCCCGGCACAATCGGGTGAAAAATTGTCCAGGTGAGCGACAAAATTGGGGTGTGGCTGCGCGTGAGTTTCAAATCATGAATGCGCCGAAATTTCATGCCCTCGGGCGTGACTTCACGCATGATGAGGCTCATCGACACATCGGCGTCAATGATTTGGTTGCTGCGCTCGTTGGCAATGCGCATCATGAGGGTGGGCACGCCGTCGTGGGTATGAATCACCAATTTGTCGCTGAACACAATGCGCGCGCGAGGTATGGAAAACCGCGCAAATGCAATGGCGGCAAACAGACCCACGCTCAACAAACCGATCATGGACTCGATGGTGACCAACACATCGGCATACAAAGTTTGCGGAAACTTCGCGCCGTAACCAATCGTGGCCAAGGTTTGCACGCTGAAAAAGAAATACTCTGAATACGCATTGCTTTTGAGCCCGCCAATCGAGTCGGGGTTCAACCAATACAGCCAACCAAACAAGGCATTGGCCAGCAAAAAGAACGAGGCAAACAAACACAAAAACCCCGGCAAGCTCATGCTGACCACCGAGTGGTAAACGTCCACGCGGTGGTTGGCCGCCACTTCAACGGTGGTGTTGCGAATTGGGTTGATGCGGGTTTTGACGCGACGTGACATGTTTTGGCGGATAAGTAATTTATCCGACAATATAACAAGTCAGTGGTGGGCTAATCTTGGGCTTGCGCCACCACCTCGCCCACCATATCCGCCGTCACCGCCGCCAGTGTCAGCCCCAAATGGCCGTGTCCGGTGTTGTAGAACACATTGCTGAGTTTGCCGCGCCCAACGCGCGGCATGAGGTTGGGCAACATGGGGCGCAAACCCGCCCACGGCACCACGCTGCGGGTGCTGACTTGCGGAAAACATTCGTTCACCCAATCGACCAGCGGTTGGATGCGGTTGGCGCGAATGTCTTTGTTCACGCCGTTGAACTCTGCCGTGCCCGCCACGCGAAAACGGTCTGCGCCCAAGCGGCTGGTGACGAGCTTGGTTTCGTCGTCCAGCAAACTCACGGTGGGCGCGCCGGCTTGGCTTTGCGCGTCGTTCAGGTTGACGGTGATGGAATAACCTTTAACGGGATAAACGTTCACCCGGTCGCCCAATTGCGCGGCCAAGTTGCGGCTGGCCACGCCAGCGCAAATCACCACTTGGTCAAAGCTGTGCACGTTTTGCTGGCCTTGGTGTGTGGCGGTGATGTTCACGCGCTGCTGGTTGCTGCGCACGGCGCTCACGTCTTGCTCGTACAAAGTGGCGACGCCCAGGCGTTCGCAGGCTTGCGCCAACCCGAAGGTGAATTTGTGAATATCGCCCGTCGAGTCGCTTTCGGTGAAATAGCCGCCGTAGTAGTTGCCTGCCAGCGTTGGCTCAATGGCTTTCATTTCTTGCGGCGTGACCGCGCGGCGTGGCAAGCCGCCTTGCGCCAGCAGTTGTGAGACTTTGCCGGCATGGTCAAAACCGCTTTTGTCGCGGTAGATGTGCAAAATGCCTTCTTTGCGCAAGTTGAAATCGATGCCCTCGGCTTGCGCCCATTCAAACATGTGTTGCCGCGAGGCCACGGCCAGGCGGGTGGTTTCGATGGTGTTACGTTCGTAGTCAGGAATCGCGCTCAAAAATTCGGCAAACCAACTCAGCTTGTGCCAACTGGGCGTGGGGTTGACCAGCAAGGGCGCATCGTTTTTGAGCATCCATTTCATGCCCTTCCACACGGTAGACCAGTGCGTCCACACCTCGGCATTGGAGGCCGAGAGTTGGCCTCCATTGGCAAACGATGTTTCCATGCCTGCGTAGCGATGGCGTTCGAACAAAGTCACGGCAAAGCCGCGTTTGGCCAAGGCATAAGCTGTGGTGACACCTGTGATGCCACCACCGATCACGGCGATAGTTTTCATGATAGAGCGCTCCAAGACGTCAGAGGTTGAGGCACACGCCGCGACATGCAACGGGTGCGCCCCCTCTGTCTTAGACCTGAGAGATTCACCAAACGCGGGGTTTGGCTTGCTCCTTCGGTGCGCGGATCGACGAATGAGACCCGCAGCTCTTCAGAGATTAGTCGTGTGGTCGGTCCTTTTGCCTGAGAGTTTCCGGGGCGGTTGCTCCTTCGGCGCTGCTGGTGGCCAGCAGTCTCTCCCGATCACACATCGGCTTGCGCCGACTTTGAATGGGCTGATTCTATACCTCAACTCTTTTACGCCCTAAACCCTGACGTGTTGCAACAACTGCGCCGCCACCGCCACCGCAATCACCTCGGGTTGCTTGCCTGCAATGCCGCTCACACCAATTGGGCAAGTGATGTGCGCCAACTCGGCTTCGGTAAAACCGCGTGCCTCTAAGCGGTGTTTGAAAGTCGCCCATTTGGTTTTGCTGCCAATCAGGCCGATAAACCCGAGGTCGGCGCGCTCGCGTTGACGCTGCAAACACGCGGCCACCACGTCCAAGTCTTCGGCATGGCTAAAGCTCATGATGAGCACAAACGCGCCCGCTGGCACATCGGCCACCGCCGCATGAACGGGGTCGGAGTGCTCGCACAGCACATGGGGCGGAATGTGGCTCGGAAAAATTTCGTCTCGGCTGTCCACCCAGCGCACCTCAAACGGCAACGAGCCCAAGACCTGAATCAGCGCCTTGCCCACATGACCGCCGCCAAACAAGGCCAAGGGCTGCGCAGCTTGGCCGAGGCGAGTTCGCAAGCCCTCGATGTCGGCGGCGCTGATGCGCTCCAGCCGCATATCCACCACACCGCCGCAACATTGGCCGAGGCTGGGGCCTAGAGCAAAACGCAGACTCTGTTGATCGGCTGCATTGCGGGGCTCTGCCACGTCTGGCGCAGCCAACCAAGCACGCGCTTTGGCAATGACGTCAAACTCCAAATGCCCGCCGCCAATGGTATTGACAACTTCGTCTTCAAAAACAGCCATCCAAGCGCCCACTTCACGCGGGCCAGAGCCTTGCACACGTTCGACCGTGGCTAAAACGCCCTTTTGCGATGAATTCAAAAGTTCTAGAGTACGAAAAAAGTGAGGGTTGGTTATCACGGATATCTTAGGTTTAGCGAAAAAATAACAATTCGGTTGCGAATCTCTTTTTGAGGAGTTGGCTCATGTCGCATCTTGCCATGTCAAAACGCCGCGCATTGCGTTGGCTGTCGGTGGGCGCACTCGGTGGCGTCAGCAGTTGGTTGAGTGGTTGCAGCTCTGCACCCACCCAAACCTCCAGCGTGTCTGCGCCTGTGCCTGCACCCAAGGTGGTGCTGGCCGATCTGACGCCGCGCCCTGTGCCCTCCAACGCGCCCAATCCCAAAGAGTATCGCAAAGATGCGGCGCGTCATTTGTACGCCAACAACGCCAATCGCATCTACAACGGCAAACTGCCGCCTTTGATTTACGCCGTCGGCGTGGTGCGCCTGAACCTCAACGAAAAAGGCGATTTGCTCGACATCGACTGGATGCGCCCACCCACCCACGCGCCCGAGGTGGTGGCTGAGATCGAGCGCACCGTGCGCGCCGCTTCGCCGTTTCCGGCGCCCAAGCGCTTGGGTCCAGTGGTCTACACCGAGACTTGGCTGTGGGACAAGAGCGGTCGTTTTCAGCTCGACACGCTCACCGAGGGCCAGTCTTGGACCCAGCCCAAAGGCCTGTCATAAACCTTGTTGTTTGGCGTGCTCGCAGGCCATCAAAATCCGCTCTGGCGTGGCCGGCGCGCTCATGTGAACCACGGTTTTGTGGTCGGCACTGGCTGACACCGCATCGCGCACCGCGAAGAACGTGGACAAGGCCAGCATGAGGGGCGGCTCGCCCACGGCTTTGCTGTTGAAAGGCGTGGGTTTGACGTTGCTGCCGTCAAACAAGGTGACGTTAAAGTGTTCTGGCACATCGCCCGCGACCGGAATTTTGTAGGTGCTGGGGCCATGTGTGAGCAGCTTGCCCTTTTTGTCCCAGATGCACTCTTCCATCGTGAGCCAGCCCATGCCTTGCACCCAAGCGCCTTCGATCTGGCCTTTGTCGATGGCGGGGTTGATGCTCTTGCCCGCGTCGTGCACGATGTCCACCGCTTTGAGCCACAGCTCGCCGGTGCGGGTGTCGATCTCTACTTCGCTAACTGACGCGCCATAGCAATAGTAGTAAAAAGCACGGCCATTCAAGGTGGTGAAGTCGTAGTTGATTTCAGGCGTCATGTAAAAGCCAGTGACCGACAAGCCCACGCGGTCGAGCCAGGCTTGCTTGGCCAAATCAGCCCAAGCGACCGATTTGCCGCCGCCCTGCGCTTGGTTGTTGGCAAATGTCACGTCTGCTGGCGTGCAGCCCAACAAACGCGCCGCCACAGGCGCCAAGCGCTCGCGCATTTGGGCGGTGGCGTTCATCACGGCTGCGCCGTTGATGTCGGCACCGCTGGAGGCCGAGGTGGCCGACGCATTGGGCACTTTTTGGGTGTCGGTGCCAGTCACGCGCACGAGTTGGGTGGAAATGCCCAAGCCATCGGCGCAGACTTGCGCCATTTTGGTGTTGAGGCCTTGACCCATTTCTGTGCCGCCGTGGTTGAGGCTGACCGAGCCGTCCATGTAAATGTTGAGCAGCGCCCCGCCTTGGTTGAGCATGGTGGCGGTGAAGCTGATGCCAAACTTCAAGGGCACCAAGGCCAAGCCGCGTTTGCGGTGTTTGTTGGTTTTGTTGAAGGCATTGACCGCCGCACGACGCTCGGCGTAGCGGGCTTGCGCTTCTACTTGGTTGACCACTTGGTCGCCCACCCAATCCTCAATGGCTTGGTTGTACTGCGTGGTCATGGAAGCCGGATTGCCCGACTGTGCAGGGTCTTGGTAGAGGTTGAGCTTGCGCACTTCCAAGGCGTCTTTGCCCAAGGTGTCGGCAATTTCTGCGATCACCGTTTCGATGCCAAACATGCCTTGCGGGCCACCAAAGCCACGAAACGCGGTGGCGCTTTGGGTGTTGGTTTTGCAGCGGTGGCTGATGAGTTTGAGGTTGGGGATGAAGTAGCAGTTGTCGATGTGCAAGCAGGCGCGGTCGTTCACCGGCCCCGAATAATCGGTGCTGTAGCCGCAGCGTGACATGAGGGTGATGTCTGCGCCCAAAATGCGGCCTTGGTTGTCAAAGCCGACTTCGTAGTCGATTTTGAAATCGTGGCGCTTGCCGGTGATGGTCATGTCGTCGTCGCGGTTGACGCGCAGCTTGACCGGACGGCGCAGCTTGAACGCCGCCAGCGCAGCGCTTTGGCTGAAGATGCTGGCGTTGCCCTCTTTGCCACCAAAACCGCCGCCCATGCGACGGCAAATCACTTCCACATCTTTGGTGCTGAGGTTCAAAGCAGCAGCGGCTTCGCGCTGGTTGCCGTCGGGGTGTTGGGTCGATGCATAGAGCGTGAGTTGACCGTCTTCGCGCGGCACGGCGTAGGTGATTTGGCCTTCCAAATAAAACTGCTCTTGCTGACCCGTGGCTGTGCTGCCCTTGAGTTTGTGGGGCGCATTGGCAATGGCTTGCGCCGCGTCACCACGGGTGATGCCTTTGGGGGGCATGACAAAGCTTTGGGCGGCCATGGCTTCTTCGATGGTCAAAATGGGCGGCAACTCTTTGACCAGCACCTTGGCGTGGTGCGCGGCTTCGCGGGCATAGAGCATGTCACGCGCCACGACCACGGCCACGGGTTGGCCAATGAACTCGACCTTGCCGTCGGCCAAAAACGGATCGTCATGGATGATGGGGCCGCAGTTGTTCTCGCCCGGAATGTCTTTGGCGGTGAACACCGCCACCACGCCGTGCGCTTTGAGCAAAGCGTCGCGGTCAATGCCGTCGCCGATCAATTCGCCATGGGCGACGGGCGACAAAATGAGCGCGGCATACAGCGTGCCTGCCAGCTCAGGCATGTCGTCGGTGTAGGTGGCCTCGCCGGTAACGTGCAAATGCGCTGACTCGTGGATGATGTCGCTGCCTTGCTGCAAGCCCGCGCTGGGCAACAGGTTTTTGAGGTTGATGGGAGCGTTCATTTATGCCACCTCCGACGTGTTTTCTTCAATGAATTCGAGCACCAAATTGCGTGCCACCAACGAGCGGTACGCCCAGGTGGCGCGTAGACCGTCGCGGGCGGTGAAGCTCGCGGCCACTGCGGCGTCCAAGGCTTGGGCGGTGACGTCGCCAGGCGCTTGGCCTTCGAGCACCGCTTCTAGTTTGGGCGCGCGCATGGGCGAAGGCGACAAGCCGTTGAAGGCCAATTTCACGCCGCTCAACTTGCCGTTTTTCAAGTGGTAGCTGATTGCCGCGCAGGTGGCCGAAATGTCTTGCTCAAAGCGTTTGCTGATTTTGTGGGCGCGAAACACTTGTCCGGCTTGTGGTTTGGGCAAATCAATCGCCTCAATGAATTCGCCAGCTTGCAAGACGTTTTGTTTTTGTCCGGTGTAGAACGCCTCCAGCGCCACACTGCGGGTTTTGTTGCCACGGCGCAGCAGCAAGCTCGCACCCAGCGCCATCAAGCAAGGCATGGAGTCACCAATCGGTGAGCCATTGGCAATATTGCCCGCCAGCGTGGCGGTGGAGCGAATCGGCGGCGAGCCAAAACGGCGCAAGACCTCGGCAAAGTCGGGATAGGCTGTGGCCACCAAGGTCTCGACCTGGGTGATGGACACCACCGCACCAATGCGCCACGCATGGGGCAACTCTTGCACTTGGCGCAGCTCTTGCACATTGCCCAAATACATGATGTGTTCGGGGCGGCTGAATTGCTTGTTCACTTGCAAGCCAATTTCGGTGCTGCCCGCCAGCAGCGTGGTGCTGGGGAATTTGAGCAAATAGTCGGCCACTTCGGCCAAGGTGGCGGGCGAGACAAACTCGTTGCCTTTTTTGGTGCGCACCACGGGTTGCACGATGATGTCGCCCTCCAAACTGAGGGTGGGCGACTTGGCGCGTTGAATCTCTTTGAGCAAAGGCACATCGGCACGGTCGTCAATTTTGAGCGCCGAGGGTTTTTCGCAGGCTTTGACCGTGGCGTCGATGATGGGCTTGTACCCCGTGCAGCGACACAGGTTGCCGCTCAAGGCGTCGGTGATGCTTTGGCGATCGGGCGCGGTGTTGGTTTGCACCAAATTGACCAAGCTCATGACAATGCCCGGCGTGCAAAAACCGCACTGCGAGCCGTGGCAGCCAATCATCGCGTCTTGCACCGGATGCAAGCTGCCGTCGGCGTGTTTGAGGCTTTCCACGGTTTTGATGGATTTACCATCGAGCGCGGGCAGCAACTGAATGCAACTGTTGACCGCCACATAGTCCACGCCCGTGCCAGCGGCATTGAGCTCGCCGACCATGACCACGCAGGCGCCGCAATCGCCCTCGGCACAGCCCTCTTTGGTGCCGGTGCGGCGGAGTTGTTCGCGCAAATAATCGAGAACCGTGGTGGTGCGGCGCACACCTTGCGCCTCGACAATCTGGCCGTCCAGCACAAAGCGCACGGTGTTGGTGACTTGGGTCATGTTGAATAACGAATCAAAAGTAGATTCGTCATTTTAGATTCAGACGGCTCTGCTTTGGCGCTTGTATTCTCGCTGGTATACAAAATTATTCGAAACTTATCTTGTGACCAGAAAATGCGGTTCACGCCATCCGGTTGGATTCAAAACCACGGGTCTTGTGTCAAAAAATCAAAATAACCTGTAAACAGTGAGTATTTCACCGCCATATCCATCGCATCCCTATCGCCGTCTTTGCAGCCGGCTAGCAATAAAGCGAGCGACAAAAAAAACATCCATTTGGCACGGTTTAAACCTTTGGCGCCGTTGCGAATCATGATTCGTCTCCTGTGGGTTGGGTCGAAGCTTTATTTCAACCCTCCATTCAAAAGACATCAAATTAATTGATATTAAAAAGTCTGAATTCACGAGCCGCGATAGGTCGAATAACTCCAAGGACTCACCAAAAGCGGCACATGGTAGTGCTCACTCACGTTCGCCACGCCAAAATCCAAGCTAACGGTGTTTAAAAAATTCGGTTCTGGCAGCGTCACGCCTTTGGCGGCGAAGTAGGCTTTCACATCAAACACCAAACGGTAAGTGCCTTGGCGCAGGCTGGCGTTGTCGTAGAGCAAACCGTCGGGGTTGCGGCCATCGCTGTTCAAGGTGAAGCTTTTGACCAAGGTGGCTTGCTCGCCCTGCGTGGTGAAGAGTTGCACCTTCATGCCCGCTGCGGGACAGCCGTGCATGGTGTCTAAAACGTGTGTGCTCAATCCCATTGCGGGCTCCTTGAAAGTTTGGCGACTCGATCGGTCTACAGAATCGGTCTACTAAAAGTGTATACAATTTTTGAGGTTGACGCTATCATGCAAGCCCCAAGGCGTCGGAGATTTTCATGGATCACTCAAACACCACCCGCACCATTGTGGACGCGATGACCAAGGCCATCGTCGAGCACCGCCTGCATCCGGGCAGCAAATTGGCCGAGCAAAAGTTGGCCGATCATTTTGGCGTCTCGCGCACCCTCGTGCGCCAAGCTTTGTTTCAACTCGCGCAAAAACGCCTCATCACCATGGAGCCCGCACGCGGCGCATTTGTCGCCACGCCGTCTTCGGACGAAGCGCGCCAAGTGTTTGCCGTGCGCCGCATGTTGGAAGCCGAGATGACGCGCGAGTTCACCCGCAAGGCCACGCCCGCGCAACTCAAAACCCTCAAAGACCATGTGGCGCAAGAAAAAGCCGCCGTCTCGCGCGGCGATGTGCCCAGCCGCACCGATTTGCTGGGCGACTTTCATGTGGTGATGGCCGAGTTGATGGGCAATTTGGTGCTGGCGCAAATTTTGGATGAACTGATCTCGCGCTGCGCCCTCATCACGCTGATGTACCAAACCGCCAACGCCGCCGAGCACTCGGCGCAAGAACATGCCGACATCCTCAAAGCCATTGCCGCCAAAGACGAAGAACTAGCCGTGCGCTTGATGCACGAACACCTGAGCCACGTCGAAGACAGCTTGGCGCTCGATCGCAAAATGCCCACCAACGACATTGCCATGGCTTTGTCTTAACCCACCCAGAATTGCGCCATGTCCAACCCCAACGCCCGCTACGACAGCACTGCCGCCTATCCCCGCGACCTGGTGGGCTATGGCCGCACCCCGCCCCAACCCCAATGGCCGGGACAAGCCCGCGTGGCGGTTCAGTTTGTGCTGAACTACGAAGAAGGCGGCGAAAACGCCACGCTGCACGGCGACGCTGGCAGCGAGCAGTTTTTGAGCGAAATGTTCAACCCCGCCAGCTATCCAGAGCGCCACCTGAGCATGGAAGGCATTTACGAATACGGCTCGCGCGCGGGCGTGTGGCGCATCTTGCGCGAGTTTGAGCAGCGCGGCTTGCCACTGACCGTGTTTGGCGTGAGCATGGCGCTGGAGCGTCATCCTGAACTCAACGCCGCGTTGGTTGAACTCGGTCACGAAATTGCCTGCCACGGCTACCGCTGGATTCACTACCAAAACCTGCCCGAAGCGCTGGAGCGTGAGCATTTGGAGCGCGGCATCGCCATCATCGAACGGCTCACGGGCGAAAAACATGGACATTCGATTCATGGTGCGGGCTGGTACACCGGACGCGACAGCCCCAACACCCGCCGCTTGGTGGTCGATCACGGCCAATTTGAGTACGACAGCGACTACTACGGCGACGACCTGCCCTTTTGGATGAAGGTCAAAAAAACCAATGGCGACGTGGTGCCCCACTTGGTTGTGCCCTACACGCTGGACTGCAACGACATGCGCTTTTCGCTGCCGCAAGGCTTTAGCCAAGCCGAAGATTTCTTCATCTACTTGCGCGACAGCTTTGACGCGCTCTATGCCGAAGGCGCAGACAGCCCCAAGATGATGAGCGTGGGCATGCACTGCCGCTTGCTGGGCAAGCCCGGTCGCATCGTGGCGCTGCAAAAGTTTTTAGACCACATTGCCAAACACGACCGCGTGTGGGTGTGCCGTCGCATCGACATTGCGCGGCATTGGAAAGCGGTTCATCCTTTCACCGAGAGTTGACACGCCGCCCCATCCCGCCATTTCAAAAGGCCATCCCATGCCCATCACCTTAGATCAAATCAACACCTTGCCTCGCGCCGAAGCGGCTGCCTTGCTGCAAGGCTTGTACGAGCACTCCGACTGGATTGCCGAACAAGCCTTGGAGGCGAGGCCTTTCACATCAGCCGCAGCGCTCAAATACGCGATGGTGCAGGTCTTGCAACGCGCAGGCCGCGAAGCGCAAGTGGCTTTGGTGCGCGCTCACCCTGAACTGGCGGGCAAGGCCATGGTCAGCAAAAGCCTGACCGCAGAATCGACCCACGAGCAAAGCAAAGCGGGTTTGACCGATTGCACGGCGCAAGAGTTTGCCCACATCCAACAACTCAATGCCGACTACAACGCCAAGTTTGGTTTTCCGTTTGTGTTGGCGGTGCGCGGGCCGCGTGGCACGGGGCTGTCGCGCCAGCACATCATCGCCACCTTTGAGCGCCGCTTGCGCAACCATCCCGACGAGGAATTGGCCGAATGCTTGCGCAACATCCACCGAATTGTGGAAATCCGTTTGAACGACAAACTCGGCTACCAACCCACGATCGGCCACGAGGTGTGGGATTGGCATGAATGGTTGGCGCAGTTCAGCGACGCACCCGATGCGCTCACCGTCACCTATTTGACCGAGGCGCACCGCCAATGCGCCCGCACGATTGAGCTGGGCATGAAGGCCTGCGGTTTTGACACAGTCCACATCGACGCTGTGGGCAATGTGGTGGGCGTCTACCAAGCCCAGCAAGCCCACGCCAAAACTTTGCTCACCGGTTCGCACTACGACACGGTGCGCAACGGCGGCAAATACGATGGTCGCTTGGGCATTTTTGTGCCCATGGCCTGTGTGCGCGAACTCGCACGCGCAGGCGTTCGTCTGCCGTTTCATCTCGAAGTGGTGGCCTTTGCCGAAGAAGAAGGCCAGCGCTACAAAGCCACGTTTTTAGGTTCAGGCGCGCTGGTGGGTGACTTCAAAAACGAATGGCTGCAACAACACGATGCCGACGGCATCACCTTGCGCCAAGCTATGCAAGACGCGGGCTTGAAGCTGGCCGACATTCCCCAACTCGCCCGCGATGCGGCGCAATATCTGGGCTTTGTGGAAGTGCACATTGAACAAGGGCCTTTGCTCAACGAGTTGGATATCCCACTCGGTGTGGTCACGTCCATCAATGGCAGTGTGCGCTTTGTGGGTGAAGTGCTCGGCACGGCCTGCCATGCTGGCACCACGCCCATGGACAGACGCCGCGACGCCGCCACCGCCGTGGCCGAATTGGCGCTGTATGTGGAACAACGCGCCGCGCAAGACCGTGGCGCAGACGGCCAATGCAGCTCCGTCGGCACCGTGGGTTTGCTGCATGTGCCCCATGGCTCGATCAACGTGGTGCCAGGGCGCTGCCAATTCAGCCTCGATTTACGTGCGCCCACCAACGCACAGCGCGATGCCTTGATGCACGATGTGTTGGCGCAACTCCAACGCATTTGCCAACGCCGTGGCGTTCAATACAGTTTGGAGGAAACCATGCGCGCCAGCGCCGCGCCCAGCGACGCCAGGCTACAAGCCCATTGGCAAGCCGCAGTGCAGGCGCTGGGCGTGCCGATTTTGAAGCTGCCCAGCGGTGCAGGCCACGACGCCATGAAGCTGCACGACATCATGCCCCAAGCCATGCTGTTTGTGCGGGGCGAAAACGCTGGCATCAGCCACAACCCGCTGGAGAGCACCACCAGCGACGACATGCAACTCGCCGTCGATGCCTTCCTGCATTTGCTGCACAACCTTGATTGACCCCCAATGTCCACCACTCCCTACGCCCAACTCGACGCTTGGATTGACGCGCACTTTGACGAGCAAGTGCGCTTTTTGCAAGAACTCGTGCGCGTGCCCACCGACACGCCACCGGGCAACAACGCCCCCCACGCCGAACGCACTGCCGAGCTGCTGCACGCCTTTGGTTTTGAAGCCGAAAAACACGCCGTGCCAAGCGCCGAGGTGCATGCCTATGGTTTGGAGAGCATCACCAACCTGATCGTGCGGCGCAAGTACGGCGCGGGCAAAACCATTGCCCTCAACGCCCACGGCGATGTGGTGCCACCCGGAGAAGGCTGGACACACGATCCTTACGGCGGCGAAGTCATCAACGGTGACATGTTTGGCCGCGCCACGGCGGTGAGCAAAAGCGACTTCTCGACCTTCACCTTTGCCACCCGCGCCTTGGAGTCGCTCCAGCGGCCACTCAAAGGCAGCGTGGAATTGCACTTCACCTACGACGAAGAATTTGGTGGCGAAAAAGGCCCCGGCTGGCTGCTCGCGCAAGGCCTGACAAAACCCGACCTGATGATGGCCGCTGGCTTTAGCTACCAAGTGGTGACGGCACACAACGGCTGTTTGCAAATGGAAGTCACCGTCCACGGCGAGATGGCGCACGCCGCCATTCCCGACAGCGGCACCGATGCGCTGCAAGGCGCGGTGCACATCTTGCAAGCGCTGCAGGCGCTCAATGCGGACTACAAAAAAATCACCTCCCAAGTCGAAGGCATCACCCATCCGTACTTGAATGTGGGGCACATTGTGGGCGGCACCAACACCAATGTTGTGCCGGGCAAAGTCGTGTTCAAACTCGATCGACGCATGATTCCCGAGGAAAACCCCGTCGAAGTCGAAGCCGCCATTCGCGCCACCATTGCCCAAGCCGCGCAAAGCTTTGATCCGCCCCGCGGCGGCAAGGCGCTCACAGTGGACATTCGACGCATGTTGTTGGCCCACGCCATGCAGCCACTGGCGGGCAGCCAGCCTTTGGTTGACGCCATCCAACGTCACGGCCAAGACCTGTTTGGCGAGGCCATTGCAGCGGTTGGAACGCCGCTCTACACCGATGTGCGCTTGTATGTGGAGCGCGGCATTCCCGGCGTGATCTATGGCGCAGGCCCGCGCACTGTGCTGGAATCGCACGCCAAGCGCTCCGACGAACGGCTGCACCTGGAAGACTTGCGTCGCGCAACCAAGGTGGTGGCGCGGACGCTGTGGGATGTGTTGGCTTAAATTTTGCGAAAAACTTGCCTCTGATTCACCCCGAGAGTACGCATTCAGCCCCACCGCTTCATTGCGCAACTGCAAATTCAGAAATTCACGGCTGAGAAGTAAAGGGTTTTCGATGACAAACCCCGCGCTCAAAACTGTATACAGTTTGGCACACACTTTCTTACTTGGAGTTGTTATGACCTCTTCTCAACATCCGGTCGACGAGCACTTGCCCAATGGCAAACTCGCCGCGCTCGGTTTGCAGCATGTTTTGGTGATGTACGCGGGCGCGATTGCCGTGCCGCTCATCGTGGGCCGTGCTTTGAAACTCAGCCCTGAACAAGTGGCGATGCTGATTTCTGCCGACTTGTTTGTCTGCGGCTTGGTCACCCTCATTCAATCCTTGGGCATGACGCAATGGTTTGGCATTCGCCTGCCCGTGATGATGGGCGTGACCTTTGCTGCCGTGGGCCCCATGGTGGCGATGGCCGGCAACACCCCCGGTGACGCTGGTGCACAACTTATTTTTGGCGCCATCATTGGCGCGGGCGTGGTGTCTATGCTGATCGCGCCGATTGTCAGTCGCATGTTGCGGTTTTTCCCGCCTGTGGTGACCGGCACCATCATTGTGGTGATTGGCATCAGCTTGATGCGCATTGGCATCAACTGGATTTTTGGCAACCCGTTTGGCCCGACTGCGCCGAGCATCGTCAACCCCGACCACGCCAAGTGGTTGACTGACGCCGCTGCCGCCGCATCGGCGGCGGGCTCGCCCATGCCCAAAGACTTGGCCTTGCTGGGCAAAATGCCCAACCCCAAATACGCTGACCTGAGCGGTGTGGGCATTGCGTCTTTGGTGCTGGTCTCTATCTTGTTGATCTCCAAATTTGCCAAAGGCTTTGTGGCCAATATTTCGGTGCTCTTGGGCATCGTGATTGGCGCTGTGGTCGCCGCCAGCATGGGTTTGATGAACTTTGACAAAGTGGCAACCGCACCTTGGTTTGGCGTGGTCATGCCGTTTCAGTTTGGTATGCCTGTGTTTGACCCCGTGCTGATTTTGACCATGAGTTTGGTGATGATTGTGGTGATGATTGAGTCCACCGGCATGTTCTTAGCCTTGGGCGAAATGACCGACCGCCATGTCGATCAAGACGCGCTGACACGCGGCTTGCGCACCGATGGCTTGGGCACTTTCTTGGGTGGCATTTTCAACACCTTCCCCTACACCAGCTTCTCGCAAAACGTAGGCTTGGTGGCGGTGACGGGTATCAAGAGCCGTTTTGTCTGCGTGGCAGGCGGCTTGATTTTGATTGTGCTGGGCATTGTTCCCAAAATGGGCGCTTTGGTCGAAGCCTTGCCCACGGTGGTGTTGGGTGGTGCGGGCTTGGTCATGTTTGGCATGGTCGCAGCCACAGGCATTCGCATCTTGGGCAATGTGGACTTCAAAACCAACCGCTACAACAGCTTGGTGGTGGCGATCTCGGTGGGCATTGGCATGATCCCGCTGATCGCGCCCAACTTCAAACAATGGATGCCGCATGATTTGCACCCGCTCATCGAGTCCGGCATTTTGTTGGCCTCACTCTGCGCGGTGCTGCTCAATCTGTTTTTCAACGGCGCTCACGCCGATGATGCGGCAGCGGTGACAGCAGCCAAACAGGCGGATGCACATTAAGCCTGTTGGCAATTTAGCCCCATAAAAAAAGCGTGAACCTGTGAGGGTTCACGCTTTTTTGTTGCAAGCAAGTTTAGAACTTGTAGCCAAGTGAGAGAGTGATGCCGCTAAATTTAATGGAGCCCCCAACATCAGAATACTTGCCGTATTGCATGTAATCCAATGCGCCATACCAGTTTTGATTGATCTTTAACTCTGCCCCAAATCCATAGGAAAGCTTGGTCGAAGAAGATGTTGTTGAAGTTCCGCCGTTGAAACTCACCGTGACACTGGTGTGAGCAAAACCACCCCGCCCAAAAACTGTAATGTCAGGAGTTGCTTGATATTTGGGCTTGACGTAGACGCCATAAAAATTATCAGAAACAGTACCTGTCGCAGAAGAATTAGTAAAAGCAACATTCGCTTTCGAAGCCGTCAACCCAGCAACCCCTTCGACGGCCAAAGTCTCATTCAAATTATTGCCAACCGTCAAGCGTAGCAAACTAGGCGTAATGGTATTTCCATTGTCAACATTGTTTTTAAAACCCAACGACCCCACTTCTCCATACCAGTTCGATGCGGGCGTCGAATCTGCATGAGCCACACCGGCCGTCAGCAAGCTGGCTACAAGGGCTGCAATTTTGAGATGTTTCATTGATTCTTCCTTCTTTTTAAAAGTGGCGCTAAACCACGGTTTGCTACGAATTGGTT
>CAILCI010000053.1 GCA_903832625.1 uncultured Burkholderiales bacterium | reverse complement strand
GGCGATTTACAACTTCATGCACGGCGTGGGCTTGGAGAGCGATGTGCGCAGTTGGTTTGACTTGCCCAAGGGCGCATGTCCGCAACCTCGGGTGAAGAAACAAGCCATTGCACGGGCTTTGCAAAGCATGTGATGTGTGTCACCACGCGGCCATGAACTCAAACCCTGAACTCCAAATGAACACCGCAAAAGTAGGCGCTGTGCTGCTCGCCGCTGGCTCTGCATCGCGCATGGGCAATCGCCCCAAATGCTTGCTGGAACGTGACGGCGTGCCGCTCATTCGTCGCCTCATTTTGGCGCTGCATGAAGCAGGCGTGGGCGAGGTGGTGGTGGTTTTGGGGCATTACGCAGATCGCATTGCCTTGGCCGTGCAAGATTTACCTGTGCATTTGGTGCGCAACCTGCAACCTGAAGATGGCCAAATTTCCTCCTTGCATTTGGGCTTGCGCGCCTTGAGCGGCAGCACAGATGCGGTGTTGGTGGCCTTGGCCGATCAAGCTTTGATTGACACGGCAGACCTTCAAGACTTGCTGGAAGCTTATCGTTTGCGGCCACAAGGCGCACAAGTGGTGCAGCCCTCGGTTGAAGGATTGCCCGGAAATCCTGTTGTGTTCAGCGACGTCGTGCGCCAGCAGATCTTGGCAGGCGGGACGCAGTTTGGTTGCCGCCAGTGGCAAGTCGCGCATCCTGAGCAATCACACGCTTGGGTTTGCGCCAATCCACACTATCGCGCGGATGTGGACACTCAGCAAGATGTGGAGGCATTGGCGCAGCTGACGGGCGTTGAGTTGGTGTGGCCTGCTGACCTTTCTTCCTAGTCTCTCCAATTGAAACGCCCGAGGGGCGGTGAGCCACACGGCTTACATCGCGTACCGCGATGAATGGCGCCGCATGACTCACCGCCCCTCGGGCGTTTCAACGGTTGCTTTATTTCTCAAGCAACAGCGCCAAACTCTCCACCACTTGAGTCGCTGCCGCTACTTGTGCGCCCTCACCTTGGCTTGCGCCTGCCAACCCCTCCACCTGCAAAGCCGCTATGCCATGCACCGTGGCCCAACACAGCTGTGTCATTCCGGCATGGTCTAAATGCTTGGCGAATCCCGCATCCAACATGGATTGCGCATGCTCGCGCAGCACGCTGTGAGTGGCGTCTGCTTCGGGCAAGTCTTCAATATTGCTGTCAATCGGTAACAAAGTGCGCTGAAACATCACTCTGAAATGTCCCGTGTTCTTCACTGCAAACTCGACATAAGCCAAGCCCGCTGCGGTCAAGGCTTTGAGAGGGTTTTGCACATGCGCTGCAGCAGCGCTTTGCATAGCTTGCGTGAGCGCTGAAAAGCCCTCTTTGGCGATGGCAATCAATATTTCTTTGTCATTTTTGAAATAGTGATAAGGCGCTTGGTGACTCACTTGCGCACGCCTAGCCACCTCACGAAAACTCAAACCCCTCACGCCATTTTCAGCAATGATTTCCACGCTTTTTTGCAGAATAAGTTCTCTGAGATCACGCATGATTTATTTTCTTTCGCGCCACTTGACACTGTCACATTTTACAAATACAGTTCAAAAAAAGTCTCCTTGACACTGTCAACCTTACAAAACCATGAAACTCACCACAGTTCAAATTGAAAAACCATTTTGCCTCTTCTT